>JAEWKC010000034.1 GCA_023386235.1 Bacteroidota bacterium | reverse complement strand
TCGGCGATGCTCTGATGAATTTTTTCCACTGCTGTTTTGGAAGCGTCGTAAGCAACTTTTAACTGATGTGTATTCACATCCCATTGCGCGGATTGCACGCCCTTTATTTTAGCGGCTTTTTCAATCCGGGTTTTACACATGCCACAGGCGCCGCTAACCGAAAACGTGGATGTAGTAAGATTTTGCGCATCTGCAGTATAAGCAAATGCAATTATTAAGAGTACAAACAATGTTGTACGATGTATCAGTTTCATATACATAAATTTTGATGTTAAGAATAATTTTTAATGCGATAAATTATTCCTGAATCAAATTCTATATGTACTATAAAGGATATTTAGCGGAGTTTGTGCAATGTCTGGCGGACGTGTGTCCGTAAAAGTTTGTATGGCTTCGGAAGCAGCCGGTGTAAAGAACACCGAAGCGAAAGAATATAGGAAGAAAGCCATTGACTTAACCTGCTCAAAAGAGGTTTTGGCAAAATCATGCGGCTGGTTTCCCTTGTGTTCTAAATATTTGCTGTCGCAACATTTTTCAGAACCCATTTTATGATCCATGCCACATTTCTTTTCTTTAGCTGAAGACCATTCTATGTTTTTCAACTTGCCGCAACAATAATGCAGAGACACAGACATTCCCATAGAGGAAAATCCGTAAATCATTGCTATTATCAGGACAAGAATTTTTTTCACAGGGCAAAGTTAAACAAAAAAATTTACCTCTGCTTTTCGTAACTTCGAAAAATATATCTTTTAACATAAATGTAAATATTATGAACCTGGTAAACGTAGCGCTGCAAATTATTCCTTCCGGCATGGAAAAAGAAAAAGCCTATCAAATAGTAGATAGCGCGATTAAAGCAATAGCCGAATCAGGATTAAAATACATGGTATGTCCGTTTGAAACGGTGATAGAAGGCGAGTACAACGAAGTAATGAAAACTGTAGAAGCCGCACAGCAAGCCGCTTTTAACGCTGGTGCGGAAGATCTGCTTGTGTATGTAAAATTGCAAAGAAGCAGGCATAAAGAAATTTTTATTGAAGATAAAATGAAAAAATACAAATAAGAATCATGCAATATTGCGCTTTTCTACGAGGAGTGAATGTGCGCGGCACCAACATGAAAATGCAAGAGGTGTGCACAGTTTTTGAAAATGCCGGTATGCAAAATGTAGTATCGGCACTTGCTTCGGGCAATATTATTTTTTCGTCCGACAAAAAAATGACGGAACTTAAAAAGTTGCTGGAAGCCGCCATGAGTAAGACTTTTGATTATGAAGCCAGTTTATTTTTACTAACTTCCGAAGATTGCAAACAAATATTTGAAGGCAATCCGTTTTCAATAGAAAAGGAAATGCATACTTACGTATTTATAGGAATAAAAGACATAGAAACGAAATTAATGGAAGCATTTAAAAAAGCTACTCCTTTCCAAAACGAAAAAGCTGTTATCAATAATGGATATTTTTACTGGCAAATAGCCAAAGGAGAAACGCTTGGCTCTGAATTTTCAAAAGTGCTGGGAAAGAAAAATATGAAAACGCTGTTTACCAGCAGAAACATCAATACCATTGAAAAAATATTGAATAAAATGCAATAAACTTATTTAGAAACAAAGGATTTCCGATCTTTTTCAATTTTAAAAAGCAACACAATGGATACTACCACTTCTGCCTCTAAACAATCGAAACCAAGATTTTACTGGAATCCCTACAAAATTATTCTAAGAAAAAAAATCATAGATGGCTTTGCGGAATTTAGCAAAGGCAACTATAAACCTTTGCTTGCTTTGTATGCCGAAGATGTGCATCAAAAGTTTGAAGGCGACCATGCGCTTGGCGGCGAGCGGTTTTCCAAAGATAAGGTAGAGCAATGGTTTCAGCGTTTTGTAAGATTGATTCCATCAGAGTTCACCATTACTGATGTTATCGTACAGGGTATGCCGTGGAATACGGTTGCCATTGTAGAGTTTCAGGATAGAGTTGCAGCTGAAGGCGTGCAGCCGTATGTAAACAACGGAATCATGAATGCGAAAATAGTATGGGGCAAGGCCAAAGATGTTCATATTTATGTGGATACACAAAAAATAATCAATGCTTTGCATACATTAAAAGCAAACGGAATTGCAGAAGCCGGCGCTCCTCCCATACAATAAAAAATAATTTCTGTAGATGTTTAATCTTCCATTGCCCCATTCGTCTAAACGGTAAATTATTACTCATGAAGAATATACTCGCTGCAATCCTGATGATATTTTTATCTTCCTGCGCAATACAAAACGCGCCTACACAAAACAATACGCCAACTTCGGTAAGATCTGGCAGTTTTGAAAAGGAAATGCTTAACCTGGTAAACAGCTACAGAACCAAAGGCTACAAAAACCATCCACCTGTACCGCCTGTAAAATGGAATGCCAAATTAGAGGCGGCTGCAAAAACGCATAGCAATTATATGTCAGCAAATAATGTGCTCGGTCACAGAGGCAAAAACGGCTCCGACCCAGGCAAAAGAATTTCCGCCACAGGATACAAGTGGAGTACCTTCTCCGAAAATGTAGCTATGGGACAATTAACCCCGCAAGAGGTGATGAATACATGGATGAAAAGCACTTCGCACAGAAGAAATATCATGAATAAAAATGTAAAAGAAATGGGCGTGGCAAAAACAGGAAGATTCTGGACTCAGGTATTTGCAAGCCAATAATCAATCTTTTACTTTTCGCAAACAGTTGTATATTGCAATATGCTTACTTCGTCATTAGGTTCAGTACTATTTGCATTACTATTGGGTATACTTATAATCATTATTTTAAGTACCAGATATAAGATGCATCCTTTCTTTTCTTTATCTATTGCTTGTATTATTACAGGTTTATTAGGCGGATTATCTTTTACAGAGATTCTTCTTACAATGAAAGAAGGTTTTGGAAAAATCATGAGCTCTCTTGCTTTTATTATTGTCATTGGTACAGCGTTAGGCATGACACTGCAAGCCTCCGGCGCTACTTTTGTAATGTCTGAAACTATTTTAAAGTTTGTAGGGGCCAGGCGTTCTGTGTTGGCAACAAGTGTTACCGGCTTTGTAGTAGGAGTGCCTATTTTTTGTGATTCGGGATATATCGTTTTGAACGGACTTAATAAGTCGATGATTAAAAGAACGGGTATCGCAGCAATAATAATGAGCACCGCATTAGCTACAGGGCTTTATGCAATACATTGTATGATTCCTCCTCATCCTGGCGCTACGTCTGCAGCAGGCACCATTAATGCATCATACGGACTAGTAATTTTATATGGAATAATTGTTGCGTTTCCCGCCATGCTTGCAGGTTATTTTTGGGCTGTTTTTTATGGTAAAAAAATGAATGAGCCAAAAAATGAGACAACAGATAAAGATGATGTAGAATTGAATGAAAAACTACCAGGTATATTTGCTTCTTTCCTTCCGGTAGTACTACCTATTTTATTGATCGCTTTAAGAGCTGTTTTTGCAAGTGAATCATCGCCTGTCTCTAACAACTTTCTTAATAAGTTTCTTGTAATAGGGGACCCTTCCATCGCTTTAACAATAGGCTTGATACTTGCTCTGCTCATCATAAAGAATAAACAAAAAGCAGGCCTGCAATCATTAATGACAACTGCCATAGAAAAAGCCGGAGGCATTCTCATAATTATTGGTGCGGGAGCTGCATTTGGCGCAATAATCAATGCTTTAAAAATTCATGAATTAATTTCTAACACAAATTTCCTTAGTACACTTGGATTGTTATATCCTTTTTTAATTGCTTTTATCTTAAAAACGGCGCAAGGCTCTTCTACTGTTGCCGTTTTAACGGCAGCTTCTATTGTGCTTCCCTTCTTACCGGTGCTAAATTTAGATACAGAAAACGGAAGAGTGTTAGCTGTTTTGGCGATGGGCGCGGGCTCTATGGGGGTATCTCATGTCAATGATTCTTATTTTTGGGTTATAGCCAATTTTTCAAAACTGAAACTGAAGCCTATGTTGAAAGTGTTTACGGTAGCTACTTTCTGGATGTCTGTTGTTGCTATGTTATTTGTCTACCTGCTCTCTTTAATTCTTTTATAATTTTTTATGCACATTCTTTTATCTCCCAACGCTTTCAAAAATAGCCTTCCTGCTGATGAAGCAGCCGAGGCCGTAAAGTGCGGATTAGCATTATCGGAACAAGCATTTACCATAGTTTCCTGCCCCGTAGGAGACGGAGGAGACGGAACAGGCAAGCTGCTGATACAACATTTAAATGCTGATAAAATAGTTGCTGAAACCGTTGATCCTCTTTTCAGAAAGATTATCGCGAACTTTGGTTTTATGCGAGAAGAGAAGACCGCTATCATAGAGCTGGCTGATGCTTCGGGCATCAGGCTGCTACAACCTTCTGAATACAATCCCTTGCTTGCGAACACCTATGGAACAGGATTGCTGATAAAAAAAGCGTTAGATATAGAAGCCAAAAAAATAATTTTATGCATAGGCGGCAGCGCTACGGTAGACGGAGGCACGGGAATGTTACAAGCGTTAGGCATCCGTTTTTTAGACAATGAAAAAAATGAAATCAAAGATTTACCAAAAGGCTTGGAAAGACTTGCTGATATGGAGATCACCGGCTTAGATGAGAGGATTGCTCAAACAGAAATTATTATTCTATGCGATGTAAAAAACAAATTACTTGGAAAAGAAGGAGCGGCGGCTGTGTTCGGGCCGCAAAAAGGAGCTACTGATTCAGATATTGTTTTTTTAGAAAATGGCCTTTCTGTTTTTAATAAATTGACTGCCGCTAAAACCGGAATAAATATGAGCAATCTGGCACATAGCGGCGCTGCAGGCGGCGCTGCTGCTGCCTTATGCGCGTTTTGTAATGCAAAAGCCGTTGATGGAATCACTACTTTTCTTGATTTAATCGAGTATGACAAATATCTTGAAAAGGCCGATGCGGTAATAACCGGTGAGGGCTCGCTTGACCGGCAAACATTACAGGGGAAAGCTCCGTTTGGTGTTGCTGCCGCCGCTAAAAAATTGAATAAAAAAGTAATTGGAATAGCCGGGCAAATACCCGAAAAGGACAAGCCGTTATTATCTTCTGTGTTTGATGAAATGATCAATATCAATCCGCCTGGCACTCCCATTGAAATCGCCATAAGAGATACAAAAAAAAATCTGATAAATACCGGAAAGCTATTGGCAAATTTAATTTTTTGAATTGTTATTTTTATATAATTTTATTTTACAAATCTTAATCTATGAAATTAGTAAAACTATATCTTGCTATTGCAATAACACTTATCTGCAATGCACTATCAGCGCAAGAACATGAAGAAGTGCTTATGTCAAATTCCAACCTGCGCAATCTGGGAAAAATAGAACTTGGCCTTCATGGTATCAACTTTGGATACGAAGCTGTAGTCGGCAGAAAGTGGACCATGGAACTCGCGGCAGGTGCAGGCGGCGGATATTATATTGATGGTGATGTTGTGCATTATAATTTTATCTTAAACAGGCCGGCATTATTTTTAAAAGCGGGAGCGCGATGGAATTATAATATTGATAAGCGTGCCATACAAGGAAGAAATATTACGAATAACTCGGCAAACTATGTTGGCACACAACTAAAATACAGTTTTGGACAGAAAAATTTACTGGAACTGAGTCCGGCTTTTTTAGGAGAAGTACACTGGGGCTTGCAAAGACCATTGGGCAGAAACTTTATATTTAATACGCATATAGGTTTGGGTTATTTAAATGACACAAGATGGAATCAGCAAAAAATTGTGCCAACCCTGGGTGTTAAATTTGGCTATGTAGTTTTTTAAACAACTACATAGCTTTAAAGTCTTCATTATTCAGCCAGTAATTTATTTGCTGCAAATCTGCATCATTGATATTTACTTGTAGTGCTTTCGCGTTTTCCATAGCCTGCCGTGCATTTCTTGCTCCGGCCAAAGCGGCTGTAATGCCCGGCTGGTGTATGGTCCAGGCCAGCACAAGCTGAGCTGTAGTGCAGCTGTATTTTTCAGCAAATTCAGAAAGTCTGCGCAGGAGAGTATTTACTTTATCCATATTATATTGCTTAAAATAACCGCTCCTGTGGTCGGTATCGGCAAAAACAGAATCCATATTGTATTTGCCAGTGAGCAATCCGCGCTCAAGCGGGCTGTATGCAATAACGCCCACATTATTTACAACTGCATACGGAATAACATCTCTTTCAACATCCTGCTTTAGCATACTATAAGGAATCTGGTTAGAATGCAGGCGCACTGTGCGTTCCGCTTCTTCCATTTGCTCGCCGGAATAATTGCAAACACCTATGGCGCGTACTTTTCCTTCTTGCAAGAGCTTCTCCATCGCCCGCATAGATTCTTCGATAGGGGTAGTAGCATCCGGCCAATGCATTTGTATCAAATCAATATAATCTGTTTGTAAGCGCTGTAAGCTCTTCTCCACTTCATTAATGATACTGTCGTAGCCGCTATATAATTTTATTTCTACTTCTTTACCTTCTCTGTCTACATCTTTCATTTTCAGGGTACCCTTATCTGTATCCCAGCGCATTCCAAATTTGGTAAGGATTTCTATTTTGCTTCTGTCGTAGTCTTTTATAGCTTTTCCTATAATTTCTTCACTCAGCCCGAAACCATACATGGGTGCGGTATCTATGGAAGTGATACCTGCATCAATTGACGCTCTGATTGCGCCTATTGATTCCTGTTCTTCTGCTCCTCCCCACATCCACCCGCCAATGGCCCATGCGCCAAAGGTTATGGGAGAAATTGCCACATCGCTGGATCCTATTTTTCTTTTCATTTATTTACGCTTTTATTATTCTTAAAGATAAGTTTTCTTAAGTATTTAAAAATTATAAAATTAATTTTTTATAAAAAATAATGGGAAATAAGCTTCATGACTTTAATTTATATTTTTAATTGAATGATAATATTCCGAAGGTGTTTTTCCATATTCTTTTTTAAATGCTTTAGAAAAATACGAAGCTGATAATATTCCTACTCTACTCATTACTTCATTTATAGTTACTTCTTCATTAGTCATTATGTAAACGGCTTTTTTTAAGCGTACTTTTCTTATCATTTCATTAATAGAGCTTCCCGTGATCTGCTTTATTACATTAAACAGCTTTGTTTTACTCATTCCCATTTGTTTGCATAAATACTCTACATTTAAATCAGGATTATCAACCTCACTTTCAATGATCAACAAAAATGTATCCATTATCTCCCGGTGCTTTGACGATCTTATACTATCTCTTATTTCCTGTTTATAATCTTTTAAATAATGTTCTTTTAATTTTTTGTTATGTGTAAAAATATTTTTTATGGTGGTAGATAACAATGTTAAACTAATAGGTTTAGTGAAGTAGTAATCTGCGCCACTTTCAACGCCTATAGCTTCTGCTTCACTGCCTTCTTTTGCTGTTAGCATAATGATGGGAATGTGACTACTCATTTCATTAGCTCTTATTCTTCTTGCCATTTCATTTCCATCCATCTTAGGCATCATTACATCTGTGATAATGAGAGAGGGAAGGAGTTCAAGCGATTTTTCAAACCCTTCAACTCCATCTTTGGCACTATAAACATTGTATTCTTGTTGCAAAGTAGAATGAAGAAAATTTCTAAGGTCTTCATTATCTTCAACAATAAGTATGGTATTTTCTTTTTCTGTCGATTCATTTTCTAAAGAAATTTTTTCTTCAGGAATGTCTACTATTAGTTGATCCTTTACATGTTCAAGAACTACGGTTTTTTCATTGTTTTTTTCTTCGTTTGTATAATTGTTTGATGTATAAGGTATGCCCACAATAATATCTGTTCCAGTATTTCTTTCACTATAAACACAAATTTTTCCTTTATGTAAAAGAGTGAGACCTTTTACCAGCGCCAGTCCTACGCCGGAACCTAAGTGTTTATCTGAAACTTTATAGAATCTGTCAAAAATATGTTTCAGAGATTGCGTAGATATTCCGATACCTGTATCTCGTACTATAATATATAAATATTCAGTAATGGGTACATTGCTTTGATAGGAAACTTTTTCTGTATATTCAGAAACGAAATTTTCAATATTATCTAAAATTTCAATAGACACTTTGCCTTTTTCGTCGGTATATTTAAAAGCATTATTGAGTATATTTAATACGATCGTTTCAATTATTTGTTTATCGAACCATACATTTTTATTTTCATTTTTAGATATATTGATTGCGTAGTCTATTTTTTTATTTTCGGCGATCGGTATAAAGTCTTGCGATAATTGAATGACGGTCTCATTAAAGTTTCCTTTTTCTACTTTTAATTTTACGATTCCGGATTCTAATTTTCTAAAATCCATTATTTCTTTAATGAGCGATACCATTCTGTTTACATTTTTATGTAATAGTTGATAATAGTTATTGAAAGAATGGTTTGTATTGGTGCCTTCCATTTTTTCGGTAGCGCCCAAAATAATAGAAAGAGGTGTTCTAAGTTCATGGGAGACATGAGTGAAAAAGTTGAGTTGCATATCGTACATTTCTTCCTTTTTCTTTTCTTGGAGCCTTCTATTGATGAGATTTTTATAAAGAGAGAAATAAAAATACAACAAGGCGATTATTGCTATTAATATAACAGCTCTGAACCACCATGTTTTCCAAAACGGAGGAAGTAATTTTATATGTACTTTGCTTCCCTGCATGTTCCAGATACCGTCATTATTAGAAGCTCGAATGTGTAGCGTATAGTCTCCGGGGTCCAAATTGGTAAAGGTTACTTTTCTTTCACTTCCCAAATAATTCCAGTTTTTATCGTAGCCTTCTAACTTATAAGAGTATTGGTTTTTAGAAGTAGAAATATAATTTATAGCAGCAAATTCTACCGAAAACAAAGCTGACTGGTCATGTGTTAATCTAATGCTTCCGTTAGAAAAAATTTGTTGCCGTAAAATTGTTTTCTTCTCAGAGGATGGATATACGGGTTTATTTAATACGTTTATTTGCCTTATATAAATTTTGGGTGGAGTAGTATTAACAGAGATGTTAGAGGGTTTAAATAGATTAAAACCATTGTATCCGCCAAACACAAGTTCTCCTGAGCTTAGCTTTAAGCATGTGCTTCTAGAAAAATCTAAGCCTTGCAACCCATCGGAAACGGTATATCTTTTTACATCACCACTTTTTATATTGATTTTCAGTAAACCGTTTTGAGTGCCGCACCAGAGATTGCCTTCATTATCATCAATAATACTTTTGATGTTATACAAAGGGGCATTTCTAAAATGAAAATAAGTGAAATTTTCTTTTTCATAATCGTATTTATAAAGCCCTTTGTTTGTTACTACCCAAAAACCACCGCTTGCATCACAATGCAAAGTATTAATGTTTTGTGAGGAAATTTTGTCCTCTGGGCTGGAAAAGTATAACGTAAAGTGATCGTTTTCTATGCTATATCTATTAAGTCCGTTCTGTGTGGCAATCCAGAGCGTTCCGTTTTTATCAAAACAAAGGTCCGATACATCATTGCCCGATAAAATTGACTTATCTTTTCTAGACTTATTGACTTTTATAAATCTGTCATAATCTTTTTCATATACACAAACGCCGCCATTGGTAGTGCCTATCCACAAGTTATTGTTTTTATCTTCAATAACTTTCCATACTTTGTCTGAGCTTATGGAATATGCATTGTTCTCGTCATGTTTGAAAGTAGTGAAATTTTCAGTAATAGGATTAAATTTACACAAACCACCTTCCCAGGTTCCTGTCCAAATGTATCCGTAACTGTCTTTATATGTACAAAGTACCGCATTAGAAGAGATGCTTTGTGCATTATTTACATCATGTTTATAATATTTAATTGTATTGGTCAATCGGTTCCATACATTCATTCCTCCGCCGTCTGTTCCTATATAAAGTTTTCCGTCATTTCCTTCCGCAAAGGATTTTACATCTTTAAAGCTGAGTGATTTTTTGTATTCTCCTTGAGTAAAATAAATAAAGCTGTTGAAAAACGGAGAATAAATATTGAGTCCTCCGCGATGAGTCCCAATCCAAATGTTATTTTGAGAGTCTTCAATAATGGAAGAAACTGTTTTTTGTGATAAACCATCAGGATTTTCAATAGTGTTTTCAATTCTTGTAAAAATATTATTTTGTTCATTCCAAATATTTAATCCTCCATTTTCTGTTCCTATCCATATATTATTTTTAGAATCAAGAGTAATGCATTTTATAACATTGCTAGATAAGCTAGTTTTGCTGTGTTCATCTGCAATAAAACTATATTTTTTGGTATGCTCATTCGTAAAAACATCAATTCCTTTATCAAAATAGCCCACCCATATTCTTCCGTTTTTGTCTTTGGAGAGACAATTGATGTTATTACTTCTTAAGGCTCCGTTTGCGTTGTTCAGTTTAAAAACTTGCTTAAAATTGGTATTGTATATATACAATCCGTCATTTTCTGTTCCTATCCATATTTTTCCAAAATTGTCTTGTACTATACATTTTACTTTTTGCTTTGATAGATTGTTTTCTAATCGCTGGAAGGATTTACTTTTTTCATCATATATGTTTATACCGTTTTCTGTACCGGCTATTATTTTACCTTCATTGTTTTCAAATACAAAAAACACATAATTAGAATATCCTTTGGGTTGATTTTTGGTTATAAATATATCATAGACCTCATCATACAAAGCCACTCCGTAAGTAGTAGCAATCCACAAACGTTTTTTAGAATCTTCCGTAATATTTAGTATATAGTTATTGCAAATACTTCTATTTTTAGATCCTTCCTGAAAAAAATCAAAGGTATAGCCGTCGAATCTGTTAAGTCCTTGAGGTGTTCCAATCCAAATAAAGCCCTTTGTGTCCTGATATAGTGCTTCCACAGTGCTATTAGCCAAACCGTCCTCTCTGTTAAGATGTTTGAATCTTAATTCCTGTTGGCAAAAAGCTACATTAAAGATTAATAAACCAATAATTAAAAAAAAGTGTTTCATGTTTACTAATAGAGACAGCTAATTTCTATAAAAAAAGTAATAAAAAGATAAAAAATACAAATAAATGTTTAATTAAGCAAAACAAATGAACAAAAGAGCAATTTAAAACAGCAAAGTCGATTATATATTTGCATATATATTAACAAAAAGAGTTTTTATTTTTTATCTAAATTATGTTAAAAGTAAAAAAATGAAGAAAACAATATTATGTCTTTCATTTTTGATAACATTTGCTTCAGCAATTATCGCTCAAGAGCGAATTTTGATAAGAGGAAAGGTGTCAGATGAATTACTCAATCCATTACCTCAGGCATCGGTTATTGAGTTAGGAACTACTAATGGTACCTTAGCAGATTCTGCCGGAAATTTCACTTTGAGTGTGCCTAATAGCTCTACTCTACAAATTTCTTATGTAGGATTTTTGACACAAGAAGTGTCTGTTTCTTCCGGTAATACTTATATTGAGGTGATGCTTGTTCCGCCCGGCACAATAGATAGCGTTGTAGTGGTTGGATATGGAACACAACGAAAAGAAACAGTCACCGGTGCTATAAGCACTATCTCCGATGAAGCATTGACTCGCACTCCTGTAGCAAACGTTTCTAACATGCTAGTAGGACAAGTGCCTGGTATTAATGCGCTGCAAGCAAGTGGAGAACCAGGCATTAATGCCTCAACCATTAGAATAAGAGGTTTGTCTACGATTAATGCTAATGGACAAGAACCATTAGTAGTTATTGATGGTATCCAAAATACTTTTGAAGTATTAAATGGTATAGATCCCAATGAGGTAGACAACATAAGCGTATTAAAAGATGCCTCTGCAACGGCGGTTTATGGAGTAAAAGGTGCAAACGGGGTTATAATAGTAACAACCAAAAGAGGACGAAGCGGAAGACCTCAGGTAAGTATTACACAAAACTTTGGTGTAACACAACTTTCTACTCAGTTAAATTTACTTGGATCTTATGAATATGCTCTTTTCCGCAACGAAGCATTGAAAAATGATTTTGGTGATGATCCTTCCAATAATCGCTACATTTTTACAGAAGAGGAATTGTGGAAATTTCAAAATAATCGGGATTATACGCCGGAAGAAGTAGATGCAATGAACCTTACCGATGCGCAAAAACAAACGTTGCTCAATAGTCCGGCCCTATACTATTCCAGCCATAATTATTTTGATGAAATGCTGGGTAAAATAGGTCCGCAGTATCAAACCAATATCAATATTTCGGGAGGAACAGAAAACGTGAAATATTTCACTTCGGTGGGTTATTTCAATCAGCAAGGGTTATTTAGAAATGCCAATTATGGGGGCGCTAATATTAATTCTCAATATGATAGATATAATTTTCGTTCCAATTTCGATTTCAATCTATTAAAATATTTCACCTTAACAGTAGATGTTTCCAGTCAATTTGCCAAAAGTGGTGGGATGTTAGGTCACGAACAAGATGGGGATCCCACTTCTCAATATGCAAGATATAAAAGTATAATGGGCAATGTACTCTTGAGTCCACCATATGCCGGACCAGGTATTGTTGATGGAAAATTAATCAATTCCTATGTTGTGAGTACCAATCCGCTTGAACAGCGTTTGGGTGCTTGGGGAAGATCACCCATAACCTCTTTATATGATAATTCATATATGGATCGTTATTTTACAAATCTAAACGCGAATGTACGTTTAAAACATATAATGGATTATGTTACCACAGGCTTGTCATTAACTGGTACTGTATCTTATAATGATAATTATATTAAAGGTATTTCTTCACAAAGATATGTTCCCTCTTATGCAATGAGACGCTCCCCAGAAAATCCTAACGATTTGATTTTTTATGGCGGAACCACTGCTCCCACAAATATAGAAGATTACTATAGAAGTTATAAATGGAGAAGAATGTATTTTGAAGCAGCAGCAAACTACTCCAATAATTTTGGAAAACATGCGGTCACCGCTCTCTTTTTGGGAAATGCACAAAAAACCTACGCTCCCGATCTTTTGTATAATGTACCAGCCGGTTTAATGGGTTTTGCCGGGCGCGCGACCTACGATTATGATCGCAGATATCTTGCAGAAATAAACATTGGCTATAACGGATCTGAAAACTTTCCCGAAGGGAGTAGATTTGGTTTCTTCCCGGCATTCTCTTTGGGATGGGTAGTGAGCAACGAAAACTTTTTATCAAAAAATGATATAATCAGTTATTTAAAGATAAGAGCCTCTTATGGAGAGGTGGGAAATGACCTTATAGGTGGTAGAAGATTTCTTTATTTACCCAGCACTTGGGGTTACGTATCTAATTGGTATTATAGCGGTTATTATTTTGGTAACAGCAATGGAAGCTCTAAAGATCCCTATTACGAAGGCGCCGTAGAAACATCTGTTGGGAATCCTAATGTAACCTGGGAACGCGCAGTAAAAAAGAATCTGGGAGTAGAATTAAATATGTTTCGAAACAGACTCACTTTTGTCGGAGATATTTTCCATGAAAAACGAAACAATATCCTTTGGGCAGTGGGAACTATTCCCGGCATTGTAGGATCTGATTTGCCTCCTGCCAATATTGGAAAAGTAACAAACGGAGGGTATGAAATTCAATTAGGATGGAATGATAATATCAATAATTTTAGATATGGAGTAAAATTCAACATGGCTTATGCCAAAAATCGTATTGATTATATTGCCGAACCACCATTTCCTTACCCATGGATGAACCAAACAGGGTATTCTATTGGACAATACAAAGGATATATTTCTGATGGATTTTATGATTCTAACGAAGAAGCAGCCCAACATTTATACTCTGGTTTTGACGGCAATACAGTGCAGGCAGGAGATATAAGATACAAAGATTTAAATGCTGATGGTATGCTGGATGCAAGAGATATGGCGCCCGTGGGTTATTCCAATCTGCCTCGGTATAATTTTAGTTCTACTGTCAATTTTGGATATAAAGGTTTTGCAGTAAACCTCCTGTTTATAGGTGCCGCGCAGGGGTCTTTGATGCTGACCGACCTCTATATTAGAAATCCGTTCTACATGAGATATGGCGCAGCCATGCAGTGGCAATATGACGGTCGATGGACTCCTGAAAAGGCGGCTCAAGGAATTACGCCAACCTATCCCAGAGCATCTATCAGAACTAATGATAACATCAACGGTCTTCCAAGTGATTTCTGGTTGTTGTCTACCGATTTTCTCAGGTTTAAAAATGCAGAACTGAGCTATACTTTTCAAAACCTTCATTTGTTCAATAAACTTAATATATCCAATTTAAAAATGTATGTAAATGGCAATAATCTGGCAACTTGGGATAAGTTAATTCCCGGTATTGATCCGGAGCAGGCAGATACCGGCGGCGCCAGTTCGGGGTATGTATATCCAATGACACGCATTTACAATTTTGGAATAAACGTTCAATTTTAAAAATTAAGACATGAAAAAACTCATTTATATATATATTATTTCCTTTTTTACTCTGTCAATGTTTTCATGCCAGAAAGATTTTTTGGAGAAAAGAATAGGAAGCGATTTGAATGTAGATTCTATTTTTTCTACCAGGCAAAAATCATTATCAGCCATAGCTCAGGCATACGCCATGAGTCTTTCAGCCGGTATTATGATAGAAGACTGGGACACCTATGGAACACACGGCATGAAAAGTGGCACGCTCAGTCATGTGTCGGGCGAACTTAATGCCGTGAAATTTAATTGGGAAGATGGATGGCAAATTCAAAGAAACGGCTTAACTGCCAACGACGGTTCCGGCATTCCGCGCAGCACTGACGGATTTGTTTACAACTATCAATGTATCAGACAATGTAATTTAGTCATTGAAAATATTGATAAAGTGGCCGACATGAGCGAAAGCGAAAAACAACAAGTGAAAGCGGAAATGACCATATTGAAAGCATACAGATATGAAGAAATGCTGAAGAGATATGGTGGTGTGCCCATTGTGCGGACAACACTTACAGCGGAAAATGATCTTAATATACCCAGAGCAAGTGTTCAAGAATTGGTAAGCTATATTATCCAGAATTGCGACAGTGTATTGACTTATCTGCCTGCCACTCAACCCACACAAGGTGGCGGCAGGGTCAATAAAGGAATTGCACTTTCTGTAAAAGCCGAGACTCTTATGTTTGCAGCTCGTCCGTTATTTAATAGTGCTACCCCTTACTTAAGTTTAGGAGAAAATAATAATTTAATTTCTTTCGGAAATTATGATGAAAACAGATGGCAACAGGCTATTGATGCCAATCTGGAAGTTCTCAACTGGGCAGCAGCCAATGGCGTACAAATCATTAATACTGGAGATCCGCTCAACGATTATGGCAGAGCTGTGGGAGCACCGGGCAATGAGGAGGTTTTATGGGCTTATAAAAATCAATCGGGCATCAGAGGCGGAAACGGCAACTATTATGACCCACACGGTCCGAGTGGTGGCGCCAATAGCATGAGTCTTATTCAGTTGTCACAATATTATAAAGCCGATGGTAGCGAACAAACATGGCCGGGCGGAAGCTATGCTGATTATTGGACAAGAATGCAGCAAATGGAGCCAAGATACAAAGCCTCTGCTGTGGCTGCCGGTCAAGGGGCCTGGAATAACCCTGGTGATTATTACTGGTCATCCATAGTGCTTTCCAATGCTTCTACTTGGGAAGGTCAAGCAGGAACCGAAGGTTGTGGTCGAAGATGTAAATTTTGGTATCATGCGGGTACAAGACCATGGTTTGAGTTTCCTCTATACAGACTTGCCGAAAACTATCTAAACTTGGCGGAAGCTTATAATGAAATAGGAAATTCTACAGAAGCTTTAAGATACCTTAATATTATACGCGAGAGAGCCGGGTTGCCAAATGTTGCTGAAACCGACCAGGCAAGATTAAGAACAATTATACAAAGAGAATGGGCAATAGAATTTTATGAAGAAGGGCACCGCTATTTTGATGTAAAACACTGGAAGCATCCCAATGTGGGTAACGGAATTATTGGCGGCGAAAAAAATGGTTTTGTTTTTACTTATGCTAATAATAGAAGCTACGGAGAAAAGCCGGAGGACTATAGCGGTTATGCTGTGCAAAAAATGTATGATGCGTTCTGGAGCTCCAGCCAATTTTTGGAACCTTTCCCCATAGCTGAAGTAAATAAAGGATACTTAATACAAAATCCGGGATATTAATATGAGAATGACAAATATTACTACAATGAAAAAATATAAAATAGTCATAGCGATTTGGCTGTATTTCCTTACAAGCTGTTTCATTTTTCAACAGACATCTTTTGCTCAAAATATTGACAGCGAAGAGGTTGTAGATTCTTTGATAAAAGACTCAACTATTTATGCACCGGGACCGCTTTTAAAAATAAAACCGGAAAATGCAACTGCCGCCTATTCCTCTGTAAGTGGCAATATATTATATAAAACGCCTACAGCAAATGTTTCCAACACTATGTATGGACTTCTTCCTGGTCTCGTAGTTACGCAGGCATCGGGGCAGCCGGGTTATGATGCCGCTTCTCTATACCTTAGAGGTTTAAGTTCATTAAATCAAGGCGACATTACTGTTTTTGTGGATGGATTTCAGACTAATTTTTCCTACTTCCAATATTTATCACCAGAGGAAATAGAGAACGTAAGCATTTTAAAAGATGCTGCAGCTCTTGCCACCTTTGGATTGAAAGGAGCCAATGGTGTTTTGTGGGTAACTACTAAAAAAGGAAGATATGGTAAGCCCAAAGTTCAATTGCAATCAAGATTCGGTTTACAACAACCGGTCAATATCAACAAACCGCTTTCTTCTGCCGAATATGCAACATTATACAATGAAGCATATAACAATGATAACCAATTTGGGGTATGGCAACCGTATTACCCTGAGGCTACTATCAACGATTTAAGGAATGGAAATGGTATCAATACCGACTGGTATGCACAAACATTAAAAAACCCCTCGTTATACACTTCTACCGATGTGAGCGTGGATGGAGGTAATGAAACGGCAAGATATTTTGTATTACTGGGTCACATGCGCAATAATGGCTTGTATAATGTAAAAAATGATGAAACCCACTCTAATGCTTATTTTCAGCAATTTAATATAAGAGCTAATCTTGATTTTAATCTTTTTAATTTCTTTGATGGAAATGTAAATATTGGTGGCAGAACGGAAAAAAGGAATTTTCCTAATTTTGACGGTACGCAGCTTTGGAACAATTTAGCAACTTATCCCAATATTATTTACAAACCTATAAATGAAGACGGGACATTTCCCGGAACTACTGTTTATCCCAACAATCCGTATGCATCTATTCGAGAATTAGGATACCTTTCCACACATGACCGTACGTTGCTTACCAATGTAAATTTGAAAGAAAAGTTTGATTTTATCACACCCGGACTATACTTATTTCAAGGAGCTTCATTTAATACATGGACACGAGGTTCTTATACTGTGTCAAAAGATTATGCTCGTATAATAAACGGACAGCCGCAAACGACCAATCAAAATACGATTCCGACTGTTAATGATGACTATGGCACCAATCAATGGAATTGGCTGCAGTTTATTGCCGGCATTGGATACAATAAAACGTTTGGTTTAAATACCCTTCATGCAGCGGTAAATTATTTGCAGTATACTTATAATGTAGATGCCAATCAAAATCCCGGAGCAGGCGCTCAAATGCAATATGGACATCAAAATTTCGGCGGACGCATCCATTACACTTATAATGATCGTTTTAATGCAGAATTTGGTTTTGCATATAGTGGCTCAGATAATTATGCGCCCAGTAAGAGATTCGGATTTTTCCCCTCTTTATCTGCTGCATACAACATTATCAATAGTAAAGATAATAAGGATAAATTTAATTTCTTTAAAATACGCGGATCTGTTGGTACATCAGGAAATGATTATTTTGCCAATGGCAGGTATCTTTATCAAAAATATTATTCATGGATCGGTTCTTACGCCACAGGCGTAAATGATCTTGATTGGCATGGTGGTTTAGGTCCGGCTTATACGCCAAACCCTGAAATTTTCACTGAAAAAAGTACAAAATTTAATATAGGGGCAGATGCCACATTTTTGCATAAGTTGCAAGTAACCGCCGATGTTTTTATGGATAAAAGATCTGATATTCCAATTGCCGATAATAGCCTAAGTGCTATATTTGGTCAACCGTCGCCCTACATTAATGCGGGTAAAGTAACTTCTAAAGGATTGGAATTAAGTGCCGATTATAAAAACGGTATAGGAAAATTTTCTTATGGAATTGCTGCTAATTTCTCTTATGCCAAAAGCAATATAGATTTTATGGAGGAATTGCGCATATCACCAACCAACTACCAAACAGGACGACCACTTTGGAGTTTCATTGGGTACGAATTTGACAGGTTTTATGATATAACTGATTTCTCTGCCGATGGTAGTCTGAATGCTTCCTTGCCTGCATCTACCTTAGGTACGGTAATGCCGGGCGATGCAAAATATAAAGACTTAAACGGCGATAATATTATTGATGCCAGAGATATGACTCTTGTGGGAAACAGCATTATTCCGCAAATAAATTATGCAGGAATTGTAAATGTAGGTTATGCCGGATTAAATCTGCGTATAATGCTACACGGTGCTGCAAAGAGAAGTATCAACCTATTGGACGCAGCTAATCAAATAATTGCTTTTGAAAACAATGGAAATGCGTATGCAATAGCTAACAACAGATGGGCTTATTTTCCCGATCAAAATATCGACACCCGGGCTTCTGCTACCTATCCGCGTTTATCTTTATTAGGCAATAACAACAACTATGTTACCTCTACATTGTGGGTAAAAGATGCCGGATTTTTAAGATTGAGAAACGTAGAATTAAGTTATAACTTTCCTGCAGATTTCTTTAGAGGAACTTTTATTTCGGATGCCAGAGTTATTATTTCTGCAATCAATCCTCTTACATTCAGTAAAATTCTAACAGATTATAACATGGATCCGGAAGTACAAACAGGTTATCCTGCTTTAAAGTCTTACAACATTGGATTTACCGTAAATTTTTAAAAGAATGAATATGAACAAATATATATTATCTGTTGCACTGGTGACTCTGATAGGAATAGGTTGCAACAAAGTCTTAGATACAAAGGTAGATACCCAACTCACAGATGAGGATATAGAAAACAATTATAATAATCTTAGAGATTTTGGATATTCTGCCTACACGAATGTGCAAAACGGTTTTTATTCAATAGACAATAATTTATTTGCTGCAGCAACAGACGATGCCGAACAAACGATGCCCACCTCACAAGCTCAATTTTTCAATAATGGAAGTTGGAGCGCCTTTTATAATCCCGATGATCAATGTAGCAATGATTATGAAGGTATTTTTTATTGCAATTATTTTTTAGAAAACTCTTCAGATTATCGAAATATTCTTGCAAGGAACAGAGATACAGTTTCAGATGGAGGTAATCTTTATCGAAGAGACGTTTCAGATATTCAATGGTTGAGAGCCGAGAATCGTGTACTACGAGCTTATTATTATTTTGATCTTATTAAAAGATATGGTGGTGTGCCATTGATCACAAGAACTTATTCACGCAATGAAAATACACATATACCCAGAAGCTCTTATGATGAGATTGTAGATTTTATTATCAAAGATATTGATGTGGCAATGGATAGCTTACAAACCGATTGGACATCCTTTTCTACAGACCTAACCGGGCGCATTACCAAAGGAGTAGCGCTTGCTTTAAAATCTCGTGTATTATTATATGCAGCAAGTCCTTTGCACAATGATGGTAATAATGGAGAAAAATGGCTTAGAGCTGCAGATGCAGCACATCAAGTTATAGAATTAGGAACCTACCAACTTGATGGTAATTACAGAAATCTTTTTATTGCTGATAATACCATGAAAAGTCCGGAAACAATCTGGTGTATTAGAATGGCGCCCGGGAACGATGTGGAAATTAAAAACTATCCGGTAGGCACACCCGGTGGCAATAGCGGCGTAACTCCTTCACAAAATCTGGTAGATGCTTATGAATATACTGGTACTGCCGATCCGGCTAATCCTTATGCCAACAGAGATCCTCGTTTGGCTTATACAATTGTAACCAATAACAGTCAATGGAACGGACGTACAATGCAAATATATAGTGGCGGACAAGACGACCCTGCCATGGCGGCTGCTTCAAGGACCGGTTATTATCTTAAAAAATTCCTCAATGATAATCTTGATTTGGTGAATAATGATATTGAAGCAAGAGCATGGATACTTTTTAGATACGCTGAGATTTTATTGAATTATGCCGAAGCAATGAATGAAGCTTTTGGGCCAAACAACACCGCGAGTTATGGGTTAAGTGCAGTCAATGCTTTAAACATGGTACGCCAAAGAACAGGCGTAAATATGCCCGCGATAACAGCCACAAGCAAAGAACAAATGCGTACACTCATAAAAAGAGAAAGAAGAGTAGAACTCGCCTTTGAAGGACACCGTTGGTGGGATTTAGTAAGATGGCAAGATGCCGCTAGTATGCTCAACCAGCCTTTGCGTGGTGTAAGAATTACCAACATGGGTGGTGGTATTTTTAATTATCAATACTTTAATGTAGAAAACAGAGTATTTACCGCTCCTAAAATGTATTTGTATCCTATTCCGCAAAACGAAGTCACAAAATCTAACGGAGTATTAATCCAAAACCCCGGTTGGTAAAAAAATAATAATAACATTCTAATTTTTATAAAATGAAGTCTTATTCTTTCATCTTTGCAGCACTGCTTTTATTAGCCTCCTGTGTAAAAGACACAGGTATATATGATTATGGAATTGATAAAGTGTATATGCCTCAGGCCTCCATTCACAATGGAGGTATAAACAATGATTATCCCGTACCCATCAATCTCGGAAATGGAATTGAAAATTATACTTTCGATACTACGACAAAAGAGCTTAAAATATTATTGAGCGTTTACAAGTCAGGTAAAGACCCTGCACAATCTTTTGAGGTAGAAGTATATGCCGATGATGATTCTACAGCTTCGGCCGTATCTGCAAGCGGACAAAGACAGGCGTTGCCTTCGGATGTATATTCTTTGCCCTCTTCTGTAAACGTATCACAAGGTACAAGAGAATCTTCTTTCTTTCTTACCGTTGATGTGGCAAAATTGATAGAAGAATATCCCGACTATTCAATCAAGAAATTAACACTTGTAGTAGGCATTAAAAATCCTACTGCCTATGAATTAAATGAGTCGTTAAGCAGAACGGTAGTGTTGATAGATGCTTCTGCTTTTATGCCGGCTCCTTCCATAGTAAAAGGTGGCGATATGTCTGCGGGAAGCGAAGAATATTGGACAATTCTTAATTTGATAGATAATAGCAGCGTGGAAGCAGGCACGGTCTCTTTCGTAAATGGCAGAATGACATTATCTAATGGAAATGGTTCTGTAAACAAAAATACGGCTATATACCAGCCTATAACACTCACACAGGGACAGCGTTACAGACTTTCTTCTGATTTTACCTCTACGGGTGGTGCGATAAATTCTGAGATATTTATGGTTATTTCTCAAACAGAGCCGCAGCAAGGGCAGTACTACAGTAAAACGAGCCTATTTATGCACGCCGATTCATGGGCAGGAAAACTGGTGAATCCTTTTGCCGGAAACTTTGCAGATGAAGCCAACTGGAAAGAAGGATTTGATAATTCAGGAACATTTACTTCTACTTTTACAGGAGAAGGTTATCTCATCATTGTTTTTGCAAGCTGGGGAGGAAATATTGGAACACTTACATTAGATAACATTAAAATAGAAGCATTATAAAAATTTAATAATCAACAGCCATGAAAAAAATACTGGGCATTATAACACTTAGTTTATTACTTAGTTTATTACTTATTTCTTGCGGTTGCAGCAAAGGAGGCGGAGGAACAGTGAATCCACCGGAACCACCAAACCCGCCGGTGGAAACACGAGACCCAGTCATCATTAACAGTAAAAGCTGGCCTCGCTATTTCACCACCAAAGAAGGAAGAACTTGGATTCCTATCGCTACAAATTATCTCCCCTCCGGCAATTTAATAGAAATAGAAAATTATTTTAAGAATTTTTCTGAAAATGGAGGCAATGCCATGCGTATTTGGATAAGCACAGCTTTTCTCGAAATAGAAGATTCGCGAGAAGGCACTTATAGTTCCGAGAAGTTCAATAGAATAGACTATATCATTCAATTGGCTAAAAAGTATAATGTAAAAATAAAATTTACTTTGCAGCATATCCGTACAATTTCACCTACTTCTACACCAGACAACGATTGGTCTAATAGTAAATCTCTTGCTACAAAATTTACTGACATTAATCACTATGTAAACACCACTGCCGGAAGGGCTTCTTTTCTTAATCGCGTAAGAGCACTTGCTAATCGCTATAAAAATGAATCTCAAATTTATGGTTGGGAATTGTGGAATGAAATGGATGCCGCTGTGAATGAAAATAGCTGGTATAATTATACCGAACCAATGATTGATTCTGTAAAAAAAATAATGATACATCAAAATGTTACACAAACACTTGGCAGCATGCACTCTGCTTATGCCGAAGGTGCTTATGCAAAATTAGCAGGCATGACCACAAATGATTTTTTATCTATTCATCGTTATCTTGATGAAGGCACAGCATGGGATCAATATGCAGTAACGAAAGGACCTATGGACATTCTTGCCGCTGATGCAGTTAAAAAAGGATTGGATCTTACAAAAAATGCAGTAAAACCGGTGGTTATGAATGAAATTGGCGCTGTGCAGCCCAATCATGCAGGACCTTCCGCGTTATATGAAAGAGATAATGAGGGTACTTTGCTGCACGACATGATTTTTGCCCCTTTCTTTAGTGGCGCTGCAGGTACGGGTAGTCCCTGGCATTGGGATAGCTATATTTACAAAAAAAATCTATGGTACCACTTTAAGAGATTTGCTAATGCTATAAAAGATATTGATCCTATAATAGAGAAGTTTGTTCCTGTAGCTTTCGAGACAAATGATGTAAGATGTTATGCATTAAAAGGCTCTACAAAAACAATTATCTGGTGCAGAGATGCTGCGGTTAATTGGAAAACAGAACTGGAAGGTGGTATTGCGGCAATTGAGAAGACCGGATTAATAATAGATCAAACAACACAATTAGGCAAGCAATATACAAATGCAAGATTTTACAATCCTTGGGCTGACAGTTGGACAAATAATCAATCTGTATCCAATAATGTGAATGTACCGTTATTTAAGCGTTCCATCGTAATTGTATTACAATAATTTAAATAAGATTTTTTATCTACTAATTTGGAATTGCTATTCAAAAAAATAATCTTAATATCACTTACATTTAGAAATAATTTAAACAGGAAATGAGGATCAAAAAAATAGCGCACCTTATCAAAAAATATATGATAATGCTGATGGGTGTATTGAGTTTTCTTTTTGCGAACGCACAAAAAAGTTTTAATGATGTTCCGCTCATTGGAGCAGAAATTTTTATAGAGCCCGGGCAATCCGATAAAGATGTAGAAAGTTGGTTTAGAACATTAAAGGAAATGAATATGCCACTTACGCGCATACGCATGTTTGAAAATTATATGAAAGATAGCAGGGGCGATTGGGATTTTTCTTTATTTGATCGTGCATTTAAATACGCTGATAAATATGGTGTGAAGGTATATGGAAACCTTTTTCCTGCTACAGATTTTACTGATGTAGGAGGGTTTAAGTTTCCACGCGACAACCACCACTTGCAAAGTATCGCAGAATATATAAAACAAACCGTAACTCATTTTAAACAATTCAGATCCTTGTATGGCTGGGTGCCCATCAATGAGCCGGGAGGCGGAAACTTAAACAATGATCTAGCAACGCAAAGCTTTAAAGCGTGGAAAGAAAAGAATAATACAAACTCACAAAACACTTCAAGAGGATATCTTCATTTTTCTTTTGATGCTAATAAATTTTTATTGAATTACAATACTTGGTATCTTCAATGGCTCACCAATGAAATACGTAAATACGATAAAGAAAGTCCTGTGCATGTAAATAATCATCAGATATTTGAAAATATTGCCGAATATGATTTTTCGGAGTGGAGTAAATTTTTAACTAGCTTAGGAGGTTCTGCGCACGCCAGCTGGCATTTTGGATATTTTACTCGCGATAAATACGCTGTTGCAATTTCTGCCAACAGTGAAATTATCAGAAGCGGAGCGAAAAATATTCCATGGCTTATGACAGAAATCCAAGGGGGAAATAATATTTACAGCGGTTATGATCCCATGTGTCCTACCAAAGAAGAGATAGCACAATGGCTTTGGATTTCTTTAGGCGCAGGAAGTAAAGGAGCCATATTCTGGTGTCTTAATCCGCGTGCTTCAGGTACAGAAGCAGGAGAATGGGCAATGATCGATTTCAAGAATAAACCTACAGACAGATTGTTGACTTCGGCTGCTATAGCTTCAGAAATCAATAAAAGAAAAGAATTGTTTGCACAGGCGCGCCCAGTAAATAGTGATGTACATATAGTATATATAAAAGAAGCTTTGTGGGTAGAAAAGAAAATGCTTCCTAAGACGGATAAACCTGAGCCAGAAGGGCGGTCGATAGGAAGTGTAATGAAATCAGCTATCGCTTTTTTTGAAGCGTTAACGCAAATGGGCTTACAACCGTCTTTTCAGGATATTGAAAATTTTGATTTTAATCAATCCTCATATTCCGGTCAGACAATGATTCTTGCCAATCAAATTGCTCTTCCTTACAAACATCATCAAGCTTTAAAAGAATTTGTAAGTAAAGGCGGAACAATCATTGCCGATGGACTTACAGGCTTCTACGATGAAAATGCTATTAGTTTAATGTTGAATGATTTTGCATTGAGAGATCTGTTTGGCGGAGAAATTACTGAGTATAAATTTATCGGCGACATTGCAATTCTGCCTTTCAATAATGATATCTCTATTCCATCACATATGCAAGCCGGATATATTAAGCCGCTAACAGCAAAAACGTTTTCATCCTTCAGAGGAAATACAATAGCAAGCGTAAACAATTATGGAAAAGGAAAAGTTGTATGGATACCATCTTTAATAGGATTAGGTTCAAGAATTAAAAAAGACTATTCTCCTTTAATTCAGTTTCTCAACAGTCAGATAGATGTAAGCAGAGAAATAAAATTTGATAAGCCGGTAGCAGGAGTACTTATGAAAACTTTGGAGTCTCAAGGTAAAATAATTACCATACTTGTAAATAAAAATAAAGACAACAGACAGGTTACTATTTCCGGAATTAAATCTTCTCTGCAACCTAAAATAATATACTCTGACAAAAAAGGTTCAGTAAATAATCAACAGCGAAATAATATTTCTATTGATAGTGAAGAAACAATAGTATTGTTGTGGAAGTAGTCTGTAAATTTATTGAATGTTATTTCTATTTTAACTATAAAATTATAACTTACATACATTTCTCATTTTCGTTAATTAGTAAAATCAAGTTTATGAAAAAGATGTTGTTTTTTGTTTTTTTGTTTTTTTCTATTGTTTCTTATGCGCAAACCAACGATTGGGAAAACCCCGAGGTAAATAGTATTAATACTGAAAAACCGCGCGCTACCTATGTTCCGTTCGAAAAGCTGCAATGGAATAATGATAGCAAATCATCACTTGTAAAAAGCCTAAACGGCACATGGAAATTTAAATATTACAAACACCCCGACCTGGTGCCGGCTGATTTTTATAAAACAAACAACACTGCGGGCTGGGACAATATCAATGTGCCTTCCAACTGGCAATTGGAAAGCGATAAATACGATCCGCCGGTATTTACCAATATCAAATATCCTTTTGAAGCCAATCCTCCTTTTGTGCCTAAGGATTATAATCCTACAGGTTTGTATAAAACCAATTTTACACTACCTTCCAACTGGAACGGCAAACAGGTTTTCATACATTTTGCGGGCGTACAATCTGCCATGTATTTGTGGATAAACGGCACAAAGGTGGGCTATCACGAAGAGGGGATGTTGCCGGGAGAATTCAACATTACACCTTACTTAAAAAAAGGAAATAATTTTCTTGCAGCGCAGGTACTCAACTGGTCAGATGGTAGCTACATAGAAGATCAGGATTTCTGGCGCCTGAGCGGTATTTACAGAGACGTATATCTGTATGCCGCGCCAACTGTGCGCATGAGAGATTTTTCTGTTTATTCAACCTTAGACAATGCGTATAAAGATGCTGAATTAAATGTAAAAGTTGATTTGGAGAATTTAGGAAAAAGTACAGAAAATAATTACACTGTAAGAACTACCTTAAAAGATGCGGCAGGAAAGACCGTTGATCAAAAAACCTCAAACACTGTAAGCATAAGTGCTTCCGGCGAAAGCATTGTACACATTCGTTCTGCAATCAACAATCCGCTTAAATGGAGTGCCGAAGCCCCCAATCTTTACAAAGTAGGTATAGAGCTGCTTTCAGGCAATCAAACTATCCAGGCTTTTGTTATCAACACAGGTTTTAGAAAGGTAGAAATCAAAAACGGATTATTACTTGTAAACGGTAAACCCGTGAAAATAAAAGGCGTTAACCGCCATGAATTTGACATGCACACAGGAAGGTATGTAAGCCGTGAGTCAATGATAAAAGATATTGAATTGATGAAGCAGCACAACATAAATGCCGTGCGTGCATCGCATTATCCTAATCATCCAGAATGGTACACATTGTGCGACCAATATGGACTTTACGTAATGGACGAAGCCAATGTAGAAAGTCACGGACTTTGGGAAGAAGGATATTATATTGGAGAAAAACCCGAGTGGCAAAAAGTAATTGTGGATAGAAATGTAGGCATGGTGCAGCGCGATAAAAACCATCCTTCCATTGTGTTCTGGTCCATGGGTAACGAATCGGGCTGGGGACCTAACTTTGACGCGGCTTACAAAGCTATTAAAGCTACCGATCCGGAAGCAAGGCCGGTGCATTACGAATCGAAAAACCCGGCTTATGCCGATAAGCAGGCCCATTACGATTTTATTACCGATATGTATCCTACACTAAATGAGATCAACTGGCAATTCTTAGATGATACTACCCGACCCGTAATTGTTTGTGAATACGCGCATTCTATGGGAAATAGCGTGGGCAATTTCAGGAAATACTGGGATCTGTTCTACGCTTTTGAAAGATATCAGGGAGGGTTTACATGGGATTGGGTAGATCAGTCATTGGTGCGCAGAGATAAGAGCGGGAAAGAATATCTTGACGTGATCAATCATTCAGACGGGGCGAACACCAATGATGGCCTGATCAATTCAGATCGAACGCCACAGCCGGAAATGCACGAAGTGAAAAAAGTACATCAGAATTTCAATGTAAAAGATATTGACATCAATACCGGCCTGGTAAATATTTCCAACGATAATTATTTTATCAATACCGATGATGTATATCTTAAATGGGAATTGTTAGAAAATGGAAATATCATTGCCAGCGGTATCAAAGACAGCCTGCATATTCAACCGCAGTCTAAAAAGCCCGTTACCATTAACTTTGACAGAAATCTTGTAAAGAAAAAAGGAAGCGAATATTTCATGAACTTTTATTTTCTTTCTAAAAAATCCACTCCCTGGTCGGCAAAAGATTTTGAAGTGGCGAAAGAACAGATAAGTTTCGGACTGAATACTTTTACCGAAAATTATATTGATCAGACGGCCTTCCATCCTTTGCGTAGTACAGATGGCAATGATCTGATAATTCAGGGAAATAATTTCTCCGTTACTTTCAATAAAAATAATGGAGCGCTTACGCAATATGCTTATAAAAATAAAAATCTTCTTGCAGAGCCTTTAACGCCTTCCTTCTGGCGTGTGCCTACAGATAACGATGAAGGCGGTGGAGCAGGAGGTTATGCGGCGCGTTGGCGCAAAGCCGGCTTAGATAACTTGCAGGTAAAAGAGGCTTCCGTAAAACATACGCTTATCGGCACAAATATCATAAAAGTAACGGCTTCTTCCGTTTGGAATAATATCAATGTAGCGTCTGTATACACCATTTATGGCAACGGGTTGATAGAAGTAGAAAACACCATTCAAGTGCCGGAGGCGTTACCTCCGCTCGCACGTGTTGGCATGAAGCTGGCGCTGCCAAATAGTTTCAGCCAGGTAGAATGGTATGGCAGAGGACCTTTTGAATCTTACGACGACAGGAAAGAATCGGCTTTTATAGGTAAATATAATGGCTTGGTAAAAGATCAGCATTTCGCTTATGCCATGCCTTCAGAAAATGGTAATAAAACAGATGTAAGGTGGTTAAAGTTGCAATCTGACAATGCGTCTCTGTTAATTTCAGGCGCGCCGTTTATCAACTTTAACGTGCAGGATTATTCGCAGAAAGCGTTGAACGATTCCAAAACATCTCATGTATTGCATAGAGGCGATAAAACTTACCTGCATATTGATTACAAACAAATGGGTGTGGGAGGAGATGACAGCTGGTCGCCAAGAGTACATAAAGAATTTTTATTAAATAATTCTCTGTATAAGTTTAGCTTTAGTTTGATGGCGGAAAGCAATTAAACTAAAGCTTTTCTGTCCCGCCGTGTCTCTCGAAGAGCGCACGGCGTTAATCCTCATCTTGTAGCCAGCGAAGGCTTAGGCAGTAAAGAGAAATAAAAGAATTTACAATTACTTATTCATAGTAAAAGATGGCGGGCGCGAGGAGATTGCCCATTTTTTATTGGGATGCTTGCCCATAACAAATTCTATGTTGTTTGCCTTTATCAGGTCGGTATGGCTGATCCACGACTGATCCCAGGTTTTACCATCCACCTTCATGGATTGTATGTATTTGTTCTCCGCAGAATAATTAGCGGCAATTAATTTTATCTTCTTATTGCCCACATCAATGGCAGCGCTCTGAAACATGGGAGTGCCTATCACATAAATCGGCATGCCGGGCGTTACAGGATAAAAGCCCATCATGCTAAATACAACAAAAGCCGACATTCCGCCACCATCTTCATCGCCCGGAACGCCCATCAGGTCATTTCTAAACCATTGATCAATAAGCGTGTAAATTCTCTTCTGTGTCTTCCACGGTTCGCCTGAATAATTATACAAGTAAGGTATGTGCAACGAAGGTTCATTCGCCATTGAAAACTGGCCAACATTACCTGTGTGGTCGGGCAGCTGCGCATAGAAGGAAAATTTACTTGTGCCTAAAGGCGTATTGTACATCTCATCTAAATTAGCCGAAAACTTCTTTTCGCCTCCCATTAACTCTACAAGATCGGCAACGTTGTGCGGTACATCCCAGCGATATACCCAACCGTTATTTTCGCCGTACGCCTCGCGGGCGCCGATGCCGCCGGAGTTGCGATAATCAAAGGGTTGTATAAAATTATGCTGCTCATCTTTCGGGTGAAAAAAATGCGTTTCGGGATGAAAGATTTTCCTGTAGTTTAAACTGCGTGGTAAAAAATATTCATGATCGCGCTGGTTGCCAATTTGTTTTGCCAGCTGCGCCAGACACCATTCATCGTACACCGTGCCCAGGGTTACGGCTACAGGCTGCCGTTTTTCAAAGGCGTGCACTTCGGGTACGGTTTCTTTTTCGCCTTGGGGCAAGGCAGGAAAATAGCCATGTTTTTTATAGAACTCATCCAGGCTGCCGGTTTTTTTTGCAGACCACGGCGCCAGGGTTTTTTCTGTAATTGCTTTCTTTGAAGCCTCGTAAGCTTTGTTGACATCAAAGCCACGCAAGCCTTTGACGTATGCATCCAAAACAGTTGCAACGGCATGGTTGGAGTTCATTCGTCTGCTGTCGCCGGTAATTTCCGGGAAGGTAGGCATCCATAAATTATCCATTTGCTCGGCCATACGCACAAAAGAATTGATCATATGGCTTTCCATTTCGGGTTCTATCAACACACGCAAAGGATGTGTGGCACGATAGGTATCCCAAATCCAGTCGTCATTATAGAATGGCTTGCCGCCATCGTTGTGTATCTTTCCGTCGAAAGGACTGAAATATCTGCCGTCTTCAGATACATTCACCATTCTTTCGTAAGTTCTGTACAAGGATGTATAGAAAATTACTTTCCTGTCATCATCTCCCTGTACTTGCAGCTTTGACAGCTTATCATTCCATAGTTTTCGTCCTTTTTGCGCTACATTATCTACATCGTAATGCTTTATTTCTCTTCTCAGGTTGCGCATGGCCTGCTCTTCGCTGATCAGGGATATGCCGTAGCGAATTTTAATTTCAGCGCCTGCGGGAAATTTGAGAGCGGCTGTTTTTTCTTTTTGATTATCATTTTGCAGATACTGGATTTTTTGCGGATCAATATTCGTTTCTAAATAAATATAAACCTTAGTGGGCGATCCTTCCAGCACCTGGAAGCCTGAAACAGCATTTTTGCCTTTTGTGGCAAGTTGCCCGTTAGAAGAATTCAATACAAGATAAAAGCTTTTCTGTTGCCGGGGTTTTATGGCATAGATAGCAGACTGGTGCGAAGGAGCAAAACGTACGTGTACATTCGCTTCGTCTAAATCTACTTCGTAGTAATATGGTTTAATTATTTCATTATCGTAGGTGTACTGCTTATTGTTCTGCAGTGGTTGCCACTCGTATTGTACACTCAGCCCGAACACACTTCTGCCTCTGTGGCTCGATATCATAATGGGCAATCCTTTTATTCTGTTACTTGTATAATCTTCTCTTTCCGGGTAAACTCTTAATAAGCTGTTGGGTAAATGAATGGTAGGATAGGTTGGCACCAGCAGGTGGCTGATGTTTCCCATGTAAGGGTTTACATAATCTACCGGCTGCTTTGCAGTTGATTGAGAAAAAGCCGCCAGGCTGCTAAAGAAAAATAACAGTAAAGATATTATACGAATTGCCATGTTTTGTGTATGATTTTTTAAGAGACTAATAAAAAAGCATCCTGCACATAACCAGTCTGTGCAGGATGTAAATTTAATGAAGGTTTTTTAAAATTCATACGCTACGGGTGTGATAAGCATTGTATTTAAATAATAAAACTTAGACCCATTGTTGTTATTAGGGCCTGCAGAAATGGTAATAACAATGGTACCGTCATCGTTAGGTGTAATGTTTTTTACAATAGCCACATTAGCACTATTAGACGCTGTGTTTACAAAGCCTTCTCCTTCTGTTTTACCTTTTACATGAAACTTGGTTTCGCGGTTATCTCCGGCATCTCTTCTGGAACCATAGAATACAAATGAATAATTCTCTGTTTTATTTAAATTAGAAACAGTCAGCTCGCTTGTAGGTGTTTCCACTCCATTGCTCCAGAAGGCATCACCGGTAGCTGTTGCAGGAAAGCCCAGTGAAGTATTGTTAACGCCCAATGTATTTTCACCACTGAAATTTTTAGTAACCTGCACGGCAAACTTTGTATTGCTTCCTTCCTCATCTATCAAGTTACTCAATATATTGTCTGTTGGTCTTACATAGTTGTTGTACGGATAGGGTGAAATATTTGTACCAAAGTCTACAAATACGGGCAGTGTAAGCTTAAACGGATTCGATCCCGGCGTAGGTGGCACATAATCCTGTATAGTGATGGCTTTAGTTGGCGCATAATTAAATTTAGCTTCGGGCGCGTCAATAAGTGCACCGATCCTGAAATAATATGTACCTCCTTTTTTGAGTTTATCCGCATTGTGAGGCAATTCAATTTCAAGGCGGTACAGCCTGTCCGGATCCGCGTCAGCATTCATGTTCAACTGTGTGGCAACTGTGTGCAACGGTTCTCCCACATTCTTTTCAGCATGTGCAAATAGACCTATTCTTACAATTTTATTAGGTACTGTTTGTTCCAGGTTAAAAGATGCTATTATTCTTTCGTTGCTCTGTTCTATAGTCGCGTTCTTAATTCTGATGTAGGGTTGCACTTCAAAATTAATTTCCGTATCGCCGTTCACTGTTATTTCTTTGGCTTCAACGGGAACAAAATTTCCTCTTACGGGTTTCATGAAATAATCTCCCGAGAACATTAAATTATTCCTGTAAGTTCCGTCTGTTTTAAAGATCATGTATTGTGTTTCAGGATTATCCCATCCTTTTTCAATATACTCAATCTGCGCACCTCTTATAATGTCCTGTTCAATCAGTTCACCGGTTTGCGCATCGTAAATGCCACCATGAATTTTTGCATTGGGTCCCGGATAATTATCTAATTTATCCAGTCCACAAGAAACAAACAAGCATCCTGCGAATAGGGCGTATAATAATATTTTTATCGTTTTCATCTGTATGTTTTTTATTTCTACGTTATTGTCAGATGGAATTCGCTATATAATCATTGCTTTGGACATGCAAGACGTTTATGGCTCATTTCATCTGTATTTTTTTATTTCTACGTTATTGATTAGTACTGCGGATTTTGTATAAGACCGTTATTGGCAATTCCGGGGATCGGGAAATAATAATCCCTTATATCCACTGTACGGTGCCTGTCGCCGGGTACATATTTTCTTACAAAAATATACTGCGGTGTTGCGCCTCTCAAATCCATCATGGGCACTAAGGCTGTTTTAAGCTTATTATTAAATATTATGTGATAATCGCGTCTTCTTTTCAAATCCCAGTATTCTTTATTTTCAAAAGCCAGTTCCACTCTTCTTTCTCTCAGCACATTTGCCAGCGTCAGCGGAATTTCAACCGTGTGTCCGGCTCTGAATCTTACATCGTTGATGGCTTTTTTGGCTTTTTCCTGTGCATTGTTTTGTGCAGCGCCGCTTTCCACCACTGCTTCGGCATAATTCAATAAAATTTCTGCGTAGCGCATATCTGCAAAATCGGTGGTAGATTGCCCGAAGTTGGTTATTCTCCAGCTTTCATTTAAGAATTTACGAAGTAAAAATCCCGAACGGGTCATGTTGGCTGAACCATCGTAGCCTGAATACTGATTTTGAAATTCTCTGCCGTATGTATAGTAGGTAACTCCGTTGTGCGTGTAAGATCCTCTTGCATCCATCAAAGTGCCGTCCGGTCTTACAACGCCGCCCTGGATAATGATCTGAGTTGATTTCCAGATAGCGTTAGGATAGATGACGGTGGAAAAAAATCTTGCATCTTTATCTTTGAATATTTCATCAGGCGTGTTGAAGCGCAGGTAGCTTACATTTTGGTTGTAGCCGCCGTAATCATTCACATTTCCGTCGGTTCTTGTAACAACGGGCGATGAAACGCCGGGATTGGTGTAGCTTTCATACGTGTCCACCAGTTCCAAGATGGGGTTTGTTCTTCCGCGATATGGGAAACCTTCCTGATTTTGGTTGGGATTGTTCCATCCGTCGTAATCATGCGCCAGCGGCTCGCCTATTTTTCCATAACCTTTCAAAAAGATCACTTCCTGTGGCGCCACGTTGGGATCGGTAAATAAGCTGCGCAAGTTGTTTATGGCATTTTGCACATTTCCAGGATTTGCGCCGTACAAAGAAAATTTACCGGAGCTGATGATCGCATCTGAGGCTTCAATACATTGTTGATAATAACCGTTAGCGTCTGCAAGATCGAGCCCTACGAGTTTTTTATCAACGGCTTCGCCGGAAAGAGGCGCTTTGTTCCAGAATTTAGCCACAGAAGCTGCAAAAAGCGCGGCGCGCGATTTAAGAGCGTAAGCAGCCCATTTGGTGGCGCGGCGCTTTGTTTCGTCTGCGCTTTGCCTTGTCTCAGGCAGGTTTTCAATGGCTTTATCACATTCTGCTAAAACAAAATCCCACGTTTCTTTTTCGGTGCTTCTCGGCACTCTTAAACTTTCAAACTCGCTGGTGTAAGCCTGATTTGAAGTGATGATGGAAACGCCGCCATATCTTTTCGCCAGCGCAAAATAAGCGTAAGCCCGCAGAAAATGCGCTTCGCCGAGCAACATTTTTTTCTCCGATTCGGCAATGTCTAAATCCGGTATCGCTTCTATGAGCACATTGATGTTTCTGTTGAGCCTGTAGGCGCTGCCCCACCAGCCGTTGTTAAATTCATTAAAATTAGGCCATTCGGAGTGGATGGCTTCAAGGCCGTACTGCGACAGCGACATGGAGCCGGTGTTGCCTCTTGCATTAAATCCTTCTCTTGGAAAATAAGTAAAATCTTCTATCGGCGACTGGTAATATAAATCTGCCACAAATGCTCTTATGCCATTGGGATCAGAAAGAACCACATCGCCCGGAATTTTATTTCTCGGCTGCAGATCGAGCCCCTTTGTACAGGAACCCGCCGCCAGAGCCAGAATGATAAATATGTATAAATTAATATATTTTCTCGTGTTCATTATTTCTGTTTTTTAAAATGATAAGTTTAGCCCTATGTTAAAGCTCTTCGTCAACGGGTAATTATATCCTGCAAAATAATCACCTTCGTATTTTTCAGGATCAAACTGTTTAAGGAACGGATCGGAGATCGTGAGCAGATTATGTGCATTGGCGTAAACTCTCAGATTGCTGAAAAAGTTTTTCTTTACGGGGAATGAATACCCTACTTCAATGCTCTTCATTCTTACATATTTAGCCTCCATCCTCCACACATCGCTTTCTCTGTAAGAAGATTGCATGTATTCTGAAAACCTGCTTGCAGGCCATTTGCCGGGGACCCATTCGCTGTTTCTATCGGACGGATCGGATAAATGCCACCTGTCGTGGAAATAAGCCGGCAGATTTCCATTATTAAAAAACATCTGGCTAAAAACTTCGTTGAAGCGGATAGCGTACATGGAAGCGCCCTGCCAAACCATGTTCGCGTCGAAGTTTTTCCACGAGGCGTCAAGCACCAGCCCGAAGAAGAGTTTTGGCGTGCGGTTGCGTAAATTCGGCAATAAATCTTTGTTATCAATCACGCCGTCGCCGTTCACATCTTCAAAAATATAGTCGCCCGGTAAAATTTGCGTATTGCCAAGGTTTCCGCCATGAACCGGCGCGAGGTATATCTCGTTAAAGTTCTGAAACTGCCCGGCCTTCGTCCATCCCCACACAAAATCATTCCATCTGTTGGTGTAATTGTTGTGCCAATTGTGGAAACTGCTTCTTGATTCTTCTCTGTCTAAAAACCTGTGCATGGTTCTGGCAATGTTGAAGTTGAAGCTGGCGCCGTATCGGAAATCGTTGATGCGGTTTCTGTGCGTTACCACAAAATCAAAACCTCTTGTTTGTTCGCTATCCAGATTTTCTATGGGCATGTCACCACCGAAAGTGTTGGGCAAGCCGCCGGAGCGCGTTTTAAGCTTTCCTGTTTTTTCGCGCTGATAATAATCAACCGTAAAACTTAATTTATTATCAAAAAGACTTGCGTCTATACCTACGTCGAATATTACAGACTTAACCCATGTGAAATTTTCATTGATCACTCCCGGAGCTGCCATACCGCCTGTGTAAGAGCCGTTATTAAACTCGGCGCCGTGATTGGTTACCGGCGTAAAACCCAATACATGCTGAAAAGGATCACCCACATTCTCTCCTATGGCGCCATAGGAAGCTCTTAATTTAAGATCGTCAATAAATTGAAAATTATTCTTGATAAATCCTTCTTCAGATATTCTCCAGCCAAGCGAGGCATTGGGGAAGAATGCCCACCTTTTTCCGGGAGCATACCTGTATGAACCGTCGTACCTGAAAGAAGCTTCAACGAGGTATTTTCTTAAATAATCATAATTCACTCTTCCTATATAAGAAATGGTAGCTTGCTCATCTTCGCTGCCGCTATTGGTCTGTAGTCCTGACGCGTAATCCACTACGTCTATGGTATAAAAATCATATTCTCTTTTTAAATAAGAATACTTTTTGTTGTAGTATTTCTGTTCTGCCACTAAGGTAGCTCCAAGGTTATGAACATTATTAAATCGCTGCTTATAATCCAGCTGTCCCTGAAGCACTATTCTGTCTACATCGTCTATGGCATTTACAATACGCGGCGGATTAACTATTTGCGAACTAAGGTCCTGGCTGTATACTCTGTAATTCTTCCAAACCTTTTTGTTGAACATATTGTAACTGTCATAAGCAGCGGTTCCTTTTGCTTCCAATCCTCTTATAAACGGAAATTTATAATTTAAAGACACGGAAGACTGAAAGCTTTTGTTTCTGTCGTTTGTATAACCCGCATACCTGTTTTGCGACATTAATACAGCGTTTTGCTGGTTGTAAATATTAGCCGGATATTGCGGATCATCATTTATATAAGGCCTTTCATAAGGATGGCTGATGATGGTGCCTTTATAAATCCAGATGAAACCGTCGCCGCCCGGATAATTCCTGATGCTGTACCTGCCCGAAAGCATAACGTCAGCCGTAAGGTCTTTGGTGATCTTTGCGGTAATGTTGCTGCGGAAGTTGTACCGGTTGTATTTCATATCATTGCTTTTGAACAAGCCGCCTTCATCATAATAACCTAAGCTTACAAAATAGTTTACAGCTTCGTTACCGCCGCGTACAGAAAAGTTGTGCTGTTGCTGAAGAGCCGATTTTTTAAAGGTTTCATCGTACCAGTTGGTGCTTTCGTAGCCTTTACCGCCTTCGCGCCACTTTGCCAATTCTTCGTTGGTCAAAAAGGGCTTGCCGTCTCTAAAGAAAATAGCATCGTTGTACATATCGTAATACTGGGAGGCCGTAGACATTTTTGGCACATGTGTAGGTACCTGCCAACCCACCACGCCGCTGTAGCTGAAGGTTGGTTTTCCTGTTTTACCTTTTTTAGTAGTCACTAAAATAACGCCATTAGCGGCATTCAGTCCGTAAATGGCTGCTGATGCATCTTTCAGTATGGAAATACTTTCAATGTCGTTGGGATTTAATTGCTGGAACTCTACACCGCCATCGCGTACAATACCATCAATAACATACAAAGGTTCGCCGAATCCACGAATATTAATAGTGGAGCTAAAAGACCCTGGCTCACTGCTTTGCTGCCTGATCTGCAATCCGGGTATTTTTCCCTGAATGCTTTGGGCCAGGCTGGAGCTGGTGGTAGTAACAATATCATCTGCCTGAATAGTAGATATGGCCCCTGTTACATTGCTTTTTTGCTGTGTGCCATATCCTACTACCACCACTTCTTCTTCTTCACTTTCAACGGCTTCCAGGGTAATGCTAAGAACGGTATTCTGACCAACAAGTATTTCCTGCGTAGTGTAATTGACGTGTGAAAAGATCAAGGTGGCATTGGCATCAGCAACTTCCAGTATAAAAGAACCGTCCAATTCACTGATGGTGCCATTGGTTGTTCCTTTTTCTATGACGCTAACGTTTGGCAATGGATTTCCTGTGGAATCGCGGATGATACCCCGAACAGGTAGCCTTTGCGGAGCTTTTTTCACAATAGCAACAAGGCCGTTGTTCAGCTTTTGATAAGTTAATAAAGTATTGCTTAATACCTTATTCATCACCATGTCAAAATCTGCATTTTTTACGTTGATGCTCACTCTTGTTCTTTCAGGGATGATATCATTTTTATATACAAAACGATATTTGCCTTGTTGTTCAATACTTTGAAGCACATGCACAATGGGCGTATTCTTAATGTTCAGGTCTATCTTGTCCTGCGCGGTGCTGTTGAACGCTACCGACTGAAAAGAAATAAGAAGAAGTAAGATGGTAAATTTCATCATGAGTAGGTAATTGATGAAGGTCTGTATTCGCTTGTCAATGATACGCGTATCATTATTTTTCATAATTTTACAAAGTTAAAATGATGGATAAATGCCTGGAGGGGCGTTGATTCTTTCAATTTTTTCTACGGAGGGTGGTGCGAACACTCTCCGTTTATTTATTGTTTGGTTTACATAGTCTGTTTATTTTTTTATTGTGACATAATTTTATTTAGGTATAATCAATATTGTATCGTTCTTTTTGCTATAACTGAAATTACCGGTTAAAGACAAGGCATTCATCACATCGGTTATATTGTCGCCCTTAAATGTTCCGCTGTATAAGTTGTTTTTTAAACTTTCATCGGCTATTATAATTTCCATATTATACCAATGCTTTAATAACAGGATAATATTCTCAAGGCTTTCTTCTCTGAATGCCAGTTTGTTTTCTATCCAAAGCGTTTCTACTACGCTTGAATCTGCTTCCAGCCTTTTGATGTTTGTAATTAATATAGCCGGTTCATCGGCATTTTTACTTTGCGCCTTTTTATGAACATTGTTTTTCAGGATAATCTTTTCATTAGGCTTAAGCCTAATAATTTTGGATTTATCTTTTGTAAGTGTCACCTCTATTGAGCCTTCTATTAAAGATGCCTGCGTATTGTTTTCATCATTGTAAGCACGCACATTAAAAACAGTGCCCAACACTTTTATATTCATATTTGATGTGTGCACAATGAATGGCTTCGACACATCTTTTACAATATCGAAATAGGCTTCTCCTTCTAAAAATATTTCACGGTTGGCTTTTCCGAAATCATCCTTATAGCTGATTTTTGTATCGGAGTTAATCCAGATTTTTGAACCGTCAGGCAGCGTAAGATTAGATTTAGAGCCCTTTTCCGTTTTATAAGTATTGCCGGCCAGTTTTTTTGTATCTGCCTCAAACGCCATAAATTTTATAAATACAAAAGCCGCTAAAACAGACGCCGCTAAGAGTAAATATTTTTTTACCGGCGAACGCCTGGCTTTTACATTGATCTTTTTTTTCAGCCGTTGAATACTCCTTTCAACATCACCTTCTTTATTAGTATTAAAAAAAACTTCTTCTTTTTTTTCAGCTACATCCAGAAAATGTGTAAGCTGCGAATAACTTTCGTCTTCTTCCAAAAGCTTTAGCAACTCTTTTCGCTCAAGCAGCGTAAGATTTTCTGATTCTTTCTTAATCAGCAGTTCTATTAAGCGATTGTTGTTATTAGGCACAAAAAATATCGTTCTTACTACTAAGACAATAATATTTTAAGAAACCCTTAGTCAAGAAATAATAATTTATTAATAATTGCCTGCCCTGAAAGATCTATTTAAAGCATATTCAGGAAGGTTCTCCTGCAAGCTGGCTAATATACGGCTGTAGGCCAGGCTCATATGTGCTTCTATTGTCTTTTGAGAAAGACCTAAAAGCTGGGCAACTTCTTTGTATTTCAGCCCGTCATCTTTTATCAGCCGGAAAATGAGGCGGCATTTTTCGGGTAGTGTGTTGATCGCATTTTCTATTGCACTGATATTTTCTTTCCTGATCACTGACATTTCAGGATCATTGTAGTCTAAGAATATTTCATCGTCAGCCGGATCTATAGACTCCGTCGCAATTTTTTTTCTTTTGCTATGATAATTTAGAGAGGTATGCTTAGTAGCAGTGTATAAATAATAAGAAAAGTGTGAAATAGTAGTCAAGGTTTTTCTATTGGTCCATATTTTTACAAACACATCTTCCACAACTTCCTCGGCAAGTTCCCTGCTTTCCAGGAAGGTCATTGCATAGCTCAGCAATCCTGAATAATAATGCCTGTATAGTTGCTCAAAGGCATGTTGGTCATCCTGCTCGGATATTTTATGATTTAAATATGCAATCTTTTCTTTCGTCATTATAGAAACCCACTAAGTAACAAATTTAATAAAAATTCTCCAGAACTATAGAAGCAAAATAAATAGAAGAGATGATCATTTATTTTACATTGCCCATTAATTCAAGTATTTTTGCCTGTCAATTATTATTGTATGCAAGACTATAAGAGAATTTTGGTAACTGCGGCATTGCCTTACGCAAACGGACCTATTCATATCGGGCATCTGGCAGGATGCTATATCCCGGCAGATATTTATGTAAGATTTCAAAGGGCTAAAAAAAGAGATATAAAATTTGTGGGAGGGAGTGATGAGCATGGCGTGCCTATTACTATTCGTGCTATGAAAGAAGGCGTAACGCCTCAGCAGATAGTAGATAAATATCATGAAAACATTAAGGAAAGCTTCAGGCAACTGGGCATCTCCTTTGATATTTATTCAAGAACATCCAACGAAGTGCACCACAAAACCTCGCAGGATTTCTTCACCAATCTATACAACAAAGGTCTTTTTGAAGAAAGAGAATCAGAACAATACTATGATGAGAAAGCGCAAATGTTTCTGGCAGACAGGTATATAACAGGCACTTGTCCGGTTTGTGGCAATGATAATGCTTATGGCGATCAATGCGAAAAGTGCGGCAGTTCCTTATCGCCCGAACAATTAATCAATCCTAAAAGTACATTGAGCGATGCCGTGCCTGTAAAAAAGAAAACAAAGCACTGGTATTTTCCTTTGCAAAATTATGAAGAATGGCTGAAACAGTGGATATTAGAAGATCACAAGGAATGGAAAAATAATGTGTACGGGCAGTGCAAAAGCTGGTTAGACAATGGCTTGCACCCGCGCGCCATGACCCGCGACAGCAATTGGGGAATTAAAGTGCCCTTGCCGGATGCAGAAGGAAAAGTATTATATGTCTGGTTCGATGCGCCCATCGGTTATATTTCTGCCACCAAAGAGCTCACAGAGCATTGGGGAGATTATTGGTGCAAAGAAGATACAAAGCTGGTGCACTTTATTGGCAAAGACAATATTGTATTTCACTGCATTATTTTCCCTGCTATGCTTAAAGCGCATGGCAACTTTGTTTTGCCTGATAATGTACCCGCCAATGAATTTTTAAATATTGAAGGAGATAAGGTGTCTACCAGCCGCAACTGGGCGGTATGGGTACACGAATATCTACAGGATTTTCCCGGTTGCGAAGATGTAATGCGCTATGTGCTATGCGCCAATGCTCCGGAAAGCAAAGACAACGATTTTACCTGGAAAGATTTTCAGGATAGGAACAATAGTGAGCTGGTAAACATTTTCGGCAATTTTGTAAACAGAACATTCGTATTGATGCATAAATTATGCAATGGCAAAGTGCCGCCTTTACATACAGAATTGCTGGATGATAAAGATCATGCATTATCCGAAGATATTAAGCTTGCCAAAGAGAAAATTGAAAATGCCTTAGAAACCTATCATTTTAGAGATGCATTATTTGAAGTAATTGACTTGGCGCGTAAGGGAAACAGGTATATGCAGGAAAAAGAGCCCTGGATTGTAGCCAAGACCCTTGCGGAAAACCCTGAGAATCAGAAACTAATAGACAATTGTCTGCATTTTTGTCTGCAGCTTACGGCTAATCTTTCCATACTAATTAATCCTTTTTTACCCAATACAACACAGAAAATGATAAAGATGATGAAAGTTGTAGATAGAATGCTTGATTGGGAAAACGCGGGAAGAATCGATTTGTTAAAAACAGGGTACACGCTGCGTGCGCCGGAATTATTATTCAGAAAAATTGAAGATGCGGAAATTGCAGCACAAATAGCGAAGCTCCATTCCGGAGGGCAGGAGCAAGATGAAGCAAGCAATCAGGCGCCGGTTTCAGAAGAAGAATCGCAAAGCGTACATTTCAAATCAGGAATTGTATATGACGATTTTGCAAAATTAGATTTAAGGGTAGGTACCATTCTTTCTGCCGAAAAAGTAGAAAAAGCGGATAAACTGCTGCAGCTGCAGGTTGACTTGGGCTTTGAGCAAAGAACCATTGTATCGGGCATTGCGCAACACTTTCAGCCCGAAAATATAGTAGGCAGGCAGGTAGTGGTAGTCGCAAATCTTGCTCCGAGAAAAATGCGCGGCATAGAAAGCAACGGTATGATTTTAATGGCAGAAAACAAGGAGGGTAAACTTATTTTTGTGAATCCGGATGCAGATACTGTAAACGGGAGCATAGTAAGCTAAGCCACAAAAATACTAAGGCGCGAGTGAGGAACGGGGTAAGTTGCCGTCTTTGCGAGAAGGAGTACGAGTGACGAAGCAAACTCATTAAGCTATAATGTACAAAAACAATATAAGATGTTCAATCTCGTCTCAAACGAGATTTGCAATGACGAACGGTAAAGTTGCCGTCTTTGCGAGAAGCGAGGCACGAGCGACGAAGCAAACTCATAAAACTATTAACTACGAGAAGCACTATAACAATAATGTACGAAAACAATATAAGATATTCAATCTCGTTTCAAACGAGATTGCCAATGACGAACGACGTGATATAAAAGCAATTTTTTCTATCCTGTTTATACCGAATATATAGCTCATAAATTAGCAGACAAAAATATCCGAATATATATATATATCAATATTAAAAGTAAGTAAAGGATTTACTAAAACGCCGGATTTGTTAATTTGGCTAATTTTTATGTAGATACTCTTTGAAATTTTTCTAATAAAAGTAATTTTATTTTTGAATTTTTATAATTTTTTACTTTTTTTCAAGTCTCTTTTTATATTTTTTTTAATATAATTTATGAACTAAAATAATTTATTTTATATTAATTATCAATCATTTAATAGGTAAATTTTATTTTGCAAACGTTTGTAATTTACAGTTTAAAAAAAAATTTATTAAAAGTTAAAGTTAATAATTAATTAATACCCTATATTTGCCGCCGGAAGGCCATAATTGTGTTTTTATTAGATATAATTGAACAGTTTTTGGCATTCTTTGATTAATAAATAATATTTTTCACAAACAATTCAACAATGAGTAAAATCTACAAAGGGCTGTTTCTATTCCTTTTTGTATTCGTTACAGGGGTAGCAATGGCGCAGGAAACAAAGGAAGTAACCGGAACGGTTACGGATGCTGATGGCGCACCTGTAGCGGGCGCTACTGTAAGAGTAGTTGGCGGCAGAGCCGGTACTGCTACAGATGCAAGTGGTGAATTTAAATTTACCGTATTAAACAATATTCAGGCTATTACAGTAAATGCAATTGGTTATCAGGAGCAGACTGTATCGTTAACAGGAGGTCCTTTATTGGTAGCTTTATTAAGAAGTGAAGGCGCAACGGAGGCTGGCGATGAAGTGGTTGTTGTGGGTTATGGTACTCAAACAAAAAAAGAGATTACAAGTGCCGTTACAACTATTAGTGCGAGTGCTATTGCAAACCAGCAGGTTACTTCGGTAGGGCAGGCTCTTCAAGGATTAGCTCCAGGTGTCGTTGTTGTAAATGCAACCGGACAGCCAGGAGAAAATCCTCAAATACGTATTAGAGGTATAGGCTCAATTAATGCAAGCGCATCTCCTTTAATAGTTGTAGATGGTATACCCTACTATGGAGCATTTAACTCCATAAATCAAAATGATGTTGAATCTATGAGCGTTTTGAAGGATGCGGCAGCGACAGCATTATATGGTTCCAGGGCAGCGAACGGTGTAATTTTAATTACTACGAAGAAGGGTAGAACAGCAGTTCCGCTAATAGAGGCTTATGCTTCTACGGGATGGTCGTCAAGAGCGGTTAAAGAATATGAGTTCTTGTCAATTAAAGATTATTTAGAATTGGCGTGGGAGGCTCAAAGAAATACTGCTATTGATAATAAAATTGCAAATCCTGAACAATATGCCACCAATAATCTCATCAGAGGTACTAATGGACTACGATATAATCCTTATAATGTTGCAAATCCCATAGGTACGGACGGAAAGTTAGTTGCCGGAGCACAAGAATTATGGAACACAAATTGGACAGAAGCTTTGACAAATGACCCTGCCAGAAGAAATAACGTTGGTATTAGTGTATCAGGAGCTTCTGAAAATATACGGTATTTTCTATCTACTGATTATTTGAAGCAGGAGGGTTATGTTATAAATTCAAATTTTGAAAGAATAACGACCAGATTCAATGGAGACGCAGATTTAAAATCTTGGTGGAAATTAGGACTTAACATGGCTGTTACTTCTTCTTCTCAAAATTATCCTACACAATCAGGTAGTGCATTTTCAAGTGCTGTAGGTTGGGGAAGAATAATTTCATCTATATATCCGTTATACATGCGTAATGATCAAGGCGCTATAATTCCTGATGCTAATGGACAACCCCAATACGATTATGGATTTCCTATAACAGGAAGAACTGTGAATGCTAATAGACCTGTTGCATCCGGATCGAATGCTGTCGGTCAAAGAATTTTGGATAAAGATATTATAGAAAGATTACAGGCTTCTATTAATACATACAGCGAGCTAAGGTTTACAGATTATTTAAATTTCCGGACTCAATTCGGAATTGACAGATTTGTTTATACAAATTCTGAATATGGTAATCCTTTGTTTGGAGATGCAAAAGCTGCTGGAGGAAGATATGGTAAGACGAGAAATCTTACTGGCTCGTATACATGGACTAATATGTTGAATTTCAATAAAACATTTAATCTACATACTTTAGGAGCACAAGCTATTTATGAATCTTTTAGCTATAATCAAAGCAATTTATATGCACAAAAAGCTGGATTTCCTGTTCCTAATTTGTATGACTTAGCAGCAGGCGCTAATTACGAAGATGCTACATCGCCGACTTATGATGAAAGGCTTCTTAGTTATTTAGGTCGTGTTACGTATAATTATACATCTAAGTATTTCTTAGAAGCTTCATTAAGAAGAGATGGATCTACTAGGTTTTCTCCAGAAAGAAGATGGGGAACTTTCTTCTCTGTAAGTGCTGCTTGGGATATAGCTGCAGAGAATTTTATGCAAAATGTTACTTGGCTTGATTTATTGAAATTAAGAGCATCATACGGAGAAGTAGGTAATAATGCTTTATTGTCTGGAACTAATCCTTCTTATTTCCCTTATTTAAGTACTTATGAGACAGGATATAATGATGGAACATTTCCGGGTGTTTATATTCCAAACTTTGCAGACCCCAATATTACATGGGAGAAATTAGGTACTTATAATATAGGTTTAGATTTCGCATTTTTAAACAATAGAATTTCAGGATCTATAGATTATTTTAATAAAAATACTTTTGATTTGTTGGGCAATATAGTTCTGGCACCGTCAACAGGTATTACCGGAATTTCTTCAAATATCGGGAGTCTAAGAAACTCTGGCGTAGAGCTTTCTTTACTAACAAAAAATATTGTAAAATCTGACTTTTATTGGGAAACAAATTTCAATTTTGGGACGCTAAAAAATAGAATTACAGAACAAAGTCAAGAAAGTGTAATAGTTGGTAGCTTTAGAAGAGCCGTAGGATTGCCAATGTACAATTTTTATATAGCAGAATGGGCAGGTGTAAATCCTGATAATGGGTTACCACAATGGTACGCTGATGAAAAAGATGCTGATGGAAAAGTTACAGGTAAAAAAATAGTGAATACCTATGCTGCAGCAACGAGATATGATATGGGTTCTGCATTACCAACAATAACAGGTGGTTTGCAAAATAGTATGAGATACAAAGATATTGATTTCTCTTTCTTGATTAATTTTGCTTTAGGCGGTCAAATATTAGATGCAGACTATATTGGATTGATGAGTAGAGCACCTTCATCCGGATATCAATTAAGTATAGACATGTTAAATAGATGGCAGAAACCAGGAGATATTACTGATGTTCCAAGAGTGCATACGCGACAAACAGACTATGGCAATCCATCCACAAGACATCTTGTAAGCGGAGATTATGCACGTTTAAGAAATATAACATTAGGATATACGATTCCTGTACAACGTCTAATTAGTAATGACATCATTAAGCAATGTAGAATATTTTTACAGGCAGACAATATGTTGACCTGGAAGAAAGCGCCCTTTAGCGGTTTAGATCCTGAAGTTTCTATTAATGGATTAACCGATGCAAGGTCAACACCTTTTAAAACATTGACACTTGGTTTGAATGTTAGATTTTAATTAGTTAAATAAGAAAATAATAGTTTCTTTTTAGAAAATAAAATAGAAAATAAATGAGAAATAATTTTTTAAAAATAGTTTTCAACTCTTCCTTAGTAATTTTATTAGTTGGAGGAATAGGTTGTAAGAAAGAATTTTTAAACGATCCGAAACCTGCATCCGGCTTATCAGAGCTAGACGTTTATAATTCTCCTGAAGGAGTTAGATCGTATTTTAATGGAATATACAGATATATGCGTATGCAATATGGAGGAGCTGGTACGCAGGCCGGTTCAACAGACGCTTGGGGTATAACTTCTGTACAATTAGCAAGAGTAGTTAAAGGATATGATATAATGCTTCCTGGAAGTAGTTGGTATTATTTTGATTATCAAATAGATAATAGAGAACCAACATATAGAAGAGTAACATTTACTTGGAGATTTTTTTATGAAATTATTAACCAAGTTAATAATTTAATATCAGGAGTAGAAAAAAGCACTACACTTTCCGATGCTCAGAAAAAAGTATTTATAGCAGAGGGAAAAGCATTAAGAGCAATTTGCCATTTTGAAATTTATAGGGATTATTGTCATGCTTATTCTGAAAATCCAAATGGTAAAGGTATTCCTTATTATTTGATTCCATCTGATGCCTCAACAGAAGGAAACCCTAGGGGAACCGTTACAGAGACATTTACAGCTATTCTAAAAGATCTTACCGAAGCCCTTCCTGATATTTCAACTACTCGACAAATGAAAGATGTTGTAAATAAGTCTGTTGTATTAGGTTATTTAGCACGTGTATATTTGGAAAAAGCTGATTATGCTAATGCTGCAAAATTTGCTATTGACGCACAAGCAGGATATACATTGGATAGAAATGTATACAATGCACCTTTTAACAATATTGAACAGTCTGATGTAATGTGGGGATTTCCTCAATCTTCAGATCAGACTATATATTATGGCACAGTTTCATCTTTTTACGGTGGGCAGGGCAATGGATATGATAATTTTTACATTGATACTCTTTTCGTTCATAAGTTCTCACCAACAGATATCCGCTCTCAAAATTTTTATGAGACTGGTGAGGTAAATAGCTCAGGGGCAAGATTATTGTCTTACTATAAAACAAATAAATTTGGAGACGATATCAATTTTTCTGATCATCTGATTTCTATGCGTATGCCTGAAATGATTTTAATAGAAGCGGAAGCAAAAATAAGATCAAATGATGCTACGGGACATGATGTATTATTTAAACTACAATCTAATCGTGATCCTGTTGCTGTTAAATCTTCAAATACAGGCAATGCTCTGATTAATGAATTATTACTGGAAAGAAGAAAAGAACTATATGGTGAATTTGGCGTTTCTTTTCTAGATGTAAAAAGATTAGGATTGCCGTATACTCGTGATGCGGGACATCCTGTGCCTAACAATCTCAATTTAGCAGCAAATAGCCCACGGTTAACATTGAAAATTCCGCAGGTCGAATTTGATGCTAACAAGGCATTGGATCCGTCAACGGATCAAAATCCATAATTAGGATAAAAAAAGAATTAGTTATCATTAAAAATATAGAGGCTGTCAAAAAACTTTCAGACAGCCTCTTTTGTGTGCGTTGAGCCTTTTTCTTTACACAAATATAATCCACTAAAAAATTGAACTAATCAGGCTGAGCGTTTATATTTGTCGCTCATGACTAAAGCTTATGATTTTGACTAGACAGTTTGTAATCGTTCTTCTTACTATCGCTATTTTGTTGCTATCAACTGCCTATGTTGTTCGTGCGCAGCAAACAACTTACCTGATTTCTGTACACGATTCCACATCGCTTGAGCCATTAGCGGCGGCTACATTTATTATCCAGAAAGACGGAAAAACAATCCACACCGGAAAGGCCGATGAGCAGGGCAGATTTACATTGCCATTTACAGAATCTGATGCGGCAATTGCGGTTAGTTATGTGGGCTACAACACCAAAGAATTGCTTATTTCCCAAATATTGCAAAACGATGGTAAAGTGTATTTGTCACCTTCTTTTTCTCTTGAAACAGTAGTAGTGCAGTCACGACGACAGCCGGTAGCTTTTAAGGTAGACAGGCAAAGTTACAGTGCCTCTCAGTTCGGTTCCGCGGCAACCGGCAATGCCATTGACATCATTAAAAATCTTCCTTCAGTGTCGGTAGATGCGCAGGGCAACGTAAGTTTTAGAGGCAGCAGTAGTTTTTTACTGCTTATAAACGGCAAGCCCACGCAAGCAGACCCGGGTACAATTTTAAGCCAGCTTGCAGCTTCTTCGGTAGAAAATATTGAAGTGATCACCAGTCCTTCTGCCGCCTACGATGCAGATGGAAAAAGCGGAGTGATAAATATCATTACCAAAGGAAATGTGGAAGAGGGATGGATGATGCAGGCTAATGCCATGGCGGGCGCGCCACCGGTTACAGACTTCAATAATATCCGTAATCCGCAGCGTTATGGATTAGGTTTTTCTGCGGGATATAAAAAAGATAAATGGGACATTAGCGGAGGTGTCAATTATCTTAGAAATGATATTACCGGTTTCAGAGAGGGAAATGTGTATACAACCAGAGATAACATAAAAACAGCGTTTCCATCTACAGGCGAAAGAAGTTTTAAACGTTACATCGGCGCTGCAAGACTTTCTGTTAATTACGATGTCAATACAAACAACAAGTTAGGGCTTGGATTGTATGTGGGCAAAAAATATCAATCGCGCGATGCATTATTGGTTTATCATGTATCAGAAATAAATACAGGCAACAACGATACCATAAGAAGGTTCAATTATTACAATCCCAACATACAGGAAAAGCAAGGCATATTTAGTTTGGCAAACCTGGATTACGAACATGTTTTTAGAGATGCTTCAAAAATAAATTTTTCTTTGCTATACGAAGGAGCGGATCTTTCAGGGAATATTTACAGCCCCGATTTGCATTATCCCAATGTTCAGGATACATTACAGTATACTTATAATACCAACACCAATCCCTTGCACGCCTATCGTATAAAAACAGATTATTCCAAAGTATTTAATACGGTTACATTTCAGACGGGCTACCAGTTCAGGTACGATACACAAGACGGCAACTTTCTTTATTATACAAAGCTTTTAGGAACAGACCGTTTTATATCCGAACCGGAGTTTACCAGCAGGGTTTTGGTGAAAAACAATATTCATGCGGGTTACATGCAGGTAAGTGGAAAGGTAGACGCACTGAATTATACATTAGGCGCAAGAGTGGAGGCTACCGACAGGTCGCTTAGTTTTTCAAAAAATAACGAAGAAGATGATTTGCATTTTACCAATTTCTTTCCTTCCGCGCAGTTTCGTTATAGTTTAAATAAAAGCAACATTAAGCTGGGTTACAGCAGGCGGATAAGAAGAACGAATAATTTTGAATTAAATCCGCTTCCGGAAAGAGAACACTCCGAAACCCTGGAGCAGGGCGATCCTTATTTGCTTCCCGAGCTGATAGGCATGTACGAATTGGGCTGGGAAAAAACTTTAAAAGGAGGGAATTTGTTTGTCACGCTATATCATCAGCATGTAAAAAATCCTATTCAGCGCGTTAATAAAGTATACAACGATACTATTTTAAACAGGGTATTTACCAATGCGGGTGTAGCTTTGCAAACGGGACTGGAAGCCAATTTCAATAAAAAGATTACTCTCTGGTGGCAAGTGGTTTTAGGTGGAAATATATATCGTTACGATATTGAAGGCAAAATATTTAATGAGACCATCTCCGTGAAAAACAGCAGTTGGGTATACAGCATCAACACCACGCAGACTTTTACTTTTCCGAGAAACTGGAGCTCGCAGTTAAGCGTTAATTATATTTCTGAAAGAGTGACCGCTCAGGGTGAAGACAGCCGGTTTTTAACACCGAATCTGATCATTAAAAAAATATCTGGAGATGGCAGATGGAATTTTCAGCTTTCGTGGCTAAATATTGATCTGGGCATGCAGCAGGCGAACCGCCAAAGAATTACCACGTATGGCAGTAACTTTTATACTACCACCAATTATATTTACGAACCAGACCAGTTTCAACTGTCTGTAGGATATTCCTTAAACAAGCGCAACAGAAAAATAAAATTGCCCGAAAGCGAGATTGGAGAAAAAGAGTTTTAAAAAACGCGTTACACAAGATCTTTCTTCATTACCATAAATCTCAGTGGCTGCAAGTGTTTGCCGCTTACCGCATCTTCCACAAAAGGAATTCTTTCGCCTGTATCGTAGTAGCCAAGCCGGTTGTAGAACTTGATTAATTCGTTTCTTATATCTATTACCGTCATGTAGCTATAAGTGCAATTGTGTGCCAGTGCAAACTCTTCCGAAGCTTTTATCAGTTTTTTTCCTATGCCTGCATTTTGAAAAGCCGGCTCTACACTTAGCATTCCTATGTATAAAGCACCCTCTTTTACCTGGGTGTTTATACAGCCGATGATCTCTTCATCTTTTTTATAAAGAAGGAAATCACTTTTATCTTTATGAATCAGCGCGCTTACTTCTTCGTTATTTGTGCGCTGGTCTCCTTCTATTATGTCGGCTTCTGTGGTCCAGCCTTTACGGGCTTCTTCGCCTCTGTAAGCTTTGTTCAGCAGTTGTGTGATAGCAAAGGCGTCTTCGGCTTTAGCAAGGGATATTTGTTTATCAGAAAAAGTATTGTTTGTCATTAACAAAGATAAATAACCCCTCTTTTGGAGAGGGGTTAGAGGTGAGATCTTAATTTAATTTACCGAGGGCTTCCTTTACTCTTGCCCACGCTTTTTCAATATTTTCAATACTGTTGGCAAAAGAAAAACGCACACAATTCGGTTCGCCAAATGCGGCTCCCATTACAGAAGAAACGTGCGCGGTATTTAATATGTACATGCACAAATCGGCGGAATCTTTAATTTCATTACCTTCGGCATCTTTCTTTCCGTAGTAGACGCTCAGGTCAGGAAAAATGTAAAATGCACCGTCCGGTTCTGCACATTTCAAGCCGGGAATATCGCTTACCAGCTCTAAAGTTCTTTTCTTTCTTTCGGTAAATTTTTTACTCATTTCGTGAGTGGGCGCTAAGTCTTCAAGCAAACCCGCGATAGAGGCTTTTTGCGCGATAGAGCAGGTGCCGCTGGTAAACTGGCCTTGTAGTTTTTCCATAGCTTTGGCTATTTCGGGTGTGGAAGCTGTATAGCCGATACGCCAGCCGGTCATGGCAAAGCCTTTACTCATCCCGTTTACAATGATTACGTTGTCTTTGATATCATCGAATTGAGCAATGCTTTCATGTGCTCCTACATAATTGATGTATTCATAAATTTCGTCGGAGATGATGGCGATGTTTTCATGCTTTTTGAATACTTCTGCCAATCCTGCCAATTCCTCTTTGCTGTAAACAGAACCTGAAGGGTTGCAGGGAGATGAAAATAAGAATGCTTTTGTTTTTGGTGTGATGGCAGCTTCCAGTTGCTCCGGGGTGATTTTAAATTTGGCTTCCGGTGTAGTTCTTATTTCCACTACTTTTCCGCGTGCTATTTTAACCAGTTCAGAATAAGTAACCCAGTAAGGAGTGGGAATAATCACTTCTTCATCGTCATCCACTAAAGCCAGTAATACATTGGCCAGGCTTTGTTTTGCACCTGTTGATACAACTATATTTTCTGGTTTGTAATCGAGGTTATTATCGCGTTTCAATTTAGCACAAACAGCTTCACGCAGGTCTAAGAAGCCGGGTACGGGAGTGTAGTGGCTCCAGTTGTCGTCAATAGCTTTTTTCGCTGCGTTTTTAATATGTTCGGGAGTGTCAAAGTCGGGCTCGCCAAGGCTTAGGTCAATCACATCATGACCCTGGGCTCTTAGTTCCCGGCCTAATTTGGCCATTTTCAGCGTTTCAGGTTCGCTAAATCTGTTTAAAATGGATGATAGTTGCATGTTTGTCTATTAGTTTTATTTTATGAATGAAAGGTTTAATTATTTGTATTCCCTACGCTGTCTATTTTTATTTTTAGCGCATAATTATTGGTGCCGTCTGCAAAGCCTTCCAAATACATGGTATAATAGGTGTTTTCCCGGAAGGATCTTCTGTCTGCTACAATAAGTTCTGCAGAATCAATGGTAGTCAAATTGCGGAAACGAAATCTGTAGTTGCCTATTTCCAGCTTTTGATAAGTGGCATAATTAGAGTAAACGCTGATGTCGTTAAAAGATCTTTGCCTGAAAATACTTAAGGGCTTTAAATCTTCATTGGCGCTAAGACCCCGCTGCTTCCAGGGCTCTACATATACCGAGGGCGCATTGGGCGAATAGTGCATAAAGCGAATATAAAAGGAATCGCGTAAAGCATAAAGATTATCATCGGTTATTACCGAAAGTTTGAAGCCGGTAATATTATTAGCCCGGCTGCTGCTGTCAGGGAAAATAAAGAAAGAATACCTTGCCCTGCTTTGTATTACCTGCCGCGCAGATAAAGTATTGTTTTCAGAACCTGTAATGCGAATGTCGTAAAAGCCGGGATAAGCATACCCGTACGGAGTTATGCTGTCATAAGGAATGTTGGAAGCCAGCACATCTTCATTGCCCGAAAAAGTAAAGGTTCTTTCCGGCACCAGGTTCAGTACCCGCAACCTTGCCGGGTCCGGTACGGCATTATCTTCAGATACAAGACAGCCGGTTGTAGCGATCACCATCACTGTTAGCAATAACCATATAAAAAAAGGAATTCGCATGTGCTCAATTGGTTCGTTGTCAAAGATACGTAATATCAACTTTCAATAAACTTTTGCCTGAAAAAAGATTATTAAATATGGGTAATGATTACCTTAGCGCAACCGAATACGAATAAAATAAATACGATGAACGTAACGCAATTAACAGCCGAAATTTTCAATAAGAAGAACTATCTCTGCGTAGGGTTAGATACAGATATAAAGAAATTGCCCGCACATTTCTCTCAAACAAAAAAAAGTGTGATTGATTTTAATAAAGCCATCATTGACGCTACAAAAGAGCATTGCGTAAGCTACAAAATTAACACAGCGTTTTACGAAGCAATGGGCACAGAAGGCTGGGATATAATGCAGGAAACAGTTGCATACATTGGCGCCTCTCATTTTATTATTGCAGATGCCAAACGCGGCGATATAGGCAATACTTCGGCGCAATATGCCAAAACATTTTTTGAAACATATAATTTTGATGCGGTAACCGTGGCGCCTTATATGGGGGAAGACAGCGTGCGCCCGTTTTTAGAATATAAAGATAAAACCACTATTGTTTTAGGGCTTACCTCCAATATAGGCGCGGCAGATTTTGAGCTGCAAAAACTAGCGTCAGGAGAATACGTTTACGAGCGTGTATTACAAACGGTATCGCAATGGGGCACAGAAAATAATCTGATGTTTGTTGTAGGAGCTACACAGGCAGAAGAATTAGACCGCATCAGGAAAATAATACCGCAACATTTTTTATTGGTTCCCGGCGTAGGCGCGCAGGGAGGAAGCTTGAAAGAGGTTTCGGAATTTGGCATGAACGACAAAGTAGGGCTGCTTGTAAATGTGAGTCGTGCCGTACTTTACGCCTCTTCGGGAGAAGACTTTGCCGAGGCAGCAGCGCTTTCCGCCCAACAATATCATGAAGAAATGCGCTTGCTGATGGAAGGGTAAGGTTGGAATGAGTTGTGATGTGGTTATCATGTTAGGTTGAAGAAGGTTGGGATGAGGAGTGAGGTTGCTTCACTGGTGTCTCGCTCGCAAGGACGTCTGGTGAGGTTTTCGTCACTGCGATACGCAGCGATAGCGTAGTAGAAGCAGTCTCAACCAGAATGGGAGATGTAGTTTACACTAAGCACGCAAAGTGTACGCAGAGGTTGCAGAGAAGTTATGAAGTTACATAGTTAATATCAAACGAAATTAGTTACTGTCAACAAATGCAAGTTGAAAATAGATTCTTCACTCCGCTTCACTTCGAACTCCTTCTCCTCGAGGAGAAGGTTGGGATGAGGTGTGAGATTGCATCACAAAAAGACTTTAATGAATTATCTTTGCGCAATGATTTATTACAAGACAGAAGAGCAGGTAGCTGTTATGCAAAAAAATGCTACCACCATTAGCAGGATCTTAGCGCATATAGCCACTATACTAAAGCCAGGTATGACTACTTTGCACATAGATGAGCTTTGCAAAAAAATGATCATGGACGAAGGCGGAGTGCCTACTTTTTATAAATATGGCGGCTATCCTTTTAATATTTGCGCTTCGGTTAACGATGTGGTAGTACATGGTTTTCCGAATGACAAAGAATTACAAGACGGCGATATTGTGTCGCTTGACGTAGGCATTACTAAAGACGGATATGTTGGCGAACATGCTTATACTTTTATTCTTGGTGAAGTAAGTCCGGAAATACTGCAACTGGTAAAGATTACTAAAGAAAGTTTGTACAAAGGAATTGAAAAAGCAATAGTGGGAAATTATATAGGTAACATCGCGTTTGCCATACAAGAACATACCGAAAAAAAACATGGTTACGGAGTAGTGAGAGAATTGGTCGGGCACGGTTTAGGCAAAACCATGCACGAAGATCCGCATGTGCCGAATTATGGAAAACGCGGCAGCGGCAAAAAGCTGAAAGAAAATCTTACTATAGCTATTGAACCGATGATCAATTTAGGTACTAAAGATGTGTACACAGAAAAAGACGGTTGGACCATTCGTACCAGGGACGGCAAGCCTTCCGTGCATTTTGAGCATAATGTATGCGTAAAGAAAAATGAGGCATTGATACTTTCAGATTTTTCTATTATCGAAGAAAGTGAAAAGAAAAATGCCAACCTGAACACGAGCTATTTTTAGTTATAAATCACACGTTGAGTTTAATTCCTGTTACAATGTAAACTCAAAAAACATCAAAAATTTGAGTTTTGATACGATGTAAAATCAAAAAACAGTCAAAATTTGAGTTTTAGAACTATCTTTTAAGTTTTTTCTTGTAGGAATAATAGAGACCGCAAAAACCGGTATAGAAACGTTTGATAATCTGCTTAAGCTGAAGCAGGAAGCGGAAAATAAAATTCGTTTAAAAAGTAAAAGGGCAAAACATCTTTTAATGTTAATGGATTATCTGTATCAAACACCTGTGCTTACTGCAGCTAAAGCTACAGCAATAACAGGTGTGTCGCAGAATACATCTTACCGACTATTGGAAGAATTGCAAATGTTAGACATTATTAATGAAGTCACAGGAACTAAAAAGAATAAAATGTATATGTACCAGCATTACATAGCGCTATTTAAAAAATAACCCCTATGCAGCAACTCATTGTCATTGGTGGTGGTGCCGCAGGTTTCTTTTCCGCGGTCAATGCAGCACGCTTAGCGCCGCAGTTGAAAGTAATGATTATTGAAAAAGCCTCCAAACTTCTGTCTAAGGTGAAAGTGAGTGGTGGCGGACGTTGCAACGTTACACACAAAGAGTTTGATGTAAACGAACTCATCAAAAAATATCCGCGCGGAAGAAATTTTCTCAAAAAAGAATTATATCAGTTCACGCCAAAAGATACTATAGAATGGTTTGAAAGCAGGAACGTAAATATAAAAGCTGAAGCCGATGGCAGAATGTTTCCCGCAAGCAATTCTTCTCAAAGTATTATTGATTGCTTATTGCAGGAAGCCGATAAGTACCATGTTGAAATACGCATGAATACTACTGTTTCAAATATTGAAAAAGAAAACGGTCAGTACCTGTTGCACACAAACACAGGCGAAATAAAGGCGGATTATTTAGTAATCGCCTGCGGCGGTTTTCCTAAAGCCGATCAATTTTACTGGATGAAAAATCTACAGCATAGCATTGAACCGCCTGTGCCCAGCCTGTTTACTTTTAATGTGCCCGACAGCGATATAAAAACCCTGATGGGACTAAGCGCCAAGCAGGTTGAAGTAAAAATTGCAGGATCAAAGTTAAAAGAAAAAGGCCCTATACTTATTACACACTGGGGTTTTAGCGGTCCGGTTGTTTTAAGACTTTCAGCTTGGGGCGCCAGAGAGCTTGCACAAAAAAATTATTCCTTTTCCATACAGATCAACTGGACCGGCGCATTTAATGAAAATTCTTTAAGAGAAGAATGGAACAGCATCAGAAATAAATTCGGCTCACAAAAAATTGGCAATAAAACCCCTTTTGAACTACCACTTCGATTGTGGAACTTTTTACTGCAAAAAGCAGGCATAGAGGGCGATACGCCTTGGGATACGCTTGCTTCGGCACGGCAAAATAAACTGATACAAATTCTTACCAATGACGTATATGATGTAAAAGGAAAGACAACTTTTAAAGAAGAATTTGTAACCTGCGGCGGTGTTTCTCTAAAAGAGATTAATTCGCAAACAATGGAAAGCAGATTGCATAGGAATCTATTCTTTGCCGGAGAAATCATGGATGTAGACGGCATTACGGGCGGCTTTAATTTTCAACACGCCTGGGCAAGCGGTATGATCGCCGCGAAGAGCATAGCCTCTTTAATGCAATAGGAATCGTTTGCTTTATTTCTCTTAATTTAAAATACGTAAATTCGCAACTTATCAATCATCAATCGCAAAGTAATAATGTACGTATATCAATCAAGCAAAACTTTATTTGAACGCGCGCAGCAAAGTATTCCCGGTGGCGTAAACTCGCCGGTACGGGCATTTAAAAGCGTTGGCGGCACGCCGTTGTTTATAGAAAAAGCCAAAGGTTGCTATCTTTATGATGCCGATGGAAATAAATACATTGACTATATAGCTTCCTGGGGCCCAATGATTTTGGGCCATGCATATGAGCCCGTAGTAGAAGCCATACAGCAGCAGGCAGAATTTTCCACTTCGTTTGGCGCACCTACAGAACTGGAAATAGAAATGGCAGAGTTGATCAAGTCCATGACCAAAAATATAGATCTTGTAAGAATGGTCAACAGCGGTACAGAGGCATGCATGTCGGCTATCCGCTTGGCAAGGGGCTATACAGGAAAAAATAAATTTATTAAGTTCGAAGGTTGCTATCATGGTCATGCAGATATGTTTTTGGTTAAAGCAGGTAGCGGTGTGGCAACTTTCGGTATTCAGGAAGTGCCCGGCGTAACACATGGCGCATCGCAGGATACATTAGTAGCTCCATATAACGATCTGGAAGCTGTAAAAAAACTGGTTATAGAAAATAAAAATGAAATAGCCGCCATCATTATAGAGCCGGTAGCCGGAAATATGGGCTGCGTACCGCCTAAACCCGGATTTCTTGAAGGCTTAAGAGAGATATGTACCAAAGAAAATATAGTGCTGATATTTGATGAAGTGATGACAGGCTTTCGCATGGCAAAAGGCGGAGCGCAACAAAAGCTGCATATTGATGCCGATTTAGTGACTTACGGAAAGGTAATAGGCGCGGGAATGCCCGTAGGTGCTTTTGCCGGAAAGAAAGAAATAATGGAATGCGTTTCTCCTACAGGAAATGTTTATCAGGCGGGCACTTTAAGCGGCAACCCACTGGCCATGCGAGCCGGGTTTACTTTGTTGAAAGTACTGAATGAGCATCCCGAATATTACGATGAGCTGGAGCAAAAAACGATTTATCTGGCCGAGGGACTTGAAAAAGTATTGTCGCGAACCAACCTTCCCTTTACTATTAACCAGCTGGGCAGCATGATCACAGTTTTCTTTACCTCTAATGCAGTTACAGACTTTGCAAGCGCGTCAGCGGCAGATGCAGCATTGTTTAAAAAATTCTTTCATGGTTTGCTGAAACGCGGCGTATATCTTCCGCCTTCGGCGTTTGAAAGTTGGTTTTTGAATAACGCGCTTACTTATGAAGATTTGGATAACACTATTACGGCGGCTGCAGAAGCATTGAAAGAAATTCAAAATTAACTATACAATAAGAAGTTTTTTTGTGGAAACACAATGTTTATTGTTTCTTATAGTTGGAATAATAAATTTTTAATTAACTTACGTCGCATTATATAATTATGGATAACGAAAAATACAGACAAAACCGCAGAAGTGGCTATGCAAGAATGAGAATGGTAAAAGATTTGACCATGTCTATTATTATTTTAGCTATGAGTTTCCTTATGTTTTTTGGAAATAAAATCCCAGCGTTGCAACCTATTATGCAAGACAAAGATCCTATGCTGGTAAATATATTCGGCGGCCTTTGTTTGCTTTACGGTGGATTTCGTTTGTATCGTTCAATAACACAGCGAGATTATTAAGCAAATCAGACTCTTGTTAAATAAAATTTAATTTATAAGTAAAATTGTTTAAAAAATTGAATAGTATTTTTAGGTCTATTAAAATAATTACTATTTTTATCACCTTGTTCTTTGTAATAACAGGATGCGGAGATGAAAATAAAAATAAACCATCTGCCTACAGTACACAAAGTAAAGGCACTATTTACATAAGTGTAGATGAAACTTTTCAACCGGTTATCAGTGAGCAGATAAAAGTATATGAATCGGACAGGCCGGAAGTGAAAATTATTGCAGAGTATAAATCGGAAGCAGATTGCTTCAGAGATCTACAAAACGATAGCACCAGGATGGTCATCGTAGGAAGAGGTCTAACCCAAGAGGAATTTGAAGGCTACAAAAATAATTTAGGTTATTATCCTAAAAACTTTTTACTTGCATGGGATGCGGTAAGTGTGATCATGAACGCAAGATCTTCCGACTCAACATTAACAATGGAGAGTTTAAACGCAATGGTTACAACTACGTCGAATATTGACAAGGCATTGGTTGTAGATGGTTTAAACGCTACAAGTACAGTTCTTTATATACAGGATTCCATAGCCAAAGGCAAAGCTTTAGGTCCTCATGTACAAGGTGTACAGGGAAGTAAAGCCGTGATAGATTATGTAGCGAACAATGTAAACGCCATTGGATTTGTAGGATCAAGTTGGGTAGGAAATGAATACGACCCCGAACAGGTAGCTTATTTTGGAAAAGTAAAGCAGGCATTGATAGAAAACGTACATGATTCATTGGGTCGTTTTGTAAAACCTTCGCAAGCTACAATATCAACCGACCTTTATCCGTTTATAAGACCTATTTGGGCTATCATTAAAGAAAATTCCACGCAATTGGGAACCGGATTTTTAGGATTTATGCGCGGAGAAAGAGGACAGCTCATTTTTAGAAGAGCTAATCTGGTACCTGCGGAAATGTATTTTGGAGTAAGACAAATAACTGTTGGAAACAATAACAGGGATTCAACAGATAAAAATAATAGAAAATAATTTAACAACAAAAAACAAACAGATAACACAAATGAAAAGAATACTTTTTAGCTTATTGGCAGTATCAGCAAGTTTTACATTTGCTGGTGCGCAGACAATTGAGGAAGGAGTACAGGCTGTTTATTATTCTAAATTTAATACAGCTAATAATACTTTTAAACAAATTGTGGCCAAAGAACCCGGAAATACAAAAGCTATTTATTGGCTTGGACAAACATTGATTCAGAATATCGCATTAGCTGACGGTGCACAACAAGCAAGAGCTCTATATCAGCAAGCATTGGCAACTAACCCAAATGATCCTTGGTTATTAGTAGGGATGGGAAATACAGATTATTTAGTAGCTAATGATAAAAACGCCGCAAGACAAAAATTTGAACAAGCTATTAAAATAGTAGAAGACAAATCTAAAAGAAGAGAGAAAAATCAAAACTTAGCAGATATATACACTGCCATAGGACGTGCATCTTCTCAGGGAGATGGAGAGCAGGGAGATCCCGCTTACGTAATTCCTCTGTTAGAGCAGGCTTTGCAACTGGATCCTAAAAATTCAGATGCCGGTGTGTACTTAGGAATGAACTATCTGAAACAAGGTGGAGAAAACGGCGGTAAAGCTTATCAGGCTTACAATACAGCTTTAACAAGAAATCCTTCTTATGCATTAGCTCCTTATCGCATAGGTGTTATGTATCAAAGCCAGGGCAACTATACCGCTATGAATGAGTGGTATCAAAAAGCTATACAGGCCGATCCTACTTTTCCAGCGCCTTATCTTACTTACTTTGAATATTTCAGAGAGAATGATGTAAATAAAGCAAAAGAATTTTTAGATCAATTTGTAAACGTAGCAGAACCCAGCTGCCATACAAAATATTTTCAGGCAGACTTCTCTTACGTATCAGGTAATTATCAGGAAGCCATCAACCAGGCACAGCAAATGCTGAACTCAGCAGAATGCCGTACTTATGCCGATGCGTATTTGTTAGCAGGTAAAGGTTACCACAGATTGGGTGATCATGATAAAGCCGCCGCTGCTGTAAACGACTTCTTTAAAGCTGCTCCCGCATCTGCTATTCACAATGCTGATTATGCAAGCGCTGGATATATAATGAAAGAAGTACCCGGACAGGAAGCTCAGGCCGTAACGTATCTTAAAAAAGCATACGAATTAGATACAGTAGCTTTCAACAGAGAAAAATACGTTGACTCTATTGCATACGCTTACGATAAAGTAAATAAGCCTACAGAAAAACTGGATTGGATGAAATCAATCTTTGCTGGTCAAAAAGAATTGACTGATAAAAACCTGGTAGCATTAGCAGACGCATCTTTCAAAGCAGAAGATTACCAGCTATCCGACAGCTTATATACAATATTGAGAGGTAAATATCCTGACGATCAGTTTGCTTATTATTATCTTCAACAAAGTGCATTAGCCCAGGATACTACCAAAGAGATGGCTGTTCCACACATTCAAAACTTTATTACTTTTCTTGAGAAAAATCCTGAAGAAAATAAGAATAGCTTGATTTACGAATATTCTTTATTAGGCGATTACTATGCTAATACTAAAAAAGATTACGCTCAGGCAAAAACTTATTTCCAAAAAATGTACGATTTAGACCCAAGCAATCAGGACATTAAAAATGTGCTTGATCAGCTGGAAAGAATTTTGAATAGATAATAATCAGTTTAGATTATTTAAATAAATAACAAAGAAAATACCCTGCAAAAAACATGTAGGGTATTTTTTTTATCTTTACCGAATGGCAGAAGAATTAATAGTTTCTTACGAATCTAAAGACAAGCAATACATCTCTGTTATTGGCCAGATAAAAGCCATGACAGACGCCGAAGATGATACGATATCAATACTTGCCAACATTTCAGCAGCTTTAAAGCAGCAATTTAATTGGTGGTGGACAGGCTTTTATCTGGTAAAAAATAACCGTCTTGTGCTAGGGCCTTTTCAGGGACCCATTGCCTGCACAACTATTGAAAAAGGCAAAGGCGTATGCGGCACATCATGGCAAAAGGCCGAAACGATAGTAGTGGAAGATGTAGAAACTTTTCCCGGGCACATAGCCTGCAGCAATGCTTCGCGCTCGGAGATAGTTGTTCCGGTTTTTGACAAACAAAATAAAATAGTTGCCGTATTAGATGTGGATAGTGAGCACGAGGCTTACTTTGATGAGACAGATAAGCGGTATCTGGAAGAGTTGTGTGAGTGGATAGGAAACAACTTCTTTATAGCGGATTAAATATTTTTATATTCCATGCATCTCTCCATTCAATAACAGGCAAATCATTTTTAAATTCAATTGGGAGCCAAATATACCTGCTATCTATCAGCTCTTTAGGATTCCATCTGTTTGCCATAAAAATGAATGCATCTTTTTTCCCTTTTACAGGTAAAACGTATGTAGATTGAGCATTAAACGTCTTTTCAGCATTTACTCCGACCATTATATTTGTATTTTCTTGTTTCCAGGGCCCGAACAAGTTTTTTGCAATATGCAGCATTGCTTTATTTGGCGCCCATCCTGTGCAGCCGCTTGTAATAAGGTAATAGGTGCCTTTTCTTTTGAAAATAGCCGGAGCCTCTCTATGCTGGCTAAAAAGAAGAGAATCTTTTTTTGTAGGCAGAAGATAATCATCCGTAAGTTGTACAATTCTTAAATCATAGTTGTCTCTGGATGAATATATAAGGTAGGCTTCTTCATTTTCATCTACGTATAATGTCATGTCTCGCGACATATGTCCGTTGGGCCTGAAACTATACAGATAAGTATAGGGTCCTGTAAGTTTTTTGCTTTCAGCCACACCAACTCTGGCGGCATGATAGCCTTGATTTCTCAATTCCAGATGAAACCACATCACATATTTATTATTTTTTTTGTTGTAAATAATTTTTGGCCTTTCCATAATTGAGCCGAAAGCAATATCACTCAATGTATCAGCATAGTTAGGCGATAAGGCCATACTCTCAAACTTCCAATTGTACAAGTCTTTGGAAGAATAAATATTTATTCCCAACGATTTGTGTTTGTCTCTTTTTTCTCCCACCCAGTAGTATTTGCCGTTTTCATACAGCATTCCATTGCCATGAGCATTGATTATATTGCCATCTGTATCATACCATTTTTCTCCGGGAGCAAAGCCGTTGCGCAGCTGTGCTATACAATTTGTGATCATCAAAAAAAAGAGAGAAAGTGTAGCGAGTATTTTCATTATGTATTGTGGTAAAATAGTAAATATATTATTTCACGAATATAAAATCTAAGATAAGCTATTCTACTCTAAAAACTTTGCACAGATTATTTTTAATGCAAATAATTACTGCACATTGGCCACCACTCTGGCGCCCGATTTTTTGGCAGATTGCATTACTCTGAACACTTCTCCGTAGTGCGAAACCGTATCGGCATTGATTACTACGGATGGGGTATCAACTATTCCGCGAAGTTTTTGTACTTCAATGCCTATTAAAGTGTCTAATTGCGCAAGATCGTTTACCGGTGTTTGTCCTAAGTATATTTTTTGTTCTTTATCAATAGAAACCACTACGTTTTGTTTTACCTTGGTATCGGTGTCTCCTTTAGGATTGTTTACTTTTACCACGTTAGGATTAGCGAGGGTAGACACGATTAAAAAGAACAGCAACAGAATGAAAAGTATGTCATTCAGCGCGCTTGTCATTACTTCCGGCTTCGATTTTAATTTTCTTCTTATATCCATATTATATTTTCTCTTATTCTAAGAAGAATGTTATTTTGTAGGCTCTTGTAATATATCTATAAACTCTGTACCTGCAATTTCTATTTTATTGGCAGTTTTATCAACTTGGGTTGACAGGTAGTTGTGAAAAATATAGGCTATCAAACCAATAATAAGACCGGCTGCCGAGGTGATCATTTTTACATAAATACCGCCTGCAATTGTGCTCAGGTCAAAATTGCCGCTACTGTTTATTTCGTAGAAAAGCTGTATCATACCAATGATTGTTCCCAGGAAACCAAACATAGGCGCTATGCCCGCGATCAAAGCAAGAATGCTAAGGTTTCTTTCCATATTGTAGACTTCCTGTTTGCCCACACTTTCCATGCTTTTCTCAATTACATCAATGGGCTTTCCAATGCGTTTAATACCTTTGGCTATCATTCTGGATATAGGTGTATCGGAGTTTTTTGCTAAGGTTTCCGCACCTTTGATGTTGCCTGTAAAAATATTTTCCCTTATGGTAGGCATAAAATGTTTATCGGTTCTGGAGGCTTTTTTTATGGAGATCAGTCTTTCAAAAAAAACAAAAAGTGCTGCAACCAATAAAAAGTAAAGCGGATACATCAACCATCCGCCTCTGTTCAGAAGGTCCCATAAAGATATTTTTTCAATTGCGGGCTGTGCATTCGCAGCCAATTGTGCAGCAGTATCTGCTACTTGTAATAAAATTACCATAATCTACAGAAACGTTTAATATTGCTTTTTGGATGATGGCTAAATTACTTATAAAGCTCTAAGGCTTTTGTTAATGTGCATAAATTTATGTGCTGTGCAAAGTAATCAACAGTATAGCTTATGTTCTTTAATAAAACCGTATTGTTATATTTGCCTTATAAAATTTTTTATGCAAAAAATAGCTATAATAGTTGCCGGGGGATCCGGATCTAGGATGCAAAGCACCGTACCCAAACAGTTTTTGCTGCTGAATGGGAAGCCTGTTTTATGGTATACTATAGATACTTTTTTACGATCTTTTCCTGATATGAAGCTGGTGGTGGTATTGCCTGAAAGTAATAGAGCAGAAGGAGAGAGCATTATTGCAGAGTTTACAGAACAAAACCGGATAACGACTGTAAATGGCGGCTCGTCAAGGTTTCATTCGGTAAAAAAAGGGTTACAAACTATTAGAGTGCCCTCTGTGGTCTTTGTGCATGATGCGGTGCGCTGCCTGGTGACAATAGATTTAATCAGGAAATGTTTTTATCAAACAATTGAGAAGGGCAATGCCGTCCCCGCGGTAGCATCTACCGATAGTGTGCGCCTGGAGCAGAACGGACATAATATATTTTTAGAAAGAGATAATGTGCGCATTGTGCAAACGCCGCAAACTTTTCTTTCTGCCAATTTGCTGCCGGCTTTTGAACAGGTGTATTCTCCTCTGTTTACAGATGAAGCTAATGTAGCAGAGCAGTTTGGTAAACAAATTTTTTTGATAGAAGGAGAATACAGCAATATTAAGATTACCCGTCCTGTGGATTTGATAGTTGCAGAACATATTTTGAAAGAAAGAATGAAAAACAAATAAGCTTCCAGCTAAGATTCCATAGGTGTTATATCCAAAAGGTATCTTCTTCGTTATCTCTAAATTTCTCATCAGCATTTTCCGCAGCATATAAATCTTCCAACTGCTGTTCCGTAGCTATTGCCTGCACCCTGTTAAACAGGTCTCGCTCTTCAAAACGTACATGCTTTTCCAAAAGGCCGGCTATTTCTATAAGCGTTTGTTCATCAGTTTTTTTATTGAAAGTTTCTTTTATCAGGTTGTGCTCCTGCTGCATTTGCAACAGTCCTGTGTCGTTAGCGTCTAAAATTTTCCCAAAAGAAATTTCTTCCTCTTCAAAATGAGGTAAAAGATGATTGATAAAATACCAATCGGCATATTTTTTTATTCTTTCAGGAGCAATACCTTTATGAATGCCTTTTTTTATTTTCCAGCCGAGCAGAAGCGTATGATGATGCTCTCTGCTCAGTGGGTGTAAAGCTTTGTGTCTTTTAATTGGCGCCATTGCTTAACAGTTTTTCCAGTTGAATGGATTTGGGAAACAGAACATTATTTTCCAAATGAATATGCCTGTGCAGATCATTTTCAAACTCCTGGAGCATGGCAAAAGTTACTCTGTACGTATTACATGCATCGGCCGGAGGCGTGTAATCATCAGAAAGTTCGGCAATTGCTCTAAAACGCTCTCCTTCCGTATTGTGTTCATGCATCATTATGTTTACGGGATTCTCAACGGTGCCGAAGTGTGGGCGCGCATAAGCAGTTTGGTTAGTTTTGGCTGCGACCATGTTTTCTATAAAAGGAAAAAGAATATTTTCTTCTTTCTGAAGATGCATTTGCAGGTCTTCGGCTGATGCGTAAAAAAGTTCTCTTATTTTAACCAGTTCAGGGTGTCTTTCGCCATGTACTCTGGCCAGTTTATCTAGAAATTGCTGTAGCACCGGAATTTTTTCTCTTATGTATCTGTGGTGCTTTTTGCTGATGTAGTCTGCCAGTAAATCAAGCGGCCAGTCGTTTACATCAATCGTGCTGTCTTTGCTTGCGCTGAGGGTTTCGGTTAGTTCTGCTGCCAGCTGTTCTTTGTTTATTTTTTTAGCCTCAGCGGCGTCATTAACCGTTCTGTTGCCATTGCAGCAAAAATCTATTTTGTTTTTTTTAAAAACCTGGGCAGCTCTGTAGTCTTCCGCTACCAGTTCGCCAATGTTTCTTTCTAAAATATTTTCCATTGTATATAATTTTAATTCGGATAGTCTTATCCGGGTTTTGAGTAAAAAAATTTATTGTCTTAAAAATGCTTTCTTCTGTATAGCTTTTGTGCTAAGTTCATAAATGCTGGTTTGTTCTATCATTGCGGCAATTTCCTTTCGTATAGATGCGTAATGATCGTGTAATAGGCAAGGATGTTTTTCGTTGCAGTTTTTAAAGCTCAACGCGCAGCCTTTATAAATATCCGTGCCGTCAAATAACGCTATCACAGCGCTTAGATGGGTGGCTTTAGCCGCTTGCTCTTTCATTTCAAAACCTCCGTATGCCCCTACGGTAGAATGAATGATATTGTTTTTGGATAATTGTTGCAAAATTTTGGCTGTGAATGCTTCGGGCGAATCAATATGCCTGGCAATGGCTTTAAGGCTTGCGCGCCTTCCTGCTGCAGTCTCCGCGGATATATAGGTAAGCGCATTAATGGCATATGTAGATGCTTTTGAAAACATAGCTTGTATTTTTACAACACAAAGTTACAATAATTTTTTTAATTCGGATAAGATTGTCCGAGTAATGTATTTGTCATTTTTTTATTACAATTTTTGTTTGGCCATTACCGGTGAAATAATATTCACATATTCTGTAAAAACTTATTTACGAAAATCAATTAAATATTGTAAAATTGCAGTATAAAAAAAATAACTTCGTTCGGTATTGGTTCATCTGCCGCGAGAGTTTATGCAAATAATAAAATATTTAATCCAATGAAATTTATAGTTTCTTCTTCTGTATTATTAAAACACCTGCAACAAATCAACGGGGTTATCAGTACCAATACGGTGTTACCGATTTTAGAAGACTTTCTATTTGAAATTGATAATAAGAATTTAAATGTAGTGGCTACAGATCTGGAGACTGTAATGCGCATCAATGTTGACATAGAGAGTTCTGAAACGGGAAAGGTTTGTATTCCTTCCAAAATATTGCTCGATACATTAAAAACGCTTCCCGATCAGCCAATTACCTTCAACATAGATAAGAACAACGCCATAGAAATTACTACCGAAACCGGTAAGTATAAGATACTGGGTGAGAATGCGGATAATTTCCCTAAAGAACCATCAAGAGAAGATGCTACGCATTTTTCTATTTCGGGCAATGCGCTGATCACGGGTATCAATAAAACGCTTTTCGCGGCCAGTACAGATGATTTGCGTCCTGCAATGACCGGTGTATTTGTTGAGCTTACACCCGATTATGCACATTTTGTTTCTACGGATGCACATCGTTTGGTAAAATACAAAAGAGAAGATGTATCGGTAGAAGAAAACGCCAGCTTCATTGTGCCCAGAAAACCGCTTAACATTCTTAAAAACGTACTTACAGACAGTGATGAGCAACTGGAAGCCAGCTTTAACGACAAGCATTTCTTTGTATCAAACAAATCGTTGCAACTGTCTTGCAGGTTGATAGACGCGCGCTTTCCGGATTATCGCGTGGTAATCCCTACAGATAATCCTTATGTGCTTACGGTAAATAAACAAACATTTCAAAGCGCGCTGCGCCGTGTAAATGTATTTGCCAATAAAAGTACCAATCAGGTAGCTTTTACCATTAGCGGAAATGAATTGCAGTTGGCCGCACAGGATATTGACTTTAGCTTTGAAGGAAACGAAAGGATGCCCTGTCAATATTCCGGAGAAAATTTACAAATAGCTTTCAACGCTAAATTTTTAGCCGAAATGCTGAATGCGGTTGATACCGAAGATATAAAAATGGAATTATCAACACCTACCAAAGCCGGGCTGTTAAAGCCAACTGAAAATGCGGATAACGAAGATCTGCTGATGCTGATAATGCCTTTGATGCTGAATAACAATTATTAAAAATCAAAATAACAAACGGAAACTATAAAGAGGCTGTCTTCAAAAATGCGAGACAGCCTCTTTTTTTTATTTCAAAAAATAAGATTTTAGTATAATTATATTTATTTTACAATCTGATATTGACAATTAAAAAAGCTACTGCTTAAAAATACTATCAATGAAGTTAGCATTACACTGGAAAATATTAATAGGAATGGTGCTGGGTATACTTTTCGGGTATATCATGAGCTATTTTGGCTATAAGAATTTTGTGGAAGACTGGATAAAACCTTTCGGCACTATGTTTATCAATGCCTTAAAATTAATAGCCGTACCGCTTGTATTCGCTTCGTTGGTTTCAGGTATTGCCGATATGAAAGATTTGTCTAAAATGTCAAAGATCGGAGGCAAAACTTTGGGCTTTTATTTGTTTACTACAGCGTGTACCGTATCATTGGGGCTGATATTGGCCAATGTTATACAGCCGGGCAATTACGTATCGCAAGAGGCGGGAGCATTGCTGTTAGAAACTTTTAAAGGAGATGCTGCCGGCAAAATCAACGAAGCGCTGCAGCAGAAAAACACAGGACCTTTGCAACCTATTATAGATATTGTTCCCGAGAATCTTTTCGAAGCATTAACCGACAATAGCAGCATGCTGCAGGTAATATTTTTTAGTTCACTGGTGGGCATAGGTATCATTTTAGTAAAGGAGGAATTTGCTCATCCAGTGGTAAGTTTTTTTAAAGGCATTAATGAAGTTATTTTAAAGATCATAGACCTGATAATGCTTACGGCACCAATAGGAGTTTTTTCTTTGCTGGCTGCCTTAATAGTAGAAATTCCTGATACTTCCATTCTTAAAGGCCTGGCGGCTTACGCCATAACGGTAGTAATAGGATTGGCTTTATTGTTGGCGGGTTTTTATTCGCTGTTGCTATATATTTTTACAAAAAGAAATCCTTTGAATTTTTATAAAAAAATTCTTCCCGCGCAGCTCCTGGCTTTTTCTACCAGCTCTTCGGCTGCAACGTTGCCGGTAACGATGGAGCGCGTTATAGAACATGTGGGCGTAGATGAAGAAGTAGCCAGTTTTGTATTACCACTGGGCGCTACCGTAAATATGGATGGTACGGCTTTGTACCAGGCCGTAGCTGCTATTTTTATTGCACAGGTCATGGGTATTGACTTGTCTTTATCGCAGCAGTTAATGATTATACTTACCGCTACGTTAGCGTCTATCGGCTCTGCCGCTGTGCCCAGCGCAGGAATGGTAATGCTGGTGATTGTATTAGGCCAGGCAGGTATTCCTGAGGCCGGACTGGCATTGATATTTGCTGTGGACCGCCCATTGGATATGTTGAGGACAGTAGTGAATGTAACTTCCGATGCTACCGTTGCCACAGTAGTGGCCAAGTCTGAAGGATTGCTGCACAATCCCCAGGTAAAGAATTGGGATGATAATTATAAAGCGGAATAAACAAGCAATAGTACTATGTGCAGGTTTATTGATCGTGTACCATAACCAGGTAAAAATGTTGTGGAAATTTCTTTATTTATTTAAGACCGTAGCTAATGCGAAAAACAATAGTATATTGGTTGTAAATAAAATCCATACAATTCTCTTTTCAATATTTGTTATGTAAAATAAGCCATCCGGCTTATCTCCGTTTTTTTTAAAATCCAGAATTTTAAAAAAGAAAAAATAAATCAAAAATGACAATATTATAAGGATTGAAAATAAATGAAATTCATTTAGCCTTTTAAGAAAAAAAGAAAAAATATGTGCCACTCAAAACATCAATGCACATAATAATATTCATTACCCCGAAAAAAAGAGCCAGAGATGAGAGTAAACATATAAATGAAACAGGCTCTGTACCGTTTTTTTTCAATTGGTTGTAAAGCGTTTTATAATATATTTCAACTAAATACATTTGCGAAGCGTATTAGCATATTTTACTCATTAAACGCTACAATCTTTTTCTTACATAATTCATTACAATTCCTTCACCTCTCCAATCAGTTTTTGCAGAACAGCTTTGGCGTCGCCAAACAGCATTCTTGTTTTATTGTTATAGAAAAGCATATTTTCAATAGCGGCGTAACCCTTGCCCATGCCGCGTTTCACAACAATAATATTTTTAGAGTCCAGGGCTCTGATGATTGGCATACCGTATATGGGACTTCCCGGATCGTCTAAAGCGGCGGGGTTTACCACATCATTAGCGCCGATTACCACTGCTACATCTACATTTGCCATATCAGAATTTATTTCGTCCAGGTCAATAAGCTTTTCGTAAGGCACGTCTGCCTCTGCCAATAAAACGTTCATGTGTCCCGGCATACGGCCGGCAACGGGATGAATGGCATAACGCACATCAACACCTCTTTCTGCCAGTAGCTTATCTAGATCATGACATAAATGTTGGGCCTGGGCTACAGCCAGTCCATAGCCCGGAATCACTACTACCTTCTGTGAATAGTTCAGCAATACAGCGGCATCGCTGAGGGTAATCTCTTTAATGTTGCCCGCTTCGGAGGTAGAAGCTACTTTCCCGCCTCCGCCAAACGCGCCCAGAATCACATTCAGCAGTGAGCGGTTCATGGCTTTACACATCAGGATGGTAAGAATAGTACCGGCGGAGCCTACAAGGATACCACCCGTAAGCATTGCCCTGTTATCGTATAAGAAGCCGCCCATAGCAGCCGCTACACCTGTAAAAGAGTTGAGTAATGAGATTACCACAGGCATATCCGCGCCGCCAATGGGCATTACAAATAGAATTCCATATACAAGGCATATGGCCAGTAAAACATACACTATCGTATTGTTGGGCTGTGTAAAGCTTACATAGGCCGTAAGCGCAAGAACCGTGATGAGTAAAAGTATATTGATGTATTTTAAAACAGGAGATTTAGGATCTTTAATATTGCCGTTTAGTTTTCCAAACGCCACCATACTTCCCGAGAAAGAGATGCTTCCTATTACCAATCCTAAAATAGTAGCTATGAGTATGCCAAAGGGAATGCTGCCATTGTATTGCTGCATCATGTGTGGCAACTCTATTAATGATATCAAAGCGGCAGCGGCGCCACCCATACCATTAAAGAGAGATACCAGTTGTGGCATCGCCGTCATTTTTACTTTTACGGCAATCATCCATCCTGCAACGGTGCCTATACCTATGGCCAGTAATATCCAGGGTATATGTGTGATAGCGTTTCCATTTTCATCTTTATGAAAAACAATAGTGGCTATGATGGCTAATGTCATACCTACGGCTGCCCACAGGTTTCCTCTTCTTGCTTTTTCGGGATGGCTGAGCATTTTAAGTCCGAGTACAAATAACACGGAAGCAACGATATAGCAAATCTCTAAAATATATTTTCCCAATTCCATGATTTAATTTTTATAGCATTTAAATAGAAGGTCAATATTGTAAAGTATTGACCTGTTTGCAGAGAATTATTTTTTCTTTTTCTTAAACATTTCCAGCATTCTGTCTGTAACCACAAAGCCGCCCACTACATTTAAAGTGCCTAACAATACCGCCAGAAAGCCCAGCACCAGCGAGCTTGTAGTGGTTGAGTGCCCCATAACTATAATGGCGCCAATGATTACCACGCCATGTATAGCGTTAGCGCCAGACATTAAAGGCGTATGCAGCACTGCCGGTACGTGAGAGATAACTTCTATGCCTAAGAATATAGAGAGAATGATAATAAAAATGGCTTCACGATACTCGTAAATAAGTTGTAATATATTTTCCATAAATTATAAGTTTAAAAAGGTTTTTACTCTGTCGCTAATGATTTTTCCGTCGTGTGTAACGCAGGTGCCCTTCACAATATCGTCTTCAAAGTCAATGTGCATATTTCCTTCTTTGTTGATGATAAGCTGTAAAAAATTAAAAACGTTTTTACCAAACATTCTGCTGGCGTCTGTAGGCATATCGGCGGCCAGGTTAGAATTACCGATGATGGTAACGCCATTGTGTACAATAGTTTCGTTGTCTTTGGTAAGCTCGCAGTTGCCACCGGTAGAACTCGCAAGGTCAATGATGAGAGCGCCTGGTTGCATTTCGTTTACCGTACTTGCAGGTATAAGTACCGGCGCGGCCTTGCCGGGTATTTGTGCCGTGCAGATAATGGCGTTTGCTTTAATAGCTGCGTTGTGTATAGCCTGTTGCTGTTTGGCTTTATATTCCTCTGTTTGCTCTACGGCATATCCGCCTGCTGCTTTATCATCTGTAGCGCCTTCTACTTCTACAAATTTTCCGCCAAGGCTCATTACTTCTTCTTTTACGGCGGCTCGCACATCAAATACTTCTACTACTGCCCCCAATTTTCTCGCGGTAGCTATAGATTGCAATCCGGCAACACCTGCGCCCAAAATAAGTACTTTGGCGGGTTTAATAGTACCTGCCGCACTCATAAACATGGGAAAGAATTTAGGTAAATTATTGGCAGCAGTAAGTACAGCTTTATAGCCTGCAACGGTGGCCATAGAAGAAAGTATATCCATGGCTTGCGCGCGGGTAGTGCGCGGTACAATGTCTAAGCCAAACGAAGTAATATTTCGTTTCACCAATTCTTCTACGAGAGGCTTATCGGCTAAAGGATTTAAAACAGCGATGATAGCTTGGCCCGGTTTTACTTGTTGTAATTCCTCTTCGGTAAACGGATTTACTTTGGCAATTAAATCGGCCGAAGCATATACCTCTTCTTTGCTTACAGTTTGTGCACCTACTTCCTGATAGTGTTGGTCAACAAAAAAAGATGCATCGCCCGCACCTTTTTCTACTATAATGTTTACGTTCATCTTAATAAGCGACGCCACAACCTCCGGAAGCATTACAACACGTTTGTCATTGGTCTCTTTCAGAATGCCAATAGTCATAAGTATAGTTTATATGAATAGTAATTAATGTTTTCAAATTTCGTAAAAATAACTCAGGATATTTATGATATTTATCATTTGTTCAATTTTCTAAAGTTATATCTTCATCTAATTAAGCTAAATTTGCAGTAATCAAAAATCAATTATGTATTTCGGGGAAATATTTGCAGAAGAGCACAAGCCGTCAAGAAAAAAAATCACTTTTTCCATAAAGCCTCCTTTAAAGCATTATCTTAAAAAATACGGCAGGGAAGTAACGCTGCCTGTAGAGTATAGAGATATGATGCGCTTTACCTACGCGCGTCCGCTGATTGATATGAACGGAGAAGAAACCGCATGGGAAGAAGTGTCTTACGATATGCGTGAGTGGGAATACCTGAACGAAGCGCTGATACAATGTTATTCAATTTTAAAAACAGAAGGTGATTTTTCCTACGCCGGCAACCTGAAAATAGCGCGTATAGATTTCTGTAGCTTTGGCAACAGTCAGCCTTTCAGAATAAAAATAGTCAATATACACAACGGGCACTACGATTTTTTTTACATTAAAAAAGCAGACGCCAGCCGCGTGTATGGCTTAGAGCTGGAAAACATGCTGGCTACGGCAAGAGTAATGTTTTTAACCTGCAACGAAACGCTGGTAGAAGAACACATAGCGGGCGTGCCCGGCGATGTGTTTATTAAAGATTATCTGGCAAAACCGGAAACAGACAAGATCAGGGTAATGAAAAGCTTTGTAAAGTTTAATGAGTTTTGTTTTGCGCGTTTACTGGGCGATATGCGTTCCTACAATTTTGTGGTAAGGATCATTCCCGATATAGAAATGATACACTACAAATTTAGAGCTATAGATTTTGATCAGCAATGTTACGAAGGCAGAATGCGTTTGTATCTTCCGCAGTTTGCCAAAGAAAATTATACATTGGTAAAGCAGTCGGGAGAATTGTTGAGCGATGAAGTGCTGAAGCAGTATCGTGCAGAAGAAAGATCAAGGCTTGTACATCGCATAGCATCTGAAAGATACAGGATGAAAGCACTGATGGATATTATGATCAGGGACGAAATATCTACAAAGGAAAAAACAGACCAGCTAAAGATGGAGCTGGCTAACCATCATAGGGATACACGGTTTCTTAAAGCTACCACCATGGGCGAAATATTGAAGCTGCACATGAAAAAGGTGCTGGGCCCGCATTTGAGGCTAATTTCCAAATCGGCCAAAACAAGAAGATACGCTTAACATCATAATAATATGTCATCCCTCATCCCTCATTCCTGATCACATATCCCCAGTGTCATCTCTTACAATTAACAAGAATATTATGTAAATTTGCCAGAGAGCAACATTGTAAATAAAAGCATGTTCACGGCTGGTAAGTAATTTTTCACGAGTTTAAAATTAACTAAAAAAGAATGTCTACTGAAAACAGAAAACCCGTAATAGGATTTACGAGTGGCGATATAAACGGTATTGGTATAGAACTGATCATAAAAGTATTGAGTGATGCCAGGCTAAATGAAGTATGCACACCCGTAGTATTCGCTAATGGAAAAACGCTTAACTTCTACAAGAAAACAATCGGTGACATTAATTTTTCTTACAGCCCGGTAAAAGATAAAACCAGGCTAAGTCTAAAGCAGGTGAATTTGTATAATGCCTGGGAAGAAGAAATTAATATTACGCCCGGCACGCTGGACAACACTATTGGTAAATATGCTTACCTCTCTCTGAAAAATGCCGTAGACGCGTTAAAAGACAAATGGATAGACGGATTGGTAACTTTACCCATTCATAAAAAAACCATCCAGTCAGACACTTTCAATTATAGCGGACATACGCCTTACCTGCGCGATAGTTTCCATAAATCTGATGTACTGATGCTGTTGGTTGCAGATAATATGAAGGTGGCTGTTGTTACAGAGCATGTACCCGTAAAAGACATCGCTGACCATATCACTAAAGAAGCTATTGTAAGCAAACTGCAGATTTTAAACGATAGCCTTAAAAAAGATTTTGGCATAAGTAAGCCGAGGATAGCGGTATTAGGCCTCAACCCACATGCCGGAGATGAAGGACTGATAGGAACTGAAGAAGAATCTGTAATAAAGCCGGCAATTAAGCAGGCAAAGCAAAGTGGCATATTGTGTTTAGGCCCGTACAGCGCCGATGCCTTCTTTGCCAGAGGTTATCATGAAAGGTTTGATGCGGTTTTAGCCATGTATCACGATCAGGGACTCATTCCTTTTAAATCTCTTGCCAAGGGCGAAGGGGTTAATTATTCAGCCGGGTTGCCCATTGTAAGAACCAGCCCCGATCACGGAACAGCTTTTGATATTGCCGGGAAAAATAAAGCGGATGCGGCATCTACGCTTGCATCGGTATACAAATGTATTGATATAATTAAGCAGAGATACGACTTTGCCGATATGAACAAAAATCCTATACACAGAAGAAGTGAGAAGGTAATAGGCAACGCCGAAGATGAAAAAGTAATAGATACAGAAGAGTAGTTATCACCACCCGTGTTTATAAGCGTCTACTATACGCTCGTTTCTTTTAGACTTTTCTTTCTCCCAGTTTGGATTATATTTTACAAACCAGCTAAGCCACAATGTGCGTGAAAAGCGCATAAACAAAGGCTGTAGCAATAAAAGTAAAATAAGATTAGTGAAGAACCAGTAAAAAACCCGGTTGTCATCTATCGCGAAACTCATACCTATTAATACTTTCCACGCAATAAATGTAGCCACCGAAAAGGCTACGGTAAGCCCATAGCTTACATATCCCGTACCATAATAAAATCCTACTTCAATATCTGTAGGCTGCCCGCAAATAGCACAGGAATCATTCATGTGCATAAACCTGTTCTTGTCAAAAGCATATGGATTATTTGTAACAAATAAATCACCCTGCCTGCATCGGGGACACTTATTGGCCAATACGGCAGACAGGTAGCTGCGTGTGGTAACGGTAGTATTTTCTTTTAACATCTTTACAAAGGTAATATTTTGAAAGAAAATCTAATCTCAAATGTGTAAATTTGCACTTTGTGTAAACCGCAAGAAACTACTATTAAGTGTAGAGATATAGTAATAAGATAAAATAGTAAACCTAATAATTTTTACAAAATGACGATTTCATATAAATGGTTAAGTGAGTATCTGCCCGAAAAAATAGAGCCGGAAAAACTTTCACGAATACTTACCTCAATTGGCCTGGAAGTAGAAGCTATGGAGCATTACCAGAGCATTCAGGGTGGATTGAAAGATGTGGTGATAGGTGAGGTGCTGACTTGCGAGCAACATCCTAATGCCGATAAATTAAAAGTTACTACCGTAAACGTGGGCGAACAACAACCCTTGCAGGTTGTATGCGGTGCGCCCAATGTAGCGGCCGGTCAAAAGGTGGTAGTAGCAAAGGTGGGCGCTATCCTTTACCCGTCAGTAGGTGAGCCAATGACCATGAAAGTGGCAAAAATAAGAGGTGAGGAAAGTTACGGAATGATTTGTGCCGAAGATGAACTGGGTATGGGCCAAAGCCACGATGGTATTATGGTTTTACCGGCAAATGCAAAACCTGGCACGCCGGCTTCGGAATATTTTTCTGTATATGAAGATGTGATTTATGAAATAGGACTTACGCCTAACCGCATGGATGCCATGTCGCATTTAGGTGTAGCGAAAGATGTATGCGCTTATCTGGTGCGTCATGAAAATAAAAACAGCAAGCCTGTATCTCCGCTTGCAAAAAATAATTTTAAAGCGGATAATAACAATTTACCCATAAAGGTTACCGTAGAAAATACAGAAGCATGCGCAAGGTACGCGGGTGTAACTATTTCGGGCGTAAAAGTAGTACCTTCGCCTGACTGGCTGAAGAATAAATTAAAAGCTATCGGCGTAAGGCCTATCAACAATATTGTAGATATTACCAACTTTATCTTACATGAAACTGGCCAGCCGCTGCATGCGTTTGACGCGGAAAAAATCAGCGGTAATCATGTTATAGTAAAAAATTTACCGGAAGATGCTTTGTTCAAGACGTTAGATGAAAAGGAAAGAAAACTTACCGCTAACGACCTGATGATTTGCGATGAAGATGGCGGCATGTGCATAGCAGGTGTGTTCGGCGGTATGGATAGCGGCGTGTCAGATACTACCACAAATATATTTTTAGAAAGTGCGCATTTCAATGCCGCAAGCATTCGGAAAACCTCGTTTCATCATGGTTTGAGAACCGATGCGGCCTTACGTTTTGAAAAAGGAGTAAATATAAGCAATACAGTAAAAGTATTAAAGCGTGCAGCTTTGCTCATCAAAGAAATTGCCGGTGGCGAAATAAGCTCTGACGTGGTAGACGTATATCCTCATCCTGCCGATAAAAAATATGTAGCGCTTAAATATCATTATTTAAAAAAACTGAGTGGTAAAAACTATCATCATGATGCCATCGTGGAAGTGCTGGAAGCGCTTGATTTTGAAAAAATAAAAGAAAATCACGATGAAATAATATTCGCTGTGCCTCACAGCAAGCCCGACATTACGCTGCCCGCGGATATTGTGGAAGAAATATTGCGTATTGACGGATTGGACAATATAGATATACCCACAGCCGTAACGCTTACGCCAGCGGTAGATACCTACACATTAAAAGAAGATACTAAGAATAAAATAGCCGACTACCTGGTAGGGTTGGGCTTTCAGGAGATTGTTACCAATTCTATTACTAACAGTAAATACTATACAGAAGAAGAGTTGCAAACAGCGGTGCGTATGCTAAACAGTTTAAGTGCCGATCTGGATGTAATGCGTCCTTCTATGCTGGAAACCGGATTGGAAGTAATAGCTTATAATCTGAATAGAAAAAATAATAATCTTCAGCTTTTTGAATATGGTAAAACCTACGCCACAAAAGCTGTTGGAGAATATCTTGAAGAAGAAAAGTTAGCACTTTATCTTACCGGAAAAACACATGAAGACGAATGGAATGAAAAAGGAAAAGGGCAATCTTTTTTCAGAGTAAAAGGTATTGTGCAGGCTTTGATACACTTACTCGGATTTGGGAATAGTAAATTCACACAATTAGAGAATGAAGTGGGAGTTTCCTTTTCAGCAGAAAAAAAATCATTGGGTAAAATCACTATTATTCCTAAAAAGAAACTTGAAGAGTTTGGTATAAAATCGGAAGTTTTTTATGCCGAATTTAATATGGCGTCTGTACTTGAATTGAAAAATAAACAACGCATACTGTACAAGGAAGTAAGCAGGTTTCCTGCCGTGCAAAGAGATCTGGCATTGGTGGTAGATAAATCAGTAAATTATGAAAGCATTAATGCTGTAATTAAAAAATCGAATTTAAATTTGTTGAAAGACGTAAGACTGTTCGATATTTTTGAGAGTGATAAATTAGGGCGCGACAAAAAATCAGTAGCCTTAAACTTTACTTTTCTTGACGAGCAAAAAACACTTACTGATAAGGAGATAGATACCTTGGTAAATAAGCTTATCAATAATTTTGAAAAAGAACTGAACGCAGAGATAAGAAAATAAAAGTTTCCTATGTCTAAAAGAATTCCGGAATTATTAATTGAAGATATCATCATCAGTGCGAATAAAATACTCTCTTATACTGAAGGCATGAGTTTTGATGAGTTTGTAGAAGATGAGAAAACCATTGATGCAGTTATTCGGAATTTTGAAATTATTGGAGAAGCAGCAAATAAATTACCAGAAGAATATAAAGAACAACATAGCTCTATTGATTGGTATAGGATAAGAGGATTTAGAAATAGAATTGTTCACGATTACTTTGGTGTGGATTATCATATAGTTTGGACAATAAAAGAATCTTACTTACATCATTTGATAAAAGTTTTAAAAGAAATTGTTTGAAAATAAGTTCAATTAAAAAATTGTATTTTTATCAAACTAAAAAATGGAAGAATTAGCATACATAAAAGAGGTATTAGAAAAGATAAAGCCTGATCTTTTACAGAAATATAATGTAAAAGAAATAGGATTGTTTGGTTCTGTCCTGCGCAATGACTTTACTAAATATAGTGATGTAGATATCATCATTGATTTTTCAAAACCAATTGGAGTTGAGTTTATTGACTTGGCAGATTTTATAGAAAAGAAAATAAATAGAAAAGTTGATTTAGTTTCTAAAAATGGAATAAAACCAAAGTATTTTCATGCTATTGAAAAAGATATAGTTTACGTATGATGGCATCATCAGTTCAATTTTAAAATTTATGGAACATACACAGCTTCAGCTATTGGAAGAAAAACTTCAGCAACTGCTTACAAGATACAAGCGGTTGCAGAAAGAAAATCAAAATCTGAAAGATGAACTGCACGTGGCGCAGAAACAGCTGGCAATAACCAGGAATCAGGCTAGTGAACTTCAGCAGAAGTTAGACATACAAAACATAGGTGTGCAGAGCTGGTCTGACGAAGAAAAACAAAACCTCAACAAAAGAATAGATATATATCTGAAAGATATTCAGGACTGCCTCAATATGCTTAATGCCTAAATCAAAATTTTGTAACCCGATTGCCTATGAGTGAAGTAATAGTAATCAACGTGGTTGTAGGAGACAGAACTTATCGTTTAAAAGTAAAAAAAGACGATGAGGAAGTAGTGCGCAAAACCGTGAAAATGATCAACGATCAAATCGTTTATTTCAAAACAAACTTTGCCGGAAAAGACATGCAGGATTACATTGCTATGGCTATATTATGGTTTGCCACAGAACAAAATAAAGCTGGTCAGTTCATGGTAAAAGAAGAAGAAACTTCTGCTAAACTATCTTCTCTGCAATCCTTACTGGATAAAGCTTTAGACGAAGAAGAAAACACTAACTCTTAGAGGCCAGTATCAAATGCAAGTCGGTATACTTTAAACCAAATCTTTCACTGATATTGAAGTTGGTAGAATATCCTTTGTATAAATACATCGCGTCGCGAAGATTAAAATCATGCCACAGCAAATGATCAAAGCCACCTTCATCTGCAATGTTCAGCATTAGCGGCATCAATACATTGCTTATGCCCTGGCTGGCGGTTCGCGCAAAGCCGCTTGCTATATTAGGCACACAATAATGAATAACGCCGTATTTGGTAAATGTAGGTTTTTCAAGCGTAGTAATTTCACTGGTTTCAAAGCAGCCACCTCTGTCTATAGATACATCAATGATTACACTTCCCGGGCGCATTTTCCCTACCATATCTTCGGTAACAACTATTGGCACCCGTCCTTTGTTATTGTTGAGCGCTCCAATCACCACTTCGCAGGTTTTTAATTGCTTTCCTAAAATGTTAGGTTCAATAACGCTGGTCCATATCCTGTGACCAATATGATTTTGCAAACGCTGCAATCTGTATATATCATTATCAAAAATCTTTACAGATGCACCCATGGCTATAGCAGTACGTGCCGCGTATTCGCCTACTACGCCGGCACCAATAATGATTACTTTTGTAGGAGGAATACCGCTGATGCCGCCCAATAAAACTCCTTTGCCTTTATTAAAGCAGCTCAGGTGCTGGCCGGCAAGCAGCATAGAGGCCCTTCCGGCTATTTCGCTCATGCTTCTTACAATTGGAAAAGAGCCGCTACCATCTTTTAATAATTCAAAGCCTAGGGCTGATATTTTCTTTTTGAGAAGACTTTCCAAGATTTTTTTATTCAGCAATGAAAAGTGAATAGGCGAAATAACAATTTGATTTTTTTGTAAAAAAGAAAGCTCTCCTTCCGAAATAGGAGCGCTTTTTATCAGTAGCGGGCATTTGTATACTTCTTCCTGTGAGGCTGTTATTTTAGCGCCTGCATCGCTGTAGTTCTGATCGGTAAAGTTGCTGGCTTCGCCCGCTTTGCTTTCCAATATTACTTCATGCCCGTTATTTACCAATACCTGTACCGCTTCGGGCACAAGGGCTATCCTGTTTTCCTGCATGGTTATTTCCTTGGGTATGCCGATTTGCAACCTCGATTTATGCGGCTTTATATCCAGTGTTTCTTCTAATGTTTCGTAGCTGAAAGAAGTGCTTACAATAGGTTTGGTAGTGGCCATAATACAAACTGTTTAACAACAAAATTATTAAAAAATATCAGGCATAAAAAAAGTCCTGCATATTTTATGACAGGACCTGAATGAATTTTAATGGAAAATTAAGCTTCGGCTTGTGTATTTTCTTCGGCTGTATTCTGCTCCGGAGCTTCTGCGTTTTCTACAGGAGCTTCTGCAGCAGCCTCTTCAGCTTTTGGCTCTTCGGCTCTCTCTACTTTTTTAAACGCCGGACGACGTCTTTCTTTTTGCTGTTTTTTGTGTTCTTCAGCTTTCTTGGCCACTGATTTTTCATGCTCTTCGTACCAAGCCTGGAATTTTTCCATAGCAACCGCTTCATCGAACAAACCTAATTTCACGCCTCTTAATAAGTGTTTTAAATAAAGAACACCTTTGAAGGATAAAATCTGACGAACAGTATCTGTAGGCTGGGCTCCTTTGTGCAGCCATTCCAAAGCTTTCTGGCGGTCTAACTGAATGGTAGCCGGCACTGTCAATGGATTGTACGTTCCGATTTTTTGAATGAATTTACCGTCTCTTGGCGAACGGGCGTCTGCTACTACGATGAAGTAGAACGGGCGCTTCTTGCTCCCGTGTCTTTGTAATCTGATTTTTACTGCCATAATTAAATAGAAATTTAAAGGGCTTAATAATTTATTTATAGTTATTCCGAAATAGTTCGGAGTGCGAAATTAAAAAAAAAATAGCAAAAAAAGACTTTTAATTATATTTTAAAGATTTTTTTGATTTTCGGCAGGCTTAAAGTCTATGATTTTCAGCTGTACAGATTTTACGCCATTCCATTCATTCACATCGGGCGAATAAACCACATCTATATGAGTGACGTTGTTATTGACAAGTGCAGTATATTTTTCCGCCAGGAAAAAAGCGATGCCGCTATGCATAATTTTATTTTGCTGTAACACAAAGCGCACGTGCTTTTCTTTCACTATTTTAGAATAGTTGAGTATTTGCACATTTCTGGATAAAAATACGGGTCGCATATTCTCAGGGCCGAAAGGTTCCATTTGCGATATGATATTGCAAAAAGAAAGAGAAAGACTTTTAAAATCTACTTCGGTATCAATGACAATTTCGGGTATTAAAAGATCGGGAGATATTGTTTGTGCAACTATTTTTTCAAATGCCTCAGAAAATTTTTCAACGCTTTCGGGCAGCATGCTTAAGCCGGCAGCGGCAAAGTGACCTCCATAAGCTGTAAGATATTCTCTGCAGGAATGTACTGCCTCGTAAAGATTAAAGCCGGGAACGCTGCGTGCGCTGCCGCTTACCATACCGTCATTTTGCGTAAGCACCACGGTGGGCCGGTAATAAGTATCGATTAATCTTGATGCTACAATGCCTACTACGCCTTTGTGCCAATGCGGTTGAAATACAACAGTAGATTTTCGGTCTTTATATTGTATGTCTTTTTCTATCATCTCCAATGCTTCTGAGGTAATAAGCGTATCGGCTTCTTTCCTGTCTGTATTGTCGCTGTGCAGATTTTTCGCTATTTCATAAGCCCGGTTTGGATCTTTTTCTATAAAAAGTTCTACGGCTTTTTTGGCATCGTCCATTCTGCCTGCGGCATTAATGCGTGGCGCTATAATAAATACAAGGCTGCTTATATCTACATAATCTTTTTTCTCTGCCAGCTCCAGCAGCGTTTTAATTCCCGTGGAGGGGTTGGTATTGATTTTTATTAATCCGTAAAAAGCCAGTATCCTGTTTTCTCCGTCAATAGGTACAATGTCTGCTGCTATGGCGGTGGCTACAAGGTCAAGGTATTGCAGATAGCTTTCCTGAGGAAGATTAAATTTTTCTGCTAATGCCTGCATTAGTTTAAATCCTACACCACAGCCACAGAGTTCCTTGTATGGATAGGCACATTCCGACTGCTTGGGATTTAATATAGCTACGGCTTCGGGCAAGATTTCATCGGGCAAATGATGATCGCACACAACAAAATCAATTCCTGATTTTTTAGCTTTATTGATAAGATCTATGGATTTAATTCCGCAATCCAGAGAGATGATTAGTGTAAAATTATTTTCTAAAGCGTAATCAATGCCTTGGGCCGAAATACCGTAACCTTCTTTGTATCTGTGAGGAATGTAAAAATCTGTATCAGGATAAATATCTCTTAGAAATGAAAACACAGAGGCTACGGAAGAAGTTCCGTCTACATCATAGTCGCCGTAAATAAGTATTTTTTCTTTTTTCTGAATGGCTCTTTCAATTCTTTCCACTGCTTTTTCCATATCTTTCATCAGCCACGGGCTGTGCAGATGGGCAATTTGGGGTCTGAAAAAATCTTTTGCTTTTTCGTATGTAATAATTTTTCTTTGGGTAAGTATTTTACAAAGAACAGCATCGATCTTCAATACAGAGTTAAGTGCTCTTGTTTGAATTTCATCAAAGGGCAATATGGTCCATCTTTTTTCAAGCATTAGTATTTTCGTTCCGTAGTAAATCTTACCAGTTCTTCCAGGGCATCTCTTACTTCAGATTTTGGGTAGTGAAATAACAGTTCCAGCGCTTCAGTTTTAAAGATATTCATTTTCTCGGTTGCATATTGAATGCCGCCGTGTTTTTCTACTTCATTTATTACAAAAGCTACTTTCTCTTTATTCTTGTTTTGATTTTTGATAATATAAATTAATTTGCTTTTCAGTGCCTTATCGCAGTTGTTAAGCGTATAGATTAACGGAAGCGTCAGTTTTTTCTCTTTTATATCGTTGCCGGTAGGTTTTCCCACATCGTCTGAACCATAGTCAAAAAGATCGTCTTTTATTTGAAATGCCATGCCTACTTTTTTTCCGAACAATTCCATTCTTTCAATATCTTCTTTATTATTAAAAGTAGAACAGGCACCGGCGCCGCAGGAGGAAGAAAGGAGCGAGGCGGTTTTTCCGTTAATAATATCGTAGTACACTTCTTCATTGAGGTTTAGCTTGCGCGATTTTTCTATTTGCAGCAATTCGCTTTCGCTCATCTCTTTTACAGCTTTGGAAAGGATTTGCAGAATATCGTAATCCCCGTTTTCTACAGACAAAAGCAATCCTTTAGATAATAAGTAGTCTCCTACCAATACGGCTATCTTATTTTTCCACACAGCATTAAGGGAGAAAAAGCCACGTCTTTCCATCGCTTCGTCTACCACGTCATCGTGAACTAATGTAGCAGTATGTAGTAATTCTACCAAAGATGCCGCACGATAGCTTTTCTCATTGAGTTCGCCTCCGAGTTTAGCAGTAAGTAGTACAAACATAGGTCTCATTTGCTTGCCCTTGCTTTTTACAATATAATGCATTACCCTATCTAGCAAGGGTACTTTGCTTCGTACTGCATTTTTGAAGTGGTTCTCAAAGAGTTGTAGCTCTGTTTTTAATACGTTAGTTGCTAGTTTCAATATAAATTAGTAAAAATTGAAGGTGCAATATACCTAAGATTTGACTTTTATGTTTAAAAAGTTTAAATTTTTTTTTCAAAAAAGTAATCCTTTTTTTGCGTTTGGCATGGTTTATGATTTGTTAAAGGAGCATAGATTTTTACATTATTTTTAGTTGTAAATTGATAAAACAAGGAACTATTTTAAATAAAAATTGCTTTTATAATTTGTTTATTAATAATATGTGGATATCTTTGCAGCGAATATTCGGAAGAAACCTTAAACAAAAAAATTAAATCATATCTATGGCAAACAAAAAGTACACTGTGATGCTGGGCCTATTAGGCTTAATTTCTACGGCATCATTTGCACAGGAGGTTACTACTGTAACTACTGTTACTCCTGTTACAACACACAAAACTTATGTAGGCACTGACGCCGACAATGCATGGGTTTACAATTCAGAAATCGTAAAAGACGCAGATCAACAAAACCGTTTTGTTACTGACGCTTATCCTTATCCTTCTAAACCAAGGAATATGTGGGAATTAAGCATTGGTGTAGGTCCGTCTTTCATGTTTACTCCTGTTGATCCTACATTGGGCTACGGAGCTACATTCTCTTTGAGAAAAGCATTAGGACATGTTTTCTCTCTACGTCCTCAATATGGTTTCCATATTATGTATGGTCATGATTATCGTGCAAGACCTGCTGCTCATGCAGCTCCTGAAGTTCAGGCTGAATTAGGCGGAAGTTCATATTTAGCCAACTATAGAACCAATCTTCATCAGGGTTCATTAGACCTTTTGGCTAGCTTGAATTCAATTTCAGGTTACAGAGGCAATCAAAAAGTTGACTGGTATGCATTGTTAGGTTATAGCTTTAACTCTGCTAAAGTTGGTGTAAATGCTGATCAGGGAATTACTGCTGCTAGCTATACTGGTTCAAGGTCAGATATCAGATCTCAAGTAAAAGATTTGTTTGATGGTCAAGAAAATCCTTTCTTATCTGTAGCAGATAACGAACGTTATGAAACAATCGTTACTAATCGCGGAGATGGTACAAGATCAGATGTAATCGGTAGTGAAGAAAGAATCAACCGTCATGGTTTTAACTATGGTATGGGTGTAGCTTTCAAAATATCTCCTCGTTTTAACTTAGGTATCGAGCAAAAATTCACTTCATTCCTTAGTAATTCAGATATCTTAGCAGGTTTGGCAATACAACCACAAGGTCGTAACCCAATCATGAGTTCTACTCAATTGAAATTTAACTTTAACATAGGTAGCTTTGACAGAGCTGTTGAACCACTTTGGTGGGTTAATCCTAACAACTATGTATATTCTGAGTTGAAATCTCCAAAACCATTGATGGATTCTGATGGTGACGGTGTAGTTGATCAATTCGACTTAGAGCCTAACACTCCGGCAGGTTGTCCTGTAGACACTCGCGGACGTAGCTTAGATACAGATGGTGACGGTGTTCCTGATTGTCGTGATAAACAAGTATTAACTCCGAACACTTGGTTCCCAGTTGACGCTGACGGTGTAGGTACAGATCCTTGTTGTAATCAAGCTCCGGTAGTAGTTGCAGATAACGATTGTGCTATCTCTAACTTACCAAGCGTTACATTCTCTGGTTCAAGCGTAGCTTTAAGCTCTGGTGCTCAATCAGCTTTAGCAAATGCAGCTTCTCAGTTGAATGCTAATCCTAATTGTAAAGTTAAAATCGTAGCTTATGGTTCTTCTAACAAAAGAGCTCAACAATTAAGCTGGGATAGAGCTAACACAGTAAGAAATTACTTAGTACAAAACCAAGGTATCTCTGAAAGCCGCATCATCTTCCAATATGGTAACGATGGTTCTGCTAACACTGTAGATCTTTATCCAACTACAGAAGAAGGTCCAAGTTCAGTACCTGCTCCATTCCCTCACTTACAAAAATCTTAATAATCTAATAAATTATTCAGATATATATACTAAGCCGCTCGATAGAGCGGCTTTTTTTTCTTAATAGAAATTAAGTATCATTTTTGCTGTTACTTAAATAAAGAGTTACTATGAAGAAAATACTCCTAACGTTGATAGCGTTCTTTGTTTTTTATAGCTCATTTTCTCAAGCTAAAATTGCCCAGGGATTTGTGATAGACAGCATTACATCCGCCTATATACATGGAGTGCGCATTAACAATATTAATGATAAATATAAGGCCAGAACCAATGAATACGGCAGGTTTGGCATAAGAGCTAATGTAGGAGATAAGTTGGAGTTCGCCGCGCCGGGTTACGAGTCATTTATATTACTTTATTCCTCCTTTTATCATGAGTTAGATACTATGAGAATAATCCTGAAGCCTGTAGTAACCACTTTGGCAGATGTAGTAGTTTCCGCATACAGCTATATAGACTATCAAAGAGATAGCGCTGAAAGAAAGCAGGAATTTATAGAAGCTACGGGAGTAATGAAAAAAACGTTTGATAATAATAATTCCGGTGTGGGATTAGGCATTAGCATTGACAATCTTTTCAGCAAAAGAGAAAAAAGAAAAAGAAGAGCTTACAGTCAATTTGAAGAAATGGAACAGCAGGAGTATATCAGATTCAGATATAATCCCATCCTGGTACATTCACTCACAGGATTGGAAGGAGAAGCTTTAAATAACTTTATTTCCACAACGCAGCCCGATTACTATTGGCTGAGAAATCATACAACAAGAGAAGATATGTTGTACTACATTAATGAACAAATGAAGAAAGTAAATAAGTAACCAATAAGTATTTATTATTCCTAATTGTAATGTTGTTCATTTTCTTTAAATTTGGCTATGCAAAAAGTTTCTCCCATTGGTATATTTGATTCGGGTTACGGAGGATTAACCGTCATGAAGGAAATAACAGCCTTACTTCCTCAATACGACTATTTTTATCTGGGAGATAACGCAAGAACTCCCTACGGTACACGTTCTTTCGAAACAGTTTATAACTATACACTGGAGAGTGTAAAATGGTTTTTTGAACAGGGCTGTCACCTGGTAATATTAGCCTGCAATACAGCTTCAGCAAAAGCTTTGAGAGAAATTCAGCAGATAGATTTACCAAACATTGCCCCAGACAAAAGAGTGTTGGGAATAGTACGTCCAACAAGCGAAATCATTGGCAATATGTCCGCTTCAAAAAAAGTGGGCGTTATGGCTACTACCGGTACCGTATTGTCTAACTCTTATCCAATGGAAATAAATAAATTTTTTCCCGAAGTACAAGTGATACAGGAAGAATGTCCTATGTGGGTGCCATTGGTAGAAAATAATGAACATCAATCGCCGGGGGCAGATTATTTCGTAAAAAAGCGTATACACAGTTTGCTTAAAAAAGATAAGCACATAGATACGGTGCTTTTGGCATGTACCCACTATCCTTTATTAAAAGATAAAATAGAAGAGTTTATGCCGGTAGGCATAACAATCGTTTCGCAGGGAAAAATAGTTGCGGAAAGTCTTGCCGATTATTTGAACAGGCATCCTGAGCTGGAAACAAAAATCACAAAAAATAATATCAGAAAATTTTATACAACCGATGACTCCAACAAATTTGACGATAAGGCATCTATGTTCTATGGTCAGTTCGTGCAATCGGAACAAATAAAACTGTAATAATCAATGATGAAAAATAAAGAAACTTTTGTTGCTACTATTAATGAAGGCTACACATTTAAAGGAGAAAATGTAAAAATAGGAGCGGGGATATTAAATAATATAACCATTCCGGAAGCGGCGGTATACCTGCCTTTGAAGACTATGAACAGGCATGGGCTTATTGCCGGGGCCACCGGTACGGGTAAGACTAAAACATTGCAGGTGCTGGCAGAAATTTTAAGTGACAATAGCGTACCCGTAATGATGATCGATATTAAAGGAGACCTTAGTGGCATCGGCGCCGCAGGCGCGCTGAATGATAAAATAAACGAAAGATATAAACTATTAAACTTAGAATTTGTTCCTGAAGCTTATCCCGTAGAATTCTTAACCTTAAGTGAAGAAAAAGGTACAAGACTACGAGCTACCGTTAGCGAATTTGGCCCGATACTCCTTAGCAAAATTCTTTCTCTTAACGATACGCAAAGCGGAATTGTAGCAATTATCTTTAAATATTGCGATGATAATAAATTGCCCTTGGTAGATTTGAAAGATTTTATAAAAGTATTGCAATACGCTGGCGATGAAGGGAAATCAGAAATCGAAAAACTTTACGGAAAAATATCTACCACTTCTACCGGTACAATTTTAAGAAAAGTAGTTGAATTGCAGCAGCAGGGAGCAGACGCATTTTTCGGGTCACCTACTTTTGAAGTAGAAGATTTAATGAAAATTAATAGTGATGGCAGAGGCATGGTAAACATTCTGAGGGTTACAGATATGCAGAGTCGCCCAAAACTTTTCTCTACTTTTTTATTACAAATGCTCGATGAGCTGTACGCGTCTTCACCGGAAGAAGGTGATTTAGATAAACCTAAACTGGTTATGTTCATAGATGAGGCGCATTTGTTATTTGACGAAGGTTCAAAACCACTACTCGAAAAAATAGAATCCATCATTAAGCTTATTCGCTCCAAAGGCATAGGTATTTTCTTCTGCACACAAAATCCGCAAGATATTCCGGCAAATATTTTAGGACAGTTAGGATTAAAAATACAGCACGCTTTGCGTGCGTTTACAGCAGCCGACAGAAAAACAATAAAAACCGCTTCTGAAAATTTTCCTGTTACAGAATTTTACAAAACAGAAAATCTATTAACGCAAATGGGCATAGGTGAAGCATTGGTCTCTGTTTTAAATGAAAAAGGAATTCCCACGCCATTAGTACATACATTACTTATTTCTCCTAAAAGCAGGATGGATATTCTTTCAGAGGGAGAAATCATTGATATAGTGAATAAAAGCAGATTATCGGCTAAATATAGCCAGGTTGCCGACCCAGTAAGTGCGCACGACATACTTACACAAAAATTGGAGCAGGCAGCACAAAATGAAACTATACAGCAACAAAAAAAAGGAAGGCAAACGCAGGAAAAAGGTTTCTTTGACCAGCCTATTGTAAAATCAGCGATGAGAACCGCTACCACAACTATTACAGGTTATGTAGCCAGAAGTATTTTAGGCGCGTTGGGTTTGGGCGGCAAAAGAAGAAGATGATAAAATGATTCAGGTATAAAAAATATGTTATGTTGAAAGTAGGAGTATTTGGAGTAGGACATTTAGGGAAGTTTCACATCAATAACTGGAAAGAAATTGACAAGGTGAACTTGGTAGGATTTTATGATCCTGACGACAGCGCAGCTGCGAAAGTAGAAAAAGAATATGCTATAAAAAGATACGCTACAGTAAACGAATTGCTTGATCAAATAGATATTGCAGATATCGTAACGCCTACACAATACCATTTTGAATTGTGTGAAAAAGCCATAAGAAAAGGTAAGCATGTATTTGTAGAAAAGCCTATTACCAAGAGTTTAGTAGAAGCTAAAAGGCTTATCAACATGGTAAGGGAGGCAAATGTAAAAATGCAGGTAGGTCATGTAGAGCGTTTTAACCCGGCTTTTATTGTAGCTAAAGAATACAGCAATAATCCTATGTTTATTGAAGTGCACAGGCTGGCACAATTTAATCCAAGAGGCACGGAAGTGAGCGTCATACTTGATCTCATGATTCATGATATTGACATTATTTTGAGCATCGTAAAAAGTGATGTAAAAAATATTTATGCCAGCGGCGTAGCTGTAATGACCGATACGCCTGATATAGCCAACGTAAGAATAGAATTCTTAAACGGATGCGTGGCTAATCTCACAAGCAGCAGAATAAGCATGAAGAAGATGAGAAAGATCAGGCTGTTTCAAAAAGACGCTTATATTGGTATAGATTTTCTTACCAGAAAAACAGAAATAATAAAGCTGAAAAAGAGCACTGACGAAAATGTATTTTCTTTTGATATTGACCTGCCTTCCGGAGATAAAAGAACAATAGCTATTGCAACTCCTGAAGTTAAAGAATCCAATGCCATAAAAGAAGAGTTGCTTTCTTTTATAGATGCAATAGAAAATAACAAAGAAACTTTGGTAAGTGAAATAGACGGTTATCTTGCACTTGAAGTAGCACATAAAATTCTTGAAAAAATAAGTAGTACTGTTTTATAGTTGAGACACTTACTAAATTTGAATAAAATAGGTAAACATATTATTTGCTTTGTTTTCGTGCTATTAAGCCTCGCTTCTCAGGCTCAGAACCATATTGTTGATAATATACAATATACTATTCATGCGCATTTGAATACCCACGAAAAAATAGTCAACGGTATTGAAGCCATAGAGTTTACCAATGCAACAAAAGATTCTATTACCTATATCTGGCTGCATTTGTATGCAAACGCATGGAAAAATGACAGGACTTCCTACACAGATTATAGTATTAAAAATGATGATGCCCGATTCTATTTTTCCGATAAAGAAGAACGCGCATATATGCATATCTCAGCAATAAAAAGTGGCACAACAGATGTAATCTATTTTACCGATTCGCTGAATAAGGAATGGGTGAAAGTAAATCTACCTCGTGCTCTGGGGAAAGAAGAGTCGGTGAGAATAAATGTAACTTTTAAATTAAAAATTCCTTATGCTTTTGACAAGCTCGGATATAAAGAAAATAAAATTTTATTGCATTACTGGTATCCGGCCATTGCCGCATCCAACCAAAGTAAATGGGAAGTAAACGATTATCTGTCGCACCGATATATAAACGCGCAGCCTTCCGATTTCGAAGTTTTTTTAAAAATAGATGAAGTTCAGGAATATGAATTTTCAGTAAACAATAGCCAGGATATTACAATTGAGATAGATGAGAATACACGCTATGCAATACTTTCAGAAGATTCATTACAATTGAATGTAGGAGATAATTACTGGATAAAAGGTGGATTGAAAAATGTAGACCATTCATCAGACCAAGTGTTTGAGAGCCTGCTCCCTAAAATATTTTACAATAAAAAACCTATAAACCCTTCTGAAACTTTATTGTCAGTTTATGAAAAATTCAATAAAGGACAACCGATCATCTCCAGACAAAAAAGAACTGATTATCACTCTTTTCTGTTTGAAGAAATAAAAGCTGCAAAATGGTACGATAGTATTAAGCAGATAATAGGTGCTCAATCTTTTAACCAGGCTATGACCGATCTGAAAAGTAATCAATACAATATTAACGCAGATGATCTGCGAGCGGCGTTTACTAAATACACCAATAATTCACTTAGCAGGGAATTTCAATTATTGCATACTTCGAAAACACTGTATCACCAACAGAAAAAAAGAGTTAAACCGGCTTTTCTGTTTAATTTAAAAGAAACGGATAAATATAATTATTTGTCCTTCGCTCCTGTTGCGGGTTTCAACAATTATAATAAATGGATGATAGGTGGTTTAGTACATAACTATCAATTGCCTTACAACAAGTTCAACTTTATTCTTGCTCCGCTGTATGCCACTGGAGATAGGAGTTTTAAAGGGTTGGGTCGTGTTGAATACAATATTTTTAAGCCGAAATTCCGGGGACAAATTTCATTAAATGCTTCACAGTTTGCATATAACGAAGTAAGTATTTCATCAATAGCAGATCCTTTATTTTATACTTATCGAAGAATTGTGCCGGCACTAAAATTTACTTTCTATAAAGATGAAACACTCTTACAAAAATGGACCCTTCTTGTAAAAAACTACAATCTTGCATTTTCAGATTATACTTTTGAAACAAACGGCTCATCGGATGTTACCGCTACGCCTAATAGGTATGCCAGAAATATTTTGGGGTTAGATACAAAATTTTCCAATGATAGATTTTTATATCCTCACAATATATCTTTACAGTTATTCAGTGGAAAGGAATTTATAAGAGCTGGTATTACAGCTAATTATTTTTTCAATTACGATGCTTTCGGCAAAGGCATTAGAGCAAGATTGTTTGGAGGTAAGTTTTTTTATATTACAGAGCAGAATTTTATTAATCAATACAACACTATACCTTATCATTTTTATATGGCCGGAACGTCTATAACAGATTTTACTTATAGCCATTATTTTTTGGGCAGAAGCGAACAGGGCGGATGGATGAGCAGACAAATTATAGAGAAAGACGGCTTTTTTAAAGTATTTACGCCCATGCGAAATCAACCGATAGGCACTTCTGATAACTGGCTGTCTGTACTTAATTTAATAGCGGATATTCCATCGCAATTAGATCCTTTTAAAAACTTACCATTCAATATGCCAATAAAGCTTTTTGCAGATATTGGCACTTACTCCAATGCCTGGACTGACGTGGCTTCTACTGGCAAATTTGTGTATGACGCAGGAGTGCAGATATCCTTATTTAGCGAGGCTTTGAATGTATATTTTCCTTTGCTCTACAGCAAGGTTTATCGTGATTATTATAAAAGCATATTCGGTAAAAATTATTTTTCTAAAACAATTTCTTTTTCTGTAAACTTTGAAAAATTAAAGCCGGCAAAACTCAAAAACATACTCCCTCTTTAATGTTATGATTAATGATTATCAAATATTATCATCTGAAAAAATTGACAGAGACAAATGGGATCGCTGCGTAGATAATAACGACAATGGATTGATTTATGCAAAGTCAATTTATCTTGATCATACCGCACCCGGCTGGAAAGGTATAGTGTTTGGCGATTATGATTCGATTTTTCCTTTGTGTATAAAAAGAAAATACGGTATAAAATATGCACAGAAGCCTGTCTTTAGCCAACAATTGGGATTGATTGGAAGTTCTGATATTGACTTTGAAAAATTAAAAAAAATAATTCTCTCACAAGTGAAATACGGTGACATTCATTTTAATTTTTTTAATAGGAATTTGATTGGGCACAAGACCATAGAACGAACTAACTTTATTATTGATTTAGGAAAAACACACGAACATATCTATAAAAAGTATAAATACAAATTAAAAAGTGATTTAAACAAAGCCAGTACAAACCATTTGACTATTGTGAATGGGGAGGCAGAAGAGACGATTGACGCTTACAGAAGATTTTTGTTACAGAAGACTAAAAGCATTGATATTAAAGGATTTCGGCTTTTTACTAATTTATGTTTTCATGAGAAGTTCAAAAATAATTTTTTTGTGAGAAAGGTCGTTAGCTCCAATAATACATTGTTGGCCTCTGCTCTTTTTCTTATTGACAGAAAACGTATATACAACATTATGGCGATTACATTTAAACAAGGCGCTGAAGTAAATGCCATGCATTTTTTAATAGACAAAGTGCTGTACGAGTTTCAGCAGACCGATTTAATTTTTGATTTCGAGGGATCAGATCTTTCCGGTGTGAAAAGCTTTTACGAAAAATTTTCTCCTGTTAGACAGCCCTATTATCACTATCACTTTAATTATTTGCCTTTTCCTTTAAATAAGCTGAAAAAATAATTATTGCATTTCTTCTTTCAGGTATTTTGCTGTATAACTTTTTTTGTTTTTTATCATCTCCTCGGGCGTTCCTTCAAAAATAACTTCACCGCCTTTATCACCACCTTCCATTCCTATATCTATGATATGATCCGCTACTTTAATTACTTCCATGTTGTGCTCAATTATCAAAACGGTATTTCCCCTGTTTACTAATTTATTAAGTACATTCATCAGCATTACAATATCGCTGAAATGAAGGCCTGTCGTAGGTTCGTCCAGTATGTAAAATGTTTTACCGGTATCTTTCTTGGAAAGTTCTGTGGAAAGCTTTACACGTTGGGCTTCCCCGCCGCTAAGCGTTACTGCAGATTGTCCTAAGGTTACATATCCTAAGCCTACATCTTGCAGTACTTTAATTTTTCTGTACAGATTGGGGATGTTTTGAAAAAATTCTACAGCCTCATCTACAGTCATATTCAATACATCGCTGATAGATTTTCCTTTGTAGCGTATTTCAAGTGTTTCCCGGTTGTATCTTTTGCCATTGCATTTTTCGCAATGCACGTATACGTCAGGAAGAAAATTCATTTCAATTACTCTTGTACCGGCTCCTTCGCACAAGTCGCATCTTCCGCCTTTTACATTAAAAGAAAATCTTCCGGCATTGTATCCCCGTATTTTTGATTCAGGAAGCGACGCAAATAAACTCCGGATATCTGTAAAAAAGCCACAGTATGTGGCCGGGTTGCTGCGTGGTGTGCGTCCAATAGGCGATTGATCAATTTCTATTACTTTGTCAATATGTTCCAAACCCTTTACTGACTTATATTCCATCGGATTGGTTTTAGATTTGTAACAGTACTGCGAAAGTATGGGATACAGTGTTTCATTGATCAATGTAGACTTTCCGCTTCCGCTTACACCCGATACAATAATCAATTTACCCAGCGGAAACTTTACGTTTACGTTTTTTAAATTGTTTCCTTTAGCACCTTTTATTTCAATGAAATTTCCTGTTCCCTTTCTTTTTTCCTCAGGTACGGGCATTTTAATTTTGTTGCTGATGTAGTGGGCTGTTTCCGTATCAGCGTTTTTTATTTTTTCCGGAGTGCCATGAGCCACGATCTCTCCACCGTAATACCCTGCTCTGGGACCGATATCTACAAGATAATCGGACGCCAGCATAATATCTTTATCATGCTCTACTACCAGTATGCTGTTGCCAATATCTCTGAGATTCTTTAAAGAATTAATCAGCTTCTGATTGTCTCTTTGATGGAGTCCGATAGAGGGTTCATCAAGAATATAAGTAATGCCTTGCAGTTGCGAGCCTATTTGTGTAGCAAGGCGTATACGTTGGCTTTCGCCACCGCTAAGTGTAGCTGTAGGCCGGTTTAGCGTAAGGTAGTTCAGTCCTACTTCCAATAAAAAGTTCAGTCTTTCTCTTATCTCTTTTATTATTTCTTTGGCAATAGTATTTTGTTTTTTTGAAAGTCTTTTTTCAATATCCTTAAACCAGTTTGCTAAATGATCAAGGTTTAATTCACTTATTTGTGAAATATTTTTGTCGTCAATTTTAAACCAAAGGCTTTCTTTTTTCAACCGCTGGCCTTCACACGAAGGACAGGTTTTTAAATCCATAAACTTTTGTGTCCACTCACGCAGGTAATCAGAGCTTTTTCCCGAAGAGAACCATCTTTTCAGCATAGGAATAATTCCTTCGTAACTGCCAGTGTATGTTTGAGGAATATTCTCATCGTCGGCATTTACTTCGGGTGTTCGCAAAGCATCACCATCACCATACAATAAGAGATCCATCGCCTTATCTGATAATTTCTCAATGGGTGTATCTAAACTAATTTTATTTTTTCTGGCAAATGCGGTAACCTGCTGATACACGCTTGCGCTTCTTTCTTCTCCTAACGCGGCAATGGCCCCTTGCTTTACCGATAAGCTTTTATCAGGGATCAGCAGGTCTGTATTAATAGCGAAAACTTCGCCCAGTCCTTTACAGTTAGGACATGCTCCATAAGGAGAATTGAATGAAAAAGAATTGGGCGACGGTTCTTCATAACTGAGGCCGGTATCTTCGCAAACAAGCAAACGTGAATATTGAATCTGTTTATTAGAATCATGAAAAACCAAAAACATTAAATCTTTGCCAAGCTTTAGCGCCTGTTGTACGCCTTGGGAAATGCGTAGTCTCATACTGCTTTCTATCTGAAGCCTGTCTATTACAATTTCAATGTTATGAATTTTGTATCGGTCAAGCTGCATATTTTTCTTTATTTCCATGATGTCTCCGTCTACCCTTACCTTTACAAAGCCGCGTTTGAGTATATCCTGAAAGAGTTCGCGATAATGTCCTTTGCGGCCTCTTACCACAGGAGCCAGAATTACAACTTTTTCACCCGCGTATTTTTCAAAAATATTTTCTACAATTTCTTCTTCGCTAAACTTTACCATTTTCTTTCCGGTGTTGTAGCTGTAAGCCTCACCAACTCTTGCATAGAGCAAGCGCAGGAAATCGTATACTTCAGTTACGGTGCCTACTGTGGATCGTGGATTTTTATTGGTTGTTTTTTGTTCTATGGAAATTACGGGACTTAAGCCGGATATGCCGTCTACATCAGGACGTTCCATATCTCCAATAAATTGACGGGCATAGGCGCCGAAGCTTTCCATGTACCTTCTTTGTCCTTCGTTGTATATGGTGTCAAATGCCAAAGAAGATTTTCCGCTGCCACTCACTCCTGTAAAAACTACCAGTTTATTTTTTGGGATGGCAATACTTATATTTTTTAAATTATGTTGTCTTGCGCCCTCAACTATTATTTGCGCGTTATCTTTTTTTCTCATTGTTACAATACGCCCTTGAGAGCGTAGCATCAAAGGTAAATGAATTTGTAAAAATTATTTTCCTAAAAAATATCAATAGCCTTTTTATTAACCAGTACATATTTATTTAATCACAATTTAATAATTACGTAACTTACACATTGAAAAAAAGATTTAGTTTTAAGTCGGATTTTTACTTACCCACTTACAAAAAACTAATTTTATGTCTTGGAGAACATTAAACGGCCATTTACTTTCTTCGGATATACACACACATGTAGAGTCTGCTATTATCCGTGAAACGAACGCCGGTCATAAGTTAAAGGTCTGTATTGGCACTGATTCGCAGGTTTATACAGATCATACGGAATTTGCCACCGTGATTGTATTTTTAAGGGAAAAGCGCGGCGGATTTATGTTTATAAAAAACGATTGCGATAAAAATGCTTACCAACTCAAAGAGAGAATGTTGCTGGAAGTAGCCAAAAGTATTGAGACGGCCTATGGTTTGTGCGATCTTTTTACTAAGTATAATGTGGATATGGAAGTACATGTAGACATTAATACCAACCCCAATTTTGAAAGTCATGTAGCACTGAAAGATTCTATGGGATATATTTTAGGAATGGGCTTTGCCTTTAAAGCTAAACCTGAAGCCTTCGCCAGCAGCAGCTGTGCAGACAGGGCAGTGCATTAAACCTAAAAAGAGATGCATAATTGAATACACATCTCTTTCAGAATTTATTTAATAATAAATATTATTTTATCTTACAGCTTCGTTGATTCTGTCGCCAACTCTGTTAGCTCCGGCAGCTATAGAATCTCCTGCAGTTTGTAAACCTTCTTTAGTGGCTTGTGCAGCGTTTCCTACTCCGCGTTTAGTAGCATCCCAGGCATTTTCAATTGCAGCACCTGTTCTGTCAAAGAACGCGCCCGTTCTGGTTACGTACTGGCCTTCTTCCCATACTATTTCCTGACCTTCTTTATTTACAACTTTACCATCGGTTTTTATAACTACTCCATTGTCAAGAGTTACGTCTCTATCCATAACCACCCAGGTACCGTTCGTATATACGTGCGCCCTGCCATCTCTTTTTATAACGTCACCTTCTGTATAGGTAGGTGTAGTTGTTACGATGGCCGCTGTGTCTTGGTCAACAACTAAAGTGTCTGCGTTTTCATCATTGGCGCTGTTATTACAAGCAGCGAATGTTGCTGCTATGGCAGCGATAGTTAATAGCTTTTTCATGCTTTTGATTTTAAATGTTTTATAATTAGTAGTATATCTAATCAAACACTTTGCCAAAATATAAAAACGGCCTGTATACAAAACTCTTTGTAGCCCCTTCTGATACACTAAATCAATAATTATTGTGTAATATTGTACACAGAAAATTTAACATTATTAATTTTACGACCATACAATGAAACAACCAGAGGGCGAATTCAGGAACAGACTTCAAACAGAAAAAAAGCTTATCAATTCGGTTGGTGAAATAATTAAAAAGCACGGGTATATCAAATTAAATATTCAAAACATTGCAAAAGAAGCTGGCGTAGACAGGAAACTGGTATACAATTATTTTGGAAATCTTGATAATCTTGTAGAGGAGTATTTCAGAACAAAGGATTATTGGACAGCATTAGCCGTGGAAATGAAAAGCTTATTGACGGAGATTGATTTTGAAACGCTCCCGTACGAAATCATAAGAGACCAATATTACTTTTTTAAAAACAACAGTGAAATGCAGAACATGATTCTGTGGGAACTCAATGAAAACAAATCTTTCTTAAAAGAAATTGCAGACTATAAAGAAAAAATTACCGCCGACCTGTTCAGAATGGTGGACCCGGTGTTTGAAAATTCAGGAATCAGCATAAGAGCTGTCAATGCCATATTGGTTGCAGCTGTTTATTATCTGGTAATTCATGCAAAAAATAATGGAAGTACTATTTGCCAAATTGATATCAATACAGAAGAAGGCGAAGCCGAATTACTGAGAACGATTAAGCAAATACTTAACTGGACATACGAGAAGGCGCTTCACCCTTCTGAATAATAGAATTTCACCTAATTTAACATTAAATTAAATTCCTGATACTGTGAAATGCAAAATAAGTAACAATCTTTGTAATACTACTTATCTTAAATTTATTTTTTTTGACCATTTTCGATTGCTTCCATAATTGGTTAAAAGTCGGTTTTAAGAAAATCTTTCTTCTTCTTTTATAAAACGTCAATTAGTTTATCTTTGCAACTATGCAAAAATCAACTATTACAATTGATGTTCATTTAGATGAAAATAAAGTTCCTGAAGATATTTTGTGGAACGCTTCTGCCAGTACGGCGGAAGACGTACAAAAAGCGAAAGCGGTTTTCCTTTCTTTGTGGGACGGGCAGGATAAAAGCGCCTTGCGAATAGATTTATGGACGAAAGATATGATGGTGGATGAAATGGGAGATTTCTTTTATCAAACCATTTATGCCATGGCCGATACACTGGCACGCTCTACACATCAGCACGAAATAGCCAATGATATGAAAAACTTTGCAAAAAGTTTTTACGAAAAATTCAGAGCGGCGCAGCTAAAAGAAAATAAGCTTACCTAATAAAATATTTATAACATATGTCTTTAGAAACAGAAGTAATGTCTCAGCTAAAAGAGGCAATGAAAACCAAGAATGAAGCGGCTTTAAGAGCCTTGCGTTCTATCAAGTCCGAAATTATAAAAGCAAAGACAGAGCCCGGCGCCAATGGCACCATAGATGCTTCAGGAGAGATGAAACTATTGCAGCGAATGGCTAAGCAGCGCAAAGAGTCTATGGAAACTTTCCTGCAAAATGACAGAAACGATTTGGCAGATAAAGAAAAAGAAGAGCTCAGCATAATTGAAAAATTCTTACCACAACAATTAACAGAAGACGAGTTGAAGCAAGAATTGTCTCAGATCATAGCAGAGTTAGGCGTTTCTTCTCCGGCAGACATGGGTAAGGTAATGGTTATAGCTACAAAAAAGCTTGCAGGAAAGGCAGATGGCAAAACCATCTCTGCTATGGTAAAAACGTTATTAAACTAAAAATTCGTGATAGACCTTGTAGTTGTGATCACAATAGCCTTTGCGGCTTTCAAAGGATATACCAGAGGCTTGATTGTAGCGGTATTTTCATTCTTAGGCATTATCATTGGTCTTGCGGCGGCAATGAAATTATCTGTGCTGCTCGCTGCTTACTTTACCGCCAACGGCATAGAAGGTAAATGGGTAACGCTGCTCTCTTTTGTAATCGTAATGTTTGGAGTGGCATTGCTCATACGCTGGCTGGCCAAGATCATTCAGCGCACCGCGGAATTTGCTTTTATGGGTTGGATAAACCGGTTAGGAGGCATAGTTTTTTATGCGTTATTGTATCTTACATTACTAAGCGTAGTGCTTTTTTATCTTACAAGAATTGGTATCATTTCCGATGCCACTGTAGCCAGCTCACTTACATATCCTTACTTGCAGCCACTAGGGCCGTACGTTATAGAAAATATAGGGAATGTGATACCTGTATTTAAAGGGATGTTTAATCAACTCACAGATTTTTTTGAAAATATCGCAGGAAATTCGGCATGATTTTGTATGAATAATGTTAACAATTAAGTGTAAAATCTTAAATTGTGCAATATTTTAAAAATATAATTTATGGACTACCAACTAAAAGTAATAAGCAAATCTAAATCTAAATATATTGACGAAGGTAATGGCCCTACAATAGTTTTATTACACGGTTTGTTTGGAGCGTTAAGCAACTTTAAAGATTTAATAGAGCATTTCAAAAAAGATTACAGAGTGGTAGTGCCAATCCTTCCTTTACTGGATATGGATATTTTTAATACTACAGTGGCGGGGATTGAAAAATTTGTTCACAGGTTTATAGAGGCGCTTGACTTGAAAGATGTACACTTATTGGGAAATTCATTGGGCGGGCATGTAGCATTAGTGCATATTTTGCGTCATCCCGAAAGAATCAAAACGCTTATCCTCACCGGTAGCTCCGGGTTGTTTGAAAGCGGAATGGGCGATTCTTATCCAAAGCGTGGCGACAGAGAGTATATAAGAAAAAAAGCCGCCGATACTTTTTATGACCCGGCTGTGGCAACCGAAGAACTGGTAGATGAAGTATTTGAAATAACCAACAACCGCATTAAGGCCATGAAAATTATTGCAATGGCCAAAAGCGCTATACGAAACAATCTGGGAGAAGAATTAAAAGAAATAAAACAGCCCACATTGCTTATATGGGGCAAAAACGATATAGTAACACCACCTTTTGTAGCCGAAGAATTTCATAAGCTTATACAAAACAGCGAATTGCATTTTATTGATAAATGCGGTCACGCGCCCATGATGGAAGTACCTGATGAATTCAATAAAATTTTGGGAAAATTTCTTGAGAAACATACTTAAGTAAATTTTTTCGGTCTAACAACTATGCTTTGCAAAAATTATATAACCAACGAAACGCCTGTTATTACTTTAAATGATACGGTTGCCGATGCTCTATTGCAAAAAGAGCAAACTGCGCATACCGATTATTTTATAGTAGAAGACAATGACAAGTTTTTTGGCTTAGTCAATGCAGAAGATCTGTTATCGCAACCGGTAGACAAGCCTATTAAAGATTTGGAAGAGTTCGTTATAAAAACTTCTGTAAAAGATGCACAGCATATATTTTCTGCTTTTCAGGTAATGCACCAGGTAAAAGTAAATATTGTACCAGTTGTAAACGCTGAATTTGAGTTTTTGGGCGAAATTGTTCAGGAAACAATGCTTGATGTGATGGCCTCTTATTTAGGGCTTCATGAAGCGCATGGCGGCATGATTGTATTAGAAGTAAATCCTATTCACTATTCAATAGGAGAAATCATCCAGATTGTTCAGTCAAGTAATGCAGATATAATGCAGCTAAATACCCGTAGAGACGAAGCGAACGGCAATATTATAGTATCTCTGATAGTGAATAAACCCGATATATCCCTTATCGTTTCTACACTTCAACGCTATGAATACAATGTTCTGCACTATTTTGGCGAAGAAGCCTACGATAACGAATTGAAAGCCAATTACGATTTACTAATGAAATATATTCACATATAAGTTTCTGGTCTTCCTTTAAACGCATGCTAACACAAATTGTCTTAATATTATTATTGTTAATATATAAATATGGCATAATTATTGAATTTTCTAATCAAATAAAAAAAATATATCATCATGAAAAATATGAAAGTATACTTGTTGTCGTTAACAGCATGTAGTATGATGTTTCTAACTTCCTGTGAAACCTGGAAAAACGCGAACAACAGAGAAAGAGGCGCCGTAATAGGTGTGGCAGGGGGCGCGGCCGTAGGTGGAGCAATTGGCGCTGCTGCAAATAATCCTGCTTTAGGAGCGGTGCTGGGTGCGGCTGTCGGAGGTGCTGCTGGACACATCATTGGTAGAAAAATGGACCAGCAGGCTGAAGAAATTAAAAATGAAATTCCAACCGCTAAAGTTGAACGCGTAGAAGAAGGTATAGTAGTTGAATTTAGCAATAATGTATTGTTCGGGTTTGATCAGGCCGCTTTATCATCTGCCTCCAGATCTACACTGAACGATCTTATTACTATTTTAAACAAATATCCTGATACCAATTTACAGGTAGATGGACATACCGATAGTAAAGGCGCAGAAAATTACAATCAGGGTCTTTCTGAAAGAAGGGCAGATGCGGTTGCTACATATCTTTTAGACAATGGAATTACCTCATCAAGAGTATCTACAAAAGGTTGGGGCGAAACATTGCCAAAATACAGCAATGCTACTGATGATGGTCGTGCACAGAACAGGAGAGTAGAATTCATTATTACCGCAAATGAAAAAATGAAGCAAGACGCCGCCAGAGAAGCTAACCAAGGCTAAAAAGTAAATTTAAAAAAAATAAAACATATAAAGGTTGTTGCACTTTTGCAACAGCCTTTTTTATTTTCAATCAAATATCCACACCATTCATATTCATTGCGATTGGTAACTAACTTTTACTCCCTATTGTGCCTATATTTGCGGATAAGCTTTTATGAAAGAGCTGCGGAAATATTCATGTCAAAATATTTGTATTAATCTAAAAAAGATCAAATGCTTTTTATACGCCTTAACCGATAGCTTTATTGTTATTTATATTGCCCATAATTTCGAATGCTCAAAGTTCCGTAAGCATTGTACCGCTGCCTGCAAACATGGAAACATCAAAAGGCAGTTTTATAATTGATAAAAATACCACGTTGGTATATAATACAGGTAATAAAGATTTGCGGGCATTGGCTGTTTATTTCAATGCGTATATTGAAAAAATATCGGGTATACAACTAAACCATAATCCACGTATAAAAAATGCCAGGCCTATTACACTTATTATTAGGCAAAATGATAGTTTGGGAAAAGAAGGATACGCGTTAGAAGTGCTTGCTAACCACATAAATATTTACGCTGCCGAATCTGCAGGTATTTTTTATGCCATGCAAACTATCATGCAAACCCTTCCTGCCATCAGAACGAATGAGCCGCTGAAAGTACCTTTTATGAAAATAAAAGATACGCCGCGTTTTCCCTGGCGGGGATTTATGCTGGATGTAAGCAGGCACTTTTATGGCCCGGAGGCTATTAAAGAAATACTGGATGTAATGGCATCCTTTAAAATGAATGTTTTTCATTGGCATCTTTGTGATAACGAAGGCTGGCGGCTGGAAATAAAAAAATACCCTAAACTTACGCAGAAAGGGGCGTGGAGAACAGAAAAAGAAGGCGCCATATTTTATAATAAAGATACTTCCGCACTGGTAAATAAGCCCTCCTATATCTATGGCGGTTACTATACCCAGGAGCAGGTAAAAGACATTATAGCCTATGCTGCATTGCGAAATATCACGGTAGTACCCGAGATAGAAATGCCTGGTCATTCAGGTGCCGCACTTTCGGCTTATCCGCAATTTTCCTGTACAAAACTTCAGGTACCGGTACCCAATGTTGTTACATCAGGATATTTAGATGATGCACAATCCAACTATTGTCCGGGTTATGACAGTACTTTTGTTTTTCTGCAGGATGTGCTGACAGAAGTGATGGATCTTTTTCCTTCAAAATATATACATATAGGCGGAGATGAAGTAAACAAAAAAGACTGGAAAGTCTGCGCATTGTGTCAGCGCTTATGAAAAAAGAAAATCTGCAAAACGAAGAAGCGCTACAGAGTTTCTTCATTAAAAAAATAGATAAATATATTGCATCAAAAGGCAGAAGAATAGTAGGTTGGGGCGAAATTCTGGAAGGCGGACTGGCACCGGGCGCCACCGTTATGAGCTGGATAGGAGAGCAAAAAGGCATAGAAGCGGCTCAGTTGGGACACGATGTAATCATGTGCCCCAGTAATCCTTTATACCTCAATCGTTATCAAACCGATAGTATACAATATGAACCGTTAGCTGCAAAATATTCTATCAATACGCTGGAAAAAGTATATTCCTATGAGCCTGTACCGCAAAAGCTCAACGAACAACATCGAAAGCACATATTAGGATCGCAGGCGGTAATATGGATCGAGTTTATATCTACCGTAGAGCATTTAGAATACATGCTGCTTCCGCGCTTAGCGGCATTGGCCGAAGTTGTGTGGAGCCCTAAAGAAAAACGCAACTATGCCTCTTTCAGGCAGCGCATGAAGCCGCGCTTAAAAGCTTTTGAACAAAAAGGTATCAGATATTTCCACAAAGAATGGAAATAAGCCTTTACAATCTGCTTACCTCTGGCGTGTAACCCTTATGAAGCTGTGTATGTAAGATGTCTGTATCTAACTGATTGTCCCATTTAGCCACCACCACCGTTGCCACTGCATTGCCGGCCAAATTAGTTAAAGCACGGCATTCCGACATAAACCTGTCTACACCTAATATCAGGGTCATGCCCGCTACCGGCACTTCGGGAACAACGGCCAGTGTAGCAGCCAGTGTTATAAATCCTGCGCCAGATACGCCCGCCGCGCCTTTAGAGCTTAACATTGCCACCAGCAATAATACGATCTGGCTGCCAACAGGCAAATCTATATTACATGCCTGTGCTATAAATAAAGCAGCCATTGTCATATAAATATTGGTGCCATCCAAGTTAAAGGAATAGCCGGTAGGAACTACAAGGCCTACAACCGGTTTGGCGCAACCCAGTTTTTCCAGCTTCTGCATAAGGGTGGGCAAGGCAGCCTCCGAAGAGCTGGTACCCAGTACTAAAATCAATTCGTATTTTATATAGCGCAATAATTTAAAAATACTAAAGCCATTGTATTTTGCTACAGTTCCTAAAATAAGCAATACAAAAATGATAGAAGTTACGTAAAAAGTAATTACCAGCAGCGCCAGATTAGCTACCGAATCTATCCCATATTTTCCTATAGTAAATGCCATAGCGCCAAAGGCACCTATTGGCGCCAGTTTCATTAAAATATCTACAATTTTAAAGATAGGATGTGCCAGCGCATTAAAAAAATCAAGTACAGGCTTGCTGTGTTCGGCGGTAAGCACCAAAGCAATTCCAAACAAAATAGCGGCAAAAAGTACCTGAAGTATATTGCTGCCCGTAAGCGGACTTATCAATGTTTGCGGAATAATGTTCATCACAAAATTCAAAAAACTTGATTCGTGCGCGGCATTTACATATTTTGATATCTCTGTTGCGTCCAATGTAGCAGGATCTATATTCATACCCTTTCCGGGTTGTATCAGGTTGCTTACTATCATTCCTACAATCAGCGCTAAAGTAGAAAAAGTAAGAAAATAAATCATGGACTTGCCGGCTACCCTTCCTACTTTTTTAAGATCGCTTACACCAGCAATGCCTACGGTTACGGTAATGAATATGACGGGTGCAATGATCATTTTTATCAGTTGAATAAAGCCATCTCCCAGCGGCTTCATCGTTTCACCCAAAGAGGGATAAAAATGCCCTAGAGCAATACCTGATACAATAGCAATCAATACCTGTATATACAATATTTTATACCATTTCTTTTTTACAGGTAGATTTGCCTTATTATCAACTATCATTTTTATTTTAATTTGGCGGCAAATTAATTAAAAGACTTCAAAACGTACAATAGTTATCAACAAAAAACAGGCATTTATTTTTATAAAATAGTTGTTTTGTTGGTATTTTGCACAGGAATGTTAGAGTTATCCACATTTATCCACATTTATTCCACATCAATTTATGTAAAATTCTTGTCAAACCCTTATGAATAAAGCTTTACAGCCATATATATTTTGTGGATAAAAATGGTTGTTCTAAAAAGTGGTAAAAAGTGGGAAATTGTGTTATTTTGTATAATTAAATAATTATCCCATACACGTGTCCAGTATTTTCGGCGAATATAAAGTTTCTATGGATGCCAAAGGCAGAATGATGATGCCTGCGGAGTTTCGCAAACAGTTGCAGGAGGCTGATGAAAAGTCTTTTGTGATAAAGCGCGGTATGAATAATTGCCTGACGCTTTATCTGCAAAGCCAGTGGAGTATTATGAGAGATAAGCTGGATGCGATGAATGATTTTAATCCGAAAGTACAACAATTCAAAAGGCTGTTTTTAGATGGTATTGCTATAGTAGAGCTGGATAGTGCCGGCAGGTTGTTGATTCCGAAAGGATTGCAGGAATATGCCGGGCTGAGCAAAGAAATTAGTTTCTGGGCGCAGGGAAACAAGGTGGAAATATGGAATAAAGAAACAAAAGATAAATACGTGGAGGCGCAAATATCAAGCTTAGAAAGTTTGGCGGGAGAGCTGTTTAGTGGTGTTTAGTAATAAACTCAGAACAAAAATGACAGAAAAAAATAATTATCATATTCCTGTTCTGTTTAATGAAGTGATTAAAAATCTTGCTATAAAACCCGATGGAGTGTATGTAGATTGTACGTTTGGCGGAGGAGGGCATAGCAAAGGTATTCTTGATAAGCTAAGTAAAAAAGGAAGACTGATAGCCTTTGACCAAGACGAGGACGCTGCAGGAAATATTCCTGAGAATGAAGAAAGAATAACGTTCATTCCTCAAAACTTTAGGTATATAAAACGGTTTTTAAGAGTGAATGGGATAGATAAAGTAGATGGAATTCTGGCAGATTTGGGTGTAAGCAGTCATCAGTTTAATAAAGCGGAAAGAGGGTTTTCTACCAGGTTTGACGGACCACTGGATATGAGAATGGATACCAGAGGAGAGGTTACGGCAAGGAATATATTACTGAACCTGGATGAAAAAGAATTGCAAAACCTGTTTAGTAAATATGGTGAAGTTACCAATGCGAAAACGCTGGCAAAGTACATTGTAGACAACAGAGTATCGGCCGGATTACAAACAATAAGCGAATTTAAAAACATGATAGCTCCTGTGGTAAAAGGTAATCCGAATAAGTATTTAGCGCAGGTATTTCAGGCGTTGAGAATTGAGGTAAATGAAGAAATGAAAGCGCTGGAAGAGTTGTTGGAGCAAGCTCCGGACGTGCTTAAAAGCGGAGGAAGAGTGGCGATTATTACTTTTCATTCATTGGAAGACAGAATGGTGAAAACATTTTTTAAGCAAGGGAGATGGAATATGAAAGAAGAAAATCCTTTGATTAATTCAACTTTCGTAAACCCGCTGAAGGTTATAACCAAAAAACCTTTAACGCCTTCCGACCAGGAGGTTGCGGAAAACAGCAGAAGCAGAAGTTCAAAATTAAGAGTAGCAGAAAAAAATTAAATTCTAATGCCTCGTAAAGATAAATCGCCTGTATCCGAAATAAAAAAACTATTCAAATATAACTGGATAGTGGAGAATATTGGTTTCTTTCTCTTCTTAGGGCTTTTAATGATCCTGTACATAGCTAACGGGCATAAAGCTGAAAAGAACACCAGGGAGCTGAGCAGGGTAAGCAGGAAAATAGTAGAACTTGAATATGAATACAAAACACTTAAAAGCGAATTGATGTATAAGACCAGAGAGTCCGAACTTATTCGTGCCGGCGAGCCAATGGGGCTGATGTTGAGCGAAGAGCAGCCTATTCATATCAGGATGATTAAACGGCATACAAAAGAAGAAAATTAGAATAAGGGTATTTGAATGGAAGTTAAAAACATTATATTATCCAGGGTGTACTTATCTTATCTGCTTATCATTTTTATTTGTGTAGCAGTTATAGGAAAGGCATTTTATATTCAGCAGGTACAAGGCGGCTATTGGAAAGGGATGAGCGACAGTCTTCATCAGAAAATGCAAACTTTGGATGCATCCAGAGGTACCATTTACAGTCAGGATGGACAAATGTTGAGTACCAGCATACCTCAGTTTGATATTTATATAGATTTTGCGGCCGACGGACTGCGCGAAAAGAATGGAAGACGTTTTAGAGAAAATCTGGATTCTTTGTGTTACTATCTTGGCAAAACATTCCCGGAAAAAACAGCCACCGATTACAAGCAGGCGCTTGAATACGGATACAGAAAAGAGCTGAGATATTATCCTCTGCTAAAAAAAGTAAGCTTCAGAGATTATCAAAAGCTACAGAAGTTTCCCTTAGTAAAAGAAGGGCGAAACAAAAGTGGGTTTATTCCTGAAGTTAAGAATATTCGTCTCAATCCATACGGAATGCTGGGCTTTAGAACAATTGGGCTCAATAGGGAGAATAGCAGCAATGTAGGCTTAGAACTTACCTACGATTCTATATTGCGGGGCAAGGAAGGAAAAAGACTGGTGCGCTTCATAGCGGGCGGCGTGGCGGTGCCGGTAGAAGATGCCAATGAAATAGATCCCAAAGACGGAAAAGATATCATTACTACCCTGGATATAAAAATGCAGGAAATTGTTGAGAATGCTTTAATGAAGATGATGGTAGATAATGAATGTCAGAAAGGTACTGCCATTGTAATGGAAGTAAAAACGGGAAAAGTAAAAGCTATAGCCAATTTAGACAGAACTCCTAATGGCAACTATGCTGAAATATATAATAACGCTATTACGCCAACAGAGCCGGGGTCTACGTTTAAGATAGCCTCTATGCTTTCGGTATTGGAAGATGGTAAAACCGATACGGGTAAAACCGTGAATATGGAAGGCGGCAGGTGGCTGATAAATAAACGGACTGTTTACGACAGTGAAAACCACGGACACGTGGCCACGGTAAAAAAAGCGTTTGAAATGAGTTCCAATGTAGCGAGCGCTAAATTGGTATATAACGCGTATGGTTCTAATCCCAACCTGTTTATAGATCATTTAAGAAACTTGGGCTTTGCAGAAAAAACAGGTCTTGATCTGGTCGGAGAGCGAGACCCTGTAATACATACGCCGGGTTCTAAAATGTGGAGTGCAACAACGCTTCCCTGGATGGCTTTTGGCTACAGCCTTACCGTATCTCCCATGCACATTACAATGTTATACAATTCCATTGCGAATGATGGCAAAATGATGCGGCCTTATTTGGTAGACGCTATTAGTACCGACGGTGTTATTACAGAACAGAAGTATCCGCATGAGGTAAGAAAAATTTCAGGCCCCGAGGTTACAGGTAAATTACAGGCAATGCTTGAAGGTGTGTGTAATATACCCGGTGGCACAGGCTATCGTCTAATGCAGGATGTCCCTTTTAAAGTAGCCGGTAAAACGGGTACGGCATTGGTAGCACAAGGTCCTTTGGGATACAATGCGGGCATTTATCAGTCATCTTTTGCGGGATATTTTCCGGCAGATAATCCCGAGTATACCTGCGTGGTAGTAATCATCAATAAGCCACGCGCGGCTAAATATTACGGTGCTGCTGTTGCCGGCCCGGTATTTAAAGAAATTGCGCAGAGACTATATACCATGTACATAAGAAGAGATGGCAATGAACAAAACAACGGACTGGATAGCTTGAAATCAGAAAACTCCAACTATTATTTTGCAGGTGGCGTAAACGATTTTCATACCATATTCAAAACCCTGGGAATTAATTATGTTGATTCTGCTACTGTTGAAAAACAGTTTGCATTGGTAAATGGTATTAATAAGCCGGTGCTTAAAAATCTGAATTATTTAAAAGGAAACAGAATGCCCAATTTGGTTGGCCTGGGCCTGAAAGACGCGCTGTATCTCTGTGAGAGCAGGGGTTTGAAAGTATATATTGACGGAGTAGGAAAAGTTGTGACTCAATCTATTTTAACCGGCGATCCTGTAGAAGCAGGACAGCAAATAAAAATAATGCTGAATTAATTTTGAATACTTTACAAAACATATTATCAGGAATAAAAGTTGAAAAGCTGATCGGCTCGACGGATGTACAGGTTAAAGATATTCAGCTCGATTCACGAAAGGCAACAAAAGGATCTTTGTTTGTAGCCCTTAACGGCGCGCAGGCTAATGGTCACGATTTTATTGAAAAGGCAATACAGAATGGCACCGGCATTATTGTTTGCGAAACTTTGCCTGCTGAAATACTAAAAGACACGATATATGTACAAGTAAAAAATACGCACGAAGCACTGGCATATATGGCAGGTAATTTTTACAATCACCCTTCTGAAAAAACCAAGCTAATCGGTGTTACAGGAACGAATGGTAAAACTACCGTGGCAACTATTCTGTATAAATTATTCACCGGGCTGGGATTTAAATGCGGACTGATAAGTACAGTAGAAAATAAGATTGGTATTGAGGTGATTTTGGCTACACATACCACCCCGGATGCGGTAAGCCTGAATGCTTTGCTTGATAAAATGGTTAGAGAACAGTGCGATTATGTTTTTATGGAATGCAGTAGTCATGCTATTCATCAGCACAGAATTACAGGGTTGTATTTTACAGGTGGCATTTTTACCAATATCACACACGATCATTTAGACTATCATAAAACATTTGATGAATATATAAAAGTTAAGAAAACATTCTTTGATAATTTATCGGCAAATGCTTTTGCACTGACCAATATAGATGACAAGCGCGGAGCCGTAATGCTGCAAAACACCTTAGCTCGAAAACTTACTTACAGCTTGCATACCGTAGCTGATTTCAAAGGTAAGATATTGGAAAATGAATTGACCGGCTTGGTGATGAGTGTGAATAATAAGGAAGTACATTTTAGGTTAATAGGCGAATTTAACGCTTATAACATACTGGCTATATATGGTACCGCTGTTGCCGAAGCGCAGGACGAAGAAGAAGTATTGCGTGTATTAAGTATGCTTACCAGCGCGGAAGGCCGTTTTGATTACCTGGTAAGTAAAAAAAATATAATAGGCATAGTAGATTACGCTCATACGCCAGATGCATTAAAGAATGTGCTGGAAACCATTCTTCAGCTTAGAAAAAATGCCAAGCAGGTAATAACTGTTGTGGGCTGCGGTGGTGACAGAGATAAGGAAAAAAGACCTGTGATGGCGGCAAAAGCTGCTGCGTTGAGCAATATTGTGATACTTACCAGTGATAACCCCCGAACTGAAGACCCTGAAGCCATTATCAGAGATATGGAAGAAGGCCTGAACAGCGCGGCAAAGAAAAAAGCGTTGAGCATAACAGACAGGAAGCAGGCGATAAAAACAGCGGTACGATTAGCAAACGAAGGAGATATCATATTGATAGCCGGTAAAGGGCATGAAAAATATCAGGAAATTAACGGAGTGAAAAATCATTTCGATGATAAAGAGGTATTACAGGAAATGTTTGATTTGATGGAAAAATAAAACTATAAAGCAGGAAGCATGTTATATCATTTATTTAATTGGTTAAAAGAAAATTATGATTTCGCCGGGGCGGGAATGTTTCAGTATATTTCGTTCCGCGCGTCTATGGCGTTGATATTTTCATTGCTTATAGCTACCATTTACGGCCGCCGCCTGATCAATCTTTTGAAAAGAGCGCAAATCGGGGAATCGGTAAGAGAGTTAGGTTTAGAAGGACAGGTTCAAAAGAAGGGAACACCTACCATGGGCGGTATCATTATTCTTTTAGCCATATTGATTCCTACTTTGCTTTTTGCCGATCTTACAAAAGTGTATACGATACTTATGCTGGTATGCACGGTATGGTTAGGTTTAATAGGTTTTTTAGACGACTACTTAAAATTAAGAGCTAAAAAGAAAGCGCTGCAAAACGGAGGAAATTATAAGAAGAATGATAATGACGGTTTAGCAGGAAAAGCAAAAGTGGTAGGGCAGATAGGGTTAGGCATCATCATAGGAGCAACGCTTTATTTTCACCCGAGTGTGGAAATTGAAAGACCTGTGATCAATCAGCAGACAAGTGCTCAGGTAACTACGCCCGCCACAAACGAAGTAGTAAGGGAAGTAAATGGTGTAGCAAAGAAATATGTAAAAGCCAATCAGCCTATTACCACCATTCCGTTTGTAAAAAATCACGAGTTCAATTACAGCAAGCTCATTTCCTGGATGGGGAATGGCGCCGAAAAGTATACATGGATTTTATATATCCTCGTGGTTACTTTCATCATTGTAGCAGTATCAAACGGCGCCAACCTTACCGATGGTATTGATGGCTTGGCAGGCGGTGTAAGCGCTATTGTAGGCATAGGTATGTTTATTTTTATTTATGTAAGTGGTAACTATATTTTATCTGATTACCTCAATATAATGTATATACCCAACATCGGTGATCTTACAATTTTCACCGCCGCACTGGTAGGAGGTTGCGCCGGCTTCTTATGGTATAATGCTTTTCCCGCGCAGGTGTTTATGGGCGATACAGGCAGTCTTGCTTTAGGAGGCATCATCGCATCGCTGGCCATTATTGCAAGAAAAGAACTGCTGATACCTATTTTCTGTGGCATATTTCTTTTAGAAAATTTAAGCGTGATTTTACAAGTGAGCTATTTTAAATATACAAAGAAAAGATTTGGAGAAGGAAGGAGAATATTTCTTATGAGTCCTTTACACCATCATTATCAGAAAAAAGGATATCACGAAAATACAATATCAGTAAGGTTCTGGCTGGTGAGTATAATATTGGTAGTATTTAGTATAGCTACGCTAAAAATGAGATAGGATGAGCGATAATAAACATATCGGTGTATGCGTTTTGGGCGCCGCTGAAAGCGGAATTGGCGCCGCATTACTGGCGCATAAAGAAGGGTATGATGTATTTGTAACCGACTATGGAAAAATAGAAGAGAAAGCAAAAAAGAAATTAGAGGAATTGAATATTCCCTACGAAGAGGAGCGTCATTCAGAAGAAAAAATTTTAAAGGCAGATATAGTTATCAAAAGTCCGGGTATAGCAGACACAGTTTCTATAATAAAAAAAATAAAAGAAAAAGGTATTGAGATAATTAGCGAAATAGAGTGGGCATACAGGTTTAAGGGCGATAGTAAAGTTGTAGCCATTACAGGCACAAACGGTAAAACCACTACCACGTCACTCGTATATCATATCTGCAAAACGGCAGGATTGGAGTGTGCACTGGTGGGAAATATTGGAAACTCATTTGCTGCGGAAGTAGCTGATAATCCCAAGCCACTTTACATTGCAGAGATTAGCTCTTTTCAGTTAGATGATATTACAACATTCAAACCGGATATAGCCGTGTTGCTGAATATCACAGAAGATCATCTTGACAGATACGACCATAAGATGGAAAAGTATATAGACAGTAAATTTAAAATCATAGAAAATCAAACTGCAAAAGATGTATTCATCTACAATGCAGATGACGAAATAATTATCAAAAAAATAAAAAACAGTAAACTTTTATCACAATCAATCCCTTTTACAATGAAACACGAAGAAAATAAAGGCGCTTATATAAAAAACGGACAAATGATGATGAAAATTCAGGAAGAACGCGTTAGCATGGATATTTATGACTTTGCTTTAAAGGGAAAACATAATCAGTACAATACAATGGCAGCAGGGTTAGCAGGTGCCAGCCTCAATATTCGTAAAGAAAAAATAAGAGAGGCTATCAAGACTTTTGAAAATCTTGAGCATAGAATGGAATTTGTAAAAAATGTAAACGGGGTAGATTATATCAATGACAGCAAGGGCACTAATCTGAACAGTGTATGGTTTGCATTGGAAAGTATGACCAAGCCTACGGTTCTTATTATGGGTGGAGTAGATAAAGGAAATGATTATTCTTTTCTGGAAGAACTTGTAAAAGAAAAAGTGAAAGCCATTGTATGCATAGGCCTTGATAATAGTAAAATACTACATGCTTTTGGCGCAATGCTTCCAATGGTGGATACAGATAATATGAAAGACGCGGTTACCAAAGCACAGCAAATGTCCAAAGAAGGAGATACCGTTTTGCTAAGTCCAGGCTGCTCAAGTTTCGATTTGTTTAAAAACTACATGGAGCGTGGAAATATTTTTAAAGAGGAAGTGAACTTATTATAATAGACAAAAATGCCTGATAACTACAATATGAACGATACATATAAAAACCTGCTCAAAAGAGTAAAAGGCGACCATTATATATGGGGTTGCGTTACACTGCTGGCAGTGTTTTCAATGCTTATTGTATATAGCGCTACCGGTTCACTGGCATATAAGATGAATAATGGAAATACAGAATTGTATCTTATAAAACAATTCATTTTTATATTAATTGGTTTTGCGCTCATATATGTATTGCACAAGCTCAACTATGTAATTTTTTCAAAAATTGCTATCATATTATATGCTATCTCATTGCCTTTGTTATTATACACATTGTTTTTTGGAGCAGAGATCAATTCCGGTGTGCGCTGGATAAAGATCCCGGTAATTAATATGACATTTCAGACAAGTGATTTCGCCAAGCTGGCTTTATATATGTACTTGTCACGACAATTAAGTCGCAAGCAGGAAGACGACAAAATTAAAGATTTTAAAAAAGGATTTCTTCCTGTGTTCATACCCATAGTGCTTACCTGTGGCTTAATACTTCCGGCAAACCTGTCAAACGCTTTGCTCACGGGCCTTACATCCATGTTGTTGTTGTTTATTGGCAGAGTAAAATACAAACACATTTTTATGATAATAGGTGTGGCTTTAATTCCTATTTTGATAATTGTGGGCGTAGCGGTAGGAACCTATAACCCTGATATAGAGCACCTGGAAAACAAAAGCAATGCAAGAATAGAAAGCGCTACTTCTGAAAACTCAATATTTAAAAGATTTTCAACCTGGGTAAGCAGAGTGCAGGATTATTTATATGCCAAAGGAGATGATGTGCCCTACCAGGTGCAGCAAAGCAGGATCGCCATTGCCAATGGTAGTGTTTTCTTTGGTTTAGGCCCCGGAAACAGTGAGCAAAGAAACTATCTGCCGCAGGCTTACAACGATTTTATTTATTCAATCATCATAGAAGAATATGGACTGTTAGGAGCATCCTTTATCATATTCATTTATCTGGTATTTCTTTTTAGATGTATAAGAATATTCCGAAAATGTCCCGGAGCGTTCGGTGCGTTTCTTGCCCTTGGATTAAGCTTTACACTGGTTATTCAGGCAGTTTCAAATATGGCCGTAAATGTAGGATTGATACCGGTTACAGGCGTTACGCTTCCTTTGGTAAGCATGGGTGGAAGTTCATTTCTTTTTACCTGCGCGTCCATAGGAATTATCTTAAGCGTATCAAGGTATGTAGAGCTAAACGTAAAAACAAATCTGGAAAATGAAGGCGATGCCGTAGCAGAAGCAAGACCTTTAATTGAAGCGGAGCAAGTAGAAAAATAAAATAATAACTAATGGAAAAGAAGACGAAAATAATCATAGCGGGTGGAGGTACGGGAGGTCATATATTTCCTGCGGTTGCCATTGCAAATGCCTTAAAAAGACTGAAGCCGGAATTGGATATTCTTTTTATAGGCGCCAATGGTAAAATGGAAATGGAGAAAGTACCCGAGGCAGGATATGACATCAAAGGTATTGATATGGCAGGACTTAATAGAAGCAGTATGCTTAAAAATCTGTCTTTGCCTTTCAAGCTTATAAAAAGCTATTTCCAAGTAAAAAATATTTTCAAGGAGTTCATGCCCGATGCGGTTATCGGAGTGGGTGGTTACTCTACCTTCCCGGTATTGCGCTATGCACAAAAACAAGACATACCTACTTATATTCATGAGTCTAACTCGTTTGCAGGCAAAAGCAATATAATGCTGGGTAAAGGTGCAAGGAAAATTTTTGTGGCATCAGACGGGATGGAAAAATTTTTCCCGGCAGAAAAAATAATGATTACGGGCAATCCTGTCAGGAAAAATATTGTAGAAAGTACAATAGGTAAAAAAGAAGCATTGCAATTCTTCCATCTTCAACCAGACAAAAAAACAATATTAGTGGTAGGAGGAAGTTTGGGGGCCAAGAGTATTAACGACACCATCGCCAGGCATATCCCGGATATTAAAACTTTAGATATCCAGTTGATTTGGCAGACAGGCAAAAACAACGCGGAGGAATATGCGCGCTTAGCCAACTACGCGAAAGAAAATGTATACATCTCTACATTTATTTCGGATATGGATAAAGCATACGCGGCCGCAGATGTAGTGGTGGCAAGGGCCGGTGCCATGACTGTTTCTGAACTATGCGTGGTTAAAAAGCCGGTAATATTTGTTCCTTATCCTTTTGCGGCAGAAGATCACCAGACAATGAATGCTAAAAATCTGGCAGATAAGAATGCTGCTATGCTGATAGCCGATAATGAAGTGGTAGCAAAATTGTACCCGGCAGTAACAGAGCTTCTGTTCAATGAAGATAAGCAACAGCAGTTGATAGAAAACATTGCTAAACTGGCGGTAACAAATGCGAATGAAGTAATTGCTTCTGAAATTTTAAAAGAAATATATACGGTATAAATAAATGAACAACGCGCAAAACCAAATATTGACACTGAATAATATACCCTTGAAATCCGTGTATTTCGTGGGTATAGGAGGTATTGGTATGAGCGCCGTGGCCAGATATCTGCTGGCTAAAAACGTAAAGGTCAGCGGATACGACCTGAAAGAAACCGCACTTACGCAAACGCTGGCAAAAGAAGGCGCTGTAATACATTATGAAGATGATGTAAATAAAATAGATAAAGAAGCAGATCTTGTTGTGTACACACCTGCCATTCCATCATCTCACAAAGAATTAAATTATTTTATAGAGAATAACTACATCGTAGTAAAAAGAAGTGATATTCTCGGTTGGATCACGCAAAACTCTTTCAACATTTGTGTAGCAGGGTCTCATGGTAAAACTACTGTAACTACCATGATTGGTTATTTATTGAGAGAAGCCGGGCAGGGCGTTAATGCTTTTTTAGGGGGAATTGCGGCAAATTACAACAGCAATTTTTGGAGCAGCGATAACAATGTTAGTGTAATTGAAGCAGATGAATATGACAGGTCATTTCACAAACTATATCCGGATGTTGCGATAATTACAGCTATGGATGCTGATCATTTAGATATATATGAAACCGCTGAAAACGTAGAGGAAGCTTATCTGACTTTTGCATCCAGGCTTAAGCAGGACGGCTGTTTGATTACCAAAAAAGGATTGAAAAGAGAAAAGGAATTTAATGCAGAAAAGCATATTACATACCATCTGAATGATAAAACTGCAAATGTATTCACAGAAAATATTCGCGTAGAAGAAGGCGCATATGTGTTTAATGTAAACTATCAGGGAGAAGTTATTCAGGATATTTATTTGCCTGTTGGTGGCTTGCACAATGTAGAAAATATTTTAGCTGCTATAGCTGTAGCTAAGCAGTTGAACGTTGGCAATGAAGCTATCATCAAAGCTTTGAAAGAATTTAAAGGAGTAAGAAGAAGATTTGAATGGATCTTGCATCGAAGCGAAGAGCAGCACACAGTACTCATAGACGACTATGCGCATCATCCCGAAGAGCTGAATGCATTGATTAGCGGCGTAAGAAGTTTATACAAAAATGAAAAACTTTTGTTGATATTTCAACCACATTTATATAGCAGAACCAGAGACAACGCCACGGCTTTTGCAGAAAGCTTAGATAAAGCTGACGACGTGGTGGTACTGCCTGTTTATCCGGCAAGAGAGCTGCCGATAGAAGGTGTAACAAGCGAACTTATTACGAACAGGATGAAGCTGGAAAATAAAGCGGTTTTGTCCAAAAGCGAAATGCTCGAAAAAATTAAAAATAAAAACCACAATCTAATTGTGATGGCAGGTGCGGGAGATATTGGAGAGATGACCGAAGATGTAAAAAAAATTATTCTGGATAAAACTAAATGACAAAAAGAAAAATCATATTGATCAGCTGGCTGATGTTGTTCTTTGCAACAATCGCTCTTTTTGTCTATGCCGGTCAAGAAAAGAAATACGGCAAATGCAAAGGCATAAAAGTGGAAATTGTGGGCAAAAAAGAATATGTATTTGTAAATGAAGAGCAGATAAAAAATATAGTTAGCACCAATGGTGGAAGAATAGGCTATGTGCTGGATTCTATCAACTTACAGCAAATAGAAAATGTGCTGTATAAAGATGTCTGGGTAAAAAAAGCGGATGTATTTTTTGATAACAATAATATTCTGCAAATAAGAATTGATCAGAGCGACCCGATAGCAAGAGTATTCACTACGCAGGGAGAAACATTTTATATTGATAGTACAGAAAAATATTTACCGGTAAATTCAAAAGTTACTACCAGGCTGCCCGTATTTACTTCGTTTCCACAAAACGGGTTAGATGACAGCCTGCTGATAGCAGATATAAGCAATGTAAGTTTATTTATCAACAGAGATACTTTTTGGTCTTCCATGATCTCGCAATTGAACATCATTAACAAAAATGAATTTGAAATTGTACCGGTGCTGGGAAATCATCTGGTTTACATAGGTAAAGCAGAAAATCTGGATGATAAATTTAATAAACTCTATAGTTTTTATAAGCAGGTAATGATTAATAAAGGTCTCGATAAATATAAAAAAATAGATGTGCAATACAATGGTCAGGTGGTGGCCACTGTAAGGGATAGTTCCAAAAGAAATGATGCAGTGTTTGGTATACCTGTAAACTTATACGATTCTACGGTTGTAGATCCTTTAAACATCACTGATTCTGCGGCTGATAATAAGAAATCAAATGGGAACATTGATATTGAAAACAGAGATAAGAAGCTGGCCTCACCACAAACCACTGTCAAAGTAAAACAAAAAGAAAACAAGCAAACCAATAATAACAACTAAAATAAATATCATTATGGATCAAAATGTAAATCTTCGCAGCGAACAGAATAGTAGCCGCCACTACAATTCACCGATCATTGTAGGGTTGGATATTGGCACTACCAAGATCGCGGTAATTGCCGGTCGCAAAAACGAACAGGGCAAATTAGACATCGTGGGTTTCGGATCTGCTCCCAGCAATGGCGTTCAGCACGGCCAGGTGTTGAATATTGACCAGGCGGTAAAAGCAATTCGTGTGGCCGTGGATAATTGTCTTAAAAGCAACCCCAGCTTAGACATACATGATGTATATGTGGGCATTGCCGGTCATCATATCAAAAGCCTGCAAACACGTGGAGATATGGTAAGGCAAAATCCTGAAATAGAGATTCAACGCTACGAAATAGACCAGCTGATAGAAAATCAGCGTAAGACTTTCATACCCGCCGGAGATGAGATTATTGATGTAATTCCGCAGGATTTTTATGTAGATAATTTTCAAAACATAAAAGAACCGGTTGGCCATAACGGTGTAAAAGTGGGCGCTAATTTTCATATCATCACTGGCGATAAAAACGCTATCAGAAACATCAACCGCGCAGTTACACGCAGCGAGCTGAACACGAAAGATCTGGTGCTGCAGCCACTCGCGTCTTCCTCTGCTGTAATGAGCGATTTAGATCTGGAAGCCGGTGTAGCCATTTTAGATATTGGCGGCGGCACATCTGACTTAGCTGTATTTTATGAAGGAATTCTGAAACACACGGCGGTTATTCCTTTTGGCGGAGAAAATATCACCAATGACATTCGCTTAGGACTCGGTGTGTTAAGGCATCAGGCAGAAGCGCTGAAAAAACAATTTGGTTCTGCAATTACCGATGAGGCTAAAGCCAATGCATATATTACTATCAACGGGTTAAAAGGCATGCCTTCTAAACAAATCAGTGTAAAAACTTTAGCCGGTATTATACAGGCAAGAATGAGTGAAATACTTGATTTTGTATCTTATCATTTAAAACAAGTGGGCTTGGATAATCGTATGCTGAATGGCGGCATTATACTTACAGGCGGTGGCTCGCAATTGAAAAACCTGATTCAGTTAACAGAATATGTTACCGGGTTAAACGCGCGCCTGGGATTGCCCAACGAGCATTTGACACCTAACCATATTGATCAGCTGAAAAGCCCGATGTATTCTACCTGTCTGGGTCTTGTGCTGAAAGGCTGCAACGATTATGAGACCAGCGGCGAATATATTATAGAGGAAGAAGAAGTGGCTGTAGATATACCCGAAGAATTTTTATCGAATGAAGCAGATTCTCCAACGGAAGTACCCGCAAATCCCGGAGGAAAAAAAGGCGTAGGCGTGGCAGATTTCTGGGAAAAAATGCGTGGTAAAATCAAAGACGGGTTAAAAGAATTATTTGCAGAAGAATCCGATACGCATTTACGTTAAAATATAGATAAGATAAGGTTTTGACAAGAATTTTTTTCGAAAAAAATTCTACTTTCAAACCTGAAAAATTACTAACAACTAAATAAAAATATTATGATAGATTTTGATATCCCCAAAAACCAGTCATCCATCATTAAAGTGATTGGTGTAGGAGGCGGAGGTAGCAATGCGGTAAATTATATGTACTCTCAAGATGTGGAAGGCGTAGATTTTATAGTGTGTAATACCGATGCCAAAGCGCTCGAATTAAGCGAAATCACCAACAAAATTCAGCTTGGCCCGCATCTCACGCAAGGGCTTGGAGCCGGCGCTAATCCAAATGTTGGAGAAAAAGCCACAGAAGAATCATTAGAAGAAATAAGAAGGATCTTAGAAGTAAATACTAAAATGGCATTTATTTGCGCAGGCATGGGCGGCGGTACCGGTACTGGCGGCGCTCCTATTATAGCTAAAATATGCCAGGAAATGGGTATACTTACCGTAGGTATAGTAACTACGCCTTTTAGCTTTGAAGGACCTAAACGCAGAGCACAGGCAGAAGCGGGTATAAAAAAACTGGAGCCATACGTAGATACGTTGTTGGTAGTGTCTAACGATAAATTAAAAATGCTTTACACTGATCTTAAAATAAGAGAAGCCTTTGGTAAAGCAGATGACATTTTAGCTACCGCGGCAAAATGTATTACGGATATTATTAACAGCAAAGGACATATCATTGTAGACTTTGCCGATGTGTCTACCGTAATGAGAAACGGCGGAGTAGCCATATTAGGAAGCGCGCAGGCAGAAGGTGAAACACGCGCCAGAAAAGCGATTGAGCAGGCTTTAAATTCTCCCCTGCTAAATGATAATGATATTCGTGGAGCCAAATGGATATTGCTAAATGTAATCACAGGTTCCGGAGAGTATGAGTGCGGCATGGATGAGTTTGAATTGATTAATGATTATGTACGCAAGAATGCCGGTGAAGATACTGATGTAATTGTGGGCATGGGCGTAGATGATAGTTTGGGTAAAAGCTTATCTGTAACGCTTATTGCCACAGGCTTTGAAAACAAAGATCCATTCGAAGAAAACGATAAGATTATTAGCGAAGCTCAAAAAAAAGATATTGTAGTACTTGGTTTAAATGAAGATGAAGTAGAAGCCAATGCACACAAGCCTGTGGTTATATTCCCCGAAACAAATAATACCGAAGAGGCGAAAAATAAGGTAGAAGATACTCCCAAACCTTTGGTTGAGGAAATTAAAAAGGAAGAAAAAACCGAAATAAAACCGGAAGCGAATAAAGAAAAGTTGGTACTTAAGCTTGAAGAAGAAGAAAAAGATGACAACGTTTCGTTTGGGTTGTTTGCAAAGAATGAGGTAACCGCAGATATACCCGCAACCGAAGCGCCGGAAGAAATAAAAAAAGAAGAGCCCAAGTCATTTCTTAGTAAACCTTCCGCTATATACGTAGCTCGTCCTGAAGAAGTAGAAGCCGAAGAGGAAGAAGCCCCGGAGGAAGAACAGGCTGGCTTTACTTATCATGAAGGGGCTGCTGAAAAAGCTTCCTCCATTCACCAGGGAGTGAATTTTATGGGAGACGACCTGACAGATGAAGAACTACAAAAGCGCCGAGCCGCAGAAAGAATTCAAAAATTGAGAAACCTTTCTTTTGACGTAAATTCCAATGATCCTAATAGCGAAATGGACAGCGTACCGGCTTATGTACGTAGAAAATTAGAAAATTTAAAGCAGGGAAATTCTTCTACGGCAGAAGAATATTACAGTAAAATAACTGTAGAGAAAACAGAAGAAAATAAAATCAATCTTTCTACTCTCAACAGTTTTCTTGATGGCAAAAAGCCCGATTAATGAAATGGAGTTTTAGTTGTTAAAAATAAGAAAGCCCGATGAATTCTTTCATTGGGCTTTCGCTTTTTATAATCTCAATTGTTATTAATCATGCGCATGCGCTTCGCCCTCTACAGTTTTTATACGAAGTGTTGTTTTAAAATCATCTGATCCGCCGTAATTTCTAAAGTTTACATCGTTCCAGGCTCTTTCTGAAGATTTGTTAAGCCCGTGTCTTAACACTACCTCAAGGTTCAGTTCTTTGTTGATTTGAAGTATCTTAAAGTCGCCGTCAAACCCTAATCTGGCATCTTTATACGTATACTCCAGTACATCTTTTACCGAAGGGATAAAAAAGAATTGATGCACATTGGCTTCTTTAATAAATTCACCGTTTAGCGTGTCTCCGTCGGCGGCTAAAAATACAATGGACAACTTTTGTAATTCACCATCGGAAAGTTGCACAACCGGAGACTGACTACCATCGCCAATCAGCGCGTTGGTTGTAGGGTTTATAAATTTACCGTCCTGCCGTAGCGCTACCACTGTTGAATCACCTTTATGAAAACTAGTGCCGTGGTAGTGCCCTTTGTAGAAGGTGAATACTACTTTTGACTGATCATCGTGGTTATGTTCTTCTTCCGGATGTACGGGATCTTTACTACAGCCTACTAATAATAATGTAGCAGCAATCGTCATAAGAGACAAAAATTTGAATTTGTTCATTTTGTTTATTTTTTATTTGTTTAGAATTGATAAATTAATCTTAACTGTATATTTCTTCCCATACCGTGGTTGTAATATCTGAATCTGTCCAGATAGTCTTTGTACAAAACATTCAATATATTGTTGGCTTTTATATTGCATATCAATGAATGGTTAAATCCTTTAGCTATCCTTGTATTTATCTCCGCGTTCCATAAATGATACGCGGCAGGCGGATCGGAAAAATCAGTGTTTTCTTCATACCTGTTTTGTTTGGCAGTGTAAGCAGATTCTATCGTAAAATAATTATCCTGAAAAACTCCTAAAGATCCTATGTTGAATTTCAGGGCATTACTTAGTTGAAACGGCGGAATCATGGGCAGGTAAGTATCCTGGGAGATATCTCTGCCAAGAACCAGAGCACCCTTAATGAGATAATCAAAATGTGTATGAATGCTATATCTTCCTGAAAAATCAAATCCAGTGTACAGAGCATCTGTTTGAGTAAAATTAAATATTGGAAAAGAGCCTCTCAGCGATTGTTGATACTGCAGAGACGGTTGCAGAAAAATATAGTTTTTTATGTATTGCACATAGCCGCTCAAATCAAAAGACAGCTTTTTAGTTTTGTATGCAACGGCCGATATCCATTTATATGCGGTTTCAGAGGTAAGTGTGCTGTCGCCTATTTCAATGCTTGCTGTACCGTGGTGCAATCCCGCGCTGTACAGTTCATTTACCTGCGGCGGCCTCCAGGCAAGCCCGATATTGGAGCTTATGCGCCATTGATTGCCGGGTTTCCAGTGGGCGCCCAAAATGCCGGATACATTCTGAAAGGTTCTTTCTCCGCCATAATAATTTTTTATAAGCACATACTCGCCGGGTAAATGAGCAGGTATTTCTGCCCCGTTTTCATCTACGTATATATAAGAAGAGCGCAGTCCTTTCGCGTTCAGATATAGAAGGTCGTATCGCAATCCCGCTTCCAGCTCATATCGGGGTTGTATGTAATTTTGAATGGCATACAAGCCTGCGCCTATGTTTTTATAATTAGGTATCAGGGGCGTAACGCCTGTACCGGGCACGCTATGGTTTGATTGATATTCGGTAGACACGCCAATTTGCGATTTCCATTTTCTATTGTAATTATTTTTCCAGTGTATGTCTGCCGCTTGTGTTTGCAAAACAAGGTCCAGCGAAGGCGTAGCGCTTCTGCCACCTCTTCTCAAATCATATTCCTGCCGGTTGTTTTGCTGAAAAGCGTATTGCAATTGTATCGAGCCTTTATTCTTTAAATCGTAGGTAGCGTGTAATTTGTACAGTTGGTGATTTACTTTTTGACGAGGCGCGTCAATATGGTAAGAAAAGCTGCCCTGTTCAAATGGTCTCCCGTTTTGTATGATGGCAAACAAATCTGAAGTATCGCCAATGTGGCTTCCGGTAAAAATGCCTATTTCCTTATTAAAATGGCTGGCGTATAATTCTACATTCCACCTCTCTTTTTTATAGCCTGCCTCTCCTGAGAAGTTGATTTCCTGTATCCCGGTATTATTCAAAAAATATTCCGCAGTTTTATAGTTGCCCCCTTTTTTTGCAGATGCCTGTACACGCCATGCCCAGTGCCGGTGTTGCTTAAAGCTACTCCATGCAGAAGCGCCGCCGCCAAACAATTTTGCATTGGATGTGCCCAACAAGTAAGCTTCGCCGTGCAGTGCATCACCATAGGCCAGGCCTGGCGGGTTTATTAGAATGGTGCCGCCAATGGCATCCGCGCCATAGCGTACGGCATCCGCGCCTTTTACTACTACAATATTTGATGCTATGGAAGGGTCTACCTCAGGAGCATGCTCGGCGCCCCACTGCTGGCCTTCTTGTTTTACACCATTGTTCAGTATCACTATCCTGTTGCTATGCAAGCCGTTTATTACCGGCTTTGAAATGGTAGCGCCGGTCTGCAACATAGATACACCTGGTACATCCTGCAGCAATACGCCTAAATCGTTTCCTTTATTACTCCTGAGCTTCTCTTGATTCAGCACACTGGTTACAGAGTTTTTATTATCTCCTTCGTGCGAATAGCCGGTTACGATTACCGTATGCAATGTATCTTGCAGGCGATGCAGTTCAATGATGTATTCGGTAACGTCTTGCTTAAGAAAAATATGTTTTTCAAGAGGATAATAATTGTCGGCGTTTACTTTTACGTGAAATCCGTTTGCAGGATAAGTGCGTAGTATCACTTCGCCTCTGTTATTTGTTTTGATATTGAAGAAAGTAGATTGTACTGTAGCTTGCGCTATGGCAGCATGGTCGTCATCTGCATCTGACACTATAATTTTAACAGGCGTTTGCTGTGCTTGTGCCAAGCCGGCGATTGTGCAGGCGATTGAGAATAAGAATAAAGCTATAAATTGTTGATATACAATTTTCATTCTGCAAATATGCAACAATATTGCAAAAAATAAAAATAATTACAACAATGTTTCAAAAAAATCAGAAAATTATTTTGGTGTCAAAGACTTTTTCGAAGTTGGCTATTAGTTTTTGCTTTACTTCTTCCATATCTGTTTTTCGGCCTAATTCTTTTTCGAGCGACGTAACTTTTTTGTTTTGAATACCGCAGGGTACGATAAAGTCGAAATAATGAAGGTTGGTATTTACATTTAAAGCAAAGCCATGCATGGTAATCCAGCGGCTGCAGCGAATGCCCATGGCGCATATTTTTCTTTCAAAGCCTTTTTTATCGGGATCAAGCCACACGCCTGTTTCGCCGGGGCTGCGGTCAGCTTTCAGTCCGTACTCTGCCAGTGTAAGGATGATCACTTCTTCCAGGCTGCGCAGGTACCAGCCCAGGTCGGTATTAAATTGTTCCAGGTCAATAATAGGGTAGCCTACAATTTGCCCGGGTCCGTGGTAAGTGATATCGCCGCCGCGGTTAATGTGGTAGTATTCTATTCCCAGTTCTTTCAGCTGCTCGTTAGACATTAATACATTATGCGCATCGCCATTTTTTCCCAGGGTAAATACCGGATTGTGTTCTACAAAATAGAGATGATTATCAGGTGTCTTGTTGTTTCTTTTTTCTTCGGCTTTATTGTTCAGCATTTCCTCCTGAAAGTCCCACGCCGCTTTGTAGGCCATTCTGCCTAAGTCTTGAAATATCAATTGCTTCATTTGCTTTTTTTCTAATAAAAAGAAGAAACACAAAATTAAGAAATAAAAACTGAACGTTTATGAATTGACAGAAGTGAGAGAGAAAAATATTTTTCAAACGTTTGCATTTTTTATTGAAAATATTACTATCTTGCCTACCGATTCATGAAGAATGTTTATTCATATCGCAATTTTATGAAAAATTCTAATGCTGCATTAGGAACCACTATTATTATTACAACCCTGTAAAGGGTTACAATTTTTCATATCGTCAATCGGACTAAATATAGTCGCTTCAAGTCAGGTAAATGGCTTACTTCATCAAAATAAATTCAATACATCATTTAAATATACATTAATCACTATGTTGGTATTAAAATTCGGCGGGACTTCAGTAGCCAATGCCGAAAACATCAAAAAAGTTGTAAACATTGTTTCCGGCAAAAAGGAAGATAAAAAATTATTCGTGGTTTCCGCGCTTTCCGGCGTTACCGATAAATTAATTGAGATTGGTACGCTGGCGGCCAATAAAGATGCGTCTTACGAAGAAAAAATTCATTTGCTTTCCGAGCAGCATCTCACCGCCGTAAAAGCCCTGCTTCCCGTAACCAATCAGAGCGCGGCCCTGAGCATGGTGATGCAGGCTATGAACGAACTGGAAGATATAGCGGAAGGCGTGTACCGGCTGCAGGAGCTATCCCTGGCATCTAAAGACAAGATAGTAGGTTTCGGAGAATTGCTTTCCAGCAAAATCATATCGGCCTACATGCAATCTTTACACATAGATCATCAGTGGGTAGATTCAAGAGAATTGATAGTAACCGATAATAACCATTCCAACGCGAATGTATTGCACACAGAAACTTCTGACAATATCAGGCTTTTTATAGACAACAGCAGTAAAGATATTTTTATAGCGCCGGGCTTTATAGCTCGCAGCGCAGATGGCGTAGCAACTACGCTGGGCAGGGGAGGTTCGGATTATACAGCGGCTTTATTTGCCGCAGCCACGGGAGCGAAAGATTTAGAAATCTGGACAGATGTCTCCGGTATGATGACGGCAGATCCCCGGATTGTAAAAAATGTAAGGATCATTCCTGCCATATCTTATAAGGAGGCAATGGAGCTTTCGCACTTTGGCGCTAAAGTTATTTATCCGCCAACCATACAGCCCGCAATGGCAAAAGAAATTCCCATCTGGATCAAAAATACATTCTCTCCGGAGGATAAAGGTACGGTTATTCAAAACCTGTCGCCTAAAGACGGAGAGGTAGTTACGGGTATTTCGAGCATCTCTCAGGTATCGCTTATAAGCCTTGAAGGAAGCGGCATGGTGGGCATTCCCGGCTTTTCTAAGGTGCTGTTTGAAGCTTTGGCAAGCGCTAAAATAAATGTGATACTGATTACGCAAAGTTCATCGGAGCATTCAATATGTGTAGCCGTGAACGGAGTGGATGGCGCCAAGGCGGCGCAGGTGGTAAACAAAGCCTTTGCATACGAAATTGAAACCAAGAGGTTAGAGCCGGTGAAAGAAGAATCGGGTTTATCCATCATAGCTTTGGTAGGCGATAAAATGAAAAGTCACCCCGGCATTAGCGGCAAAATGTTCGCTGCATTGGGCCGCAATGGCATTAACATACGTGCCATAGCGCAGGGCTCTTCAGAAAAAAATATTTCTGCGGTTATTTCTTCGGCCGATGTAAAGAAAGCCGTAAATACGTTGCATGAAAGATTTTTTGAAAAAGCATCCAAGCAAATCAATGTATACATTGTAGGAACAGGCAATGTAGGAGGGAAACTTATTGAGCAGATAAAGGAACAAAAAGAGTTTTTGTTGCAAAACCTGAACCTGAATCTGCGTGTAGTGGGTATTTCTAATTCTAAAAAAGCGGCACTGGCCACAGATGAGCAGGAAGAGCTAAGCTTAGATAACTGGCTGGAAAATCTGGAAAACGGTAATGATATAACACTGGATACACTCACCGAAAAAATTATACTAAAAAATCTGCGTAACTCTGTGGTGATAGATGTTACAGCCAACAAAGATGTGGCACGCACTTACGATAAGTTTTTGGCTAAAAGCATTTCGGTGGTAGCCTGCAACAAAATAGCCTGCTCTTCTGAATATGCTTATTATCAAAAATTGAAACAATTATCAAACGACTATAACGTATCTTTTCTCTTTGAAACCAATGTGGGCGCAGGTTTGCCCGTAATAGGCACTTTGAATGACCTGATGAGAAGCGGTGATGAAATTACTAAAATTCAGGCGGTTTTGTCAGGAACATTAAATTTTGTTTTTAATAATTATAATGGAACTGAATCCTTTGCAGCAGTTGTAAGGCGTGCGCAAGACGAAGGATATACCGAGCCCGATCCACGTCAGGATCTGGGTGGCACGGATGTGATGCGTAAGATCATGATACTGGCGCGTGAAAGTGGTTACCCTTTAGAAATGGAAGATATCAAAAACAACGGGTTCCTGCCAGCATCCTGCTTCAACGGAAGCGTGGAAGATTTTTACGCGGAGCTTGAAAAGCATGAAGAGCACTTTAAAAAATTATATGCCGATGCGCAGGCAAACAACTGTAAACTGAAATATGTAGCCGCTTTTGAAGAGGGTAAAGCATCGGTAGGATTGCAGCAAATACCTTCCGACTCCGATTTCTATCATTTATATGGCAAGGATAATATTGTGCTTTATTATACAAAACGCTATGTAGAACAACCGCTGGTAGTGAAAGGCGCGGGCGCGGGCGGCGATGTTACAGCCAGCGGTGTATTTGCAGATATTATCAAAACTGTAAGTTAACTTTGCTGCATGCATATTGATATCATCACAGTAGTGCCGGGTTTATTACAGAGCTTTTTTGAGCATAGCATCATGAAGCGTGCGCAAGACAAAGGCCTGCTTACAGTAACGCTGCATGACCTGAGAAAATGGGCGTTGAATAAGTATGGCCAGGTAGATGATTACCAGTTCGGCGGTGGAGCCGGTATGGTAATGATGTGTGAGCCACTGGTAAATGCTATAGAAGAGTTGCAGAAAGAAAAACAATACGACGAGATAATATATCTTACACCTGACGGCCAAACGTTTAATCAAAAAACGGCTAACCGATTATCATTAAAAAACAATTTATTGTTGATATGCGGTCATTACAAAGGTATAGATGAGCGTGTAAGACAACATTTTGTAACGATGGAAATATCTGTAGGCGATTTTGTACTGAGCGGTGGAGAGCTTGCTGCCGGCATTGTAGTGGACGCGGTAGGGCGATTGCTGCCTGGCGTACTCAATGATGAAACCTCGGCGCTTACAGATAGTTTTCAGGACAATCTTCTAGCGCCGCCCGTATACACAAGGCCCGTAGATTTCAGGGGCTGGAAAGTGCCCGACGTATTGCTTGGCGGCAACCATAAGCTGATAGAAGAGTGGCGATACAACCAGTCTTTAGAGCGTACCAAAACCCGGCGGCCCGACTTATGGGAGGGGAATTAATAATTCCGTAACATACTGATTCATATAAAAGTAATAATAAAAAAATAAAAAAATTTGTTGTTTGTATCAATATTACATTTACCTTTACAGCGAGTTAACAACAGTATCTAATTCTTAATAACTAAGCGTTCCTGCGTATTATGTTTTTGAATTCGGGTTTACTGTATTATAAAAAATTCAAAAATTTTTAAAAATGAACATTTACGTTGGAAATCTTAGCTGGAATTTAAAGAGCGAAGATTTAAGAGATTTATTCTCAGAATTTGGCGAGGTTACATCTGCCAAGATTATCACAGACAAGATGAATAACAACAGAAGCAAAGGCTTCGGGTTTATCGAAATGCCTGATGATGAAGCTGCACAGGCTGCTATCAATGCACTTCACGAAACAGAAGTGGGTGGCCGCAAAATTGTTGTAAACCAAAAACAGGAAAATCCTGACGGTGGAAGAAGAAGAAGTTTCGACGGTCCTCGTCGCGACAACAGATATTAATTCCATTCTTTGGTATAAAAAAATGCCGGCTATTTTTGGCCGGCATTTTTGTTTTAAAAAAACGAAACAGATCTATTTTGTTTCAATAGGAGATTTGGGTGTAAGCGCTTTGGTCCACTCCATGCTGATAGCAGATCTTTCCAACTTTATATAAGTGCCCGGGTTGGTCTCAAGCATAATGGTAGTGCCATCTTCGTTAATTTTATTCACTGTTCCGTGAATGCCGGCAATGGTAACTACTCTGTCTCCCTTCTGAATATTTTCTATAAAAGACTTTTGCTCTTTTGCTTTTTTAGCCTGTGGGCGAATCATGAAAAGCCAAAATACAACCATGATAGCTATCATGAAAAATAAAGACATGCTGCTTCCACCTCCGCCTTCGCCTTGTCCTGCCATTAATAATACTGAATACATAATTATTGTTTTTTAGTAATTGAATAAAATTGGTTTTTAAAATTTAGGTTCTACGGTACCCTGAAATAAAAGATAATGTTGTGCCCTGCCGGCATTGTTGGCTACTACGGTTATCAGCTTTTGTACGCTTCCCAGTCCGCCTTTGTCTGTATCAAACTCTACTTTTATTTCTCCTTTTCCACCGGGCGCTATAGCCTGCTTGGGATAGTCTGCTACGGAGCATCCGCAGGAGGGTATTACATCTTCAATAAATAAAGGTTCGTTGCCGGTGTTGGTAAATTCGTAGGCAAAATGTAGCATTTCGCCTTGTTGCTTAGTGCCAAAATCTTTAAGCGTATCAGTAAAGCTCATAGTAGTTTTGGGCCTGTTTTGTGGGGCTTCGTTTTCAGCTGCTGTAGTTTCTGCATCGGTTTGCATATCGGTTGTGTTGTCATTGCTGCTGCAAGAAACGGCTAATGCCAAAGTGCAAAAAATGCTTAACGAGAGAAATATGTTTTTAAGCATAGGTAATTTTTTTATTGTTTTGACTTTTTAAAATCTGTTTTAAACATTTTGTTTTCAGCTATCAGGTCTTTCCTTATATTATCCAGCGTACCGTTAATGAATTGTCCGCTGTTGTCTGTGCTGTATTCCTTCGCTATATCAATGTATTCATTAATGGTCACCTTTGGCGGAATGGTTTCAAAATACAGCAGTTCACTGATGCCCATTTTCAGCAGCAGCATGTCAATGATCGCGATTCTGTCTTCGTCCCAGTTCTTTAATTTCGGTTTTATTAAATCAGAGAGATGGGTATCCTTTTCAATAACCGTTCTCAAAAGTTCTTTGGCAAAATCAAACTTATCATTGCCTATAAAATGTTTTAGCTCAAACTTAAGGGTGCCGGGCTTTTCCAGCGTTTGCATTATCGCTGCAATAAGTGCTTCGCCATCGTCTTCCCAATTTTCAAAAAGTTCTTCTACATGGCTCACAAAATCTTCATTGTTTAGCAGCAGCTCAGAAAAAATAAACTGCAATATTTTCTGTTCCGCTTTTCTGTTCCTGCTCTGCTCTGCTATATAGCTGGCGTATTCGTTTGTAGACGCGAGCGACTGATACACTTTCTTTAACTCATCTGCATCGTCGGGTAAAGGAAAATGATACTGTTCCATTGCGTTTTTATAAGCCTCGTTTTCCATTATTGTCCACAGCACTTCGTTGCCTGCAATTTTCACGTTTACATTCCTGTCTGCTTCCGATACTATGTATTTAGAAGCCCTTTGTCGCGCGTCTGTTTCGGCGTATCTTGCCGTTTCTATAATAAAGTTAAGAATGTAAAAAAATAATTTTCTTGACCGGTCTATCCGGTTGTTCAGTTCCTTGTCAGGGTTAAATACAGGCTGCTGCTCGTTTCCGGGTTCCATTGTTTCGTAGGAATACAGCACCTGCATTACCTTAATTCTGATATTTCTTCTATTGATCATTAAAGCTAAAAGAGCGTTTTGCGAGCGGCAAAGGTAATGAAAATACAATAATTATGGGGCTTTTAAAGAGTGTTTTTATTTTATGCCGGCTGCCGGGCTATCCGCTGTATCTTTGTTTCGCTGCGCTGCACAAAGGATGCCGCTTCTATCCCTGCCGGACGATTGTTAACTAGCAATGAATACTCTTTGTTATTGATAAATTTATGGGTAATCACAGCTAACTTTTTTCTTTTCTTTTTGTACTGTTTATGCTATGTAAAAAACTTATTGTTAATTTGCCGATATATTTTATAATCATAATACAGATACCATGAAACTTTGGGCAAAAAACAGCACCTCGCTAAAAGAAGTAGAGAAGTTTACGGTAGGCAGAGATCGTGAATTTGACCTGATGCTGGCCGCTTATGATGTGCTGGGCAATATGGCACATGCCTCAATGCTGGCAGAAGTCGGGTTGCTTACCACAGAGGAAAAAGATGCTTTGCTCAAAGAGCTGAAAAATATTTATCAGTCTACACTCGACGGTACATTTGTAATAGAAGAAACTATTGAAGATGTGCATTCGCAGATTGAGTATCTGCTTACAAAAAAATTGGGCGATACAGGTAAGAAGATACATTCTGCGCGCAGCAGAAACGACCAGGTGCTAGTAGATGTAAAACTTTTTCTGCGCCATGAAATTGAAAGAACGGTGCAATCGGTTTCTTCCTTGTTCGATCTGCTTATCAGTCGCTCAGAAGAGCTGAAAGCCGTGCTGCTGCCGGGTTACACGCATTTGCAAACCGCCATGCCATCGTCTTTTGGCTTGTGGTTGGGCGCGTATGCCGAGAGCCTTGCAGATGATGTACTAATGCTGAAGTCGGCCTTTGATATGGTGAACAAAAACCCCTTGGGTTCAGCGGCGGGCTATGGCTCTTCTTTTCCCATCGATCGTACATTCACAACAAAGCTGCTGGGATTTGCCGATTTAAACTACAATGTAGTTTACGCGCAAATGGGCAGGGGAAAAGCGGAAAGAGTTACCGCTATGGCTTTGGCCAATGTAGCGGATACCATTGGCAAATTATCAATGGACGCTACGCTGTATCTTAGCCAGAACTTTGCATTCATCAGCTTTCCGCCCGAGCTTACCACCGGCAGCAGCATAATGCCGCATAAGAAAAACCCAGATGTGTTTGAGCTGGTACGCTCTTACAGCAACAGACTGAAAGCGCTACCCAATGAGATTATGATGATGACAACCAATCTGCCATCCGGCTATCACAGAGACCTGCAGCTGCTTAAAGAAAACCTGTTTCCTTCCTTTGAAACCCTGCGTAATTGCATTGACATGGTAATATTAATGATAGCCAATATGGAAGTGAATACAAATATTGTGGAAGATGAAAAGTATAAATATATTTTTAGTGTGGAAGAGGTAAATAAACTGGTATTGCAGGGGGTGCCTTTTAGAGACGCATACAAAAAGGTAGGGTTGGATATAGAAGCCAACCGTTTTGAATACAACACACAAGTAGCGCATACCCATGAAGGCTCAATAGGTAATCTCTGTAATGAAAAAATTGCGGAGAATATGCGCAAAGCCTTATCCGCCTTCAATTTTGAAGCTTATCACCAAGCGTTAAACAAACTGACGGATTAAGAAAATCTTCTTTTTACTACGTGGTAAAACTGCTGTACCGTTTTACTGTCTTCATCCCAAAAGTAGGTAAGACGCAGGGTACGCTCTATCCATTCCATGCTGTCTTTTAATGAAGAAAAATTATTAATGGTATAAATGCTCCTTTCATAAACAGTGGCGTCGCCTCTGAAAAGCTCATTAATGTATAGATAGCGGTCGTTAATGCCTATGGCTGATTTTAAATCATTAACCGGCTGATTTTCTGCAATTTCTTTTTTGTTTCTTTTCAAGCGTTCATTTACTTCTACCATATCGTCCTGCATGTCTTTAAAAAGCGTTTGCTGTATGGTGGTTTTGCTGCTGTCTTCTTCCCTGTATATCTCAAAAAAAGAAAGTTCTTTTTCAATTAATTTACTGTGATTTATTTTTTTCTTTTTTAAAGGCGTAGCTTCTGATACCGGTTCTTCTGCGCGCGCTGTTATTTTCTCTTTGGCTTCCATAGCGCTGTCTTGCAAAAGGTCTGTTGCGGGTGTCTCGCTCATAATCGGAGAAATAACCGTAACATTCGTAGTTTGTGTAAGTGAATCGGCAGATTGCAAAGCAGCCACCAGCATCCGCGCTGTTATCAGCAAATGGCTGTCGCTGGCATTTTGTTGCAATTGTCCGTATAGTTTTTCTATTAAATATTTTTTATCGTTGCTCATTGATATGATTTCTGCACTGTCTCCAAAAAATAAAGTTACAAAGTATTTTTTTAAAAGCTTAATTTTACCGGCAATAGAAGCAGTTTTTTAAGTAATTTTAAATATACATATCAAAAAAAGCCTCGTATATGTTTATGGAGCCAACCCTGTTCAGGGAAGAAAAAAGAGGATGGATAGAAGTGATTTGCGGTTCGATGTTTAGCGGCAAAACCGAAGAGTTGATCAGGAGAATGAAGCGGGCAGAGTTTGCTAATTTAACCGTTCGGATATTTAAGCCGTCGGTAGATACCCGTTACCATACAGAAAATGTAGTTAGTCACGATTCCAATACTATTACCAGCACGCCGGTAGAGCATTCCAACAAAATTATTTTACTTAGCCAGAACGTAGATGTAATAGGTATTGATGAAGCGCAATTCTTTGATGAAAACATTGTAGAGGTTTGCCAGATGCTTGCTAATAAAGGCATTCGCGTTATTGTTGCCGGACTGGATATGGATTTTAAAGCCAAACCTTTTGGACCCATGCCACAACTATTGGCAGTGGCGGAATACATTACAAAGCTACACGCCATTTGTGTGAAATGCGGAGGTCTTGCCAATCATTCTTTCAGAAAAAACAACGAAGGCATTCAAGTGGTTTTGGGCGAAAAGGATCTGTACGAACCACGCTGCCGCACATGCTACCAGGAAGATCTGAAACACAGAGAAGAAGACAACCAATGAACCCACAATATAAAGAGACTATAGATTATCTGTATGCGCAATTGCCCATGTTTAGTAAAGTGGGGAAGATAGCCTATAAGAATAATCTTACCAATACGCTGGAATTATGCGCTGCGCTGGATAATCCCCAGGATAAATTCAAGAGTATTCATGTAGCGGGCACCAATGGCAAAGGCTCTACCAGTCACATGCTGGCTGCTATACTACAGAGCGCGGGCTATCGTACGGGACTGTATACATCCCCTCACCTGAAAGATTTCAGGGAAAGAATAAAGGTAAACGGGCAGATGTGCAGCGAGACATTCGTAATAGATTTTGTAGAAAAAATAAAACCAGTTATTGCGCAAACACAACCTTCTTTTTTTGAAGTAACCGTAGCTATGGCATTTCAATATTTTGCCGAGCAAAATGTGGATATAGCTGTTATAGAAACAGGTATGGGCGGCCGGCTCGATAGCACGAATATTATTCATCCGGAAGTGTCTGTAATCACCAACATCAATCTTGATCATATAAATATTCTTGGCGATACACTAGCTAAAATTGCCTATTCCAAAGCAGGAATTATTAAAGAAAAAACACCTGTGGTGATAGGAGAAATATTGCCGGAAACCAAACCTGTATTTGAGGAAGAAGCCACTTTAAAGCAAGCGTATATTATTGATGCGCCAAAGCATTATCGTATAATGCAGCAGCGGCAATCTTTAGTTTTTTTAGATGTAGACGTGGAGAAGGATGCTAAAAAGTATACTTATCGAATGGATCTGAACGGGCTGTACCAATCGAAAAATTTATTGGCAGTTCTGGCAACGATTGATGCGTTAAAAGAAAAAGGCTGGAACATTTCTGAAGCGGCCATAACAGAAGGAATAGCTCATACTAAGAAGCTTACTGGCTTATTTGGCAGATGGGAACTGATCCAGAAAAACCCGGTAATCATTGCCGATGTGGGTCATAACGAAGATGGCATCAGGCAAATAAATGAAAATCTTAAAAAGGCAACATACAACCAATTGCGCATCGTTATTGGCTTTGTAAAGGATAAGGATGTAAGCACCGTGCTTTCTCTGCTTCCTAAAAACGCTGTTTATTATTTTACAAAAGCCGCAATGCCGCGCGCTATGGACGAAAAAGAGTTACAATTATTTGCCAGAGAAAAAGGAATAAGTGGCAACGCCTATTCTACGGTAGTGCTTGCTTTGCAGGCTGCCAAAGCCGATGCGTCTGCAGATGATATGATATTGATTTGCGGCAGCGTATTTGTTGTGGCCGAAGTCTGAGGACACTTGCCATACCATGTGAGAACTTTTACATCAGGACAAATTTTTCCCCTTGGTTCTCGTTAAATAAAAATCCCCTGAAATGGGGATTGTACAACTCTTTTAAACACACTAATCTTGCAGTGAAATTATTCTTTTAATAATTGCCTTTTGCAGGTAAAAAAAAATAGACATATGAAAAACAATTATTTCCGTCATTTGGTATGGTGTATTTCCGTAGTAACTCTGCTCGCTGTATCATGTACAAAAAACGATGTTGAAATTGTACCGCCGTTGGATGATAACTCATTGCCATCGGCTGCCGTATCTAATATTGCCGTAATTGAAAAGACGGATAAGTTTATACGTTTTTCTGTAAGACTGGCTGTATTCAAAGATTCCAAGAATATGGACAACCAGTTAAAGGCAGGTCATTTTGTGATTGATACTATTTCAGTGAGTGGAAACAATTATGCATTTTCAAATCTTAAGACGATTTTATCGGGAGGAAATTCAACCGGGAATTATTCGGCTTTAATGTTGATGGATCAGAGCGGAAGTATTTCTTCCACTGATCCGAACGATTACCGGCTGGATGCCGCAAAAACATTTACAAAAAATATTGGCGCTAATAATAACGCATGGTTATGGTCTTTTAACGGTAGTACTTTTAAGAAGTATGGAGAAAACTTTAGTGCAGATACCACAACTTTGCTTGCACAAATAGAAGCTTTGCGTAACCAGGAAGGCGGCTCTACTCCTTTATACCGTTCGCAATACAATGCTATAGAGGCATGTGCAGCTAAAGGAGGTAAGCAAAATAAGGTAGTGCTGACCTTTACTGACGGCGATGATACGGAAGGTGGCTATACTAATAAACAAGTCTCTGATTTTGCAGTGAGCAAAAGTGTAAGACTCTACAATATCGGCCTTGGCTCCGGCTCTTCGCTCGAATTACTGCCGCAGGCAATGGCTGCGAACGGCGCTTTTATTTATGCAAAAGATGCACGACAATTGATAAGTATGTTTGGGAATCTGGGTAAGTTATTAGATCTGTCGGCTAAATTTTACGATCTTGAATGGCGTGTAAATTTTTTGGATTCAGGCATATTTACTACGGGCAATATGGATATAATACTAAAGATAAAAACACCTTATAACTATACCATTGAAGTGCCTTTAAGATTAAAATACTGATAATTGCGTTTTCATAAATTTTGATTCATTCCCCCGTTTATAAACTCGCGGGGAATTTTTTTTATTCGATTTGCTGTCTGAAATAAAAGCCTTTACATTTTATTCAACTCTTATTATCTTGCGTGCAAATTTTGTTATATGAGGATAAAACTTTTTTTCTTATTACTGTTTATTACAAATGTTGTGTTGGCGCAAAACGTGCTGCAACCGGGTTTTGATGCTGTGGAGTATACAACTATGATGGCCGTAAGCGGATTGAAGGGCGGTAAAGATTCGGCAGAGATTTTTAATTTAAGAAAAGAATATAAAAGAACTTATCAATCGCCCGTTGCAGGCTTAAGCAATAGGTGGAGTTTTTATGTAAATGATAAAAAGAAAACGGCTATTATTTCTATTCGCGGTACCGTGGGCAACGATACCAGCTGGGCGGCCAATTATTATTTTGCCATGATCCCCGCTCAAGGAGTTTTAGAATTTTCAGATAAAAAATTTGAATATAAGCTGGCCGAAAATAAAGAGGCAGCTGTACATACAGGCTGGACGATAGCTTTGGCTTCTATGGCCGATGATGTAGTGAGTAAAATAAAAGAAAGCTACCAAATCGGAATAAAAGATTTCTATGTTTTCGGGCATAGCCAGGGTGGCGCCATTGCCTATTTACTAAGATCTTACCTGCATTACCGCCAGCAGGACGGCACTTTGCCGAAAGATATTTTGTTTAAAACTTATTGCAGCGCACCTCCCAAGCCGGGCAATATGCAATATGTATACGACTACGATTTTATTACCCGCGGAGGCTGGGCCTGTTCTGTGGTGAATGCAAAAGATTGGGTTTGCGAATCGCCCTTTACTTTGCAGACAATGGATAATATGAACGCCCACAACCCTCTAATAAACGTGAAAAGCAGTTTTAAAGATATAGGAATTGTTAAGCGCGCTGCCTTGACACATATATTCAATAAAATGGAAAGAAAACCTGCAAAGACACAGCAAATGTATATCAGGTATTTCGGCAAAGGGTTTTATAAAATGAGCATCAGTAAAATGTTGCCGGGTTTTAAAGAACCTGTTTATTCAAATAGCATCAATTATATGCGTGCCGGCTCGCCGGTGGTTTTAATGCCGGACAAAGATTATCTTACCATTTTCAATGAAAACGATCCTAAGCACAGCAAAAACTATTTCCTGCACCACAGCTATGAGGCATATTATTATTTGTTGAAGAAAGATTATTTGAAATGGTAAAGATTCTTGATCGAATTTATTCCCGCGCAATTGTGTTCTCAGAAGTATTCATTTCGTGGTAATGTACTGAAAAGTAGTTAGTGAAATTTATAAAAATGATTGATTACAGTCCGAACTTATTTATCCCCCGCTGGCGGGGGCAGGGGGTGGAAATTTATCTTTATTAGCAATTATCCATTCACTTAAAATTCTTTTTACTTCCTGTATCTGGGTTAAAATTTCATTATCGATAAAGCGCATAACTGTAAAACCCAGCTCATTTAACGCTTTTTCCCGTTGCGTATCTTTTTCCAAAGCTTCTTCAAAAGTATGGGTGATGCCGTCAACTTCAATAATCAACATCAATTCTTTACACATAAAATCTGCAATATACTTTGAAACCGGTCTTTGCCGTCTGAATTGATATCCATGCAATTGCTTCGATTTTAGTGCATATTTCCATAAACAGGCTTCTGCTTTGGTCATTGCTTTGCGAAGCTTATTCGCGTTGGGCTGTAGGCTTTTGTTATAGAAATAATTGCTGTGTTTCATTTGCCTGTTTTTAATCATTGTTAGCGTCCACCCCCTGCCCCCGCCGGCGGGGGATAGCAGCCTTAATGCTGGTGGATTTTTTGTTGTATAATTGTGTTATTCATGGTTATTTGCGGATTAAAAAACTAAAAGCGGGAGATAGCAGACCTCAACTCCCCGACCGCTTTATCACTCATCGCCATCACCCCATCACTCATCAATAACCATTCATCATTTATTTTTCCAGCTTCAATAAGAATGCATAGACAAGCGCTATGTCTTTAAGATAATCAAAACGTCCGCTGGCGCCGCCATGTCCGTAATCCATATCGGTTTTCAGCAGGATTACATTATTGCCGGTTTTATAATCGCGCAGTTTGGCTACCCATTTAGCAGGCTCAAAATATTGCACCTGGCTGTCGTGCAGGCCGGTGGTAACAAGCAGGTTGGGATAGTTTTTTCTTTCAATATTCTCATAAGGAGAATAACTTTTCATATACAGATATGCCTCCTGATTGTTAGGATTTCCCCATTCATCGTATTCATTGGTAGTCAGCGGAATGTTCTCATCAAGCATGGTATTTATCACATCTACAAAAGGTACCTGGGCCACCATGCCGTTGTATAATTGCGGAGCCATATTTGCCACAGCGCCCATCAGTAAACCTCCGGCGCTGCCACCCTGCGCATAAAGATGCTGCGGAGAAGTGAATTTTTCACTGATTAGGTATTTAGATACATCAATAAAATCGGTGAAGGTATTTTTCTTCTTCATCATTTTACCGTCTTCGTACCATTGTCTGCCCATTTCTTCGCCACCGCGTATATGCGCCATGGCATAGACAAATCCTCTGTCGAGCAGGCTAAGTCGTCCGGAACTAAAGCTTGCATTCATGCTGTTGCCATAGCTGCCGTAAGCATATTGCAGTAGAGGCGCGTTGCCATCTTTTTTAAAGCCCTTTTTGTAAACGATGGAAACGGGTATTTTTGTGCCATCGGCAGCCGTAGCAAAAAGACGCTCTGTAACGTATTGCGATTTATCGTATCCGCCCACAACTTCCTGTTGTTTTAATAATGTTCTTTTACCGGTTGCCAGGTTCTGTTCGTATTGTGAAGTAGGGGTAATCATGGAAGTATAGCCAAAGCGGAAATTGTCTGTATCGTACTCAGGATTTCCTGAAGGATAAAGTGTATAAGCCGGCTCATCAAATTTCAGGAATTCTTTCTTGCCGGTCTTCCTGTTTAAAATCACAATTTGATTAAGTCCGTTTTGTCTTTCAGAAAAAGCAAGAAAGTTTTTAAATTCATCAATGCCTTCTATCAATACATCTTTTCTATGCGAAATAAAATCTTTCCAGTTTTCAACACTTGTTTTGGCCAGGGGTGTTTCCATTACTTTAAAGTTCAGCGCGTCTTTATTGGTATGAATAAGAAATTTATCCTCTAGCGGAGTAATGCTGTACAGTACGTCTTTCATTCTCGGCTGAAAAGAAACAAATTTCCCTAAGGGTTTATCGGCGGGAAGCAAAAATGCTTCGGAAGAAGTGGTAGCTCCGGAGTTGATAATAATCCATTTTTGATTTTTTGATTTATAAACGCCAATGTAATTAGATTTGTCTTTTTCTTCGTATACCACCACATCGTTGGAAGATTCTGTACCCAAAGTATGCCTTTTGATTTTTTCTGATAGCAGGGTAGCTGGATTTTTGGCCGTGTAGAAAATATTTTTGTTGTCGGCAGCCCAAACGGCCCCGCCGGTAGTATTGCTAATGCCTAAGTCTTTCACTTCTCCTGTGCGCAGATCTTTTATATATAATTTGTATTGCCTGCGCGAAACAACATCTTCTCCGTAGATCAGTTTATTATTGTTGGGGCTAACACTGAAGCCGGTTACCGAGTAATAAGGATATCCTTCGGCCATTTTATCTACATCCAGCAATATCTCTTCCGGAGCGCTGAGGTTGCCTTTCTTACGACAATATTTATAATACTGCTTACCATCGTCTGTACGCGTGTAGTAATAATAGCCGTTTCTGAAAACGGGTACGCTTTCGTCTTTTTCTTTTATTCTGCTTCTCATTTCTTTGAAAAGCGTGTCTTGCAAAGCTTCCGTATCCTTCATCATAATATCAAGGTAGGCGTTTTCCGCCGTCAGGTAATTGATTACATTAGTGCTGTCGGGTCCTTTGCCAAAAAAATCATACATCCAATAATATTCGTCGTTTACAGGATCGTTGTGTATGTTTCTGATGTGTTCTTTCTTTTCTGCAACAGGTGGTTTTGCTTGCGGCCAAATAGTTTGCTGACTCATTACGGTAGTTGATATAAAAAAAATAGAGAAGGCCATTGCAGCCTTTTTGTAGATGTGCATGTTTCGTTTGTTTGGTGTGAAATTACATATCTGCGGTAAAATGACAAAAAATATTATGTCTTCTTGTTTCCTCCCTTTACTGAGAGGATTGCCTCGCTGACGTAGATTTCGTGATAATCTGTAACTGATAATGACTACTTGCGCAGAATGCTGTCATACCGAGCGCAGAGCGAGGCATCTAAAAAGATTTTTACATACTGATTTGCGAATACCCGCAACATTTGCTGTACATTACAACAAAGCAGTCAATCTTTCATCTGTAAAATCGTCTATAACAAAAAGAATATTGTCAAAATCTTTGAAATCTTCTTTGGGGTGAAATGTAGTAATGGCAACGGCTTTCATGCTTGCATTCTGCGCGGCGAGTATGCCCATAGGAGAATCTTCAAATACAATACATTCATGAGGTGGCACTCGCATCAGCTCTGCGCATTTTAAAAAAACTTCCGGATGTGGTTTGCTGTTCTCTACTTCATCAGCGCTGACTGTGCCGGTAAAATATTGCGCAATATCCAGGTGCTTAAATACATAATCAATGTTTGATTGCGGTGCGGCAGTGCCAATGGCCATAGGGATATTGCTTTGTTTTGCTTTTGCAAAAAAGTTATCCAATCCGCTGATCAATCGCAGATCGGGCAAAAAATCTGTTTGATATTGTTCTTCTTTTTTTCTTGAGATTTCATTGATTGTTTCTATTGAAAAACCATGGTCTTTACCAAGAATTCTGTCGAATATTTCCGCCGCTTTACCAAATATATTGAGTTTGGTTTCTGCTTCAGACATTGCAGAGCCCAATTCCTTAAACACTTTGAACCATGCGGTGTTGTGATAATGCATATCATCTATCATGGTTCCGTTCATATCAAAAATAAAAGCCATTATTGTGCGCGTTGATAATGTAAAAATGTATAGTAATCTTTCAGTAATTATTTTAATGAAGCCGCTGGTGTTATTTCCTGTATCTCGCTGTTGTTTTTACCAATGATCAGTTTACTAGTTCTGTCAAGAAATAATCCGCAAACCACCACGCCAGGAATATTATGAATATTGGCTTGCAGCTCGTGTACATGCTCCAGCATGCCAAAGTCGCAATCAATGATATAGTTGCCGTTATCCGTAATGTATACATCGTTGTTCATCTTTCTGATGGCAGCCAGTCCGCCTAAACTTTCTAAATGTTTTTTGGTTCTTTCCCATCCAAAAGGAACGACCTCTACCGGTAGTTTAAATTTTCCCAACTGCTGTACATACTTGCTTTCGTCTGCTACAATGATATATTCTTTAGTTATCCATGCTATGATTTTTTCTCTCAGCAATGCGCCACCGCCGCCTTTGATCATATTCAGGTGATGATCTATTTCATCGGCTCCGTCTATGGTAATATCAATAGCCGGGATGTCGTTTACGGAAGTAAGCGGAATGTTGTGTTCTTTTGCCAGTATTTCTGACTGAACGGAAGTAGCGGTGCAGATAAGTTTTAATCCTTCTGAGGCAATCCTCTCTCCGATTTTTTTAATTGCCCAATAAGCTGTGGAGCCGGTACCCAGGCCTACTGTCATATTATCTTTTATATAAGAGGCTGCTTTTTCGCCTGCTATTTGTTTAGGATTCATAGTAATTTTTTTTGCGTGGCAAAGGTATTTGAAAATAAAAACACGGGCAAATGATATAATGGATTTGTTAATAAACCTTACAGATCGGTTATGAAATTTACTTAAAATTGATTAACGTCAATCCTGTCTATTGGTCAATTGTTTATATAATTATATTATTATGATAGATAAGATAAGTGTTAATTAATGTAAAATTAATGACTAAATTGCGATTACGTTAAGTTGTTTTTGATTAAACCTCATGTATTAGGTGTTCCGGGCGATTTTTCAGCACCCAGAGCCTATAAAGTTACTGCTGCTAATGGCACTACCAGAGACTGGACAGTACATGTAACGGCATTGAATAAATAACAGTTGTTGATAAAAACAAAAGGCCGTTTTAGGTGAAACTTAGAACGGCCTTTCTTTTAATAATAAATTTACAGTAATGAAGAATAAGTTGTTGTTTTTAGTAATTGTAGTTTTAAACTTTGCCTGCGTTGCAAATGCCCAGCATTCATCAAAGCAGACAGAAGCCGGGAAGCGTCCTTATGAGTTATCTTCCGTGCATATCAACAGAAAATCAACCTTCGATTTTACGGATATTAATAAATGGCAGATAGTTGAAGTAAACAATTGCAAAGCTACATTAAGCAGAACATCTGAACAGATAGTAACAGCTCCTTATTCAGGAAAAATAGTTTATGAAACCCAGCAGCCACAAGCTTCCTTTTTTTTATCTCTTAAACAACCCATCTCTGTAGCACAAGCCTGGGACTGTATTGATTTATGGACCTATGGCGATCATTGGCTTTGGGGCGAACCCGCTTCCCATACAGCCATGCATGCCTTTGTAGTGATAGAAGATGCTGATAAAAAAATACATGAAATCAATATCGTACAAGCCGGCTATGGCGGACTTGTGCATAAATACTGGATGCTGAACCATGTAAAATTCCCTACACCGTTTGATAAGAAGGCAAAATTCCTGGGCATTAAATTTAAAGGCAACAGCACAGATGTTGGCGTTAAACATAATTTATATGTAAGCTCCGGTTATATTTATTAAGAAGAGCTGAAACCCTTGGCATTCAAGCCTTTCCCTGAGAAATTACCTTTTCCTTTACGCAAAGAATCTATCCTGCCCACTAACTTCAGCGAATACACTACACGTATAAAACAATCGGGAGAAACTATTGAATTTCAATATACTGATAACAAGGAAGCATTTACTTACATCGTAAATAAGCACGATCCGCTGCACAACATATCGGTCAACTGGAATGGTAAGCCGCTTCAGACAATTGCCAACAGAAAATTAGTGCTGGCCAATGATAATGTGATTGAAAATCTTTCTGCAAAATTCACGGTGAAAAACGATACTGCCTGGCTTACATCCTCTATACGGATGAATAATAAAGAAGTGCCCATTACATTTTTTTATACCATTCAGCAAAAAAGCCTCATCATAGGCATAGAACAACAAGGTACTGAAGGCATTGTCAAAGAAGTTTATTCCGGAGAAATACCGGTGCCCGAACCCAATAAAATAGCCATTCCTTTCTTAAAGTACAATCATAATGATCGCCCTACGGTTTTGATGAACAGCGATAAATTTTCTTTTATGATCTTCGATTGGTATTACACCAACGCGTCAAATTTCATAGTGGGAAGTCATAATGCTACAACGCCCTTCACCGGGGGCAAAACTGTTTATATTCCCAAACAGATGGCAAGAGAAATCCGGTAAGAGAAAAGCTTTTCATCACCGTATCTTCTAACATACAAGAAGTTTTACCCACCATAGATAATCCCGCATCACCCATGCGAAGCATGCAGGCCGACAGGCTCTGGGCCATCAACGGAGGCGCAAATTTAGAGACGTTGAGCAAATTTGTAACCGGTTTACGAACAAAAGGCGTAGAAAAAGTTACCATACGCTATCACGAAGATTTTTGGCGGCAGGGAGGAGAAAGCTATACATTTAAACTTACTCCTAACCCTCAATTAGGCGTAAAGAAATACAGGACTACATACAGTTTGTAAAAGACAATGATTGGCGAGTAGGTCTGTATACCAATTATACTGACTTAGCGCCTGTCAATTCGCTCTGGAATCATGACTGGATAAAGCATGGCCCTAAAGGTGAGTGGGAGGTATCTTGGTCGCGCTGCTATGCGCCCAAGCCGCAAATAGCATGGGAGCAGCAGGCTGTTTTAGCACCGCAGATTGCGAAGCTTTTCAATACCAATCATTCTTACTGCGACGTACAACACGGCCGTTCCGCCGTCTACAAGAGTAGACTATGATTACAGGGCGCCTGATGCCGGCATGATGCGTGGCGTAATTGCACGCTACGGTATGTTATTGATGAACGAGCGCAAAGCCTATCACGGCCCCGTATTTTCCGAAGGCGGCAATCACTGGTGGTATGCGGGCTTGGCAGATGGAAACTATGCCAATGACGATTTGGAGCAGCTTCCCATTTTCCCTGATTTTCATTTATTGAAAATTCATCCGCTTGAAATAGATGCCGGCAACAGAGGAAAGGAACATGCCTATTTAGCTTACACGCTGGCTTACGGCAATATTGGTATTTTATCAGAAGGATTGGATGCGGTTCGCAGGTACGCAATGCTACAGCCCGTACAGGATGAGTATGTAATGCGTAAAGTGCGGTCTATTGAATATGCCGATGAAAACGGTACTTTATTAAATAGCTCACAGGCGGCAATAAAAAAACTATTTACAAAACCTCGCCTGAAAGTGGTATATGAAACAGGACTCGAAATATTTGTAAACTTTAGTGAGCAAAACTGGAAACTGGATGCTGATTCAGGTACAATCACGCTCCCGCAATATGGCTTCTATGTACGCAAACCCAGAAGCGATTTAGTAAGCTCCTCTGTCTTGTCTGCTCAATCAGGCAAAAGATTGGATATGGTTAAAAGTAAGGATCTTTATTATGTTAATACACATGGTGCGAAAATATTCGGGGACCTGGCAGGAAAAGGAGAATACATCTTAAAAAAAGAAAAATTTGGTTGGGAGATCATTCCCCTGGCAGATGATTCAGAAATTGATATTGATATGTCTCTTTTATCTATTACAGGTAAAAATATTTCTTTTGAACAACTGGATGCAGATGGAAAAAGAATCGGCTCGGTTGACAATACATCTGGCAGTCGAATCATTCTTTCTCCTGAAAAGCAGGTGGAAAAATACCGTATAATACCCAAAGTAGATTGATGTATCAGCGGTTGCAGAGTTATTATTAATATTAAATAAAAAAGTAAGATGCAAACAAAACTTCACTTCTTTATCTCGTTCTTTTTACTGTTTGTAGCCGGTGCTCAATCGGCAATGGCGCAATACGCCATAGCTGCCAAACCCTGGGAAGAAAAATACGGCAACCACCGGGCTGTAATCAATATAAAAAAACCCGCGGAAGTAGTTTCATTGCAATACGGGTGGCGCAGACCCGATAAGGATGTTGACAAAAGAAAGTTTTTAGTCATAAACGCATCTACGGGTGATACTGTAAAAAACATAGAGAGGATAGAAGTGAATAATGAGCGGTGTCATATCCGGTTCGGACCTGTGAAGCAGGCGGGTACTTATTATTTTTATTACCTTCCATACGAGGTTCAGCCGGGACATGGATTTTACAATAAAAATTATTATCCGCGCGAAGAAACCGCTTCTGCAGACTGGCTGATCAAAAGCCGCAGGTTGGAAAAGAATGTGCAAAACGCAAAAATTGTAAGCATTGAATCCCGCACAGGTTTCGACAGTTTTTTTCCTATGGAAGTTGCGGCTTCAGCCAAAGAAGCGGCAGTCTATCAAAAAAAATTTACCAGCGATTTTTATCTGTTTCCGGAAGACAGAAAGTTTCCCATCAGGATGCGCGAAAAACTACCGCTGAAATGGATGAATGTAAAGCCCGGCATGGCTTTCAAAGGACAGGCGCAGCCCAATGAATATTACGCTTTTCAAATAGGGGTGTGGTCTCCTGATACAAAAATAACGGATATCCGCTATACGGCATCAGCTCTGAAAACAAGCAATGGCAATGAAATACCTGCACAAGCTTTCACCTGCTTAAATACCGAAGGTGTTGATCCTTACGGCAAAAAATTTGAAAAGAAATTAAACATATCCAAGGGATTCGTACAGCCTTTGTGGTTTGGAATCGATATTCCTAAAAATCAATCGCCGGGTATTTATAAAGGAACGATCACCATAGCAGGCGATAAAGGGGTAAGTAAAAAAGTTCCGGTTGAACTTACGGTTTCTGGATCGGATTTAGCAGACAGGGGCAATTCGGAGCCCTGGCGCCACAGCCGTTTGCGCTGGCTCAATTCAACACTGGGTATTAGCGATGAACCCATAAAGCCATATACGCCGGTATCTTTTAGTAACAATCAAATTTCCGTTTTAGGACGAAATATTACCGTAAATCCCACGTCCGGGTTGCCTCGTCAAATAGAGGCGTGGAACAAACCCATTTTGAGTGAATCTATACAGTTCATAATTGAAACATCTAAGGGTATAAAACAAATTCCGATGCAAATCAAAAGCAGCAATAGTACAGCGGGCTCAGTCCGCCTGCGACTTGCCGGGGAAGATCCTGATGTTTTATTGGAATTGCATTCTATCTCAGAATTTGACTGATGGAGCAATTATGCTTATAAAATCACATCTAAAAACGAAATAGAAATAAAGGATATCAGGCTTGAAATTTTAATGAATAAAAATACAGCGCGTTTCTTTATGGGTGCGGGTTTGCCGGGGCAGGCTATGCCAAAGCAATTTGAAGGGAAATGGGAAGCGAAAGGAAAAAAGCAGAATGAAGTCACCGTTTCTCTGCCTACTAATGAGGGCAATAGCTGGCTTCATCCCTTCGACGCGTTTTGGATGGGAAGCGCTGAAGCCGGCCTGCATGTTGAATTAGGCGGCGCTTCTTATACAGGGCCATTGCTTAACCTGTACAGGCCTGCGTATCCGGAAAGCTGGTATAATAACGGTAAAGGAGGCTTCGCCTTGAAAGAAACCGAAAGTGGCAGCAGGATGACCGTTTACAGCGGCGCACGCAATTTAAAAAAAGGCGAAAAAATTGATTTTGAATTTGCCACTATCATCACTCCGGTTAAGCCGGTTAACTACCGCAGCCAGTTTACCGATCGGTATTTTCACAATCCACGCCCTACCGAAGAGGATTTGAAATCAGGTATCAAAATCATCAACGTTCATCATGCCAATCCGCTCAATCCGGTTATCAATTATCCTTTTGTTATGGTAGATACTTTGAAGCATTTTGTTGATTCCTGGCATAAAAAAGGAGCGAAAGTAAAAATTTATTATACCATCCGGGAGCTTACCAATGCAGTTACAGAAATATGGGCATTAAGAAGTTTGGGAGATGAAATATTACGCAGTGGAAACAGCGGTTCTTTCAGCACGCTCGGCGGTTATCCCTGGCTTCGTGAACATTTTGTTACCGATTACACGCCACAGTGGTATCAGCATTTTGAAAATCCCGCAATCGCCGGTGGTGTGCAGGCCGATGCATCCGTACTTACAGCTGTAGGCGATTCGAGATGGTTCAACTATTATGTTGAAGGCTTGAAATGGCTTGTGGAAAATGTAGGGATAGACGGGCTGTATTTAGACGATGTAGCTTACGATCGCAGAATGCTCAAGCGCATGCGCCGCGCTATGGCCAGTGTAAAAGAAGGTTGCGTGATTGATCTGCATTCCAATACCGGTTTCTCCCGTGGTCCGGCTACGCAATACACAGAATATTTTCCTTATGTAGATAAGCTGTGGTTTGGCGAAAGTTTCATGTATGATCAAATGTCTCCGGATAATTGGCTGGTTGAGGTATCGGGCATTCCTTTTGGTCTTATGGGCGATATGCTGCACGCCGGGGGCAACCGCTGGCTGGGCATGCAATATGGAATGACGGTGCGTTATCCGTGGTTTACCGAAGGAGTATTTGTAGACCCGCGCCCTGTCTGGAAAATATGGGATGAATTTGGCATACAAGACGCGAAAATGATTGGTTTTTGGGAAGATAACGTACCTGTAAAAACCAATAATGAATCAATTAAGATTACCAGCTACATAAAGCCGGGAGAAACGCTTATCTCATTGGGCAATTACTCCGATAGTAGTACCACATTTACATTAGATCATATAAACTGGCAGCAATTGGGATTACATCCTGAAAAGATTCAGTTGATTATTCCTGAGATTAAAGATTTTCAACAAGCCTCTATGTTGAAAGTACATGATAAAATTACAATAGATGGTCGCAAAGGATTATTGATGTATATAAAACAGATACCCTAAAATAGCTCAACTTAGATAAAATAAATAGTTACCTGCACAAGGCCCTGACTTAGGGTTAAAAAGCAGGCGGCCATGCTTGGAGACTACCCGGAGATGTGAGCGATAAATGGGTAAACTTAACCCCTCCTGAAGCTATTAAAGATGAAACAGGTTTAGTTCTTAATCTAGTATATATTTCACGTTTAGATTAATAGAATACGGTCAATTTTACTAGTTTATTCATCTTTCTATCATTTTTCAAGTTTTATCTCTGTTTTCTGGAAACATTTGTATTTTTGCGCTTCTTTTACTACAATGAGTGATGCAATAAAACACGAATGCGGTCTGGCATTTATAAGACTTAGGAAACCTTTATCGTACTATATGGAAAAATATGGTACTGTAATGTATGCTTTAAACAAGCTTTACCTGCTAATGGAAAAACAGCACAACCGAGGACAAGACGGTGCGGGTATAGCCATAGTAAAGTTAAATGTGCCGGCTGAAGTGCCTATAATGGAAAGAAGACGCAGCAATTCTAAACAGCCGATTGTAGAAATATTTTCACGTATTGGCGATAAAATAAAAAATCTCGAAAAACATCAGCCCGATATTCAAAAATATCCCGATCTTATCAAAGGACATCTTCCAGTATTGGGCGAATTAATGCTGGGACATTTAAGATACGGCACACAAGGAAAAAACGACCTGGAATATTGTCATCCCTTCATAAAAAGAAGTTACGACAAATCACTGAATCTGGCACTGGCCGGTAATTTCAATCTGGTCAATACCGAAGAATTGTTTAGTTCGGTACAGCAAACCATGGGCGAATTTCAGCAACAAAGCGACTTGGCCGCTATGATGGAAATACTATACCATCATTTGCAGGTGGAAAGTAAAGCCACGCACGGCAACCCCGACATAGAAAAGATTTTAAAAGAAGCTGCTATAAACTTTGATGGCGCTTTTACGGTAGGAGGTCTGGTGGGCAATGGCGTGTCTTTCGTATTGCGAGATGGCAATGGCATACGCCCGGCATACTATTATGCCGATGATGAAATTGTGGTAGCTGCCAGTGAAAGAGCGTCTATTCGTACAGCTTTCAATATCGGGCCGGACTTGGTACAACCCATACCGGCCGGACATGCGCTGATAGTAGATGAAAACGCAGCATACAAAGTAGTGCGCATTCTTCCGGAAATGGAAAAGCGCTCTTGTAGTTTTGAGCGTATTTACTTTAGTCGCGGTGGCGATGAGAAAATTTACAGAGAAAGAATCGCGCTTGGGCATCATTTGAGCGAAACTGTTTTAAAAGCAATCAACTACGATCTGAAAAATACCATTTTCTCTTACATTCCCAATACGGCCGAAGTAGCCTACTACGGATTGATAAAAGGAATGGAAGAATATCTTAATAAAATAAAGGTAGAGCGCATTATGAGCTGGGGAAAAGATTTTGATGAAGAGAAGCTTGCGCAAATGATCAACCGTACTATTCGCCAGGAAAAAATTGCTATCAAAGATGTAAAAATGCGCACTTTTATTACTGCCGACAGTGGCAGAAATGAAATGGTGCAGCACGTATACGATATTACCTACGGTACGGTTAAAGATCATGAAGATACATTGGTGGTAATAGACGATTCCATAGTGCGCGGTACTACTTTAAAAGAAAGCATTGTGAGAATGCTGGCACGCTTACGACCTAAAAAAATAATCATTGTTTCGTCCGCGCCTCAGATTCGCTATCCTGATTGCTATGGAATAGATATGAGCCGAATGGGCGATTTTATTGCTTTTCGCGCAGCGCTGGAACTGCATGCCGAACGCAATACAGAAAGTGTGATCAAAGAAGTATACGAGGAATGTAAAAGCCTGGAAAAAGAAGATCTTTTACATACCAAGAACGCAGTAAAAAAGATTTATGACAGTTTTTCCGCACAGGATATTTCTGATAAGATAGCGCAATTGATCACTCCTTCTGAAATCAATATTCCTGTAGAAGTTATTTATCAAACAATAGAAGACCTGCATGACAGCTGCCCTACCAACACCGGCGACTGGTATTTTACCGGCAATTATCCTACACCGGGAGGCAATAAGGTAGTGAACCGTTCCTTTATCAATTTTATAGAGGGCAATACGGAAAGAGCTTATTAATTTACATAACATAGAAGATTTGAAAACAATACAAAAAAACGATAAGGCGGCCAAATGGATCATAGCAATTGTTTCTGCTGTTGTATTAATAGCCGTTGTGGTGTTAGACAGGCACGTGCTGCAAGTACCTTTTCCTTTTAATTTTGATGTGCATATTTTCGCGTTTATCAATGCTATTATCAATTCTACGGTAGCCGTATTGCTCATATTTGCCTATCTTGCCGTAAGGCAGCGAAAATATCTGTTGCACAGAAATCTGATGCTTACAGCTATTACTTTATCTGTACTGTTTTTAATTACTTATATCTGTCATCACATGTGGGCCGGCGATACAAAATTTGGCGGTCAGGGCGCTATAAGAGTTGTTTATTTCTTTATACTTATCACGCATATAATTTTGGCCGCACTTACACTGCCTTTTATTCTTTTCACGGCTTACCGCGGCTTAACCGGTGAGTATGCCCAGCACAAAAAAATAGCACGCTATACCTATCCACTTTGGTTGTATGTGGCAATCAGCGGCCCCGTCATTTATATCATGATTGCTCCTTATTATTAATTAGTCAGAAAAAACAGTGCATTCTGCATCAGCCCGATACTTTTCTGGAAAGAGCAGGCATCTTTCCCTTCAATAAGCAGAAATATTTTTTAAAAATAACTAATAAAATAGTTGCTTGTTTAATTATTTAGTTTTATGTTTGTATTGAATTTAAAAAAACAAAAACTATGGCACCAAAGAAAACAAAAGAAATACCTACACTTACAAAGGCGGAAGAACAATTGATGCAAATTCTGTGGGACTTAGACGGCGCTTACCTTAGAGAGGTTATGGAAGCATTGCCTGAACCCAAATTGCACCAGAATACTGTAGCTACTTTTTTAAAGATAATGGCCGACAAAGGATTTGTGGAAGTAGAGGTAATAGGCAGAATTCACAAGTACATACCGGCTGTAGCCAAAGATGATTATTCTAAAAAAACATTTTCTGGCCTGGTGAAGAATTATTTCAGCGGCTCGTATAAAGAAGCGGTTTCCTTTCTGGTAGATGAAAACCAGCTTAGCATTCAGGACCTTGAATTGCTGTTGAAAGAGTTGAAGAAGAAATAGATTATTTTTCATTCACTGTAAAAAATATAACCAATGCTTACATACATCCTAAAAATGGTAGTATGTTCTGTGCTGCTGTTTGTATACTATCAACTTTTTTTGAGGAATAAACAGTTTCATCATTACAACAGGTTTTATCTGCTGTTTGCCGTAGGCTTGAGTTTTTTAATACCATTTATCAATATAGATTTTCTTATTCAGAGCGATAATGAACGCATTGGCAGGTTATTGGATCTGGTTTATGCCAGTCAGCAGTCACAGCAGGTAATACTTATAAGTACGGATGCGGCAGCTTCTGTTTCCTGGCAGTCAATTGTGTATATATTGCTGGCATTGGTTTCTGCCTTATTGTTATTGTTTGTTTTTATAAGAATTATAAAAATATTTCGTCTCAGGAAAAGATATACGGTTAAGCCTTTAGGAGATATTTTTTTCGTGGATACTAATTTGCAGGAAGCTCCTTTTTCTTTTTTCAAAAATTTGTTTTGGCGCGAAGATATCTCGCTGGATGAAGAAGCCGGCCGGCAGATTTTTCGGCACGAGATGGCGCATATTGAGCAAAGGCATAGCTATGACCGTGTTTTTATGCAGGTAGTGAAAGCTGTATGCTGGTTCAACCCGGTGTTTTATTTCATAGAAAAAGAATTAACGTTGATACATGAATACATAGCCGACGAAAAAGCGATTGACAACAAAGATGGACGCGCCTTTGCAACGATGCTTTTACGCAGCCGGATTGACAGCTTTAAGTACGCTCCCGGCCAGGCCATTTTTTATTCATCCATTAAAAAACGATTACACATGCTTACCAATAATCAACAAACAAAATACAGCTATGCCCGCAGATTGCTGGTGCTGCCGCTGCTCGGCTGCATTACTTTTGCCTTAGGCTTTAATATCCAAAAAGCAGAAGCAAAGGAAACCATTAAAGAGCTGGAAAACCAGCTGGCCATAACTGAAATGAATACACAAGATACGCTGCCTCCTTTAAAAGGAAAAGTAGAAGGAGTAATGATAACGACTGGTGGCGAAGTGAAAGTGTCTGAAAATGGAAAGCCATTTGCCACAGTAGGCGGAGATGGTCCACTAACTATTACATCCAACGACGATTCAATTATGAAAGCTTTAATTATTGTGGATGGAAAGCCTTTGCAACAAAATAGGGATTTGGATAAAATAAATTCAAATGATATCAAATCTATCAATGTCTTAAAGGGTAAAGCCGCTACTGCTATATACGGTGAGCAAGGAAAGAATGGTGTAATAGAAATAAGCAAAAAAAAGTCACAAAAAAACGAAACGCTTACAGAGCCAAAAGAATTAATTGTAAAGGGGTATCGTATAGAGAGCGCTGCTAATACTAAAAATAATACAGAAGAAAATCAGTTTTTAATAAAAGGCAATAAAGATGTATTATATATTTTAGATGGAAAGCCTCTTACAAAAGGAACTGATATGAATTTTTTAAATCCAAATGATATAGAAGCTATCACTGTTTTGAAAGACAAAGCTGCTGCTGCCATATACGGAGAACAAGGTAAAAATGGAGTGGTTTTAATTACTACCAAACAAAGTATGGACAGACACAATAAAAATGAAGAGGATGCACTCAATAAACAAAAAGAGACGTACGATAAAGAATTTACAACTGTGCAGGAGCCGGCAACATATCCCGGAAACTGAAACCAATTTGTAGGGAGAAATTTAAATCATGATATAATTAATAACAAAAAAGGTCCTGTCGGGACTTATAGAGTAACTGTATCTTTTCGCGTAGATAAAGAAGGGAATATAAGTCAGGTAAAAGCCTTAAACGATCCCGGGTACGGCACTGCTGCAGAAGCCGTGAGAGTTGTAAATAAAGTGGAAAATGGAACCCCGCAAAGCAAAACGGAAAAAAAGTTATTTCAAGAGAAAAGGTAGAGTTTGTCTGGGATGTGCAAGACTCAAAATTTACTATTATATATAGCAATCAATGATAATTATACACTTTCCACAATTTATATAATATTTCAAAACCCGTTTCGTAAGAGCGGGTTTTCTGTTTATACAGATATAAAATAATTTGTAATTTATGCTACTTTGGCAAGGGTTTTGCTATTTACAAAGAGTCGCAATTTATTAAAAAAACCTTTAATATATATAGCGACTTATAAATATATAATCATCTGAAAACTAAATAAAACACAAAAAAAATGAGTAACACAATTATTGAACTGGCTAAAAGCTATCTGGGTGATGCTTTTGCACAAAATGCTTCTTCGCAGCTAAATGAAAGCAAAGATGGGGTCTCCAAAGCGCTGGATGCTATCGTACCTACAATTTTCGCAGCCATTGGTCAGCGCGCCGAGGGCGATTCTTCTTTCATGTCATCAGTATTTAGTCTGGCTAAAAATATTTTTACCAACGGTAGTTTAAATAACCTGGGCAATGTATTTGGTAGCAACCAATCCGCCTCAGCTACGCAGGCAGGTACTTTTGTAAATAATTTATTCGGTAATTCTTTTCACAGCATTATTGAAAAAATAGCCACGTATGCAGGCATCGGTTCTGCATCTACCAGAGATCTTTTTGAAGCATCTTCTGTTTCTACATTAGGAAGCATCGGAAGACATGCGGTTGAAAACGGCGCTACTGTTGACTCTATCGTTGATTTATTCAGAAAAGATAAAGACAACATGCTGTCTGCCATACCCGCTTCTTTAGGTATCGGTTCTTTGCTTACAAATATCACCAGCAGTGTTACCGGTACGCCCCAGGCTGAATATGCCAAAGAAGAAAATGTACACACACAACAGCAATATAATAATCATGAACCCGAAGAAAAGAAGAGCGGAAATAAATTCCTGCTTCCTCTGCTGTTGGGTATAGTAGGAGCGGTGCTGTTGCTGTTTTTATTAAGAACCTGTAATGATAAGCGTGTTGACGACACAAGGGATACGGTTTCTGTAACAGGCGTAGATACTACCTTGCAGGCCGGTGATACATCTTTGGCTAATGTAGAAAGAGAAACGCTGGTAGTAACGCTTCCCAGTGGCGCTACCGTTAATGCATATAAAGGCGGTATTGAAGATCAGATTGTTACTTTCCTTAAATCAGCTGATTATACCAACGCCAATAATGACCAGCTAAAAGATAGATGGTTCAACTTTGATAATATCAATTTTGAGTTTGGTACAGCAAACCTTACGCCCGATTCCAAAGTGCAGTTGGATAATTTAATGGCCATTTTAAAAGAGTTTCCTGAAGCTAAAATTAAAGTAGGCGCTTATACAGATAAAGTAGGTGATGAAGCGGCTAACTTAAGACTTTCTCAAAACCGTGCAGACGCGGTTAAAAATGCATTGGCAGATGCCGGAAACCAGGTTACCGGTGCGGAAGGCTATGGCGAACAATTTGCTACAGTCGCTGAAACAGCAAGCGATAAGGAAAGAGAAGCCGATAGAAAAACAGCAATTCGTTTTGAAAAATAAAAAATCTAACAGATACGTTTCTTAACTATTACTAATACAACTAAAACTAAAAAGCCTCATATTCTGAGGCTTTTTTCATTCACGCAATTGGCTAAGTTTAATGAGTGCGTACGACAGGCACAAATGCCTTATACACTATTGTTTCCAAGGCTTGCGAGGTAATGGAAAAATTACTTTCGGGCAATACAGCTACGGCTTCTCCACTTTTGGCTTCAATTGTTTTTTGCTCAGATGTAAATAATGCATTGCCTTGCAAGACAAATAAAATTTCTAAAGAATGCGTTTGTAGTTCTATTGTTTCATTTTGTTGCAGGCTTATTTCAGAAATACCAAAGTCTGGTACGGGGCATTCAAATATTTTTTCGGCGCCTTCTGCTCGCGGTGTAAGAGATTCGGGTACAATGCCTTCAAATGAAGTGTGCTTCAGCAGTTCAGGTACGTCTACATGTTTAGAAGTAAGTCCGCCACGCAAAACATTATCACTATTGGCCATCAGCTCTACGTTTTGACCTTCCAGGTAAGCATGTGGCAAACCCGCTCCCTGAAAAACAGCTTCACCTTTTTCAGCTTTTACAATATTGAAAAAGTAGATGGAAAATATGCCCTTATCAAAATCTGTTGCAGCTTCTGTGTTTTTATTTTGAAATAATTTTTGTACCCAATATTCAGGCGTTGATTTATCGGTTCTTTTTTCAGCTAAAACCTCGCTGACCAAAGGCTGTAATAGAGCGTTCGCATCTTCTTGGGACATTTCCATTACATGCCGGTACAAGCCTTTTGTGCCCTTCTCTTTTAAGATGGATATCAATTCTTTGAAAGCGTCTACGCGTTGTAAAACATCTTTTAATTTTTCTTCCTGTAAAAAACCATGCAGCAGCCAAAATTCGCTAAGAGCAATCATTACTTCGGGTTTATGATTCTTGTCTTTGTAATTTCTGTTAGAAGCTTTTATATCTATACCCTCCATTTCCTCTTTCTCAAACCCTTTGCCTGCTTCTGTTTTAGAAGGATGCACCTGTATGGAAAGCATTTCCTTTACATCAAGAATTTTATACAGGAAAGGAAGTTCTCCAAATTGTTCATAAACAGATTTTCCTAAAAATTTTTCAGGGTTGCTCTGTATGAGTTCGTTCAGCGGATATTCATTTTGCCCGTCAACAAGCACAGAAGGTGCGGAATTATGCGCGCCCATCCAATATTCGGCACAGGGTTGCTGTTGTTGATTATCAAAATGTAACAGCTCTGGCAAGTAAGTGTAACCGCCCCAGTCGTAATGCTGTACTTTTCCTTTCAGCAGAAAGATATTGTTGTCGGAAATCATAATAAAAATAATTTGTCGCAATTTACAACTAAAAAAATACTTTATATTTGAAATACTATGAACAATCTGTTAACGGGTAAAAATGGCGAAGACCTTGCTGTGACTTATTTACAACAGTTGAACTTTGTTGTTATTGAGAGAAACTGGCGGCACAGGCATACCGAAATAGATATTATAGCCGCTAAAGATAATGTACTGCATATAATAGAGGTAAAAACGAGAAAAAGCCTGAAGTTCGGCAAGCCGGAAGAAAGTGTTTCCGTGAAAAAAATGGCTCAATTAAAAAAAGGTGCGGAGGAATACCAGTTCCTGCACAACGAATGGAAAGAGATCCGGTTTGATGTACTGGCCATTACGATCTTGAAAAATAAAATTGAATACTGGCTGAATGAGGATGTGTATTTTTAATAAACAATTATACTTACAAAAGAAATGTGGCAGGCACAAATAAAAGGATACAAGGCTTTTTTACAAATTGAACAATCACTCAGCAATCATTCTGTAGAGTCTTATTTGCGTGATGTACGTAAGCTTACCGCTTATTTGGAAGAGAAAGAAAAAGACATTTCTGTAAAAGACGTTACGATAGATCTGTTGCAGGATTTTGTTCAGTTTATTGCGGCAAAAGGACTGAATGCTAAAAGCCAGGCGCGCACCATTTCGGGTGTGAGAAGTTTTTTTAAATATTGCGTAATAGAAAATATTATTGACGCCGACCCGAGCTTGCTGCTGGAGCAACCTAAGCTTAATCGTATACTGCCCGACGTGCTGAGCTATGAAGAGATAGAAGAAGTGATAGCGGCGATAGACAGAAGCCGGCCAGACGGTGAAAGAAATAAAGCGCTGCTGGAAGTAATGTATAGTTGCGGTTTGCGGGTAAGTGAAGCTGTAAACCTGAGATACAGCTGGTTGTATCTCGACGTTGACTTTATTAAAGTGTTGGGCAAAGGCGATAAGCAAAGGCTGGTGCCTATAGGCGAGAGTGCTAAAAAGCAAATAATATTGTACTCCGATACTTCACGAAAGCAAATAAAAATAAAAGAAGGCTACGAGGATTTTGTTTTTCTGAACCGGAATGGCAAAAACCTCTCAAGAGTGTATGTTTTCACACTTATAAAAGAACTGGCTGCCAAAGCCGGAATTGCTAAAAGTGTGTCTCCGCACACTTTCAGGCATTCATTTGCCACGCACCTGGTAGAAGGCGGCGCTGATTTAAGGGCTGTACAGGAGATGCTTGGTCATGAAAGCATTACTACTACAGAGATCTATACGCACCTGGATAAAAACTTTCTCAAGAAAACATTGCAGGATTATCATCCGGCGTTTAGAAAATAAAAAAACACATCTCAAAGACGTGTTTTTTTATAAAATGGTATAAAGCTATTATTATTTTTCCATCTGGTTTATCACCGTTTGTGTAACGCCTATGCTGCTGTATCCGCCGTCGTGATAAAGGTTTTGCATGGTTATATATTTACTAAGATCACTAAATATAGTGGTGCAGTACGCGGCAAAATCATCGGCGTTGGCATTGCCAAGCGGACTCATTTTTTCTGCAAAATCCATAAAGCCGTCAAACCCTTTTACGCCGCCACCGGCAGTAGTTTTTGTGGGCGATTGAGATATCGTATTCACTCGCACTTTATTTTTTATACCATAATGATATCCCCAACTTCTGGCGATACTTTCCAGCAGCGCTTTAGCGTCGGCCATTTCGCTATAATCAGGAAATACACGCTGGGCAGCAATGTATGTAAGCGCTACTACGCTTCCCCATTCGTTTAGCGCGTCTTTTTCGTAGGCTACCTGTAATACACGATGCAGGCTTATGGCAGAAATATCCATTGTCTTTAAGGTGAAATCGTGGTTCAAAGCCGTATAGGGATTGCCTTTGCGCATATTCATACTCATGCCTATGCTGTGCAGAATAAAATCAATTTTTCCGCCAAAGTGCTCCATTGATTTATCTATGAGGTTGGCAATATCTTCCATCTTAGTTACATCTGCAGGAATTACAGGAGCATTGGTTTGCTCTGCCAGTTTATTTATTTCACCCATTCTTAAAGCAATGGGAGCATTGGTTAATACCAGTTCCGCGCCTTCTTCATGACACTTAACCGCCGTTTTCCAGGCTAGAGACTGATCGTTCAAAGCGCCGAAAATGATACCTTTCTTTCCCTTTAATAAATTGTGAGACATAGTATTTGTATAGTTTTATTTTTGATTCAATAAACAAATGTAATATTTTTTATTTAATAGTATATTGCAACGCTTTAATCATTATCCTTAATAGTTTAAAACAAAATAATTGAATACGGTGATCGAATATTTACAACAAACATGGCTGGAGATAGCAGGTGTTATTTGTGGCCTGCTGTATCTGGTTTTGATGATAAAAGAAAATATCTGGTGCTGGATTTTTGGTATTGTAGGCTCTCTGATCACGGTGATTGTTTTTTTTGAAACCAAACTTTATTTGGAAGCGGGCTTAAATGCATACTATGTATTGGCCGGCTTTTACGGTTGGTATTTTTGGAAGCAAAACCGGGCAGGCGGCAAGAAGACGCCGCCGGTAGTGGAATGGAAAGCCCTGGCGCATATACTGAATATTATTATTTGCACATTGGCGATTTTGCTGATTGGCAACTTCATGGCCAACTATACCGATTCTCCGCGCCCGTATTTTGATACTTCAATAACTGTGTTTGGTATTAGCGCTACCATTCTGGAAGCCAGGAAAATATTGTCGGGTTGGATATACTGGTTCTTTATTAACGGGTTTAGCATATGGCTCCAGTACGACCGTGAGATCTATTTCTATGCTTTGCTTTCAGCCTTTTATACTGTCATGTGCATCAAGGGATATATGGAGTGGAGAAAAAGTTATAAAAAAGAGAACAATATTTTAACGTGATTTTTAGACTGAAAAAACTTCTACCTATTATTTTTGCTCACGATGAAAAAAATTTACGCTATACTTTTACTATTCATCTTTTCTTTTCAGGCATTGCCTTTAGAGAAGGTGGGAGAATTATTAAGTAGCGGCGTATTGACCGAAGAAGTGCAGCACTCAGCAAGCGCTTCTAAAATATTTATTGAAGAAGATAAACATTTTCGTTACAATAATTTTCTTTCAGCCGAAGGCCAGGAAAATACCACTAAGCAATCTTTCATAGCTTTTGACGAAAGACTTAATCAGCATCCCTGGCTCGATAAGTTCATTCAGCCTCCCAATAATATTTAAATCATTTTATTTCTAAAAGCATGACAGGCGTTTTGACCGGTCATCCTTTTATATCGGTAAATAGCATTTGCCGGTAAGTTTCCCCGATGCTTTAGCACAGTTCCTGTGCGCATGGGCAGTAATTATAATTTTTCGATTTAAATATTTATTTATGGCTAAAGTAAAGTCAATCTTCGCTTACTTTAAAAGCGATTTTGTAGCAGGATTAATTGTATTCCTCATTGCGTTACCCTTATGTTTGGGTATAGCGCAGGCATCTAACGCCCCCTTGTTTTCCGGTATCATAGCGGGTATTATAGGTGGTATTGTTATAGGTTTTTTTAGCAAAAGTACATTTAGTGTAAGTGGCCCTGCAGCGGGTCTTGTGGCTATCGTAGTTGGCGCTCTTGCCGACTTACAGACCTTTGATGTGTTTTTGTGCGCCGTTGTGTTGGCAGGTATTTTTCAGTTTGTTTTAGGAATGGTGAAGGCTGGTACCTTCGCTAATTTTTTCCCTTCAAGTGTTATTGAAGGAATGTTGGCAGGTATAGGTTTAACCATTATTTTCAAGCAAATTCCGGATGCGGTAGGGTATGATGGGCCGGATAACCTGATTGGTATGCGCGATGGAGAAAGAGGCATGGATTTTAGTATCCTGGAAGGGATTGGCAATAATTTACATGTAGGAGCCATCCTTATCACCCTTTTGTGTTTAGTCTTGCTTTTTCTTTGGGATAGCAAATATTTAAAGAAAATAAAAGCGATACCGGCTGGACTGATTGTAGTGCTGGTGGGTACTGCATTGAACCTGCTTTTTCTGGGTATGGGCGATAGCTATCATTTAACGGAGGCCTATCGTGTGCAGCTAAATGTGCCTAAAACACATACGGAATTTCTATCGCAGTTTTCTCTTCCTGATTTTTCCGGGTTTTTAAATCCTTCTGTTTGGCAGTACGGGGCCATCATTGCGGTGGTAGCCAGCATTGAAACGCTACTGTGCATTGAAGCTACGGATAAACTGGATCCGCTGAAAAGAAATACTTCCGGAAATGTGGAATTAAAAGCGCAGGGCATTGGCAACTTTATCAGTGGTTTTATAGGAGGCTTACCCATTACATCTGTAATAGTGCGTTCCAGCGCAAATGTAAATGCAGGTGCCAAATCTAAAATGTCAACCATTATACACGGTATTTTATTATTGGTATGCGTAGCGGCAATCCCCGCCATATTAAACTACATTCCAAAAGCGGCATTAGCGGCTATACTTATTTATACGGGCTTTAAGCTGGCACATCCTAAAAAGTTTAAGCACATGCGTACCGTAGGTATTACAGAGTTTATACCTTTTGCAGTAACTGCTGTAGCTGTAGCTTTGCCTTTCTTAGGATTATTGAATGGTGTGGCTTTAGGTATGATCATCAGTGTGTTTTATTTATTGCGCTCAAATATGCGTATTCCCTATTATTACAAAAGAATTAAAACGGGAGACGATCATCTTATTCGCCTGGAACTGGCCGAGGAGGTTTCTTTTTTAAACAAAGGAAGCATCAAAGCCACACTGGACAGAATACCCGAAAACAGCAGCGTAATCATAGACGCGAGAAACTCGCAGTACATTGACTATGATGTATTAGAAGAGATAAGAGAGTTTTATAAAGCCCTTGCGCCAAGTAAAGATATTGAAGTATCGCTCATAGGGTTTAGAAACGATTACAACATTCCCGATATTGGAAATGTACACTACCTGATGGACGATTTGGAAGACGTGGAAAACGCGGAAAAATGGTCGGGCAAGCATAAAAAGCTTTTAAAAGAACTGGATCAGCACAAAACGCAAACCACTACTACGAATGGAGCAAATAATTATTCAATTTAACCTAAAAAATAAAAATCATGTTACATACATATCATCATAATTTAGAAGAAATATCAACAGAAGAAGCATTACGTTTTTTGATAGACGGAAACGAAAGATTTGTAAACGGATTATACAAAAGCCGCCAGCTGCTTGATAAAGTAGATGCTACCAAGGCTGGCCAAAAACCTTTTGCAGCCATACTGAGTTGTATGGATTCACGCGCGCCGGTAGAATTAATTTTTGACCAGGGTATCGGCGATGTTTTCAGTATACGAATTGCCGGAAACATTATCTCTGAAAATGTTTTGGGCTCGCTGGAATATGCCGTAGGCGTTACCGGGTCAAAGATAGTAATGGTAATGGGGCATACCAGTTGCGGCGCGGTAAAGGGCGCCTGCGACAATGTGCAACTGGGCAATCTTACGGCTTTGCTGGAAAAGATAAAACCCTCGGTAGATAAAGAAAAAACCATAGAAGCACAGAGAGATGGCAATAATAAAGAATTTGTAGACAGGGTAGCAACCATTAATGTGTATCATTCCATCAATGAAATATTAGACAGGAGCAGCCTGATACGTCATCATTTTCAGGATGAAAAAATCAAGATCATCGCCGCCATGTATTTTGTAGAAAGCGGCAAAGTAAAGATGAATGAAATCAAAAAAGATTTTCTGGAAAAAGAAGCAACAACTTTTTCTTTTATTGAATAGTTGAAAAATGCTGCAAGAAATAATTCACTAAGGCACACGAAAAATTTCGGTTGTGTCTTAGTGAATTTATAATAAAATATTTTAGTCTTCTAAACTAATATCTTTTTCTCTTTCGTTTTTATTAAGTGTTTCCGCTTTCTTAATGAGCTGTGTAAACTCGTATCTGTAGCCTTCTTCATCTTTTCCCATAGCGATTTTTGCCTGCTCAAAGGCCTTATTGAAAGTGTAATCTCCTTTGAATTTCGACTTTGAAAGTATTTGTCCGAAACCCGCTACCGCGCTGGCAAATCGGAAATTTTCAGATGCGTTGTTCAGACCTTTTTTCACCGAAGAGATATTCTCTGCCAGCATTTTACTTTTATTACCATCAGGCTCTTTGTAGCGAAGCCTTACAGTTGCCAGTTCTGAAGAATTGTTTTTAGGAGTATTTTTATTTTGATATTTTAAGGCATCTACATCTTTCAGCAGGTCGGTTTTCACCCCTGCGGGAATTATTTCATACAACGCTGTAACCGTATGCCCGCTGCCCATTTCACCGGCGTCTTTTTTATCATCATTAAAATCTTCGTTATTCAATAATCTGGTTTCATATCCTACCAGCCGATACCCCTGTACCTGTGCCGGATTGAACTCAATTTGAAATTTCACGTCTTTTGCTATAGTGAATAGCGTACCGCCAAATTCATTGATTAAAACTTTTTTTGCTTCTGTCAATCCGTCTATGTAAGCGTGATTGCCATTGCCTTTCTGCGCCAGTATCTGCATTTTATCATCTTTATAGTTGCCCATGCCATAACCCAGAATGGTAAGGAATACGCCACTTTTTGTTTTCTCTTCAATCAGGGTTTCAAGGGCGGCATTGCTGGTTTGTCCTACGTTAAAATCTCCATCGGTGCAAAGAATAATTCTGTTATTGCCACCTTTGATAAAATTATCCTGTGCAGATTTGTAGGCAAGTTCTATCGCCGCTGAGCCATGTGTAGAGCCACCCGCAGAGAGTTGATCAATAGCGTCTTTGATTTTTATTTTTTCTTCACCGGAAGTTGTCGGTAAAACAACCGCAGTACTTCCCGCGTAGGTTACAATCGTTACTTTATCTTTTTCGCGCAGCTGATCTGTGAGCAACTTCATCGAAGCTTGTACCAAAGGCAGCTTATTGGCAGGTAGCATGCTGCCGCTTACATCAATCAGAAATACCAGATTGGACGCGGGCAGATTTTCAGAAGATATTTTTTTGCCTTGCAGGCTTATCATCATTAAGCCATGATTTTGATTCCAGGGCGCTGCGGCATATTCTGTATAAATGCTGAAAGGCTCTTTATTATTAGGTTTTGGATAATTATAATTGAAATAATTAATCATTTCTTCCACTCTTACAGATCCTTCCGGAGGCAACGTGCCTTGGTTGATAAACCTGCGTATATTGCTATAAGATGCAGCGTCTACATCTAAAGAAAATGTTGAAAGCGGATTGTTTTTTACACTTTTAAACTCATTTTCAGCAGTAGCGGCATAACCTTCTGTATTGTAGTTGGGATAAGGCTTAGAAAGCATTACGCCATAGTAGCCATTACTATTCGCGCCCCTGATAAAAATGCCGGAAGTTCCACCAGTGATATTGGCTTTTTTTTGTGTGCCATAGCCGACAACGACAACATCGTTAATTGTCCCTTCGGCAACAGTTGATAGTGTAATAGGATTGTGTAAGCCGGATACTTTTACTTCTTTGGTTTGATAGCCTACGGAGGAGATCACTAATACATCGTTGGATTTGGCAAGTATGGAAAAATTTCCTAGACGGTCTGTAGTAGTTCCTTTTTTACTGTTTTTTATAGTCACGCTGGCGCTTGCAACCGGGTTTTGGGAAGCGTCAATCACTTTTCCGTGATATTCCTTTAGTTGCTGAGCAAATAAAGGAATATTGCACAGGAATAGTAAGAATGCGATGAAGGTGATGATGTTTTTCATAATAAAAATATTTATTGATTTTATACATAGATGTCGTAAAATCTGTAATTACATAAATCGTGTAAAAAATTTTTTTAAAAAAATATTGGACTTACTTTTGAAATACTTTTGTCAGTAATAAAAAACATACCGATGTACGCTTCATTGTCCGATGAAGAATTGTTAGAAACATTCCAACTGGGAAATGAGCAGAATGTTTTGGCAGAATTGTATTTGCGCTATTACGAGCTGGTGTATGGTGTGGCTCTTAAATATTTATCCGGGGCAGAAGCGGCTAAAGATGCGGTGATGAATATATACACAGAATTATTGCGGAAGTTGCCCGGACAGCAAATTCGTAACTTTAAAAGCTGGCTGTATGTTTTTGTTAAAAACCATTGCTTAATGCAATTAAGAAGTGATAAAAAAATGCCCGTAGATCATGTGGAACCGGAAACTTTTATGCAATCGGGTAATTTTTTGCATCATGATGATGAAAACGATAAGGAAGTAATTTTTAAACTGCTGGAAGATTGTATAAAAAAACTACCGGCAGAGCAAAAGCAGAGTGTAGAACTGTTTTACCTGCAAAGTAAAAGTTATAAAGAAGTAGCTGACAAAACCGGGCATGAATGGAATAAAGTAAGAAGCCTGATACAGAACGGAAGAAGAAATTTAAAAATATGTATGGAGAAAAGTAATGAGTAAAAAGCCTCATATGAACTATTCGCAAGAAGATATTGAAAGATATTTCAGCGGCCAGATGTCGGCAAAAGAAATGCACGATATGGAGGCGTATGCGCTGGAAGATCCTTTTTTGTCTGACGCAATGGAAGGCTATGAAAAGAATTTAAATCCTACAACTGCGGCTCATTTAAAAGAAATAAAAGAAAAAATATTATTGTCTTCTGCAGCAGAAATTGTTCCTCTAAATAAATCAACAAAATGGTGGAAATACGCAGTAGCCGCCAGCGTGTTATTGTGTATTGCCATCGGCGCTATATATCTTGTATCTAATGACAGTCTGAAAGAAAATAGCGTAGCAACTAACCAGGCGCCACCGCTTAACGAACAATATATTGATACAACGGAAGCAATAGATAAGTTTGTAGTAGCAGAAAACACTGATACCACAATTATCACGAAAGCAGATGCTATAGCCATACAACGATCTCAGCCAGAGCAGTTGAAGCAAGGTTCTGATCTATTTTATCAAAAAAAATCACACCCTGTTTCTGTGTTGGCACCTGCCCAACCTATATACACAGAGATGGATACGGCAGCAAGAGATTTAAATGATGTTGTTATAGGCTACGGAACCCAGCAAAGAAGTACAACTACGGGGGCAACTGTATTGGTAGCGCAGGAAGAAAGTTCTGTTGCCGAATCATTACAGGGTAAGGTATCAGGTGTTTCAGCAGAAAGACAAAGCCAATTGCAGGCACGGGTTAAAGATGAGCATAATAATCCATTGCCCAACGTTTCGGTAATGGTAAAAAATTCAAACACGGGTGCTCTTACAAATAACAACGGAGAATTTTCTATTAAAATAAATCATAACGATACATTATTGCTTAGCGGAGTTGGGTATGAGCAAAAGGAAATTCCTGCTACCGCGCTTGGAAACGATATTGTACTTCAACCCGGCAGGTATGCAGCGGATGAAGTAGTTGTAGTAGGTTATGGCGGCAAAATATCTGACAGAAAAAAACGAAAAAACGCATTTAGTAAAGATGCAGGCAGAATTAGCATCAGAGGCAATACTACAACATCAAAAGCCGGTGAACCTTTGTTTATAATTGATGGCGTAGTTGCTTCCAAAGAAAAAGTGGATAAGCTTGATAAGAATGTGATAGAATCGATGAACGTTTTAAAGGATACTGAGGCCTCGGCTATATACGGTTCTCAGGCTGCCAATGGTGTAATTGTAATCACTACTAAAAAATCATCAGCGCGCAGCGCTCCCGCCATCGGGTGGCAGGAATACAGAGCATATCTTGGCAGGCAACTGCCTGTGCATACAAATAGGCAACTGCAAAAAGTAACGGTAATGCTTGATATAGATGCCCGGGGTGTGCCGCAAAATATTTCTGTATTGGGAAATATCTCTTCAGAAAAAAAAGACAGCGTAATTAAAGCTGTGCAGCTTGGCAGCAAGTGGCAGCCCGCTTCACAGAAAAATATCTCTTTTGAAATAAGCGTCAATCCCTAGTGTAGTTTTTTTGTAAGGTTAGTTTCGCCTCTTAAATTTTTCCCGATTTCGTAAGTACTTTCTTTTATATCTCCGCACTTTTGCTCCACAAAATTTGAAGAGAAAATGAAGAAAGTAATAGGAATGTTTGTATGTATATTGTTTGTGTCGATGGCTTGGACCCAGGAAAACAACAGAGGAGTATTGTCGGGAGCAGTAAAAAATGAAACAGGCTATCCTGTACAATGGGTATCTGTAAGGATTGAAAATACTGAAATAGGCAGCAGGACCAACAGCGAAGGACATTTCACACTAAGAAATATTCCGTACGGCAATCATATATTAGTGGTAGGTATGGTAGGTTTTTCTCAGGAAAAAATACCGGTAACAATAAGCGGCAGAGAGAATAATCATGTTGATGTTGTTTTAAGAGAAAACGCGCAAGAGCTTAAAGAGGTAGAAGTATTTGGTACAAAAGAGCAAATGCTCGAAAAGCTTGATTTTATTACACGCTTGCCAATAAAGCCCAGCGAATCTATTCAGACGATATCTGTTATTTCAGATAAATTAATAGAAGCCCAGGGAGCATTAACCATTACAGATGCGGTTCGTAATGTACCGGGCGTTACATTGTTTGGCTCATACGGCAATGTGAGAGAAAGCATGTCTGCACGGGGTTACAGAGGAATGCCGGTTTTAAAAAATGGCGTAAGAATGGACTCCGATTTCAGAACAGGCTCCATGATAGCAGATATGCAGGGTGTAGAAAGCATTCAGGTTATTAAAGGAGCTACGTCTATAACTCAGGGTGTAGGAAACGATTTAGGAAGTCCGGGAGGTATAATAAACGTGGTAACCAAAACACCTAAGTTTTATAACGGAGGTGAAGTTTCCCTAAGAGTAGGAAGCTGGGGGCAGGTACGCCCAACCTTTGATGTACAAACGGTTCTGGACAAAAGTAATACCTCCGCGGTGCGTATAAACGGCGCTTTTGAAAGAGCAGACGGATTTAGAGCAGGCACTGCTAAGAATAGAACTTATTTTAATCCGTCTTTCGCGTGGAGACCTGGCAAGAAAACGCAGTTAGATTTAGAGGTTGAATACCTGTACGATGCTACCACACCGGACAGGGGCACTGTAAACCTGGATGCCGATAGCGTATTTGCTTTATACGAAATGCCTTTCAATAAATTTCTTGGCTTTACTACCGATAAAGCGTACGCGAAAAATCTTTCTTATTCGGCCAGAATGGTGCACGAGTTGAATAAAAACTTAAGTGTAAGAGCCGCGTTTGTTCATTCAGATTATAACGTAGATCAGATAGGCGCCGGAGCGCTGAACAGGCTTAGAAACTCTACGGATTATGCCATTCGTTCAAGAACAATAGGAAGGTCTTTAAAAGAAGATAAAAACTCTGTGCTTCAACTCGACTTTATTGGGAAAGAAATATATACAGGAAAAATAAAACATACTTTCCAGGTAGGTTTCGATTATCGGTTAAACAACCTTTCTACCACAGCTTATAACAGCCTCGTGGTAGATACCATCAATGTACTTCAAGCCATACCCAACATACTGCCTGATGCAGCAGCAAGTATCGGACTAACACCGCAGGATCCTGTAAAAAGCAGCAGCTATAGTTATGGATTAATGGCTCAGGAGATTATTACTTTCAATAAGTATCTCAAAGCTGTATTGGGTATCAGGTACAGCTATGGCGACAGCAAAACAGAAACCGCTACCGGCGCTACCGTAGCCGACGCGTGGAATCCTATGCTGGGTATAATGATCTCGCCGGTAAGCAACATAAATGTATTCGGTTCGTACACTACAACAACCAGCTTGCGCGGAGCAGCCAATATTCAGTTAGACAGGGTAACTCCTGTAGGGCCGTCAGAATCCAAACAATGGGAGGCCGGCTTTAAATCAGACTGGTTGAATAAGAGGCTGCGTTTTAACGTTACTGCATTTATAATCAGTAACAACAATTTATCTTACTCCGAGTATGACGCGGCAGGGGTGGCTACCGGTTATTACGGGTTAGCGGGTGATTTGAATAGAAAAGGTGTGGAGGTAGAGCTCGCAGGCAGACCAATGAGAAATCTGCAATTGGTAGCAGGATATGCCTATTTAGATGCACGATACAAAAACAGTCCCGCTTATATGGAAAACTCAAAGCCCATGAATGCTCCGGATCACACAGCGAATGCCTGGGCGCAATATGTAGTGAATAAAGGGACATTAACAGGACTATCTTTTGGAGCCGGCGTTTACTACGTAGGCGAAAGACCGGTGAATGAATATACTAAGAAAGTAATTATTCATAATACCGAGCCGGGCGTAAAGCCTTTTGATATGCCGGCATACACTACTGTAAATGCACAGCTGGGTTATGCAAAAGGCAGAATAGGCGCAAGGCTTTTGTTCAATAATATTTTTGATGCATTGGGCTACAACTCTTACTTCAGAGGAGGGTATATCAATCAAATTGAACCAAGAAATTTCGCAGCCGTACTTACGTATAAATTTTAAAACGTAGATTTTTGTAAATTGAGTAAAGCGTGGAATGATTATTCCGCGCTTTTTTGTACTAAAGAATATCTTCAAGTTGTTGAAGATGCGTAATGGTAAAGGTGGGCGCAACGTTTTGCAGCGACACTTCAATGTGATTGACAAAAACAGAATCCATGCCAAAATTTTGTGCGCCTAAAATATCCGCGTCAAGATTATCGCCAATCATAATGCTATCGGAAATGGTTGCTTTGGTATTAGCAATGGCATACTCAAATATTTCTTTGTGTGGCTTCAGGCTGTTACTGGCTTCGGATGTGATCATACAGTCAAAATACTTATCCAGTCCGGAGTTGGTGAGCTTTCTGGTCTGCACTTGTTCAAACCCGTTAGTAATAAGGAATAGAGGATAATTTTTATTTTTAAGATAATCCAGAATTTCAAATGTGTAAGGAAATACTTTAATTTGGTTAGGCAGTTCTTCCAGAAACTCATCGCTCATTTTTTTTGATAATACTTCATCGCCTATTTTAAAATCGAGCAATGCTCTGAACATTCTGCGCCAGCGAAGCTCATGCTGCTTTATGAGCCCTTTGGTATATCTATCCCAAAGCTTTACGTTGTGATAACTGTATCTTTCAAAGAATAGATTGAAGTCTGTAATGCCTCTTTCAATTAGCTTATTATTTTCAAAAGTATTTTGAATAGCGATTTTTGCATTGGCTTCAAAATCCCAAAGCGTATGATCAAGATCAAAAAATAAAAACCTGTATGCTTTCTTTTTCATTTCTGTGCGAAAATAAAAATAAAAAGCCGAAACAATTTGCTTCGGCTTTTTATAAGGATTTATTAATGTATTACCACAAGAATTCTCTTCTGGCCATATTCCAGCGCAAGCCGGCAGATATCCATTTGGTTTGTTGTTCTTCCAGGCCTTGTACATTTGCTTTTCTGATAGTAGCGTTTACATCAAAAAATAAATTTTGAATAATTTCGTACGAGGCGGTGAAGGAGCCAATCAGTGTTTTGTTGCTTACACCGTGACCTATTTTGTAACCCTCATCTGCCTCCCTGTAGTCATTATAATTTCTGAATAGGTCGCCTCCGTTGTTGGGCGAATAATAAGCCGTTTTGTAGGAGTAAGAAGCGCTGTCCAGTCCTTTGTTGTAGAAGATTAATTTGGCATCCAGATATAATTTAGGAATAGGCTGATATTTTAATATGCCTATAAACTCTTTAAAGTTGGCTCCCAGCGGATGTGCCAGCGGCTGATTGTAATGCAGAAAATTATTTTGCGCCCATTTATCCATATAAGTAAATGGTCTTATAAAATTGCTTTCTACCTGTAGATCAAGATTTTTAATTGTAAAGGCATCAGTATATTTACCACCAATTTGCCAGCCGAATTTGTTTACCCAGGGGCCGTTGTTTTTGAGGAATTTACTCGCATGAAATTCATTGATCAGCCATTGACCGTATACCTGGTAATGTTTGGCAAAGTTTGCTTTAAAATCTAATCCAATACTTGATTTGGCGCTGTTGCCGTGGTGCGAAGAATAAGCACGATTAAACATTACAGGATTAAAATAACCTACCTGCATGCCGCCATTTATCTTACTGTTGTACATGGTATTTTCGTAGAAGCCTACGTTTAACCAGTTGGTGGGTTGCCAGCTCAAATAATGAAACATCATGTAGTTTCGGGGCAGCGTGGAATCTTTGTTTCTGGCACTGTTAGGATAAGGGGCAATGGTTTGCGTAATAGCGGCAGTGTATTTAAATTTACCTGCCTGCGCGTTGAGCTTTAAGAAAGGATAAGGTGCGCTAAAATCACTCAGGAACGTGGTTCTGTAACCGTTTCCTATGAAAAACCTGTCGTGTCCAATTTGAAAATCTACATATCTGCCGGCATGGAAAGTAAGCCCGCCGCGAATATCAAAATAATCAAATCCGTCGGCATTATCGCCATAGTATTTGTAATAGCCTTTGTTTGGCAATGCCCGGTGAGCAGCCGTATAATCCCTTACGTATAAAGGATCTCTTTCCTGGTTGTCGTTAAGGTAAAGATAAAACCCAAACCTTCTGTCTACCTGCCCGCGTATGCGTATGCCTCGTTGGTTTACAAAAGTATTAGTACCGGAGGCTTTACCAAAATGCACGTTCATCAGCGGGTCAATGATCAGGCTGTATTGCTCTCTTTTATCTACCGCGTATAAATGCGCCGGGGTTTTAAAAAAATGTTTTAATATCGGTTTTCTTGTCTTAAAAGAATCATGATAGTTGGCTGTCCAGTCAGAGTTGTTCATCAGCAGGCTCCTGATATTGTATCTGTCTGTATCGGTAAGTACATCGGTAAGCATGCCTTCTTTGTCTAACGAATCAATTTTTTCAATTCTTTCAGTAATTCTTTTTCGGTCAAAAGGTTTAACTGTTGTAAATTGCAATACAGAATCTCCGCGCAGTTTAATGTCCATTCGATCAATAAAGTGTGTTTGTTTATCGTATAGCTCAATATAATCGGTTTGAGCATATATTTTTGACGAAAGGAAGAGTACAACGGTGAGTATCAGGGAGATCCTCAATAAATTCTGAACATAATTTTTATGCATATATGAATGATTATATTATAAAGAATACAAAAATTGTAAACGAAGGTAAAGTTTTTGATGCTGATTTATTAATAAGAAATCAAAGAATTGAAAAAATTGATAATAATATTAACGTTCAGTTTAGACATACTGCAATAAACGGCGAAGGCCTGCATCTGCTTCCCGGCGTCATTGACGATCAGGTGCATTTCAGGGAACCCGGCCTTACGCATAAGGCAAATATTTACAGTGAGTCTAAAGCGGCCGTGCGCGGCGGTGTTACTTCCTTTATGGAAATGCCTAATACTATGCCGCCCGCTTTTACACACTCCCTGCTTGAAGACAAATATGCTATTGCGCGTGAAACATCTTTAGCTAATTATTCTTTTTTTCTGGGGGCTTCCAACGATAATATTGATGAGATTGTAGCGGCTAACAAACGTAAAAAAGAAATATGCGGCGTTAAGATTTTTATGGGTTCCTCTACCGGTAACCTGCTTGTAAACAACCCCCTTACTTTAGAAGATATATTTTCTAAAAGTGAGCTACTCATTGCCACGCATTGCGAAGAGGAAGATATCATTAATAGAAATTATAAGAAACTAAAGTATGAAAAAAATAATTTAGATCCGGCAGACCATGCAGAGATAAGAGATGAAGAAGCGTGTTTTGAATCGTCTTTTAAAGCCATACAATACGCCAAAAAGTTTAACAGCAGGTTGCATATTCTGCACATATCTACCGCCAAAGAATTACAGCTCTTTACCAATATGATTCCCTTGAAGGAGAAACGCATTACAGCAGAAGCATGTGTGCATCATCTTCACTTTACTGCAAATGATTATGAAGAGTTGGGATATCAAATTAAATGCAACCCGGCTATTAAGGCAGCCGCCAATAAAGAAGCTGTCTGGCAGGCTTTACTGGAAGATAGAATTGACGTGATAGCAACAGACCACGCGCCACACTTATTAAGTGAAAAGTGTTTAAAAAGAAATTCAAGAGGTATTATTGTAGTGGAAAGCGATGCTTCCTACGAAAACGCGCACTCCGGTCTGCCACTGGTTCAGCACTCATTGCAGCTAATGTTGCATTACGCTAAGAAAGGTAAAATAGCTATAGAAAAAGTAGTGGAGAAAATGAGTCATAACGTAGCTGTCTGTTTTCAGATACAGCAAAGAGGCTTTGTAAGAGAAGGATATTTTGCCGATCTTGTGTTGGTAAATTTGAATAAGAAAGAAGAGGTGCTGCCAGAAAATATTTTATACAAATGCGAATGGAGCCCTCTGGAGCATTTTGAATTTTCTTCATCTATAGAAAAAACTTTTGTAAACGGCCACATGGTTTATGGAAATAATCTCTTTGATGAATCATATAAAGGAACCCGATTATTATTTGACAGATAAGTTAAAAAAAGGAAACTAAGTAATGCAGATAGACAATACTACTTTAGCCGACTTAGGTATTTTCTCAAAAAACGAAGAAGAGAGCATTCTTCATTTACTCAACCATACAAAAACGGTTGGAGGAAAAGACTGGCTGAAATTTTTCATCAAAAATCCGCACGATCAAATCAATAAGATCCTTGAAACGCAGGCTATCATTAAGAAATTTATTGAAATCGGAAACCGGTTTCCCGATACTATTACCAACGGCACCATGATGGTGCTGGATAAGTATTATCAAAGCCCTGTATCTTCTATTCCGAGAAGCGCGGGCAAGGTAGAGGCCTGGTTTTATACAGCTTTCAGCCGGGGCGACTATCTGATATTGCGTTATTCAATCAATCATATCGCAACTTTTATAAAAGGAATGTATGAGTTGGTAGATCTTCTTCAGGATGAAAATAGTATTTTGCCATTACAGCAAATGCTCAGCCAGGCTCAGAGAATTTTAGATAAACCATTGTTTAAGAGAATTAATACACAAAATCCTAAAAAGAAATTGCCGGCAAAAATTATTATTGCTGTCGGCTATTATCTGTATCAGGTAAAAAATGATGTAAGAGAGCTTGAAAATATTTTTTATAAAATAGATGCATGGCAAAGCCTAGCAAAAGCCTGTGTGATACATAAGTTCAACTTCCCTGAAATTTCAGAATCCGAAACACCCTATATAGAGGCTCAAAACCTTTGGCATCCATTGTTGCAAGACCCGGTAGGCTACGATTTTATTATTGCAAAAGAAAATAATTTCATGTTTCTTACAGGAGCCAACATGGCCGGCAAAAGCACTTTCATAAGAGCGGTAGGCATAGCTGTATACCTTGCCAATATTGGCATTGGTGTACCTGCCAATACCATTAAAATGAGTAGATTTGACGGGTTGCTTAGCAACATAGATATTTCTGACAATACACTTAAAGGAGAAAGTTATTTTTATAATGAAGTACAGCGCATTAATAAAACTGTGAGTAAAATTACCGATGGAAAAAACTGGCTGATATTGATTGACGAGCTCTTTAAAGGCACCAACATTCAGGATGCGATGCGTTGCAGTACGGTTGTTATAGAAGGTTTCAGGAAAATTGATAACGCTTTATTCATACTCTCTACCCACCTATATGAAATAGGCGATTATCTGAAAAAATATTCTAATATCCAGTTTAAATATTTTGAAACAGAAGTAGGCGCAGATGATTACCTCAGGTTTAGCTACAAGCTAAGGGACGGCATTAGTAATGACCGGTTGGGCTATCTAATATTAAAGCGTGAAGGCGTGATAGATAAGCTCAATAGTTTAGGCGAATAATTTGACAGAGGTATGACAAAATAAGGCTTTTAAGAATAAGTTAATGGCTACCTTTGACCTCTCATTGAATGCGTAAACAGAGATAGAAGATTAATGGATATTCAACACTTATTTGTAGCTGGGATTAATTATAAAAAAAGCGATATTTCGGTGCGTAGCAGTTTTGCTTTATCGCCCGAGCAATATCAATTATTACTTGCTAAAGCAAAGAGCATGAAATACAAAGATCTTTTTGTGCTTTCCACCTGCAATAGAACTGAAATTTACGGTGTAGCCAATGAAGCAAAAGACCTGGTCAATCTGTTATGCGAATTTACAGAAGGCAGCGCGGAACTGTTTCACAATAAAGGTTACATAAAAAACGGCTGCTTCGCCGCGGAACATTTATTCAATGTTTCAGCAGGATTAGACTCCCAGATATTGGGTGATTATGAAATTGTAGGACAGCTGAAAAGCGCGGTAAAAACCGCGAAAAAGCAAGGCACTGTTTCTTCTTTCTTTGAAAGGCTTACCAATACATCGTTTCATGCTTCAAAGGTCATTAAAAATACTACAGCCCTTAGCGGAGGCACTATCTCCGTTGCATTCGCGGCTATACAGTATTTAAAGTCATTACATAAAAGCTATAGCGATAAAAAAGTAATTCTGATAGGTGCCGGCAAGATTGGTAAAAATACCTGCAAAAACCTACGGGATTATCTTCACGTAAAAGATATCACCATTGTAAACCGCACTTTAGAAAAGGCAATAGCCGCTGCGGAAGAACTCAACATCAGCTACGCGCCGTTTGAAGATTATACTTACGAGCTTGAGCGCGCAGATATAGTGATAGTGGCCACCAACTCAGAAAAACCCATTCTTTCCAAAGCGGACTTTAAAGAAGGTGACCGCAAAATATTAATTGATTTGTCTGTTCCGAATAATATAGATATTGATGTAAAAGAATGTGCTCATATTTCTTTGGTTAACGTAGATGATCTTTCAAAGATAAATGATGAGACGTTGCAAATGCGCGTAAGTGAAATCCCAAAAGCTAAAGAAATAATTTTAGAATATGCGGGAGAATTTTACAACTGGTATAAAGAGCGTAAACACGCGCCGATAATAAGAACTGCCAAACAAAAAATGTTTGACATGAACGGGCATATCTGCGAAAATAACGCGCATGCCTCCCTGGAAAATAATACAAAAGCAGTCAATAAATTTCTTAAGAATATGGCTGTAAAAATGCGCAGCGATTACAGACCGGGGTGCATTTATCTGGAAGCATTGAACGATTATATGTCTTCTGTACACAAATCTTAATAATATTACAGATGAAACGAAGCGCGATAAATTATTCTCATACGGGGGTATGTATATGCGAAGTGCTCGCGGCAACTATCAGGAACCCAAATAATAATTAAAAATATTCGGATGAAAAAAAAGATTCGCATTGGCACACGCGATAGCAAGCTGGCTGTGTGGCAGGCCGGTAAAGTAGCGGCGTTGCTTACTCAAAACGGATGGGAATGCGAACTGGTAACGGTGAAAAGCGAAGGAGACCTTGATTTGGTAACACCCTTATATGCAATGGGCGTACAGGGCGTGTTTACAAAAACACTCGACGCTTATCTGCTAAGCGATAAAGTAGATGTGGTAGTACACTCCATGAAGGATGTTCCCATACAGCTTGCGCAAGGAATTGTACAGGCTGCCGTATTAAAAAGAGCCAGTTACAAAGATTTACTTGTTTATAAAAATAAGGAATCAATACAAAGATTTTTTACTTCAAATGCTGATGAACAAACAAGTGTGGAAGGCGTGATAGCTACAGGTTCGGTGCGCAGAAAAGCGGCATTGCTTCATCGTTTTCCCCGGCTTCATATAGAAAATTTACGCGGTAATGTGCAAACACGCATGAAAAAGCTGCAGGAAAATAACTGGGACGCCGCTGTGTTTGCTGCCGCGGGACTTGAAAGAATTGAAGAGCGTCCTGAAAATGCCATAGAGGTTGACTGGATGCTGCCGGCGCCTGCTCAGGGTGCTATTATGGTGGTTTGTAAACATCACGACAACGAAATGATAGAGGCCTGTAAAAGCCTGAATGATAAAGACACCGCTGCTTGTGTGCATATTGAGAGAGAATTTCTGAAAGGGTTGATGGGCGGCTGTTCTACGCCTATATCGGCATTGGCACAAATAGAGGAAGAGCTTCTTATTTTTAAAGGAAATATTTATTCTTTGGATGGAAAACAAAAATATGAAATAGAAAAAACCGTAAAGACCAGTGAGGCAGAAGGTTTGGGAGAAAGATGCGCCTTAGAGCTGTTAGACGAGGGAGCAAAGACAATTGTAGAACAAATAAGAAATACAGATAAGTAGTTGTTTTGAGCCGTGATTTTAAAATATTATCCACTAAGACATTGTCTGCAAAAAACAGCGAAAGGCTCATAGATAGCAGCTTTGAGCTACAGGAGCATAGTTTTATCTGCACTAACAGCATAGTGCAGGATACAACAGCAGGCTTGTTAAATGCCCTGGCGCAGCAAAGTCTTACGGTAATATTTACCAGCGCGAATGCAGTAAATGCAGTAGCTGAAAAACTGCTTTTTCAGCCCAAATGGAAAGTTTTCTGTATTAACGGGAAAACGCAAAGAACGATTGAAAAATTGTTTTTAAAGTCAGAAGTGCTGGGGAGTTCACCTACCGGTGAATTATTGGCAGAACAAATATTGCAACATGCGAATACCCGGCATGTTGTGTTTTTTTCCGGTAGCAAAAGGTTGCATACCATCCCTGACGCGTTATTGAATGCGGGTTGTCATCTGCAAGAGATAGTTGTTTATGAAACCTTGTACAATCCGGTGGTTTTTGATGAGAACTTTGACGGCATTGTTTTTTTTAGCCCAAGTGGAGTAGAGAGTTTTTTTAGCGTAAATAAAATTTCAAAAGAAACGGTTTTATTCTCCATAGGACCTACTACAACCAGGGCAATACAAAAATATTCTGAGAACATTATAGAATGCGCTTTCCCTTCGGAAGAAGAAATGGTGAGTGTAGTGAAACTTTATTATAAATCTGAAGCTGATGCAGAATGATGTGTAGCTTTACATTTTTCGTGAAAAAAATAACACATGAAACGAGATACAACTTTAAAAAACGATTTACTGGTAAAAACTTTGCTGGGAGAAGAAACGGAAAGAACACCGGTATGGATGATGCGACAGGCAGGAAGATACTTGCCGCAATATATAAAGTTAAGAGAAAAGTATTCTTTTTTTGAAAGATGTCAAAAGCCCGAACTGGCCTGCGAAATCACTTTGCAGCCGGTAGATATTGTAGGCGTAGACGCGGCTATTTTATTTTCCGATATTCTGGTAGTGCCGCAAGCAATGGGCCTGGAAGTGCAGCTGATAGAAAAAGTGGGACCGCTGCTTCCTAATCCTATAAAAACAAAAGAAGATTTAAATCGTATAACGGTTCCGGATGTGAAAGATACATTGCATTATGTGTTTGATGCTATTAAATTGATCAAGCAGGAACTTAACGGACGCGTACCCTTAATAGGGTTTGCCGGGGCGCCCTGGACGCTGCTATGTTATATGGTGCAGGGCAAAGGTAGTAAAACCTTTGACGAAGCTAAAGGCTTCTGCTATCGGCATCCTGAACTTGCACATCAGCTACTGCAAATGATTACCGATACCACCATTGCCTATCTTAAAGAACAATCCGCCGCCGGGGCAGATGTAGTGCAGGTTTTTGACAGTTGGGGTGGATTGCTTGGTAAAAATGATTTTGAAGTTTTTTCATTACAATATATCCGCCAAATTGTAGATGCTTTAAAAGAAGAACTGCCTGTAATAGTATTTGCCAAAGGCGCCTGGAGTTCTTTGCCTGAAATGGCTGCTACCGGCGCTCATGGCTTAGGGATAGACTGGTGTATAGAGCCGCAAACAGCCCGCGGATTCGCTGGAGACGAAGTAACACTGCAAGGCAACTTTGATCCGGCAAAGCTGGTATCGCCCATTGCTGTTATACAAAAAGAAACAAAGGAAATGCTAAAAGCTTTCGGAAAGGGCAGGCATATAGCCAATCTCGGTCATGGTATTTTACCGCACATACCGGTAGATCATGCGAAAGCATTTGTAGATACGGTGAAAGAAGTTCGTTTTTAATATTTTCCTCAAAAAATGTATATTCATATTTGATAATTTATAGGAAAGCTACATGCAGAGTTGCACATAGCTTCAAAGAAGTAGCAGCGACTTATAAGACGCATTATAAATCGCTGATCTGGCAGGAGGGATTGCATATTGCTAATTATCTGAACAGTATTGCTTATAATTATTCGTCAGATAATCCACCACGCCTGGATAAAGCTAAATTCTCTGCAAGAAGTCATAATGAGTAATATTTTTAATGAAGATTTTTAGAGATTTTCTTTTTGCGCTTAATAAATTTAAGCTACGATATAATTCTTGTTGGCGGTTATGCGGTAATATTACATGGACACCCAAGAACAACGGGAGATATGGATATTTGGGTTGAAAAAATCTTTAACTCAGCATAACAAGAGGTTTTTAGAGACTTTGAGACTGGTTCAAAAGCTGTCATTCTGAATGAAATGAAGAATCTAAACAGAGAAACAGATGCTTTCTCGTTTCAAACGAGACTCAGCATGACAAAAGTTTTTAGAACGCGCTAAGGTAAATTTGCAATCCGTATCAACGATTAAACTTTGTGATGAACTATATGCATCCAGCATCTCATCAACACTCAATCAATCCGAGTGGTACGTTTACGGCCAGTCCGCCATCAGATGTTTCTTTATATTTACTATTCATATCCAAAGCGGTTTCCCACATGGTTTTAATTACCTTGTCCAGCGATACTTTAGCGTAATCGGGAGCGCTTTGCATGGCTAATTGCGAGGCCATTATAGCTTTAATGGCGCCCATGGTATTGCGTTCTATGCAAGGCACTTGCACCAAGCCGCCTACGGGATCGCAGGTTAAGCCCAGGTGGTGTTCCATCGCTATTTCCGCGGCCATCAATGCCTGCTTTTGCGTGCCTCCCGTGCATTCTGTAAGAGCCGCTGCAGCCATTGCAGACGATACGCCGATCTCTGCCTGGCACCCGCCCATGGCTGCCGATATGGTGGCATTTTTTTTAAAGATACTTCCGATCTCCGCTGCTGTCAATAAAAACTGAATTATATTTTCCTCTTTATTTTTTTTACAGAAAATAATAAAATACATAAGCACTGCCGGTATCACACCCGACGCGCCGTTGGTAGGCGCTGTAACTACTCTTCCGAAAGAGGCGTTTTCTTCGTTTACGGCAAGTGCAAAGCAGCTGATCCAGTCCAGCATTTTCTGAAAATTGCCAGCATCTTTTTGTATAATGGATATCCACTCTTCAAAATTGTTGTATAGAGCGCCTTTCGTAAGTTTATTATTTAAAATGGATGCCCTTCTGCTCACCTGCAATCCTCCCGGTAGTTCGCCCTGCTGGTGCACACCTCTGAATATACAGTTTTTCATCACGCTCCATATTTTTAGCAATCCTTCTTTAGTAGCCTCTTCGCTGCGCCAGCATTGTTCGTTTTCGGCCACTATATCATAAATGGGCATGCCTGTTTTTACACACCAAAAAAGCAGGTCGCCGGCAGTATCTATAGGAAAAGGCAGGTCGTTTTGCTGCAATTGATCGTTTTTTTCTCCTTCCTGCACTACAAATCCTCCGCCTATCGAATAGTAGGTATCGCTGAATTGTTCACTATTATTCAGGGTTACAAGAAAACTCATTCCGTTGGGGTGAAAGGGGAGAATTTCGTCGAATAAAAATATAATGTCTTTTTGCGGGTCAAAATGTATAGTATGCTCGTTGTTTAGTTTTATTTCTTTATTAAAACTAATTTTTTCTATTTTTTTTTCTATTTCTTCTACAGGTGTTGTTTCGGGGTTTTCACCCATTAGACCCATTTTTATGGCAAGATCTGTTCCGTGTCCTTTACCGGTTTTTGCCAAAGAGCCATATAGCAAAATTTGTACGTTTCGGATGCTGTAAAGTTTTTCTTGCTCCATTAGTTTATGCAGAAAAGCAATAGCGGCTTTCCAGGGTCCCAGCGTGTGAGAACTGGAAGGTCCTATACCAATCTTAAAGATATCAAAAACAGAAATGGCTTCGTGCGGCATGTTGCAATATATTTTTGTCAAATCTACAATAAAAAGTTTAACTGCTTTTCAAGCGCCTATTTAATACACAATTATCAACACACATGAACGCTTATACACAGTTTTGATTTTTTACTTATTTTCATTTGTGAATGTAACTTAACTGAATTGTACGATTAATTATTAAATTTTCATCAATTCTTTTTGTTTTTTTGGCAGAAGTTGTGTTACTTTGAATAATGATTTCAGATTATTGGCAATATTTTGTTTATTATGAAGGAAGAATTATATAAAAATAGCATAATTAGAGAATTGTATTTTACAGGCGGCTTGTCAAGTTTAGAGTTAAGCAGGCGTCTGGAAAAAAGCCTGTCATTATCCAGCAGAATACTGAATGAAATGATAGAAGAGGGGATAGTGGTAGAGAAAGGGTTTGCTATATCCAGTGGTGGTCGTCGTCCGCAGGTTTTTGCACTGAACAATGATATCCAGTATATAATATCTGTAGCTATGGATCAGCTGATCACAAGAATTGTGATAATGGATATGTACAACAATTTTGTTACAGAGGTTAAAAAAATTGCTATTTCGCTTACCAATAATTATGTGGCATTGCAAACATTGACCGAGGCTATAGTAGAAGTAATACAAAGCTCAGGAATAGAAAAAAATAAATTTATTGGCATAGGCATAGGGATGCCGGGGTTTGTAGATCCTGTAGCCGGACATAACTATACTTTTTTAGGTGCTAATATTTCAAAGCAAATAACCATTAGCACTGGTTTGCCGGTATTTATTGAGAATGACTCCAGCTCTATTGCACTTGCAGAGTATTATTTCGGCGCGGCAAAAGACAGCGGCAATGCTATGATCATCAACTTTAACTGGGGAGTTGGCTTAGGTATTATCATTAACGGTCATTTATATAGAGGCTCCAATGGTTTTGCAGGAGAGTTTAGCCATATACCCATGTTTAACAATGGGAAAATGTGCGGTTGTGGAAAAACGGGCTGTCTGGAAACAGAGTGTTCTTTTATTTATATGCTTAACAAAGCAGAAGCGCTTATTAAAAACGGGATGGAAAGCTATATAAAAGACCGGTTGAAAGAAGGCATGAACTACGAAGAGAAGAGCAAGCTGTTTATACAGGCGGTAATTAACGGAGACAAGCTGGCGGTAGAGCTTATATCAGAAGCGGGCTACAATTTAGGCAGGGGAATTTCTACCCTGATACATTTATTCAATCCTTCAAAAATTGTATTGAGTGGCAGGGGCGCTACGCTGGGGAAAATCTGGTTAACGCCTATACAGCAGGCCATCAACGAATACTCCATTCCGCGCTTAGCACAATATACAGATATTGAAGTGTCAAGCATGGGTTACGAATCGGAGCTAATAGGCTCTTCTATTGTTGTCATGTCTAAATCAGACAATTTATACGAGCGCATCAATCAAAACAGAAACAATACAAAAAAGGAAACAATCATTTCATAACAATAAAAGTAAAGCAGAATGAGAAAAACACGAATACTCATTTTAAGAGGGCTCCTAAGTATATTTGCCCTTTTACTAATTCAAACCGGGTTTGCACAAACACAGCGAACCGTTACGGGTAAGGTAACAGATAGCACTGGTGCTGCAATTCCGAATGTATCGGTACAAATACAAGGAAAAACAACGGGAGTTGTAACTGACCTTGAAGGTAACTATTCTATAAGAGCTGCTCAAGGAGATGTGTTAACGTTTTCTTCTGTAGGATTTCAATCTGAATATGGAGAAGTAGCAGGATCAGGGGGATTGAATATTACATTAAGAGCAGAAGTGGAAACAGCAGGAGATGAAGTGGTTGTGACAGCATTGGGTGTGAGGAGACAAACCAAATCTTTGGGTTACGCTGTTCAAGAGATAAAAGGAGAAACTCTTACCGGAACCCGAGAACCAAACATTGCTAACTCTCTTACGGGGCAAGTTGCTGGCCTACAAGTTGTACGCTCCAGTAATGGTCCTGGAGGATCTTCTAAAATTGTACTAAGAGGATTTAACTCGTTAACCGGCGATAATCAGCCGCTGATTGTAATTGATGGAGTTCCTATGAATAACTTTACAGGTCAAACCAATACAGACTATTGGAATCCATCCTTAGACATGGGTAATGGTTTATCTGATTTGAATTCTGAAGACATAGCGAGTCTAACTGTTCTTAAAGGACCATCTGCAGCAGCGCTTTATGGAACACGCGCCGGTAATGGTGTAATTTTAATTACTACTAAAACCGGTAGAGTTCAGCAGGGAGTAGGAATAACCGTAAGTTCGTCTGTAGGTTTTGAAAGACCTTTCATGATGCCGGAAATGCAAAGCATATTTGGACAGGGCACAGATGCAACAATCAATCCCCTTTCCGGAAGCAGCTGGGGGCCAAAAATAAGCGGTCAAACCTATGATAATTGGAATGGAGTTTCCACACAAATGGCACTTTATGATAATGTTGCCAATTATATGCAAACGGGTATTATATCCAATCAAAATATTTCTTTCCAACAAATGCTGAAAGGTATATCCGTTTATTCATCTTATAACAGAGTGGACAACACAAGTATGATACCTGGCTCTAAGTTAATAAGAAATAACTTTATGACAAGAGCCGTATCTAAAATGGCTAACGATAGGCTTACTTTAGATGCAAAAGTACAATTTAATAATACAGAAGGCAAGAACAGGCCATTAGGTGGTCCGGATCCAAACAACAACACTTTTGCGATGCTGTATTTATTTCCAAGATCATTAGATATAAGAGACTTCAGCAATCCTTTAAGGCCAAACGGTACCATGTTGTGGTATGGAACAGGGAATGGCTTAAACCCTTATTGGACAAGAGAATATAGATTAAATGAAGATGTTAGAGACAGATATTTGCTTAATGCTTCTTTAAAATATGATATGACAGACTGGTTGAGCGCAGAATTAAAAGCAGGTGGTGATTTATACACTACAAGTACTAATAACCGAACCTATGGCGGAAGTCCTTTGACTCCTACCGGCAGGTTCAGTATGGGCAAAGAAACCTTCCAGGAAACAAATTATAGCGCAATGGTAACTGCAAAAAAAGATAATTTAGTTGATAAGTTTGGAGCCAGTTTAATGTTGGGTGGTAATATTATGAGCCAAAAATACGAATCTGTATCTGGTGACGCCGGAGAATTAGAAGTGCCTAACTTATTTTCTTTGAATAATAGTATAGGTAATCCCGGAGTAGGTCAGGGCTTTAGACAAAGAAAAATTAATTCTGTATTTGCTTCTGCACAGGTTAATTACGATGGCTATTTCTTTATCGATGCAACTTTTAGAAATGACTGGTCGTCTACTTTGAGCAAACGCAATAGTTCTTTCTTTTATCCGTCAATTAGCGCATCTTTTGTATTTAGCGATTTGTTAAACAAAAATGGTAATCTACCAGCATGGATGGATTACGGTAAAATCAGAGCATCTTATGCTACAGTGGGCAACGACTTAGGACCTTATCAATTACTAAACACCTATTGGATAGGTAAGGACCCCAATGGTATTACTAATGCAGGCAGAAATACTACTTTATATGACGAAAATGTAAAAAGCGAATTAATTAAAAATATTGAATTAGGAACAGAGTTAAGATTTTTGCAAAGTCGCTTGTCAGTAGATTTTTCCTATTATAAATCAAACGCTACCAATCAACTAATCGGCTTGCCAATGGACCCATTAAGTGGATATGCCAGAAGAATGATTAATGCAGGTAATATTCAAAATGAAGGATTTGAACTAGTATTAACAGGCCGTATTTTGCAAAATCCTGAAGGTTTTAACTGGACTTCAATGTTAAATGTATCCAGAAATAGAAATAAAATTGTAGAATTATCAAATGCGTTAGATATTACTCAATATCAATTAGGCGGGTTTGATGACTTACGTGTAATGGCTGTAACAGGACGCGACTATGGAGATATTTATGGAATCAAATACAGAAGAGTGGAAGATAAGACCAGCCCTCATTTTGGTAAGATAATAGTTAATGCAGATGGTTTGCCATTAGCCTCTTCTGACAGAGTTTTATTAGGAAATCAGCAAGCAAATGCACTGTTGGGTTGGACTAACACCTTCTCCTATAAAAACCTATCCTTATCATTCCTTATTGATGGTCGTTTCGGAGGACAAATATTTTCGGGAACAAACTGGGCTATGCAGGCAGCGGGTACTGCAGCTGCTACGGTAGTAAACGGAGAAAGAGCACCATTTGTTTTTGAAGGAGTTTATCAGGATGCAAACGGAAACTTAACACTTAATGATGTAGAGGTTACTCCGCAAAGGTTTTGGACTTGGACCGGTGGTATAACAGCTAACCTGGGTGTTAACGAAAGAAATATATATGATGCCACGAATATTCGTATTCGTAATATACAGTTAAACTACCAATTACCGAAACAACTAATTAGTAAAGCGCATTTACAAAATGTAAAAGTTGGCGTATCTTGTAATAATGTTCTAATGCTAAGAAGTCACCTAAACGGTATAGATCCTGAATCTGTATTTGCTGTAGGCACCAACGCAGTTGGCTTTGAAAACCTTGCAGCTCCTACATCCAGAATCATTTTCCTAAACCTTGCTGTTACTTTTTAAAATTAAAAAATAATATAAATGAAATACAGAAATATTAACTATTTAATCATAGGCATTACATTTGCAGTAGCAGCTTTTGCTTCCTGTAAAAAGTTTAATGATATAAATGTAGACCCATTGGCTGCCAGTGCAGGTCAGGTTCAATTAGAGTACTTTATTAATAATTCAATAATAGGAGCACAACAAGATCCGCATATAGCCGAACGTGCTTTTGTTCTGTACTGGAAAACCGCAGGAAGGCATCAACTTTCCGGCGGGTTATCTTCCGGCGGGTCAAACGACGGATGGTCGTCCGACTATTGGGCGTATGCTTCTAATTGGTTAAATCCTGTGAATTCCGCAATAGAGGTAGGCGAAACTCAAATTGCAGAAGGTACAAACAGATTATACACAAGTAATTTAATTCAAGTAGCAAGAATTTGGCGTGCTTACCTTATGTCTGAGCTGTCAGACAATTTCGGCCCTATCGCTATAGATGCGTTTAAAGGAGTGAATCCTGAATATGCCAGCGTAAAAGATGTGTATTATTTTTTACTGGAAGAATTAAAAGACGCATCAGCTAAAATGGATCTTGCTGTAGAGAGCCCGGCTACACTAAATAAAGATAAAGTAGCTTTTTCGTATAAATACAATTGGGCAAAATGGCAAAAATATGCTAACTCTATGAGAATGCGGTTAGCAATGCGCATTGCAGAGGTAGATCCGGCAAAAGCAAAACAAGAATTTGAAAGTGCTGTACAAGGAAGTAACGTTATATTGACAGCAAGCGAAACTTTTGATGTTCAGGAGCAACCTGGCTGGGATGCTCTAACAGGAGTGATGAGCAGAGAATGGAATATTCAGTATCTTTCTGCTACATTAAATAATATTTATACAAATTTGGGTGGGATTCCATCTGAAGATCAATTACCTGCAGACTTACAGCATGCCGTAAAACCAGCGGATTATATCGGCTTAAAATATCCGCAAATGTATACTGATAAAACAAATGATCCTACGGTTGGCTATTGGTTAGATGGGTTGCCTAATGTTATGGACCCTCGAGCCTATAAAGCTTTTATCATTCCAGGCTGGTTTAGTAATCCTAATTTTTCTTATTATCCTTCATGGACAAATGATGCTAAAACTACTGTAAGAAAAGTAAAATTCTCTGCTACAGACAGTATTAATATTGACGCGACGCACACCTGGAACACTACTACTTCCGGAGACTGGGGAGCTAAAGGTGCTATCAATACCTTAAGAGGATATCCTGGTACTACACCTACACTGGCATTAAATTTTAGAAACAGTACAAGCAAAAGAATATTTTTTGCACCTTGGGAAACTTATTTTCTAATTGCCGAAGCTGCAGTAAAAGGATGGACAGTTCCTTTAAGTGGCCAGGCTGCTTATGAAGCAGGTATAAAAGCAAGTTTTGAATATTGGGGTGTAACGGCACATTTAGCAAGCTATTTGGCCTCTACTACATATAACAGAGTCGGAACCTCCGTAAGTTGGACACATACTACAGAGCCCGGCAGTGCTCATACAATGAAATATAAAGATGGAAAGACTGGAGTGGAAGGTACCATAGATATCAAATACCCTGTAAATAATCTTTATAAAAACGGAACTGTAAAGAATGACCTTTTAACTAAGATTATTACGCAGAAATATATAGCACAAGTACCTTGGTTACCGTTAGAAGCTTGGAGTGATCAGCGTAGATTAGGGTTACCATTTTTTGAAAATCCTGCAATTGAAAATCCTCTACCTGGTTTGCCCGGTCTCACTAGCAGTAATTTTATGACTAGCAATATCAAGTTTTTCCCGCAAAGACTTAAATATCCTTCCTCATTAGAGTCTGGAAGTCCTAAAGGCTATCAGAATGCCGTTGATAAGTTGGGAGGTACAGACGGTCCTCTTACACCACTATGGTGGGCAAAACAACAATAGAAGAACTAATTTCTTTTTTGTATTAAAAACTCGTATTTAATTTAAATACGAGTTTTTTTTATTAAAATTTACGCAAACGTTTTCTCTACATTAATTGCATAGTAATATAAAATTTATTATAAAATAATGTATTACATAATTGAAAATAAAATAATGTAATACATTATTAAACTGTTATCTTTTTTCTTTTCGTTTTTTTTTAAGAAGTTTTGTACTTTTGGTAGTTGATTTATTAAATAATTCATAAATTATAGGTAAGTTTAATTTTTTAATCCAAAATAGATAAATAAATGAGAAAAATACGACTGCTCATTTTAAAAGGACTACTAACGTCTATTGTCCTTTTATTCATGCAAACAGGGTTTTCACAAACGCTGAAAACCGTTACGGGTACAGTGACTGATAGTGCTGGAGTGGCCATACCTAATGTGTCAGTCCATGTGGAAGGGAAAACTACAGGGGTAGTCACGAATGTAGAAGGTAGCTATTCTATCAGAGCTGCGGAGGGAGACGTTCTAAGATTTTCGTCGGTAGGGTATGAAACGAATTATGGAGAGGTAAGAGGAGATGAAGTAAATATTACCTTAAGTATTGGCGTACAGTCGGCAGGAGATGAAATTGTAGTAGTGGGTTACGGCAGTCAAAGAAAAGTAAACTTGACCGGAGCTGTTTCTACTATTGATAGCAAAGTGTTGGAAGACCGGCCAATATCTAGGCTTTCTCAAGGCCTTCAAGGTGCAGTTGCAAACTTGAATATCATGACCGGATACGGAGGTGGTGCTCCTAATGCCACTCAAAGTTTTAATATTCGTGGCTATACAGGTTTTGGATCTACAGGAGGTCCTTTGATTGTTATTGATGGAGTTCAAGGAGGTGATATCAATGCTATTAACCCTAATGATGTAGAAAGTATTTCTGTAATTAAAGATGCAGCTGCTTCTGCTATCTATGGTTCTAGTGCTCCTTATGGTGTTATTTTAATTACAACTAAAAAAGGTAAGATTGGCAAACCTACAGTTACTTACAACAACAGCTTTACAATCAATACGCCTATGGGTATGCCTAAAATGCTTAATTCTGTTGATTTTGCAGAGGTATACAATGAGGCAGGAACAAATGCGGGTATGCAGGACTATTCGTATTTTAGCGAAGAGGTAATACAAAGAATGAAAGACTATCAAAACGGTTTAATTACTTCTCAAACTACAAAAAACCCCAATGCCGGTGCAGACCAATGGCTGGGCTGGTTTGCAGGTAACGCTAACAATGACTGGTTTAAGATATACTACAAAGATGCTCAATTACTACAGCAACATAATATTGGTGTATCAGGTGGTACAGATAGAACAAAATACTTCTTAGGCGTGGGCTACAATGACAGACCCGGTATGCTTAGATTTGGAAGTGATATTTATAGAAGATTTAATGTAAGAGCCAATTTAAGTAATAAAATTACGGATTGGTTAGATCTTAATTTTAGAACCTCTTATTCAAAAGAAACTTACAATGCCCCTTGGGCAGGAGGAAGCAGAACCGGAGGAAACTGGATGCATCAAATTGCCAGAAAACATCCGAATGTACCTTTGTATACACCGGGTTCTGATGGCCGTGATTCTTTATATTCTGAAATAAGCGATGTGACTTTACAGTTAGATGGTGGTAGACATATTGAATCCTGGGATAAACCACTAATTACCGGAGAGATAGTTATAACTCCTATCAAAGGTTGGTCAACTACAGTTAACTATACATATGAGGCTAATATATGGAATACTAGCGACCACTTAAAAACAGTTTATCAAACACTACCAAGTGGAGCCTTGTCGCCTATTGATTGGACATTCCCCAACCAATTTACCAGAAGTGTTGGTTTTCAATATCATCAAATACTTAATGCTTTCTCTACATACCAATGGAGTTTAAACAATCATAATTTTACAGTTTTGGCAGGCTATGTAAGAGAAGAAAATGACAATTTAAGTATAGGAGGAGGTAATAATAATCTTTATACAGACAATGTACCTTCCATCAGTACTACCTATGGCAAAACACCTTGGATAAGCGACAGCAGAGCACAGTTAGCTGCAGAAGGTTATTTTGGAAGATTAAACTACAATTATAATGAAAAGTATTTATTAGAAGTAGTGGGTAGATACGATGGTTCATCAAGATTTTTAAGTGATGTAAGGTGGGGTTTTTATCCGGGTGTTTCTGCTGGTTGGAATGTGCATAAAGAAAATTTTTGGGCATCATTAGGAGCTGTTGGAGAAAAAATTAATACCTTTAAATTACGTGCTTCTTATGGTTCATTAGGAGATCAATCTGCATTGGGCGGTAGCTGGTATCCTTTCTATCCCGCGTTAGGTACAGCTTCTCCTACAAGTGGGAATTGGTATTTTAATAGTGGAAGAGAAGCCAGAACCAGCGCTCCGGGATTAGTTAATTATGATATAACCTGGGTTACCACAAATTCATTAAACTTAGGTACAGACATCACTGCTTTTAATAATAGATTGTCAGTTACTTATGAGTGGTATAAAAGAAGTTCCAAAGATTTCTTAGGGCCAGCAAAAGCATTACCGGCTGTGTTAGGAACAAACCCTCCACAGGAAAATGTATCGGCTATAGAAACAAAAGGGTTTGATCTTACTGTATCTTGGAGAGATAGAATTGGAGATTTTTCTTATAACCTAAGAGGTATCTTAGCAAATTATAAAGGAGTAGTGAAGAAATTCCCTAATGATCAAAAATTGATTACAAACTGGTATGAAGGTGAAGAAATGGGTAGTATATATGGCTACACTACTGTCGGTTATTTTACCGGGGATGCTGATGTAATGAATTCTCCAAGTCAGAGTAAAATATACTCAAGATGGGGTGCGGGTGACATTAAATATGCCGACTTAAATGGAGACGGAAGAATTGACTGGGGATTAAACACTTTAGACAGTATGGGCGATATGCGTGTTATTGGCAATACAACGCCAAAATATACATATAGCTTGTTTGCGGACTTTGGATGGAAAAACTGGGATGCGAGCTTCTTCTTCCAAGGAGTTGGCAAAAGAGATGTTTTCTTTGGCAGCGGTACTAACTATTTCTGGGGTGTGACAGGTAGTGAATGGCAGAGTTCTCCTTTCACTGTACATATGGACAGATGGACGCCAACCAATACAGATGGATATTTTCCTAAATTTTATATGAGTGGGGAAAACTCCAAAAACATGCAAACGCAAACAAAGTATATGCAAAGCGCAGCCTATTTACGTTTGAAAAATATTCAGTTAGGTTACACGCTGCCGTCAAATTTATTAAGCAGGATAGGTGTACAGAAGCTAAGAATATTTGGCTTAGTGGAAAATGTATTCACTATTGCTCCAATGAGAAAATACTCAACTATTGACCCTGAAACATTCTTTAGTGACTTAAAAATATATCCTATGCAAAGAAGTTTCACAGCAGGTATTAATTTGACATTATAAAAATAAATTCATTAATAATGTTTTGATAATATAAAGTACACTGGAAGCAATTCCATCTGACATTACGAAACAAAAAAAATAAAAAGATGAAAAAGATAAAAATATTAATTCTATTTATGATTCTTGCGGTAGCTTTTACAGCTTGCCAAAAAGATTTCTTAGAAAGAACTCCTAAAACAGCCATCTCCGATGGCGATTACTGGAGAAGTCCTAATGATTTAAGGCTGTATGTAAACAATTTCTACAACGGTTTACCTAGTTATATAGGACAGTATGCAACATTCGGAATTTATAGCCTGGATGATTATGAAGGTACAGATAATATGGTAAATAGAGAATATAGCCGTTTTTTAAATGGTGAAAGAACTTTGCCAACTTCCGGAGGCGGATGGTCTGCCGGAGATTGGAGTAGTATTAGAAATGTAAATTATTTCTTAGGAAAGTATCAATCAGCCACAGGAGATCAGGCAGAAATTGATAAATATCTAGGAGAGGCATTGTATTTTAAAGCTTATTATTATTTTGCTAAGTTAAAAACCTGGGGCGATTTGCCTTGGATATCAAAAACGCTTAGCCCTACAGATAGCACTGATTTATATGCTCCAAGATTATCAAGAAATATTGTTGCAGATAGTATCATCGGTATTTTAGATCAGGCTATTGAACTTTTACCGGCAAAAAATGAAACAGGATACGAAAACTTTAGAGTATATAAAGAATTAGCACAATTATTCCAATCAAGAATAGCTTTGTATGAAGGTACTTGGGAAAGATATCATGCAGGCACGCCATATGGTGTACCCGGTTCTGACGGCACTAAATACTTGCAAAAAGCTGCTAGCTCAGCTGAAGCAATAATGAATAGTGGAAAATTTGAATTAGATAACGTAGGGGTTGAAAATGGTTACTGGAGTTTATTTAATCAGGTAAGTTATGCCAATAGTAAAGAAGTAATGTTTTGGAGACAATACAATTCCGAAGATGGTAACTATACTTTAATAGCTCGCTACATGGCGCAGGGCGGCGGCAGGGGAATTACCAAAAGCCTGGTAGATTCTTACCTTTCAATAGATGGAAAACCCATTGCAGTAAGTCCTTTATACAGAGGAGATGCTACTTTGATAGATGTTGCCACAGACAGGGATCCACGCTTAGCACAAACAGTGCAAATAAATGATGGCAAACATTACTTGGTAGATACTGCACGCTTTTGGCGTCCGGCTATTCAAGGGGCAAATGAAGACAGAAACTATACGGGATATCAAATCTACAAAGGACTGAATACTGACGGTAGACAGCATGATGTAGGTAAAGGCACACAAGGACTCATTTATTACAGATATGCAGAGGCCTTACTTAATCTGATCGAAGCTAAAGCTGAATTAGGAACCGCTACACAGGCTGATGTAGATAAAACAATTAATTTATTAAGAAAAAGAGTAGGTATGCCTAACCTTGTAATCGCTAATATAGCTATTGATCCAAATTGGCAATTTCCCGGTTTGTCACCATTAATTAATGAAATTAGAAGAGAAAGGCGTGTAGAATTTGCTGTGGAGGGTTATAGACATGATGATATTTGGAGATGGGCTGCAGCAGGAGTGCTTATTGATGGATGGAAACCTAAAGGAGCAAAAAGAGCACAATTTATGGGCATGTTAGCTAACCCTGAAGATCCATCTGAAGGCACACTTGATGAGATAGTTACTTCATTATATCCGATAGATGAAAGTGGATACATATTTCCTTACAAAAATAACGTGGTAGGTGCAAATGGCTTTAACTTTAGAACTGACAGAGATTATTTAAATCCATTACCGGCAGATCAGTTGCTTTTGAATCCTCAATTGACTCAAAATCCTGGTTGGGAATAATATAATTTGAGTGTGGGTATTTATCCGCACTCATTTTAACTAACAATAATCCAATGTGAAACACGTAATTTCTATAAGAAACCAATAGAAAAATTCAATTTAAGTTAATTATAAAAAAAATACTGATGAAAAAAATATTAATGTACATCCTGACAATGTTTGTATTGATTGTTACAGGATGCTATAAACCTGCTGATACGTTGCCCAGGGGTAAGGATGCTGTTTTATCTTATCCTGCAAGAGCATTGTATAACACAGCAACCAGCGGGCTTAACTATTGGAATAATGCCTTATTAGCCTTTTCTGATATGAGTAAAACATCTGATACTGTCAGAGTTTCTATAAACCTTCCTGCTCCTCAGCAAAGTCCGGTTTCTGTAACACTAGGAGTAAATCAAGCGGCTTTTGATGAGTATGCAGCAAATCCGATATTCGAAACTACATACGCTTTAATGCCGGATAATTATTATAAAATAATAAATCCTACAATCACAATTCCTTCCGGGCTTACAGATACCACTGTTAAAATTGCATTTTATCCTGGCATAATGGATATTTCTAAAACCGGATACCTGCTGCCGCTTTCTATAACATCTGCTACAGGAATTTCAGTGCATGAATCTATGAATACAGCTTTTCTTCATATAGAAAAAGACCCTAATCCACCTATTCCCAGAGGAAGTTGGACTATAGTAAGTGTATCGTCCGAAGAGGCTAACGGGGAAGGTCCTAACAATGGAAAAGCTATATTTATGTTAGATGGAAATAAAAGTACTTTCTGGCATTCTAAGTGGCAAGGAGGAAATGATCCGCTGCCATATACTATTGTTATAGATATGCAACAAGCGAATGTTATTAAAGGATTTATTTTAAATCCAAGATCCGGAGGCCATCAGGGCAAGCCAAGTAATATAACCATTAGTGGATCTAATAATGGAACCACTTGGGAAGAAATTACAAAATTAACATTGGCTAATAACGATACTGAGCAGAAATTCACTTTAGGTAGTGCCACTAAATCTTTCAGGTATTTACAAGTTGTAGTTACGGCTGTATATGGAGGTGTTAGTTACTCACATCTTGCTGAGTTTAAAGCTTTCTAAATTCAATAAGGATAACTACTACAAAAAACCAGCCCGTCTGCAATTGCAGACGGGCTGGTTAGCTTTTGGAGACAACTCATAAGTTCTCTATACCAAACTCACCTTATAAGTTGTGGTGAATACATTTTTCTCTTCGGGTTTGGCATCTATTAAGCCTATTTTATTATTATAAGCGTCGGGCACAGAGCTCAGGTTCTCTATAGCGATGCTTTCCCTGTGTGGCGGTGTATATATTTGTAATATGGGATACGATTTGTCGGGCGTTATTTCTAACTGCAATCCGGCGTTGCTATCTTTCAGTATTAATGCAGGACCATCAAAGTCTTTTACAATAAAACTGTTGTCCAGCTCCGTCTCTCCTAACAATTGCAACTCTTGAAATTCTGTATAAGGAAAGAATTGACCAGTAGGTAAAAGTTCCGGACTAAACTCTGCTACCTCTTTTACGTTTAGCTTCATCTCTGCATTGTTGATGGTATTGCCCAGTTTAAAATACGGATGCCATCCATCGCTCAGCGGGAAGGCTTCTTTGGCATGATTGGTAATTGTGGTGCGCACGGTAAGTTTATTGTCGGCCTCTAATTTATACGCTACTATTACGCTGAACGCGAAAGGAAAACCGTGCTCTTCTGTATTGTAATCGTAATGAAGCGTAACGGTAGCTTTATGATCGTCTATGTGCGTGGCGCTTACAGCAAATTCAGCATCGAAAACCAAACCATGAATGGCTGAAGGGCCAATGTTGAATTTTTTTATAGAATAATCCTTGCCGTTGTAAGAAAATTTTCCCTGGTTTAGTCTGCATACAAACGGCGTAAGCTTGGCAGATCTGTGTAGTTCTGTAATGTTTTTTCTTGCGTCATCAGTAGAGGAGAAGCCGTCGATAATATTGATTTTGCTCCCGGCTTTTTCAATTTCAAATTTGTTGAGCAATGCGCCAAAGGTATAGATTTCTACTTCTGTATTGTTTTGCTTTTCTTTCAAAACAACACTGTCTTTGTGTTCCGTTACTTCAAATTGCATGATATGGTTAATTATAAATTGTGAATAATTCTTTGTTGAATGTCTTTAAATTCTTCGTCAGATAATTTTAATTTTTCGTTGGTGAAATTGGTATCTTCCATTTCATTGATAGGGAGTAAATGCAAATGCGCGTGAGGTACTTCCAAGCCTATAACAGACATGCCCACGCGCTTGCAGCCTGTGGCTTTTTCTAAAGCGTGGCAAATAGGTTGGGCAAATACAAGCATTTCCTGTAAGTACTTTTCAGGCAAGTCGTATAATTTATCTGTTTCTGTTTTGGGGATGATAAGTATATGACCATTTACTAAAGGGTTGATATCCAGAAAGGCGAAAAAGTTTTCATCTTCAGCGATTTTGTAAGAAGGAATATCGCCGTCTATTATCTTTGAAAAAATAGTCATGATACGTGTGCGTGTATTTTAATGGATAGTAGTTTACATTTACTCTATCAAATTTAAAACAAAAAATGCTGAATAAAAATATTAAGTGCTAAATATTACAACTTTTGCGGAACCGTTTGTGTAATTGTTTTTTAGATGTACAACTAAAGCACACTTAACCAATATATTTTTTGCAATGAACATTGCAATATAAATTGTCGCGAGGCTATGGATTGCAAATTGTACGTCGCTTCGTATTCTGCTTTTTCTACCGGTTTCAGGCTTCGCTCTCCGTGCTTTTCACTTCCGCAAATTCCGTATTGGCAACAGAACTATCCAGTTCTTTCAACGCGGCAAAGATAGAGTCGGCATCATAGCTGCATTCCGCATATAACTCCCGCAGACTTCCGTGCTCTACTATGCGATCGGGAATGCCCAGAATTTTCACTTCAGCATGATAGTTATGCTGTGCCATAAATTCTAAAACGGCACTTCCCATACCGCCTACAACCGTACCGTCTTCAACCGTAATTATTTTTTTGTATTTTTTAAATACTTCGTGCAGTAGCTCTTCATCTAAAGGCTTTACAAAACGCATATCGTAATGCGCGGGATCCAAGCCGTATTGTCTGGCTTCTCTTATAGCCGAAGCAGCAAAATTGCCGGGATGCCCTATGGAAAGTATAGCAATATCTTGCCCGTCTTTTAACTTCCTGCCTTTACCTATTGGTATTTCTTCAAAGGGCTTTTGCCAGTCGGGCATAACGCCGTTGCCTCGCGGATAGCGAATAACAAAAGGAAGCTGAGTAGATTCGAGCTGAGAAGTATACATCAGATTGCGCAACTCTACTTCATTCATAGGTGCGGAAATGATCATATTAGGAATACACCTGAAGTAAGCAATATCGTATGCGCCATGATGTGTAGGACCGTCTTCGCCTACCAGCCCGGCCCTGTCAAGACACAGTGTTACGGGCAGCTTTTGCAGCGCGATGTCATGCACCACCTGATCAAAAGCTCTTTGCATAAAAGAAGAATAAATATTGCAGAATACACGCATGCCCTGCGTGGCCAGTCCCGCACTGAAAGTAGCTGCGTGTTGTTCGCAAATGCCCACGTCAAATGCTCGCTCGGGCATTGCGTCCATCATAAATTTAAGAGAGCAGCCGGAAGGCATGGCAGGCGTTACGCCCATTATCTTATCATTCTTCTCTGCCAATTCTATCATCGTCCGGCCAAATACATCCTGGTATTTGGGCGGCTGCGGTATATCGTAATGCTTTTTGTAAATTTCCCCAGATATTTTGTCGAATAATCCCGGCGCGTGCCATTTGGTTTGATCTTTTTCTGCCAATGCGTAGCCTTTGCCTTTGGTGGTGATAATATGCAATAGCTTAGGGCCGGAAATCTTTTTCAGTTCTTTCAGCGTATCTACAAGATTGGTGATATTGTGTCCGTCAATCGGGCCAAAGTATCTTATTTTAAGTGATTCAAAGAAATTTGCATTACCATTGATCAGTCCTTTTAAGCTGTCGGCAATTTTATGTGCCATACCGCGCGATATGGTTTTGCCTATAGGCAGCTTGCCCAACGCGTTCCATACATCATCTTTAAATTTATTGTAAGTAGGAGAAATGGTAATGTCTGTAAGATATTCTTTCAGCGCGCCTACATTCTGGTCTATGCTTATCTGGTTGTCGTTAAGTATTATCAGCATATCACTATCACTTACGCCCGCGTGGTTCATTGCTTCAAAAGCCATACCTGCGGTCATAGAGCCATCGCCGATTACAGCAACGGTTTTACGATCTTCACCTTTGTATTTAGCGGCTATTGACATACCTAAAGCCGCTGAGATAGAAGTGGATGAATGTCCTACGCCAAAGGTATCGTATTCGCTTTCGCTTCTTTTAGGGAACCCGCTAATGCCTTTATATTTTCTATTGGTAGAAAAAACGTCTCTTCTGCCGGTGATAATTTTGTGGCCGTAAGCCTGGTGGCCTACATCCCAAACGAGCTGATCGTAAGGAGTGTTGTATATATAATGCAGTGCGACCGTTAACTCAACCACACCTAAACTTGCCGCAAAGTGTCCGCCATGCACGCTCACTACATCAATGATATACTGACGAAGCTCATCGCATACCTGGTGCAATTGTGCTTTATCCAGTTTTTTTAAATCGTCCGGATTGTTTATGGTTTGTAATAATGGACCTGCTGTTATCTCCATTTGCTGAAATTAGTTAACAAAAGTAAGGAAAAGATATTATTTATGGGACTATTTACGATACTTCGGTGTAAAATTCTATAATGATTTAAATGAAAATCCTTTTTCTGAAAAATGCTCCAGTACTTTGGGTAAAGCGTATTTTAACCGGGCAAAGGCTTTTTCACTGTCGTGAAATACAATAATAGAACCGGGTTTGGAATTGTTCACCACGTTCTTTAAGCATTTCTCCCCGGAAATATTCTGGTCGTAGTCGGCGCTCAGCACATCCCACATGATTATTTCGTGCCCGGAAAATTTATGGCGAAAAAGCTTTTCCTGTTTATAGCTCATTCTGCCGTAGGGCGGCCTGAAAAGCGGGGTGTTTATATATTTGGCGGCTTCTTCAATGTCTTGCAGATAGGCATCGTCAGGCGTTTTCCAGCCGTTTACATGCGAAAAAGTATGATTGCCCACGGCGTGATCTCTCTTTAAAATCAGCTCGTATATTTCAGGATATTTTTTTACATTATTGCCAATACAAAAGAAAGTAGCCTTTGCGTTGTATTTTCTTAGCTCGTCTAAAACAAACGGAGTTATTTGCGGATGCGGTCCATCGTCAAAAGTAAGATAGATTTCTTTTCTTCCTTTTGAATTGATTTTCCAAAACCGGTTAGGGTAGGCCGAACGTAACAGAATGTTTGATTTTACGAGATACACTTGGTTTTATTTTTCAATTACAATAATAATGTCGGGCCTGGCTGCTGTAGGCTGTTCGGGAACAGTAATAGCCAGATTACCGTTTTTGAATGAAAAAGTAGTGCTTTTTGCATTGTCAAACAAATACATTTTCTTAAATTTTTTTAAAGGAAAATCGGGCAGTGTAATTTGCTCTGTAGCTTTTAGTACGTGCAGAAATATTTTATCTTCATTTTCTGTAATGCAGCCCCATGATTGCGGCTTTATATAGCCGCCGGTTGTGTTGTAAATAGTTTGCCCGTATTTTTTAAGCCATTCTCCTGTTTGGTTAAGCGTGGCTATAAACTCGGGCTGTATTTTTCCATTGGGCATAGGCCCGATGTTTAATAGCAGGTTTCCTCCATGACCTGCAGATTTTACCAGCAGGTGTACTACCTGCGCCAATGTTTTGTAGGCTGTATCTTTAATGTTGAAGCCCCATGTATTGTTGATGGTGGCGCAGGTTTCCAGCGGTAGGCTGCCTACTTCCTGAAAGTTGAAGCCATGTGCGTTTTCGCCGGGCACGTCTTGTTCAAACATTTGAAAATCTTCTCCGGGCAGGGGAGTGATATGATGATTGTTGCCTATTAAACATTGTGGTTGCAATTGATGTATGTGGTCATATAATTCGCGCATATGCCAATCTATGAATACGTCGTCATCTTTACGTGTAGCGCTTTCCACAGGCATCTGATCCCAATAGCCGTCCAGCCAGATGCCGCCTATTTCTCCGTAATTGGTCAATAATTCTGTAAGTTGGTTTTTCATAAACCGGATATAATCGCTCCATTCTCCCTTCGTGGTTCTGCCGGTGCCCTGCCCGGTTCTCCCGGTCCAGTAGGAATAGTCATCTCTGCGCCAGTCTAATATGGAGTAATAAAAAAATATTTTCAATCCTTGTTTGTGGCATTCATCTGCCAATGCTTTTACAATATCTTTTTTGTAAGGTGTGTTCATAATGTTGAAGTCGGACTGCTTTGTATCCCACATGCTGAAACCATCGTGGTGCCGTGTAACCAGCGTAATGTATTTCATACCGGCGTTCTTTGCCAGCGCTACCCATTCCCGGGCATTAAAGTCTATAGGGTTAAAAAAGTCTTCCAGCCTGGAATAATTTTTTACAGAAATATTTTTATTGTTCATTACCCATTCACCATCGCCTAATATACTGTATAGTCCCCAATGAATAAACATGCCAAACTTGTTATTGGTAAACCATTTTCTTGCTTTAAGATTTTCCGGTGAAGGGTGATAGGGTTTGGTATCTTTTACATACTGCGCATGCAGCGAGCCTGCCATAAGCAGCAATATACCAAAAGCGAGTATTTTCTTTGTCATGATATAAAAAGATTTTCTGCTTTTAAAAATAAAGCATTTATTATAATTCCTGCCAGGAAGCTTGATTTATTTATATACATTTGTGTTTTTGTAAAAAATGCTGATAGATTCTCATACACATTTATATTCAGAGGAATTTGCAAACGATATTGAAAGCGTTATGCAGCGTGCGTTTGAAGCGGGAGTGCAAAAATTTTATCTTCCGGCAATTGATAGCACCACACACGAGGCCATGCTTGAGCTGGAGAAAGAATATCCGCACAAATGTATTGCCATGATGGGGTTGCATCCGTGTAGTGTAAAGGAAGATGCGGATAAAGAATTGTTATTGGTAAAACAGTATCTTGATAAAAGAAATTTTGCGGCTGTAGGGGAGATCGGGCTGGATTTTTATTGGGATACAACTTTTAAACAGCAGCAATACCAGGCATTTGAAATACAAATGCAGTGGGCGTTAGAAAAGCATCTGCCTATTGTGATTCATTCTCGTGAGTCAATGGAAGAAACTTTGCAGGCCGTGAAACCCTTTGCAGATAAGGGATTGAAAGGAATATTCCATTGCTTTGGCGGCACACTCAGCCACGCTGAAAAAATAATAGGTATGAATTTTTTGTTGGGAATTGGCGGCGTACTCACTTATAAAAAAGCTAATTTGGCGGCAGTGTTAGCAGATATACCGCTTGAGCATATAGTATTAGAAACAGACGCACCATATCTTACGCCTGTACCTTATAGAGGTAAACGCAATGAGAGTGCCTATTTGCAATATATAGCTCAGGCGCTTGCCCAAGCCAAAAATATATCTTTTGAAGAGGTTGCCAACACTACTACGGCCAATGCAGAAAGATTGTTTGCAATAAAATAGCTGCTTTATTTCTCAGATAAATTTTTTTGAAGAAACGATACTTTAGTATGAGTGCTGCTTTTTTCCATATCTGTTGGCAATATAAGTATTACCAGCGTGCCCGATGTTTTGTCTTTCAGCTCTTCCAGATCTTTAATTTCAAAATTGTAATTGTTTCCGTAATGGCTTTTCAATCTTGAATCTGTTATGGAAATTCCCATAGATTTTTTGGTTTGATAATTTTTGTTTTTTCTCTCCGCTATTTTTCGTCCTATGCCATTATCGAATATTTCTATTTTTATGTTTTCGTCATCGTATTTTTCAACATTTATTTTCAATATTTTTTCACCGATTTTCGGCGATAATCCATGCAGTATAGCGTTTTCTACAAAAACCTGTAATAACAAACTTGGTAAGAATATTTTATTTAGCGGCAGGCTTTCATCTATTTGTACAGAGAAGTTAATGCTGTTGGAAAAACGCATATTCTCAAGCTCTACGTAGTTGCCTATATTGTCTAATTCTTCTTTTAAGCTCACTTCTTTCTGGCGCAGGCTGGTGAGTATGGTTCTGAAAAGCAGGGCAAATTTATTTAGATAAAAAACGGCGTTTTCTTTATCGCTGCGGATAATGAAAAGCTTGATAGAGTTGAAAGCGTTAAACAAGAAATGCGGATTCATTTGCAGGCTGAGCAGATCCTGCTGTAGGGTAAGTAATTTTTTTTCTTGTTGCAGATCTTTCTGGCGGTTAAGAAGGTGTGTTACGCTAAGCAACAATATTAATATCAGCAAAAGAGTTATGAGCAATATTATATTATTGTTCATTTTGGTTTTAGTGCGGTCATATTCATTTCTTAATTCATTATATTCATTTTTCTTTTTTTCCAGTTCGTATTTACTTTGCAAAGAGTTTACATAGTTCAGGTTGGTTTCATTTAATAAGTTCTCTTTACTTTCTGAATATTTTTGATAATGATATAATGCAATATTGGCTTCACCCTTTGTTTTGTATGCTTCGTACAGTATATGATTTCCATCAATAAGTATGGTTAAAAAATGCTTGTTGCTGGCTGTTTTCAAAGCATTTTCTATCAGCGCTATGCCATTATCATCGTTATTTAAAAGCATCAGCCATCCTGTATTCATGTACGATAGTGATTTGTAGTATTCGTCTTGTATATTTTCCGCGTCATTTATTACGCCGGATAAATATTCTTTAGCGCTGTTCTGGTCGTTGAGTTTTATGTATATGCCTCCAATGCTGTTATTGCATATCAGCTTTCCAATGGCAGAACCCGCCTGTTCATTGTATCTTAAAGATGTTTTATAATTGTAGAGCGCTCTTTCGAAGTTCTTTTTTTCTTCATAAATAGCACCGATATTGTGATAATTAATGGCTAATCCGATATCATTCTTAAGACTGTCTTCAATTTTTAACGAGCGAGAAAACATTGTGAAAGCATCGTCGTACTGATCCATTGTAAGATAAATATTTCCCAAGCTGTTGCAGGCTATAGCCAGATTTCTTATGATAGTTAAGTTGGGATCTGCAATTCCTTCGGCCTGTGTAAGAGCTTCCTGATGAAATCTTATGGCGGGTATTACCTGGTCTATACGCCTGTATACTACGCCCAGCCCGTTTTTGCTGATGATTATTTGTTCTGTCAAAGTATTGATAATAGCCAGGTTTAAAGCTTTGGTATGTGACGCGATGGCGGTTTGATAATTAGATTTGTTTCTGAAATACGCACCCAGCGCGTTTAAGAGGTAGCACTGAAGGGCATAGTTATTTTTGCTTTCACTTATTTGCAGCATTTTTTTTAGCGCAATAGTATCCTGCTTTACGGCCTGCAGGCTGCTGTCCATTAAAGCATTGTCGGATTCGGGAATTTCGACCAGCTCTTTAAAGGACAATTTCTGCGAATAAGAGATACTCACTGAAAAAAGTAAAAGTAAAATGCTGCAGATACATTTCATTCTGTATAAATAATTAGATGCAAATAATATAAGTGAATATATAAATTATTTAAACAAATTTCTTTAAAAAATCTGTTTTACGTCTGCGCGATACGGGTATTTTTATATTGTTGGAAAGCACTACGCTTTCTTCATTTTTTATAAACTGCTGTATTTTATTGAGGTTTACAATGTATGAATTATGTATTCTGTAGAAGTCGTCGGTAAGTTTTTCTTCTACATATTTCAGCTGTTGTGTAAGAAAGATTTTTTTATTTTCTTCAAGAAAAATAGTAGAATAATTACCCTGGCTTTCGCAGTAAATAATTTCATTAGGATGTAGAAATAAAACTTTGCCTTCGTGGTTAAGCACTATTTTTTTTTCTTCCTGTGTTTCGTTTTTCAGCAAAGCGTCTTCTACATAACTTATTAAATGGTTATTTTTTTTATACTCTTCTATTTTTTTTATGGTTTCTTTCAATGCATCAGAGGCGGTGGGCTTGGTGAGTATATCAAGACATTGCTTTTTAATAGCCGGAAAGGCGTAGTGGCTATAGGCTGTAGTAATGATAACGGCAAATTTTCTGTCGGTAAAATTTTCTAAAAATTCAAAACCATTCATTTCCGGCATTTCTACATCTAAAAATAAAGCGTCTATCATATTATTTTTCAGAAATTCGGAAGCCTCTTGCAGGTGGGTAAAGGAGCCGACAATTTTGATCTGGTCATTAAAATTATCCAGTTCCCATATCAGGGTTTCTACGGCTGCAATTTCGTCGTCAATAATTACAGCGTTGATCATAAAAAGTTTTTATTACTTAAAAAAATAATCATATAGGATTAGTGTTTATAAATATACGAATTGTAAGACTAATATATTTAAAAAATGTTTAAAGTAGGAAGTTTTATCGCCGATTATACAAAAAATTGAACCATTGATACAATTTAGAATGGTAATGAATAATATTGTTCTAATTTAGCCTTTCAAACCTAAAAACAACCAACTATCTTTTACTGAAAAGAGTGAAAGAGGCAAAAGAAAAAAGTATTTTGTCTCTTTTTTTATTTCTTTTTTTGAATGTTTAAAATCACGATTACAAATTGTATCTTTGCATTCCTCAAAAAATATGGAGACGTGTCCGAGTGGTTGAAGGAGCACGCCTGGAAAGTGTGTATACGGGAAACTGTATCGCGAGTTCGAATCTCGCCGTCTCCGCAAAGTGTATTGATTATCAATGCACTTTTTATTTTACACCCAATCTAATCCGTTTTTCATTATTGTAGATGAATGTATCGGGCTTTGTTTACAAATTTGGCAGCATAATTTCAAATCAAGTGTTGTTCGATTAAAACAAACCTCACCCCGGCCCTCTCCTGAAAGGAGAGGGAGATTTCAATTCCAAAAATGGTTCGATTAAAAGCCTCTGAAGATGCACTTCGCGCGGTAGGGCAGCAAAATTTCAATTCCAAAAATGGTTCGATTAAAAGAAAAATTTTATTTTCATGACAATAATTTTTGAAAGATTTCAATTCCAAAAATGGTTCGATTAAAAGTATTATACATTGATGATCAGCCTGTTTGCTACGAGCATTTCAATTCCAAAAATGGTTCGATTAAAAGAATCCGTGAATTATAAATTCCACATCACAATCAAAATTTCAATTCCAAAAATGGTTCGATTAAAAGTGCTATTTGCGCCCCAATCATTTTTTCCCTAAAAAATTTCAATTCCAAAAATGGTTCGATTAAAAGGGGTTTTTGGAAAGTCAACCACCCTGGATGGTTTTTATTTCAATTCCAAAAATGGTTCGATAAAAAGAAAGGCATCCGCTGACCAAGGTTTTGTCTGAACCAAAATTTCAATTCCAAAGATGGTGCGATTAAAAGTTATGGGCTTTGGCATCTTGACCATATAAAACCTATATTTCAATTCCAAAGATGGTGCGATTAAAAGCCGAACAAATCAAGAACCTTGTAAACGGGAGAAACATTTCAATTCCAAAGATGGTGCGATTAAAAGTAGATATTTTTGTATTAACTAAAAAAACTAAATCAATTTCAATTCCAAAGATGTTGCGATTAAAAGGCTGCAAGCGCGGCGGCATCATAGTTCTTTACCCAGATTTCAATTCCAAAGATGGTGCGATTAAAAGCCCCAAACTTCCAATATTCGCTGCCATGTATGTCTTCAAAAGAAAGTGTACTTTTCCTTAGATAGTGTTTTCGGTTTTCAAATATAGAATTTAAAGTTTAGTTTTTTGCTTTTAAAAAGAAAAAAAATTAGGTTTCGATTAATTTTCTTTTGTAATATTCCTTTTTTCTTCTTTTTAGAGTTTCAGATTTTATCTGCTGTCT
>JAEWKC010000043.1 GCA_023386235.1 Bacteroidota bacterium | reverse complement strand
CCGCCTTTATCATATCCAATATGAATAGCCATTTCCGTGCTGTTAGGTCCTGGAATAAGGTTGGTAGCACCCAGCAGATCCAAAAAATGCTGTTCGTTCATCCATTTTCGTCTAACCACCACTTCATCCCGCATCATGGCAATATGTGCTGCTGGCCCTCCAAATCCTATAATACCTAACTTACCGAAAACTTTTGCTATTTCTTTTAGCTTTGTTTTATGCTCCATTTGTTTGTCAATGTTTTATCAGCCGACAAATCACCTCCTCCTTTTATCAATAGAAAGATACTCCCCAAAAGCATCGCCCAGTCTGTACGGCTTCCATGCATCATTTCCCAAAATCCTTTTTCGGCTAAAACCTCTGATTTGGTTGTTGCAATAGCCACAAGCATAATAACTATAAGCGGGATACTTGCAAGCCGTGTGAAAAGCCCGATTAGAATAAGAAGTCCACAAATAATTTCAAAACTTCCAACTAAACCGCCTAAAAATTCAGGAGAAGGCAAACCAATTTTTTCAAATCGTCCTGCTCCACGAATGGCGGGAAAAAGGAATTTTTGAATACCTTCTGAAAGGAATACAGCCCCGATCATCAAACGAATTAAGATGGTGGTTTTAGATTGGTCAGTATCAATTATTTTTTTGAAATTCATTACTATATAATAATCTTGTTTCAAAATTAGCTATAATACCTCTTTTTTAACCACAAACTTGCCCTAACCAAAAGTATCAGAACAGGAACCTCAACCAGTGGGCCGATAACGCCAACAAATGCCTGTGGCGAATGAATACCGAAAACCGCTATAGATACGGCGATTGCCAATTCAAAATTATTACCTGTAGCAGTAAAAGCGATTGATGCGTTCTTGTCGTAAGGCAGTTTCAATAATTTATTGATAAAGAAGCTCACGAAAAACATCAATACAAAATAGATGATTAAGGGTATGGCTACTTTTATCACATCCATTGGCAACGCTATTATTTTGTCGCCTTTCAAGCTAAACATCAATACGATAGTAAAGAGTAAAGCATACAAAGTAATAGGCGATATTTTGGGTATGAAGGTTCTGTTATACCATTCAATTCCTTGGGTTTTGACTAAAAAATAACGACTTAAAAAACCTGCCAAAAACGGAATTCCTAAGTATATCAATACGCTTTCTGTTACGTCTTTCATAGATACATTTACGTTGAAATTAGCTAAACCTAATTTACCCGGTAATACATTGATGAAAAGCCAAACCAAAACACTGTAACTCAATATCTGAAAGATACTATTTAAAGCAACCAACATAGCTGTATATTCTCTGTTGGCTTTTGCCAAATCACTCCATACAATAACCATGGCGATACACCTTGCTAAGCCTATCAGTATTAAGCCTGTCATATAATCTGGTTCGTTGCGTAAAAACAAAACAGCTAATCCGAACATTAATACTGTACCGATTAGCCAATTCAACAATAAGGATATGCCGATTACTTTTTTGTCCTTAAAGGCTTTTGGTAGTAAGGAATAATCCACTTTTGCCAATGGTGGATACATCATCAGTATTAATCCTATTGCTAAAGGAATATTAGTAGTACCTACTGACAAACTGTTTGTAACATTGGAAATTGTAGGAAGGAAATAACCCAATCCTACACCTAATGCCATGGCAAGAAATATCCATAAGGTCAGGTATCTGTCTAAGAATTTTAGTTTTGGTTGCATAGGTTATCGACTGATTTTTGAAAAGACATAAAACATTTCGCTTGCTATCTGTAAACTCCTTTCTGCATATACCATTGATTGCTCCAGTGTATTATCTGAAATTTTAGGATCTTCAAAAGTGATGGGTATTCTTTTTTCTGCTCCTGCTATAAAAGGGCAACCACCGTCTGCTTGCGAACAAGTCATAATAGCTGCGAACGCTGAAACCGGATTAAAAGGGCTATCGTATTTTTTGGAAAAACCGATTATTGGCAAAGCATTTTCACTGTACTTTATAGCATATACAGGATTATGAGTGTCTGCAATTTTGAAGATATTAAAACCCTGATTAGTCAATGTTTCTGCCACTTTCGGAAATAGTGCTGTTTCTTCCGTTCCGCCGGAAAAGCAATGTACATTTGCAATATTGAAGTACGCACTGGCTACTTGTGCCCAAACCTGGGACAAATGGCTTCTGCGGGAATTATGGGTGCAAATGAAGTTGATATTTATTTGCTGCTTGCTATTTATTTTTAATTGAATAAAATCAATCAACGGCTGTAAGGTGCTTTTACGCTCATCGTTATTGATTTTCTCCCATTCTAACTGTTGAATTGTCTCTGATAATGTTGGATACATGGATATTTGATTTAGGGTTTAACAGCATCCTGAATTTGGAGTGCATGAATTTGATTGATTTGCTGTTAATTCGGAAAGGCTGTTGTTTTGTTTTTCAGAAGGAATTCCGCAAGCATCCTGAGCCAAGCAGGCAGTCGCTTTGTTTTTCAGTACAAATGTATTTCCATTGAAATCCAAATCGTATTTACCAATAGTTTCGCTTTGATATTCCACTTCTATCTCAGCATCTTCAATTCCTAATTTATCTTCTGAAAGTTTAATTATACTTAATAGCTTTCCTGGTTTCAACCTGTGCTCATAATCATCGGCATTCCACAATTGAAAGTTGACTGCTTTTTCATTACGGATCACACCGCCACAATCAATAAAATTTTTGATTATTTGCCCCACTTCAGTAACGTGAAAGTGTTCAGGAACAAATGTTCCATTTTCTAATTGAAATTCAACATTTTCTAATGTTGGTAAAATTTCTTTGATTTCTGATAATTTCATAATACAAACTTTTAAAATGATAAAATAGATAATTAATTATAAATGACATATAGCAATATAACGATATTAAAGTATAAAAAAATGCCTTAACAGCACTGCTTTACGTTTACATCCTGATTGAAAAAGCCATTAAATTCCTCTTGAAATTGTTTCCATGCCTTTTCGTCAATACAATAACAAACTGATTTTCCTTCAATTGAACCTTGAATAATTCCTATGGTTTTTAATTCTTTTAAATGTTGTGAAATAGTTGCCTGTGCTAAACCTAATTCCTCAACCAGATCATTACAAATACATGCTTTTTGGTTGATAATATATTGCAGGATTGCTATTCTGGCTGGATGCCCTAAAACTTTAAGAAGCGATGCAAGTTTATTTTGCTCGTCTTTATATATTTCTGTTTTTGTAACTCCCATTTTTAAAATTATTTAAATCGCAATATTACGATATTAAATTTAAAATCAAAAGATTTTTTATTTTTATTTCTGAAAGCTCACTATAAGACCCTTCAAAATCAACTAAAAAAAATTATATAAAAACTTGGATCATAACACAGAATCTTTTCTTAGGTCGCCAATGTGGTAAGAAAAGAAGTTCCCTAAAACAACGAAAGGGATAATGAATATCCCTCAAATAATTTCGCAACCTGTTTGGTAAAATGTGCCGGAATGGATGGTGGGTAGGTATCCCATTTTATCAAAGAGGTTGCACCGTTTGGTGCAAAAAGACACTCCCTCCCGATGGTCGGGACAGTCTTTTTGCCGCCCGATTTTCCAATCAGGCGACTTTTATAGGGTGGGTGCGGAAATCTTTCAGGTTGTGAAAAAAACCTCTGTATGGTGTCAAACCGTTCCTAAACATACCCCATAACAGTGAACAACCCATCTGCACCAATGAGGAATTGATAAACAAGTCCTGTTTTTCCAAGGCTTCGGCAAGGGAACAACTCGGTGTATCGTCATCCACTTCGGACTGTTTAAGCAGTTCGCCAAATTCATCCGTAACCATTGGCAGGCTTGCCACCGTTTCATATTTCTCTGAATTGGGTTGGCGAATTTTTCCTATGGTAGATAGTAAAACTTGTCCTGTATGTTGACTGTTACCGAAGTCCAACCAATAACGTGGGCGGTTGGAATAGGGGCTTCTATTGCTCAATTCACTTAATATTTCCGCAATTTCAAATCTTGCTTTTACGCTATCCACACAGGAAATATAAATACTTGCTCCTGCGTTTTCGGGGAAACTGTCGCTATTGTCTTTTTCAAATTTCCTTGCTTCCGCTTTCCAGTTCGTACCTGAGAAGCGATTTATACGGTTTATGATAGCAACGGACTTGTACAAACCGACTTCACTTTCTGCAAAACGCTGTCTTCCTAAATTGGCTTGGGTAATTATATCATTATCCCAAAGACGAATAAACAACCCTGCGTGTCCTAACTCGTTTAGGCTGTGGTTCATTTCAAGCAAGGCAGTCATTACTTTTGAGCCTGTACCACCTGCACCGATTACGTTTACTGTTATCGGGTTGGTAGGGTTTATCAAATCGCTGTCTGTAAAATGGACTTTTAAAATTTCTTTGCTCATTACAATATCGTTTTTATGGTCTTGTTTGTCTTTTTCAATACATCTTTAGGAAAGGCTTTGTCTGTGCCGATGAGGTCTTTCCAAAGGCTTATACAGTTTCCTTTTACGGGGTTGTGTTCGTTTACCAAGTGGCTGAAATAGCTGTTAAAAAAGTAGCTTTCCCACGCTTGCATAAATTCTTCAACCGAAGCAGAATTTTTGATATTGATATCTACAGTTCCCATACATACGTGTCCGTCCTCGTAAATATTGAAAAATGGTGCGTGAAATAATACGGTATTCTCGGTAGGTCTGTGGTCTTTTTCAAGGGCGAAAACAATAAGGCTCTGCTTGCTTGCATGCCAAAGCATTGCAGGTACTTTCGCCGTACCGTTTGGTATTTCAAGACTTTCAGTAAAGAACATTTTTACTTTTCGTGGCTTGGTGTACCAAAGCACTGTACCGTTTTCACTCGGATTAATGTGCAGGACGTTGGTAGGCAGAATGCCATTAGATTTTAAAAATGCCTTGCTCTTTTCCTTTTTGGTATTGAGTGCTTTTGCCAATTCTTTAGCTTCTCTTTCTGTCAAAGGATGGGCATTGATAGGATTACCGTTCTTGTCCATATCAAAATGTTCTACATAGGTGTATTTATTATTCCCTTTGGTGTGGTAAAAAACCAAAGCCGATAAAGGGTGGTAAAGCGTTCCGAAGTCTTGTGTTATATCTTTCATGTTAGAGTATCTAAAAGTTATTCAGTATGTATATCAATTCCTCAATTAAGGCAAAAACACGGTTTTCAAATTCAAGGGTATTGGCAGTAATATCACTACCATCAAACCTTTTCACTATGGTAGGTTCTTCCATTTGTCCGTATTCCTGCAACTCGGTGTTCAGGCTGTCGAAAAGTGTTTGAAACAAAATGCCTTTAGCATCGGCACAAAAGGAAACATACTTTTCCATCCCTATACTATTTTCCATATCTTCTTCGCTTGCCTCTCCGTTTGGCAGGGCATTGCGGTTTATGGTGGCAGTCGGGAATTGTTCATACAAAACAAAGGCTTCACTTGCCAGTTTGTAGCAATCTTGGTCAAAGCTATCTTTGATTTTAAAGGAGTTTAAACGGAGGGCAAATCGGGTCAAATTGTGCTTGTTGTAAATTTTCTGCTCCATACGTTCGCCTATCTGTTCTGATTGCCTAATCTCGCTTAAATACGTTGTGGTGTCCTCATTCTCGTCATCGCTTACAATCCACTCTGTTACCATCTCATACATCCAATACAGACAACTGTTTTCCTGCCGATAATAGGGAACATCTGCAATATGGTACAGGTAGGCAAACACCGACTGCAATAACTGTACGGCTTGCTTACGGGTGGGGTTCTTGGATAGTCGGTACAACGGCACTACAGGAATGTAATACAGGGTCGCACCTGTACTGTACCGTTCCTCGCTAACGAAATAAGTTTTCTTACTATCCTGTATCAAATGGAGTTCTTCCCAATCACAAAACTTTTTCCTTAACTGTTCTTCTGTATCATCCAAAGCCAAAGCGATATTGTAGGGATAGCCGTATTGCCTGGACTGCATAGGTTGTATACCGTAATGCCCTGCCAATTTGGAAAGGGACTTGTAAAAATCCCTCTCCGTTTTCTGACAAGTCTGTACGGATGGTGCTGTTTTCAGTTTGGGCAGAAACGTACACTTTAGAATACCATTGGTAGCATTGCTATTGGTACGGATTTCTGCTTGTCTTTCTGCACTTGGTTTGCGTCCTTTGGTCTTTGTAGCCAATTGGCGAACTCGCCCAACTGTCGGTGCAATTGCCGTTGTCGTTTCTGTTCGGGTATGCTGATAGTTCCCGATATGATGTTGCGTTGCATAATTCATCGCTTTAATATTTGGTTAACCTTTCGTACCCATTACACTCTCAAATTTGTACTCGACTGCATCGTCTTTTATTTGTGGTGCAGATGCTTTTGCAGTTGTCAGAATGGGGTACATATTGGCATAAAAATTCATCACGGCTTCCACGCTCCAACGTGGTTCGGGGTCGGTCAGTCTGATGTTCTGCCCTTTATCTTTGAGTATAAAAACTCGCTCTAATTGCGTTGCTAATAACATAATTGCTTATTTTTAAGTGTTAATATTGTTCTTCTTCGTCTGCTTCATCAATGGGATAATCGGCAGTAATTTTTTGCTCTTTTGGTGTTTCGGGTTTTGTTTCATCAATTGCTCCGAAAAGGCTCGGTGTGGCAAACTTGTCGGATAATGACGTTTTGCGTTTGCGTATCTCGTCCGCTTTTTCGGGAAACTCCGTTATATCGGGAACTTTTATCCACGCTTCACGGAATTTGCCCTCTTTTTCCAACTCGTCCGCCTTTGCCATTGCATCTTTAAACTTCTTGTCTTTGGCTTCTTTTTCTTTTTTCTCTTTTTCGGTTTTTGCTTTCTCGATTGCCGATTGTGCTTTGGCTTCGTCCAATTGCTTTAAGAATTTTTCCATATCCACCATTAAGCCCGATACCTTTTGTATGGGTGTAGTTATCTGCTCAAAAAATCCCTCGTCAAACTCTTGGGGTGTGGCGTTAAATGTTAATGGGGGAATACCGTTTTTGGCACTATCTCCGCATTGTTCGTTGTTAAGCAATACTGTTACAATTAGGTTGCTTTCTATTCCTTTTGAAATGTTCAGTTGCAATACTCCTGTAAAGTCTAACTGCTGTATCTGATTGAAAAAATTTGTGTTCATCGTTCTAAAATTTTAAAGTGTTGTTACTTGTTCTTTGATTGCTGTCAGTTTCTCATACATATCCCTCCAATAGGCTTTTTGCCTTTTGTCGAACTCCGAAAAACGTTTGTCTTTATGGTGGTATTCTTTGTAATCTGCTGTTATTCGGATAGCTTCGTCAAGGTCTGTTACTTCGATTTGGAAACCGTTTAAATCTGTTACTTTCATTGCTTTTCATCTTTTAGGATTATCATTGTATTGTAGTCAAAGGCATAATCAAAAGCACCGTTTGAAACTCTGTGCCGTCTTTGTAATTCTACACCCTCATCATCCCAACCAAAGTCGGGCAGACCGTTTACCCTTGCTACAAGCTGTTCATTTGTTAGGTGCTGAAAACGCTCCCTGCAAAGCCTTTCTAACTCTGTTTCTTCGATGTTTTTATCTGTTGTTTTCATCTTTGATTGCTTTTAAATGTTATTTACTGATTTCCGCTATTTGGTCAATCCTGCCATAAATGAAACTTCGTAGGCTCGTTTTATCAGGGGCATTGTATTCCTGCCAACTGTCGTACTGTTTTACTACATAGGCTTTTAAAATATCCTCAAACCCAAACCGATAACCCATAAGGGGTACGGCTTTTCTGAAAAACGCATTACGGTTTACTGCTTCCGCAATCCAATTTTTTTCGGCTCGGCTCAATTTCTCGCCTTTGTTCAGTTTTTCCCTTAACTGATAGACCTTTGAAGATTTCAGCGTTTCCAGTTCGGGTACTTCGTGGCGGACAAACTTTGTGGCTATTGCTTTCGTTTTCATTATACTCGCTTAAAGGTTATGAATGTGATTTTTCGGAAGTATAAACTCCGTTTACATAGTAGCCGATTAGTTGTTCCCAAAGCCTTATTAGGCTGTTTGTATCTACATAGTATAGTTCTGTTCGGTTACAGTAGATGATGTATAAAGCCACGTCTTTGTACTCTTTATTATGGCTGTATGCTTTTGCCAACTGCTTCGCTTCGGTCTTTGATGTTGTCTTCATTTCTCACTAATTTGTGTCGTTATCAATCTTTACTATTTCCGTAATGGCACATTCGGGGCAACCCTCTACGGTTGTTATCTGCTGTATCGCTCCCTGCTTACCATTTAGTGATACCACTTTGAGGTTTACTGTTCCGTTGTTGTGCTTTATGGTTGCTATAAATGTTTCTACTTTCATTACTGTTGTTTTATAGTAGGCTACCACCGATTAAGGCGGTAGCCTGTGGTTATTTAATTAAGTGTTAGGATTTCCGCACCGTCCGAAGCAAAGGCAGTACACAAGTCAAATGCTTTCTGTGATTTGCGTTGTGCAGTACCACCCAATACAATATTCTGTAACTTGGCTTCGTCATTATTGTATTTTTTTACGTTCTGATAGTAGCCTGTAACAGCATTGTACGCTCCGAACAATGTGCCTTTGGTTGTGTCCATTTGCTGTGTGTCGCTCATCATTGCATAGCCGAAAGCGTCATCAACGACATTTTTAAACACGGTGGAAACTTCATCTTCCGCACCTTTTTTGAGTAGGTCAAGCGTTTCCTTATTCGGGCAAAGTGCCAATTGGATTAGCTTTCTTACCTCTCGGTCTGTTACCTTTACCTTTGTCCACTCGTTGAAAATGCCCTCTAATTGGTTGCTCAATGTGTTGGCAAGTCCCATAATCTTGTGAGCGTTCTCGATACGTTGTTTTGCTCCCGAAGTGTGTTTGATACGGACTACATTGGTCATACTACGTAACGAAGCGTTAAGGGTATTTTGACAAACGATACGGATAGGAGTAAATGCGGCTGTTATACTTCCACTGCCATCGTGTGAAGTGGTTAGGAAGATGTATTTTTCGGTTACATCATCGCCTTTGCCTACTCGGATATAGTCGGGGAGTTTGGCTGTGATAAAAATACGTTCTCCTTTGCCCAATGCTCCTGCGGTTTCGTAGAGAATACCGTCGCCACCGCCTACAATGGCATCAAAGAAATTAAACGCTTCACGGTTTTGTACGATGTGGTAATCCTTACCAACTACGCCTAATACCGCATTGTTATCGGTGCGTATGTTTGCGAAATAGTTAGGTACTTCCAACTCGTTACTGCCTATCTCAATACCTTGTTCAGTTTCGATAATGCCCGAACCTTTGGTAAATAGTGGGGATTTTACGACTTCATAGTCTAACCCTGCGTGTTTAATAGCTTCCTCGCTTGTCGGGTATTGTTCGACAACCTGTCCTAATCCGTGCCACGCTTTTTGCTGTACTGTAAAGAAACTGTACTTTCCTGTTCTCTCGTTGAAATTGATGTTGTGTGCCATAATGCTTAAAATTTTGATGTTAAAAAATGAATGAATGTTCTTGATTAAAATGGGAGGTCGTCCTCCGTGTCTTGTCCTGCTGTACCGTTGCTTTCTGATTGTGCAGTAGCCTGTACGGTTTCGGCTCTCCTGCTACCTCCGTGCAGTTTGATGTTTGAGGTATGGAAATTCAGACCTGCCCTTGCTTCTCCGTCTTTGCTTACCCACGCTCGTGTACTTACCCTGCCTGTGAGTTCTACCAAAGTGCCTTTTGTCAGTAGCTTTGCCACGTTGGGGGTTATCCAATAGGCACAATCGAAGTAGGTCGTTTGCTCTACTCGTTCGCCCTGTTTGTTGCGGTAGCCGTCATTTACTGCTACTGAAAAGTTTACTACCTGTTTTTCGTTCGACAATGTGCCTACTTCCGCATTTCTTGTCAGTCTGCCTGTGATGTTCATAATCGTTCTGTTTTAAAAATTTGACATTTTGTTACGTTCGTTTTTCTCGTTTCCTGCTTCTTGTTGTGGTTTGCTCCGCCTCGCTTCGCATAAATTTTTCCAAAAGAAAAACCGGAAAAAAGAAAGCAGATAATCCAAGCGGGCAAAGCGAAAAACCAAAAGGAAACGGAATAATTGGAGGGCACCTTCAGGGAGGAAACCGCTTATGCCGTAGTCTTTTGGCTGGATATGAGCGAGGGGTGACCGCCGTACATTGGCTGCCTTTTTACCGGTTGATTGTGGAAATATTCTATTCTAATTTTTATTGCATAATGCTAGGCTGTAGAAGCCTAAAAGAGAAGTTTGAAAAATGGAGGTGATTAGAAAATAGATCGGAGGTACATTTTCAAATTTCTGTTTCATAAATAGCCAAAAGCTCTTTTACAACGCCAGAAAAAGTGCAGGGTGTGTAAGTGTGCTTTGGCTATAAAAAATATAGTTGTAGAAAAAGGCAGGAACTCTAAATCCTGCTTAGTAAATCTTTCTGAAGTATATCGGTTAAAGAACCGATAAGAAAGGGTTTTGAAGAAAATATTGAATTGGGTACCGGGAGGCGTTTTCTTCAATATTCTTTATCTAAAAGTCCAATCAAAGCTATTTTATGCGCCATGAATTTGCAGTGGAATATTAAATGTGCTTTGAGGATTAAAAATAAGGGCATAAAAAAAGCAGGACGTGAAATCCTGCTTTTTTTATCTTTCTTAATATTCTAACTTCTATCAACTCCATCCATTAATTTCCTAATATCTTCATAGCGATAATACATCAATCCACCTATTTTTGTATAGGGCAATGTTTCATTTAATCGAAGGTTTTGGAGTGTACCTGCCGAAATCCCTAATAATTTTCGCACCTCATAGCTTTTCAACCATTCCTTTGGTTCTTGTCCTGGTTTTCTAGGGTGCGGCGTACTTCTTCTAATTTCTTGCAAAAGTTCTTTTTTAAAGTTCTCCAAATCTTCCCGTGTAATAAGCTCAACTTTCATGTGTTCTTTTTTTTTTATTAAAATCCAGTTCTATCACGAAGGCAAAAGACAAGTACTTAATACTAAATCATGCCATAATGAATCCAAATGAACAAAACTTTTAAACTGAACATCATAATATGGCACCTATTGGTAGCCTTTGGCTCTAAAAGGCAGCTTAACATCTGCAAATCAATTTTTAGCAACCATCCTTTTCCGTAAATTTTGCATATCCTCGCTAAGTTTATGTTCCACTACCTTTGCATAAATCTGAGTGGTACGAATAGAAGTATGTCCGAGCATTTTGCTTACTGATTCTATCGGTACACCATTACTCAAAGTCACAGTTGTAGCAAAAGTATGTCTTGCAAGGTGAAAGGTAAAATTTTTATCTATCCCACAGATTTCAGCAATCTCCTTTAAGTAGCCATTCATTCGTTGATTAGAAATAACTGGGAAAAGGGTACCTTTTCCAACCGCTACAGGATGGTCATTATATTTCTTAATCAAGTTTACTGCCTCTGGCAAAAGAGGAATCCTAACTATTATATTCGTTTTTTGTCGATTAGTTTTAACCCAATCTCTACTATCTATCCCTTTAATTATGTTCTCTTTGGTTAGATTGAATATATCTATATAAGCAAGCCCTGTATAACAACTAAACAGGAACATATCAAGTACAGCTTGTAATCGTTCGATTTTAAAGTATTTTTCACTCAATACCTTTAATTCCTCTTTAGAGAGGTGCCCTCGTTCTACTTTATCGAAATGGAGCTTATACTTGGAGAATGGATCCTTGTCTAACCAGTCCATCATAACAGCCATATTTACCATTTTGCGTAAACGTTCCATATGTTTCATCACCCCATTATTATTAAGGGATTTGTGATGATCGGTCGACTCATAATTAATGAGGAAATTTTCGAAATCAAGAATGAACTTATAATTGAGTTCTTCCAGCATTATATCGTTTTTACGATATTGATGTTTAATAAACTTTTTGAGATAACTTTCGGTAGTATGATAATTCTTCATGGTACCTGGTGCAAGTTTTGTAGCTGCAACTTGCCTATGATATTCAATAACCTTTAATAAAGTCATCGTTTCTTCTATATCTTCACCAAGGTACTTGGCTTTAACGGCATCCACGGAAACCGATTTGTTCTGCTGTATCAATTCTTGGTAACCATCAAAAATTAACGAGCGCACTTGCTCCATGTGGCTGTTCAATTTTATGATTTCTTCTCGCTTTCCTTTTGCTCTTCCTTTTGCTTCATCCCAATTATTAATTGACACTTTACTTTTTAAGGAAATTTCAGCTCTGCGACCGTTTACTGTAATTCTTGCATAAACAACGGCCATCTCGTCTTTCTTGTTTTTGGGTAACCGCAACACGAATTGAATCCCAAAGGTGTTTTTACTTTTCATATCCATTTATTTTATGTTCAACTCATACACTTTGGAGTAGTTCTCGCATTCCAACCATTCAATGGAATGAAGTGAAGAAGTCAAACAATTATAAATAGCATCAAAATAAATGTATTAAATAAGTGATTTACAGTTATTTATAAGCTATTCGGTGAGTAAATTTAAAACTTAAAATGACTCACCGTTTAACTCACATTTACCTTGATATTCTTTGGGGTTTCTTGATATGATATAAAACAATAAACCCTCAAATTCATAGAATTTGAGGGTTTTTGACCTTACTTAGTGTAAGTGTGGTCGGGGTGGCAGGATTCGAACCTACGACCTCCTGGTCCCAAACCAGGCGCGATACCGGGCTACGCTACACCCCGAAAAGGGAGTGCAAAACTAAGCTTCTTTTTTTTTATCTCCAAAAAAAATATTTTATTCTTCCCAAGTATTGCACACGTTTGTTTGACCCGGTTGCATAACTCATATATTTTGTTGCAAATGGTTTACCTTTGAAGGTAGTTTTTAAAAAGTAACAAATGATCAACAATTCTATCCGAGAGGCTTTTAATTTAGGCGAGATTGAAGCGCAACCCTTGACAACCGGACTTATCAATTCTACGTATATTGTAACCAAAGAGAATGGCGAAAAGTATCTTTTGCAAAAAATCAACACCAATGTGTTTAAAGATCCGCAGGCCATCCAGGAAAATTATTCGCTGATAGAAGAGCATCTTAAAAATAAAAACAGCTTTGATTTGCCGGAAATCATTAAAACCGCAGATGGAGATTTGTTGTATCAGGATGCTGACGGCGGCGTGTGGCGCATGTTTCAATACATTCCGGATTCCTACAGTCCGCTGAGTTCCTCTACCGTACAAGAGGCCGCGCTGGTAGCAGAGTGCTTCGGTAAATTCTCCAATGACTTAAAAGGTTTGGATACCGCTAAAATTCGTAATGTGCTGCCCGGATTTCATGACCTGGCCTGGAGGTACCAGCAGTTTCAGGAAAGCTTGGCTTCTGCAACGGAAGAAAGAAAAGAAAAAGCTAAAGAGTTAATAGAGAAGGCCGACAAGCACAAATACCTGGTAGATTATTACAATCAATTGAGCAACGATAAAGAAAATTATCCTTTGCATATACTGCACCACGATTGTAAAATAGCCAATATCCTTTTTGATAAAAGCACTAAATCCATCATTTGTCCCGTTGACCTCGACACTACACAAAATGGTTATTTTTTCTCAGACATTGGTGATATGATCCGCTCTATGACACCCAGCCTGCCGGAAGGTTCACAGGAAATTGATAAGATAGAGCTGAGAAAAGATTTCTACGAAGGCATTAAGGAGAGCTATCTTACCTCCATGAATGACGAGCTCACGGAAAGAGAAAAAGAAGAGATTGACATGGCAGGTAAGGTGATTGTTTATATGCAATCGCTGCGTTTCCTTACAGATTATCTGAATAATGATGTGTATTACAAAACAGAATACCCCGAACAAAATTTCTTTAGAGCCGCTAATCAATTCCGTTTGTTGGAATTGGTAACAGATTATACAGCGTAGCATTTTATTTAGTATCTTTATTTCTCAATTGAAAAAAGTACTGCTATACATTCTTGTAATCATAGGATTGTCGTCCTGCGACTATCTCGGCATATTGCTGGATAGCGCTAATACGTATCCTACAAATGCCGACTCTACAATGTTTGCAGATAGCTTACCTGCGTTCGATTCCTCTCAATTGTTGACAGATATAGATACTTTTGTAGTAGATACTTCGGCGGTAGCCATACTGAGTCCGTCTACCAGTGTGGATACAAAAAATGTGAATCCCGCGCAATTGGTAGATTATGCCAAAAAATTGATTGGTGTACCTTATAAATACGCCTCTTCCGATCCTAAAGAAGGATTCGACTGTTCGGGTTTTATTACCCATGTTTTTAATAAATTTAATATTGCTGTTCCTCGGTCATCCATTGATTTTACAAATGTAGGTACAGAAGTCCCCGCCGATCTGGCCAAAAGCGGCGACCTGATACTTTTTACCGGTACAGAATCAGACTCATCTTATACCACAAGGTCAGTAGGGCATATGGGTATTGTGGTAGACAATTCCGATTCTTTGCGTTTTATTCACTCTACATCAGGTAAGGCATACAGCGTGGTCATTACGCCTTTGAATGATTATTATCAGAAAAGGTTCGTAAAAGTCATTAAAGTGTTTCCCTAATCGGACAATTCGTCAAGTATACCTGTATAAAACAAGACAATTTGTTGTAGTTTGAAAGCAATTTTCCTTTGGCATTTTTATTGAACACCTCTTTACTCTAATGCAATTTTTTACGATTTAGAATTATACTATGATTAAATATTTTTTAGATTCACGTGAGGAGGGGGATTTTTTGCCAATCTTTCCTATGAATGAAAATGATGAGAATGATAAAAACGCCGTTTACCCCGATAATACCATTATTTTACCTTTAAGAAATACGGTACTGTTTCCCGGTGTGGTTATTCCAATTACCGTAGGCAGGGAAAAAAGTATATTGGCGGTTAATGATGCTTATAAAGGTGATAAGCTTTTGGGCGTAGTGGCGCAAACCGACGCCAACATAGATGAACCGGCTACACAGGATTTAGCCAAAGTAGGTACTTTTGCTAAAATAGTGAAACTGATAAAAATGCCTGACGGCGGTACTACTGTAATTATCCAAGGTAAAAAAAGATTTGAAATACAACAAATTACACAGGATGATCCTTATTTCAGGGCGAATGTTATTACACTGAACGACGCTGAATTTCCTACAGATGATAATTTCAATGCGCACATCAGCAGTATAAAAGATCTGGCTACGCAGATTATTCAAATGTCTCCCAATATGCCGCCGGAAGCTGCTGTAATTCTCCAGAATATAGAACAAACCCCGTTTTTAATCAATTTTATATCCAGCAATTTATCAATGGATCTAATTGAAAAACAAAAACTTCTGGAGTATGATTCAATAGAAAATAAAGTAAAAAAATTAATTGAGCTGCTACACAAAGAACTACATTTTGTTGAGTTAAAAAACAAAGTTACCAATAAGGCAAAAACAGAAATTGACAAACAACAGAGGGAATACTTTTTGCAACAGCAGCTAAAAAGTATAAAGGAAGAACTTGGTGGCGATAATGAAAGAGAGGTAAGTGAATTGAAAAAGAAGTCCGAAGCAAAAAAATGGCCTAAAGCCGCTGCCGATCTTTTTCAAAGTCAGATAGAGAAACTGGAGCGTATGCATCCGAGTACACCGGATTATTCGGTAGTATTGAATCATCTTGATTTTATGCTGTCATTGCCATGGGATGAACAAACGGTGGATAATTATAACTTGAATAATGCTCAACAAGTTCTTGATAACGAGCATTTTGGGATGAAAAATATTAAAGAGAGAATTTTGGAATATCTGGCTGTTTTAAAGTTGAAGGGCGATATGAAAAGCCCGATTTTGTGCTTTGTGGGGCCTCCGGGTATTGGTAAAACTTCTTTAGGCAAAAGCATTGCGCACGCCATTGGCCGAAAATATTCCAGGATAAGTCTGGGCGGTTTGCATGATGAAAGTGAAATTCGCGGACACCGTAAAACCTACATCGGTGCCATGCCTGGAAGAATATTGCAAAACATTAAGAAAGTTAACTCATCTAATCCTGTCATGATCTTGGATGAGATAGACAAAATAGGCAATGATTTTAGAGGTGATCCTTCATCTGCTATGCTAGAAGTGCTTGATCCTGAGCAAAATAGCACATTCTACGATAATTATTTAGAACTGGAATATGATCTTAGTAAAGTACTATTCATAGCTACCGCCAATAGTCTGCAAAATATTCAGCCGGCTTTGCGAGACAGGCTGGAAATAATAGAACTGAGCGGTTACGCTGTGGAGGAAAAAGTAGAGATCGCTAAAAGACATTTGATACCCAAACAAAAAGAAGCCCATGGCTTAGATAAGTTGAAATTCAGGTTTCCTGACAAGGCTATTCATAAATTAATATCAAGCTATACAAGAGAAAGCGGGGTGAGAGAGCTGGACAGGCAAATAGCATCGGTAATGCGCAACATGGCCAAAACCTATGCTACTACTAATAAAGTACCGACTACTGTAACTACAGAAATGATTGAAGAAATTCTGGGCAATGAAAAATATACCAATGAAATTTATAAAAACGCCAATATGCCCGGCGTGGCTGTAGGCTTGGCCTGGACGTATGTGGGCGGCGACATTTTATTTATAGAAGCGCTTATAAGCAAAGGAAAAGGTGAATTGAAATTAACGGGGAACCTTGGAGACGTAATGAAAGAGAGTGCTACAACCGCGCTTACCTATATAAGAGCAAACGGTGAAACCTTGGGCATTAAGACTGAGGATTTTGAAAACAAAAACTTACACATACATGTGCCCGAAGGCGCTGTGCCCAAAGACGGACCCAGTGCAGGCATCACCATGATGTCGGCCATTGCTTCGGCATTTATGAATAAAAAAATAAGATCGCATGTAGCCATGACTGGCGAAATTACATTAAGAGGACAGGTGCTGCCGGTAGGAGGCATTAAAGAAAAAGTACTGGCTGCCAAGCGGGCAGGCATCAAGGAAATAATCATGTGCTACCTCAATGAAAAAGATGTAAAAGAAATAGAGCAGGATTTTATAAAAGGCATGAAATTTCATTATGTAAAAAACATGAAGGAAGTGTTGGATATTGCCATTGCATAATGTGATTTTTCATGAGTTAGATTAAGTAATAACGATTACAATTAAGCTGTAAAAATTTAGTTTTCTTCTTACAAAATTTCAAATATAGGCAAAAGCCATCTTACAGTATTCGATGTTCTAAGGATGAGAAATAGGTTTTCTAAGGCATTGCTCTGAAAATAATTATATATTTTATGTTCAATAGAAATTTGTCAGAAAATATAATAATGAGTTGTTTCTGTACTGTAAAATATTGTCTTAGTTTTTACATTTAAGCCGACCTTATTATTTTTTCCAGTTTCTTGCCCTTCGCCAGTTCATCTACCAGCTTGTCTAAATACCTTACTTGTTTGGTCAGAGGATTTTCAATTTCTTCTACCCGGTAGCCACAGATCACACCTGTTATCAAATGTGCGTCAGCGTTTAGTTTTGCCTCATTAAAAAAAGTTTCAAAAGTGGCTTTTTTGTCAATCTGTTCCTGCAATTCTTTATCATTAAAGCCGGTAAGCCATTCAATTACCTGGTGCAGTTCTTCTCTTGTTCTGCCTTTCTTTTCCACTTTGGCCATATAATGCGGATATACCGAAGCGAAAGTCATTTTTGCGATACGCTCATCGTGTGCCGGTGTAGTTTTCATAATTTATTCATATGTAGTTTTATATAGTGCACGGTTACATCCTGTGCTGATGTATAGCTTGCTACGCGTGTTTCAGCGGCTGTTATTATCTGTGGTTTTTTATTTCTTCGTTGAGGTGCGAGCTACTGTAAACCGACTTCTAAAGTTTAACCAATCTCCGGCAAAAACTTTTCTAAAGATTCCTTCAGCCGCATCTTGCAAAACCCATGTATACAGTTATTTACTCTCAAGGGTTTTCTCGTCCAACAAATCGTGCTTTTCCAAGTAGAAAGTTTATCGCTCTCTCCACATTCCTGTCAATGCTTTCTTCTATTTTTAAGTATGAAATATACCTTACTATTTCCTTCTGTCTTGAAGGCGGTAATTTTTCGAAAACTTCTTTCGCGTCTTTGTTTTTAACTAATGCTTTGCTTAATTTTGGGTGCGTTTCGATTGTTTTGTCGCTAGGGTCAAATTCGATTTCCACCTCAATTTTCTCTCCAATTCTTTTAGGCGAATTTTTGAGCATTACCATATTGATGTACAATCTCCAGTTCCCACTATACTTTACCAAAGTCTGCTGAAATGGTTTGCCGTTTATCGCTCCTTTTACGGGAATATGTACTTTCGTTTTATTTGCTTGCCGAAAAAAAATTTCAAGAACTTCTGTTGGCAAATAAACAAATGGATTTCCTAAAATTATTTCCAATTTAGCGTTGAAACTGTCCATTATTCAAATTCGTTCAGTTTTTTCATTGCTTCTACCAGTGAATCGTGGATATAGGTCATATCAGGGTCGCTGTCTGCGGACCATTCTGTATTTTCTTCGTCATAAGTTTCTTCGGAAGATTCCCAATCCGACTGGTCAATTTCTCCGAGCTCAAACAACCACCATAAATTTCCTTGAGGGTCGATGAAACGAGCCAGTTTGCCTCCATAAAAGTCGGTCGGTTTTGTGGCGATTGTCGCACCAAGTTTTTCGGCAGTTTCAAGTTTCTCGTCAATGTTGTTTACATACACTTGCAATAGTGAGGGCGTATGTTTCCAGCCGTCTTTTCGATCAAAGATTATCATTGAAGTATCTCCGATGGTTACGCTGCTGTTAAATACTTTTCCATCCGTTTCGCTAATCGCAAAAGCATTTTTGTCTTCTTTAGCGTCAAAGACTTTTTCAAGAAAATATATCAAAGTCCGTGTGTCTTTCGTTGCAATAAGAGCATTTATAATGTGATTACCCTTTGGAACGTTTATTTTTTTTGACATTTTTTTGATTGTTTACGAGGCGTTTGCTTTAATTGCACACAAAAGTTGTACTTGCCGAAGTTCCGAAAAAAAAGCGGATTTTTTCAAAATTGGATTTAGAAAAAACAGCCTGTGGCTTTATGATTAGAAAAATAGTAAAGCTCTAATAAAAAATTATCACTTCCCTTATATAGCGGTGATTTAATAGTTTTATTTTCCTAAATTTGCGGCACAAAAGTTTTACAATGGGAAGAATATTTGAAGTTAGAAAGGCTACTATGTTTGCTCGCTGGGACAGGATGGCAAAGCAATTCACCAGAATTGGAAAGGAAATTAACATTGCCGTAAAAGCCGGAGGTGGCGATCCGGACAATAACCCGGCCCTGAGACGCTGCATACAAAATGCCAAGAGCGTAAATATGCCTAAAGACAGGGTAGAGGCCGCAATAAAAAAGGCTTTAGGAAAAGATACCGAAAACTACGACGAAGTTTTATACGAAGGCTATGGTCCGCATGGCGTTGCTATTCTTGTAGAAACCGCTACTGATAATCCTACCAGGACGGTTGCCAACGTACGCTCGCATTTTAATAAAGGCGGAGGTTCTTTAGGAACCAACGGTAGCGTGAGCTTTCAATTTAATAAAATGGGTGTTTTTAAATTGGATCCCGCGGGGCTGAATATAGAAGAGCTGGAATTGGAGCTGATAGATGCCGGCCTGGAAGAGGTGGGCGAAAGTGTAGATGAAAACGATCAGCCGGTTATCGTGCTGCGGTGTGCTTTTACTGATTTTGGTAATCTGCAAAAAGCATTGGAAGAAAAAAACATTACGCCTTTAAGCTCTGAACTGGAATGGATCCCTACGGTTGCCGTGCCTGTAAATGATGCCCAGGCAGAAGAAATAAGTAAGTTGATAGACAGGTTAGAACAAGATGATGATGTAAGCAAGGTTTTTCATAATATGCAATAAAAATAAAGAAATTAAAATGTTTTTTGGTTTGTAATTTCAAAAAGCATTAACTTTACTTAATAATTTTTTTCATGTTGGTTGTTTTTAGGGTTATAGTTCTCTCATTTCCATGAGAGAACTTTTTTTATGCCCGTGTTTCACTTAAATTTGCGTTTTCTTATTTTGCAGTATTAAAAACTTATATTCAATTATGCGTAGATTTACTTTATTTTTTATTTTCAACTTATTAATTGTAGCTATTGCCAGCGCCCAGTTTATTTCTCCCGATACGATAAAGCCAATGCCTAAAGACACAGTATCCCCGGCTCCTAAAAAAGATACGGTACTGGTTAAGGCGGCTCCTTCAAAAGACACAGCTAAAAAGAAAGACGACATTAAGCCGTACAATGAAATTATCACCAAAGACGCTATATCCAAAAAAGGATTGTTTACCGTGCATAAGGTAGATGACAAATGGTATTTTGAAATTGCGGATTCTATATTCAACAGAGATATCCTGGTGGTTACACGTTTTTCAAGAGTGGCGGGTGGCGCAGGTGTATATGGCGGAGAAGTTGCCAATCAGCAAATGGTACAATTTGAAAAAGGTCCGAATAAAAATATATTTCTGAAGCTAATAGCTACCATAGCCGTAGCGGACTCCACTACGCATATATACCAGGCGGTGGAATTATCCAACGCCAATCCGTTAGTAGCCGCTTTCCCGGTAAAAGCGTACGGGAAAAATTCCACCGTTATAGACGTAACCTCTTTTTTCAATGGCGATAACGTACCCGTAAGCCTTAGCGCGGGTATGAAAAGAAGAGTGAATTTAACGGGTATCGTATCAGACAGATCTTACATTAAGAATATTAATGCATACCCAATCAATGTAGAAGTAAAAACAGTGAAGACGTTCAACTCCAATGCACGTAGCTTCACACCTTCCGCGCCTCAAACCGGCAGCTACTTTGATGTGGCTTCAGCGGCAGGTGTGGTAACTTTAGAATTGAACAATTCATTTTTGCTCTTACCTAAAACGCCTGCCAAGCGTAGACTCTTCGATCCGCGTGTTGGCTATTTTGCCGATAACTATACACGCTTTAGTGACGATCAGCAAAGAGTAAGAGATGAAACCTTTATTGTGCGCTGGAAACTAGAGCCTAAGCCACAGGATATGCTCCGTTGGAAACGTGGAGAGCTGGTAGAGCCACAAAAGCCTATCGTATTTTATATAGATCCGGCCACCCCGCCTAAATGGGTTCCTTATCTTATGAAAGGGGTTGATGACTGGCAGAAAGCGTTTGAGAAAGCCGGGTTTAAAAATGCTATCTATGCCAAAGAGTGGCCCAAAGA
>JAEWKC010000023.1 GCA_023386235.1 Bacteroidota bacterium | reverse complement strand
TCGCAACAGCTTTTTATATTTCCTTTTTTGTTAATTTAGTAAATAATAAAAAGCTGTTGCTCAAGTTAGTGAAAGATTGAAAGTTTTGGCTTTCTAATCCGCCACTATCGCCAAGCCGCGGCCCGTTGGCAACAAGGCTAAGAGCGACACACATCAACCCCAGGAAAAAAGATTAAGTTTCGATTAATAAAAGGACTGGTCAAAAAATAAGACCAGCCCTAAATAATAAAAAGTTAATCACGATTATCGCTGAACACCTAACTGGACTTTAGCACCGTTTATATGGACTTCATCCTGTGTTTCAACAGCAAAATAACCATAAGCCAAGGGTGCAGCCGCAGCTCGCTCAACGGCCTGCTCAAAAATCATATTCCATATTTTGCCACCTTGTTTTTCATACTCTGAAATTAAAGACTTGAGACTTTCTTCTCCGAAAACAGTGAGATGTCCCGAAAAATCTTGGGAAATATCACTGATTCGGGCTGTTGACCAGTCAATAATTCCACATACATTACCATCGGCATATGTTAGAATATGTCCTGCATACAAATCACCATGAATGAATTTTGTGAAGTTCGGCCACAGTGTATCATTATCCAACCACTTTTTGTAACGATTTTCTAAATCATTACTTATGCCAAGTTCGGATTTTACCAAGCGTAATCGTTCGGAAATCTCGCTTCTCAGACTTTCAGGTGTAGTAACTTCCAATCCATTCAGAACAACTTCTTCTTTCGGAATAGCATGGAGTTGCACCAAAATTTTAGCCAATGACTGAATGTAGTTTGGACTATCTTTATCCATATTCCAAGAAACCTCATAAGTTTCAGCATCATAAGTCAAAGCGGGTTTTCCATCCAATAATGGATACGCTACCAGCTCTTCGTTCGCAATTTTCCAATCTGGAACTTGCGCAGTGAGATGTTTGCAAACTAACTGTAGAATTAGTTTTTCCTTTGCAATCTGCTTACCCAAATCGGGTCTTCTGGGAATACGCAACAGCCATTGATTTTCATCTTTGTCTGTTGCAAAACCAACCTTGAAATCTATTCCCATTTCGTTGAATTTCATCTTGTCTGAAAGCATTAAACCATGTCTTTCTGCAAGTTTCTGAATGTCTGTATTTTTCATTTGTTTTATTTTTTTAAATTATTACCTAACTGCATAAGTTTCTCAGAGCCATACGAAAGCAACCCGATAACGATAGCCAAACATCCACTTATGATAAAAGTGATGTTTATACCTATATTTTCTGCAATCACGCCTGTGAACAATAAACCGATTATACTTGGCAATACCGCCAAACTGTAATAAAGAGAAAAGACTCGTCCCAGCATTTCAGGTTTTACTGTTATCTGGACAATAGCAGTAAAACATGCATAAAAAACAGATAAACCAATACCTCCAATTGCTGTTACCAGAACAAATCCAATGAACCATTCTTTTGGGAAAACTCCGCTAAGAAGGAATGTTAACCCCAATATGATATACATTGAATTAACCAATACAATCTTTGACATCCCAACTTTGAACAAGCCTAAAACAGCTCCACCAATCAGCATGCCTCCCCCCCAAACTATCTCAACAAGGCCCATTTCCCATTTTCCTCCTCCATAATGTCCTGTTGTCAGTAGTGGGAACATAATTGCAGCAGGCATGATGACAAAGGTGATAGCCATGGCATAAAGAAAAAGGTAACTTAAACCTCTATTTTTAGATACGATATGTAACCCATCTATAAATTCGGTTGATATTGTCTGAACAGAAAATTTAGAACCTTTTATTGTCTGTGGTATTCTTACCATCATAAGCGAAGAAATTGCCAGTAATGCTCCAATCAAATCAAGATACAAAACATTTGAAATAGGCAATATGGCAATTGCCACTGTACCAAGTGCAGGACCACCAATACTACAAATCGAATGTAACATTTGATTAATACCAGCAACTCTTAGCAATTCTTTTTTAGGCACAATTAGCGGAGCCAAAGCTTGTAGAGCCGGTGAATGAAAGGCATTGCCAACCGAACGTAAACCTAACATGATATAAATCCATACAAGATTTACCGTTTCCTTGTTAAGGATAAATATCAAGACAATAGCACATACAGCAATGAAAGTATCAGAAAGAATCATGATACGTTTTCGATTAGTACGGTCTATATATACCCCTGCTAACGGGCCAATAATAGCTTGTGGCAACATTCCAGCTATACCTGCATATGCTAAAACCTCGGCGGATTGATACTCCAGACTAAGCCATATGACAATAGCAAATTGGACTGCATAACTTGTCAACATTGAAACAAATTGCCCAGCCCATATAAATATATAGGTGTTAAACCATTTTTGGTTCTCCATGAAATAAACTTGATTAAATTATACAACAATAAATGGATAGCACTGAGAAGAGCTATCTAAAAAAATGTGGGTATTTTGAGAATTACCCTATTATTTTATCCAAGGCTTTGCCATTTGTTGTATAATTTATTGGAAATAACCGCACAAAGGTAGGAAATATTTTTTTAAATTTGAAGAAATAAATAGTCTGAATTTGGATGTAAAAAAGCCCAGTTGCCAACAGCGTATATAATTAAGTGCGGTTTCGGTGCTGATAATCAGCATTATTTCCCGCATCAGCCTCGGTGCTTTTCGACAGGGAAGCAACCCGCAATCCGCACCTAATCATATACGCGGAACGTTATGTGTAATTTTAGCCGCAAACGCAGTTAAAACAAAAAGGCTCCGAATTTCGGAACCTTCTTTTTATCATTTCATTTTTCTAAAAAACTTGTACAACAAATCGATTTTATTTGAACAAAGAATTGGCATTGCTTCAAAAAGGGTTTCTTCATCCCATTCCCACCATTTCATTTCCTGCAATTTTTGGATGTCATCATCACTAAATCTCTTTTTTATCAATTTGGCTGGATTTCCCCCTACAATTGAATAAGGTTCAACATCTTTTGTAACCAAAGCACGACTGCCAATAACAGCTCCATCTCCTATCTGAACTCCTGGCATTATCATAGCTTCACTACCAATCCAAACATCATTCCCAACAACTGTATCTCCTGCTTTTTGAAATCCATCTTGGCTTTTACTGAAAACATCAAATTCAGACATATAAAAAAATGGAAAACTGGAAATCCAATCATATTTATGACCTTGATTACCTGCCATTATGAAACTTGCACCGCTCCCTATTGAACAATAAGAACCGATAATTAGTTTATCGACATCATTCCTGTCCGGAAACAGATAACGAGCACAATCGTCAAATGAATGACCGTGATAATAACCAGAATAATAAGAATATTTACCCGAAATTATATTGGGATTAGTTATGTGGTCTTTGATTATTTTTCCTTTAAAAGGACTTTCGAAGTAATTTTTCATTATTTAACATATTTAATTTACAATAAGAGACAATAAGGAAACGAAGAATAATACTAAACTATTCTCTTCCTATACGTTGCGTAAAGTAAATTTGCTAATCTGATAATTTCATCTGACAAAGATACTAAAAAACTACACATAACATCGCATTGGCAAAATGGCGGGTTAAGTTCAAAATTCAACTTTTGTGCTTTTTATTCCGCCGAATGTGTCCCACATTCAGCTTTTTTTTAATAATTTAGCTTCTGTGGAAACACATCGGCTACGTCACTGCTAAATTGAACTTTCGGTTCAATTTATCCGCCACTTCGCCAATGCGTTTCCCGTTGTACGACATAGTAAAACCGAACCAAACAAAATGAAAGTCAGAGAAGAAAAGTTAAGAACAATTATAGAATGGTCGGAGAAAAACGAAGATGTAAGAGTTCTTCTTCTGACAAGTTCACTTGTAAATCCTTTAGCACTTGTTGACGAATTTAGTGATTTAGACATTGAATTTGTTTTTGAGGATAATACAAATTACATTTCAGACAAAAGCTGGACGCTTAAATTCGGAAATCCAATTGCTATGATTGAAGAAGACGAAAGTTGTTTTAACCATAAACACGCAATGAAAATGCTACTTTATGAAGACGGTGTGAAAGTAGATTTTAAACTTTACAGCAAATCAAAATTTATAAAGGAAACGCAAGAGAAAGAATTACCAGAAGATTGGGATATTGGTTATAAAATTTTAATTGATAAAGATGGTATTACAAAGCAAATGCTGAAACCAACTTATCAAATTTCCATTATCAAAAAACCGTCTGAAAAAGAGTTTCAAAATCTAATAAACGATTTTTGGTGGGACACAACTTACGTGGCAAAGTGTCTTGTGAGAGATGAAATATTCTATGCGAAATTTATGTCGGAAACCGTTATTCGCACAGAATATTTAATTCCTTTAATTGAATGGCACATTGCAAGTGAACACAATTGGAACATAACGACCAATAAATATGGACGACTTTTCAAAAAGTATCTTAACCAGGAAATGTGGGCTAAAACAGAACAAACATTTTCAGGGAGCGATATAAAGGAAAATTGGACTGCTCTATTTTCAATGACTGATTTAGTTTCAGAAATAGGAACTGAATTGTCAAAAAAATTAGAGTACAAATACCCGGATAAATTAGAAAATGACATACGAAAATATTTAGCTGGACTAAAACCCAAAACATAACTACGTCGTACAACATCGTATTGGCAATAGGCGGGCTGAACGGCTTCGTATCAACGGAAGTGCAAAATTCAACTTC
>JAEWKC010000038.1 GCA_023386235.1 Bacteroidota bacterium | reverse complement strand
ATAAATATAAATAAAACATGACCCGTCAAAACAACGACGGCTCTATTGAAAACAAGCAAAGTACACAGCTGGCCGGTAACTTAAGCCGTGGCAAAGGTTTGGCATTTGTAGCATATCTTGATAATTTTTTGGAAGACGGTACCGCCAATCCGTTGTATTTCACTTCTTATTACTACACTAAGTTCGATACGATTACACAAACCTTTGAGGTGGATAATAACATACCGCTTGACGACCTTTACAAACCTGACCCTTCTAAAATACCCCTGTACTTTACCGATATTGACTCGTCTGTGATTAGAAACAGCATGTCTTCACTGGGCAGAAAAGAAGTTTCCGCGGAGATATACAAGGCCATGCTTTCACCAGACGAATATCTGGCGCCGGCTACCGCTTTCTTCTGCCAGCCCATATCTGTACCAAAGGACAACAGGCTACAGTTTAAGAGCGCTTATAAAGCCAAAATGTGGGTTAGCGAACTCAACAGTATATACTTTGTATACAACTCCGGTGGCGACCCCGATACAGAAGCCTTTCAAAGCAGAAGAGATGATATTTTGCGCGCTGATACCAACTACTCTTTAATAGACAAAGACTTTATTGATTACTATACTCAGATACCCAAAACAGGAAGCTTTAATCAAATAGCTGCACTTGCCAACCAGATTGTAGTACACGCCAACGCCCAGACTCCTGTTGAGAAAATAAATGCCATAAAAAACTTTTATTTGCAAACCGATGAATTTGGCCAGCCTCTATTCAGCTATTCCGATAACCCGGGAGTACCCGGCTTGCCCAGCGCCAGCCGACTTACTTATTTTTTATTTGAAAACAGAAAAGGCTATTGTACTTATTTTGCAGGCACAACTTTGTTTTTACTAAGATCACTAGGTATACCTTCAAGAATAGCCGCCGGTTTTTTAACTATTGACAGAAGCAGCAAAAATGAGGGCTGGTACTGGTTTTATGAAGATCAGGCGCATGCGTGGGTACAGGTTTTTTTCCCTACTTACGGCTGGATTGATTTTGATACCACCATTCCTGATGTAAACGCTTCGCAATCTACCAAGCCGGACGGCACACCTCCGCTGGGTATGTCTGATGCCACTTTTGTAGCGGATGGTCATATCATGAGTGTTGATACCATGCATAAAACCGCTGAAATCAATATCAACAAAATCATTATTAATCAAAAAGATTTTACAGACAGTACCTACTATACCATCAGTGCAGACATTTCTTTAGCTAATATAATTACCGACACTGCCGTAGTAGACATCAATGCTTTGAAGCCCGACATGCACATAACCGCGGTTTCTTTTCAGCCCGACCTCGGAAAATCAGCATCAGCCGGAGATAAAATAGAAGAAATTTTGGCTGAGCTGCCCCAGCTGATTCCTATAGATGAAATAAAAATCATTGAAAAAGAAGAAGCCGAAAAACCTTTGCCAATGCAAAAAACAGCAGTTAATGAGGAACTGAACTGGCTAAAAATATTAACCCTGTTGCTTTTTACCCTGGTAGCTATAGTGGTTTTGCTGGCCGCTATGCCTTTTCTTATCTTCTTATATTATTTACTGAACGTAAAAAAATCTGTTCACAAACAAAACAGGGCTATACTTTATTACCTTAACCAAATGGGCTATTACAGGTATAAAACCAGCCCGCTGACCTTTGCCGAAAACATAGATGAAATATTTGGTACTGAATTTGCAAAATTTACTGCTATATATCAGAAATGGAAATATAGTAATGGCAACCTGAATAATGACGAAAAGAATTTCATTGCTCAGCATTTCGATTCATTTATGCAGAATGTAAGAGAAAAAATACCTTTGAAAAAGAGAATAAATAATTTTTTAAACGTTTACGTGACATTGCATTTCTTTGTAAAAAACTAAAAATACAAGCAAACTATAAATACACACCACTATGGAGGAAACTACTACGCAAAATATCAATATATCGCTTGCCAATGAAAAAATAAACAGCCTTGTCAACAACATTGCCAAAGCTATAAAAGGAAAGAAACTTCAAATAGAGCTTATTCTTACAACCCTTTTCGCCAAAGGTCATATACTTATAGAAGATAATCCCGGTACAGGAAAAACAATTCTTGCAAAAACACTGGCCAAAAGTATTTCGGGCGACAGCGATGATACCGATGCCGTTTTTAAACGTATTCAGTTTACACCCGATCTGCTGCCTATGGATCTGTTAGGTTCATATATATTTAATGAACAGTCAAAAGATTTTATTTTTAAAAAAGGGCCTTTATTCAGCAATATTCTTTTGGCCGATGAAATCAACAGAGCTTCTCCTAAAGTACAATCCGCTCTTTTGGAATGCATGGCAGAACACCAGATAACCATTGGCGATACCACTTTTCCCCTGGAAAAAATGTTTTTTACCATAGCTACACAAAACCCGGTGGAAATGGAAGGCACTTATCCTCTGCCGGCAGCGCAGCTAGACAGGTTCTTTATGAAAATATATTTCGGTTATGTAAATGAAGATACCGAGCTTAACATATATAATGACTATCTCGATATTGAAAGAAACCAGCAAAAAATAGAGCGCGTATTAAATTTGCAGGATATATTGGATATGCAAAATCTTGCTGAAAAAATATTTATACATGAAGAAATAATACGCAGTGTACGCAATATGATAGTAGCTACCAGAAACAACAGAGATATTGTATTAGGTGCATCTACACGTAGCGGTATTACGTTGATCAAATGCCTGAAAGCCTACGCAATGATTAAAGGAAGAGAATATGTAACAGAAGACGACTTACAGCAAATATCAGCAAGCGTACTCAATCACAGAATTATCTACAGAAATAAAGAAATAGCCAAAACACTATCCGACAGATACCTTGAAATTGAGTTGGATAGATTAGGCAAGTTATCTATTAATTAATGATGAAAGTATTGCTGCATATAGTTTTTAAGTGTTGTATCATTACCTTTTTAATGTTGCTGCTTTTTTCTTTTGATTCCTTTGCACAACGCAGATCAAAAGAACAGGCCAGATATGAGATAGATGCTAAAAGATATGGCATTGATGTAAAGTCGGAAGAAACTTTGCCCCGCGCCAAAGAGTTTGTAAGATTAGACAGCACTTATTACGTAGGTTGGATGCTGGAAGGAATGTACAAATACGAAAGAAGTGCAGACGCGCTTGGCTTCAAGAATGCCATACTTCCCTTACAGAAATCCTACAAGCTTATTTCCACAGAATTTGACGAGGTGTTTGCCAATATGTTTTCCAATTATGACTACCTCAGCAAAAACATTACACGATTCCACGACCTAATGATTATTGTAGATGCACTGATAGCTTCGTATGACAATGTAGATATGCCCGACTCGTCCGTGCAAATATTAGATGATATAAAAAAATATAATTTCAAAGTAGACAATCTGGAAGATTATGCGTTTGGCCAGTACTTTCACCGCGCATGGCTATTCCATAGAAACAGATTTTATACTTCCAGGAAATTTCCTTTTTTAAAAAACAATATTGCTGCCAATCAGCAGGCGGCTTACCAGATAAGTTACGAAGGCTTGCACTACACAGAAACCAATAAAGCCTTGGCAGATGAATGGTTTGGCGAATCAATCAACCTGATAGATAAGCTAAGGATTTACCACAACCTGGCTATTTTGCATTCATACAACAAACGCTATGACAGCAGCGTGCATTACTACGCCCAACTTAACGAATATGGCGTAATGTCTGATAATAACTACGCAAGCCTGCAATACGAACTGGCAAACTTTGCAGATGCAGATCATTACTACAACCGGGCAATTGAAGATGCCGAAGATTATAGTTTGCAGGAACCCTTTTATTTCTTGCCGCAACTCTATGTTTTTTCCGGAAAGATCGGCGAAGCTATTAAGGTGGATAAAGAAATCATCACCGCCAAAGGCTCTACACCCGGCTTTGGCTGGTACAATATAGCTTTGGCAAGATCTTATTTATACGATGGGCAGTTAGACAGCTGTGGCATAGCGCTTAATAAAGCCATTAATTTTGATGAGGTTCATATAGGCACCACGCTTACACAAGCGCAATATGAATTTACCATCAACCTCCTCAAATTGCAGTTGATTGACAGGCGAATTGAAAAAATAAAATTTCAAAACAGAGGCTGGTGGTATTCTTTAAAAACTTTGTGGAAAATATTTTCTATCAGCATAGAAAAATGGATTACGATATACAACACGGCATCGCAGCTGGCTAAGAATCCTGAAAAAGACAGAATGGTTTACGATTTGTTTTGCTCCGAATCTACCACTACCTACGACGAAGCCTGGTATCTGCTCAAATATTTCAGCTCCTCTTATTTCGAAAAAAAATATAAAAATTATCAAATTACCGACCTTCGTAAAAATGCTGACAGGTACTTCAAGCTTTTTGAAGCCAAATTTCAATTGCGGGGCGGAAAAATAAAAACAGCCAGAGAAAGTTTCGACAAAATCATCAACAATGTAGCTATAGATACTACTTTTGAAAAGCTCTACATAGGCCGGTTGTATGAAGGCGCCATACTTTCCAATAATATTTTTACAGAAAAATATAATACCTACAGCAATGATCTTTACAGCGCCTACCCCGAATTAATTCCTTTTTCGGGTATTGAAATATCTATGCAGTTACATATTCACGGAAGCGATAACGATATGCTTCAGAATGTAGTAAAAGACATTAAAAAAGCACATGTAAACTGGTCTGAAAAACAAGGAATCCCAAAAGCTGATGTATATTTTGAGCAAAGAGGCAATAAATATAGAGCTACAATAAATACCTATAACGCAGAAGGCAAGCCGGTTGTAGTAAATGAAAATTTATTTTTCTCCAACACCAGCAATGCAGGCGCCGAAATACTGATGCGTATATTTGGTAAGGGAGGCGCGGAAGTTATTTAATTTTTACATTGTATCTGGAAGAAACCGGGTAGTGATCTGATGTACTCCTGGCATCGAAATCGGGCACAACGTTCTTTACGTCTTTTCTTATTGCAGCAGAAGTATTCATATACCATTCAGCAAAGCCGGCATTGTTCACCTGCTGGTCTATCACAGAGTTTTGATAAGTAATAGTAGAGCTATAGCCGGGTATATTTAAAGGAAAGGTAACAGCATGGTAAGTTTTATCATCAATAAAATTTTTATATGGCGAAACTCTTCCGGTAGTAATGCTGCCATTCAAATGATCATTAAAATCACCAATAAGCGCTACATTTTTTTGTTGAAAATACCTGTCTAAACTATCTTTCATTTCAACAGAACCATTGAGCCGATTAGTATAGCTCTGAACATCGGCGCCTGCTTTAGCATGCAACAAAACAACTGAAATCTTTTGTCTTGTATTGTTTACAACCATATCTGCTTCCAGTAAAAAAGGAAACCTCCCCGATGCAAAATATCTTCCTGCCGAAGTGCTCAAACCCATAAAAGCTCTTGTTTTTACATTTCTGAAAATATGCCTGTTGTAAACAAAAGCCATCTTCTGAGAAACATTCGGATAGGGCGTTATCCGGTAGTTGTAATCACTGCTAAAAGTATAACGGATCATTTTGCCAAACCTGGCAGTATCCACCACCTCGCAAATACCATACAGATCCGCGTCAAGATATTTCAATATCTTAGAAGCATTGTTTTCCTGTACATTCAAATTCCCTGAGAAATTTGATGAACCAAACCATTCAATATTCCAATTGACTATCGTGATGATTTTATTAGTATAATTTTTAAGATTAGAAGTATCTTCTGCAACAGGAGGTTTTACTACTTCCGGCGGTGGTGTAAATGTTTTTTTACAGGAAAATAGTACAACAACTAAAATTAATATAAACGCAAAATGTTTCACGCTGCCCAATTCTTATGATTGAATAACTCAAAATTAATAATATAATATCATTGCACATAATTTTAATATTTTATTTCTCAATATATTTTCATTCCTAAATATTTTTACATACATTCGTTATCATGAACGCACTGCTAAACATATTTCTTTCCTATCTCTCCTACCTCAGGAGTTCCAGCTCGCATATTCCATAGCCCGATGTATTTTGCCCTTCCATCCGGAAGTTCAGATCCACATACATATTCTCTAATCTTTTTAAACTTATACACTATAATGACTAACATATTAGTTATAGGAGCCGGAAAAATCGGTGAAACTATTGCTTATTTATTAAAACAATCAGGAAAATACAATGTATTGCTAGCAGACAATAATCCTCAATTATTAAACAATGCTAAAAATGACGGCATTGAAACCACAGAATTAAACGTACAAGATACCAACGCGCTGAAACAGCTGTTAGAAAAGAACGAGTACGTGATTAGCGCTTTGCCTTATTTTCTCAATATAGACGTGGCAAAGACAGCCGCTTTGACTAAAACGCATTATTTTGATTTGACCGAAGACGTAAATGTAACCAATACAATAAGAGAAATAGCTGCTACCGCGGAGGTTTCGTTTATGCCTCAATGTGGCTTAGCACCCGGATTTATTGGTATTGCAGCGCATGATCTTACCAAAGAATTTGCAAAGCTGCACACCGTAAAACTAAGAGTGGGCGCGCTTCCCCGCTTCCCAACTAATAAATTAAAATACAACCTGACCTGGAGTACCGACGGATTGATAAACGAATATATTCATCCATGCAACGCTATTGTAAATGGAGAAAAAATGACAGTGCCCGCGCTGGAAGGTTATGAAAACTTTATTCTGGAAGGGGTGGAATACGAGGCATTTAACACATCGGGCGGATTGGCCTATCTCGCGGAGTTCCTGGAAGGAAGAGTTCAAAACCTTGATTACAAAACCATACGCTACAAAGGTCATTTAGACATTATCAAACTTCTGTTCAATGATTTTCATTTGAAAGATGATATTAAACTCCTGAAACAAATTTTTGAAAGAAGCATACCGGTCAGTTATCAGGATATGGTTTTGGTATTTATCTCTGTTTCGGGCGAAATGAACGGGCAATTTATAGAAAAAATATTTACGCGAACAGTATTCAGCCAGGATGTACATAAGAAGCACTTCACAGCCATACAGCTGACTACTGCGGGTTCTGTTTGCGCGGTGGTAGATTTGCATGTAAATAAACAATTACCGCAAAAAGGATTTATCAGGCAGGGTGATGTAGATTTCAAGGAATACAAAGTAAACGACTTTGTAAAATACTACGACCACAACATTCATTTTTAATCTTTAAAAAACTTTTTATCATGTTAGACGAAGTTTTAAACGGGCTGATGTCCCGCTACAAAGAGCGTGTACCGGACGTTTCAGCCATCATCAATAAAATGATTGAAGAGAAAATCATAAATAAAGACGATGATATAGAAAACGATCATATTGCTTTCAGAACGATGGGTGTACCGCAGCTGGGCATACAATCTTTAGAGAAAATATTTTTGCACTATGGATACACGAAAAAAGATTATTTATATTTTGAACAAAAAAAGCTGAACGCTTATTGGTACGCGCCTCCTACCGATAAGCATCCCAGGATTTTTATAAGCGAACTGCGCATTGACGATTTAAGTGATGATGTACAGAAAATTATTCGCAGCTATACTGATGAGGTATTATCAGACCCCGTACTTGATTTGAATCTGGATGATGCAAAAGCCGTGGATGCCTTCCTCCATAAAGGTTTATGGCGTACACCTACCATAGAAGATTATGAAAAATTAGCTGAAGAAAGCGAGTATGCGTCATGGGTGATTTTTAATCATTATTATCTCAACCATTTCACTATCAGCGTACATAATTTACCCGAAGGCTACAATACCATGGAAAAGTTTGATGACTTTCTGGAAAAAAACGGCTTTAAGCTCAATACATCCGGCGGAAGAATAAAAGTAAGTCCGGATGGCAAGCTAAGACAAAGTTCTACTGTTGCCAAAATGATTGAAGCTTCATTTGCCAATGGTGAAACAAAACTTATTTCCGGCTCCTACGTGGAGTTTGCGGAAAGACTGGTGCTGGACGAATTTAAACATCTGCCCAAAGATCAAATAAAAAGAGAGCATTTAAGAGATGGTTTTGAAGCAGGCAATGCCGACAAGATTTTTGAAAGTACCTATCGTTCACAAACCGACAAATAAAAAAAGAATTATGATAAAAGAAGTATTAAAAAATTTATCAATCAACTATCAAAATCATGGAGCCAGCACAGGACGTATATGGAGTGCAACGCATGGAGAAGAAATCGTTTCCGTTTCTCCTGTTGACGGCCATACCATAGCGCAGGTAAACGCTGTGGATAAGAAAGTATATAACGCTGTGGTAGAAAAAGCGCAGGAAGCATTTAAAGCCTGGCGCGAGGTACCCGCTCCCAAACGCGGCGATTTGGCAAGGCAAATAGGCGACGCACTGCGCAAACATAAAACCGATCTGGGCACATTAGTTTCTTATGAAATGGGGAAAAGTTTACAGGAAGGTTTGGGAGAAGTACAGGAAATGATTGATATCTGCGACTTTGCAGTGGGCTTATCGCGCCAGCTTTACGGGCTTACCATGCATTCAGAAAGACCACAGCATCGTATGTACGAACAATGGCATCCTGTAGGGATTGTAGGAATTATTTCCGCATTCAATTTCCCGGTTGCAGTATGGAGCTGGAACTCAATCATAGCAATGGTTTGCGGAAATGTAAGCATTTGGAAGCCCTCAGAAAAAACACCTATTTCAGCTATTGCCTGTCAAAATATTATTGCCAGTGTTTTTAAACAAAACGATATTCCGGAAGGAGTTTGCAGCCTGGTCATCGGCGGCAAAGAAGCGGGTGAATGGATGGCTAAAGACCACAGGCTCCCTTTGATATCCGCTACCGGCAGCACAACTATGGGCAAAGCAGTAGCTGCCACGGTAGCAGAAAGATTAGGCAAAACATTATTGGAGTTAGGTGGTAACAACGCTATTATTATTTCAAAGGAAGCGGATATAGAAATGTCGGTAATAGGTGCTGTATTCGGTGCTTTAGGTACAGCGGGACAACGCTGTACTTCTACACGCAGATTAATTATTCATGAAGATATTTATGACAGCTTTATTGAAAAACTGGCAAATGCCTATAAGCAAATAAAAATTGGCAATCCATTGAAAGAAGACATACACATGGGACCCCTTATTGATGAAGATGCGGTAAGTAAATATCTGCACAGCATTGAACAAATAAAGCAGCAAGGCGGTAAAATACTTGTAGAGGGGAGCAGACTTACAGGAGAAGAGTATCCTACAAAATGCTATGTAAAACCATGCATCGCAGAAGTAGAAAACCACTACCCCATTGTGCAGCACGAAACTTTTGCACCGTTGCTTTACGTGATGAAATATAAAACCCTGGAAGAAGCCATCGCTATGCAAAACGGTGTACCGCAAGGATTATCTTCGGCCATTATGACACTCAACTTACGAGAAGCAGAACTTTTCTTGTCGGTCAGCGGATCTGACTGTGGCATCGCCAATGTAAACATAGGCACATCGGGTGCGGAGATCGGAGGCGCTTTTGGTGGCGAAAAAGAAACCGGCGGCGGAAGAGAAAGCGGTTCAGATGCATGGATAGCATATATGCGCAGACAAACCAATACCATTAATTATTCTACTCAATTACCATTGGCCCAAGGTATAAAATTTGATTTGTAATTTTTATCGACCAGCGCCTGAAACCATTATCGGATAATAGTTTCAGGCGCTTCCTTTATTACAAGTCTTGAAAAAACACAGGATATTGTAAGCTTAAAAAAATATAATCTCACATCTATAACAAAAAACTTTAGTTAATTTTATTATTATAAAATTAAAATACGAGCATGTCATTGAATACACAATTCACTATAAGAACTGTTAGAAATTTACTTTTTACTGTTGTCATTAGCTTGATCTTTTCCTGCACAGAGCAAAATGAAAAAGCTTACTCATTTTATTATTGGAGAACAAATCTTTCGCTCACTCCTAAAGAAAAACAAGTAGCAGAAGCATCTACTTCACCTTATATTTATGTGCGCTTTTTTGATGTAGATAAGACAGACACTGTCTTTCAACCGGTTGCCATAATTACAAAAGACACTTCATTTAATATTAATAAAAAAATAGTTCCCGTAATTTATATTACCAACAAATGCTTTATCAACGTTACACAGCAACAAATAAAATTCCTTGCTGAAAATGTGTATGCACTAATCAACAAAAAAACCACCGAACTACAATTAAATAATTCTGATGAAATACAAATAGACTGCGACTGGACAAAAACAACGAAAGACAATTATTTTACCTTTTTACAAGAGCTGCAAAAGATCAGTAAGCAGCAAATCACTTCTACACTTCGATTGCACCAGGTAAAACATAAAACATCTACCGGCGTGCCGCCAGTAAAGAAAGTATATCTTATGTGTTACGCAACGTCTTCTCCTTTAGAAACAAATGATAAAAACTCTATTCTTGATATTCCTACTTTAAAAAATTATTTAAACGATGTAGAAAAATACCCTTTGCAAATAGATATTGCTCTTCCTGTTTATTCATGGGCGATAGTCACGAATCATGTCGGCAAGCATAAGTTGATCAACGGCGTTGCTGAAAAAGATATAAAAAGCAGTAATTTTAAACAAGTAAATAAAAACACTTTTGAAGTATTAAATGCCGGATTCTATTTTAATGTATATTTGAGTAAAGGATTTATGTTGCAACTGGAAGAAATATCTGAGCAACAACTAAGTGAAGCCAAAACATTTTTGAAAAATAAAATCAAAAACTATAACATCGTGTACTATCATTTAGATGAGCGATTCATTGCACAAAGGAAATTTTAAAAATCAATTTTGTATGAGAAAAACATTTTTATCAATTGTTATCTTAATTACAAGCATAAGCAAATCTGACGCTTGCGGATGGTATGATCCCGATTATGAATATTTCAATCTGTTCACCCAGGAAATAATTTCCAACAAAGCATATACACCTTTTTTGCTCGTTTATACCGAAGCCTTTTACAAAACCGATTTCAACAAAATACCGGATGAAAATATTGAGCTGTGGCAAAAATATTTTCAAAATAAATTAAATTACGAAGAAACAAAAGCCTTGGTAAACCTGGTAGATATAAAGCATTTATACAATTTACAAAAAGGAAACACAACGCATCAGCTATTAAAAAAGTTAGGAGAAAAACCATACAAAGATTTTAAAGATGGCGTAGATTATTTGATACAGGCAAAGTATTTACAACCTTATATGATCATTAAATATGCCCAACCAGCTCATTTTTCATATTATTTCAGAGACAGCACTTCTCCCGACGCATCCACACTCAACTACAATAAAACCATCGCCGCACTTACATCTTTATATAATGCTGCTAAAAACAAAGATATTAAAATGCGCTATGGTTATCAGTTGGTACGATTTAATCATTACAACAGAAATTATCAGCAGGCCATCGACGCGTTTGAAAAATATGTAAAACCTCATAATACAAAAAATGCTGTATACTACATGGCACTGGATCAAATGGCCGGAGCGCAAAGTGGATTAGAAATGCAAGATGAAGCCAACTGGAATTTTTTCCAGGTTTTTACGCATTCCAACACTAGAAAAAAAAGTGCGTATGTTTCTATGAAATTCACTAACGACAAGGACTTTAGCAGCCTATTGCAAAAAGCAAAGACCAAAGAAGAGCAAAATATGACCTACTTCTTATTGGCTTACAACGATTTCACAAATCCGGTAGAGATCATTCAAAAAATGATGCAGAACGATGTGCACTCCGATATCTTACAGGTACTCACCGCAAGAGCTATTAATCAACTGGAGCGCTCCTATTTGCCTTTGTACATGAGTTGCAATAATGATGACTGCAAAAATAAAAACAAAAGAATGCCGGTATTTGTGCAAAGCAACGGCTTACATTGGGAAACTAAAACAACTGATTATATCAATGATTTGGAAAGCACCATTATACAAGCATCTAAATTATCAACCGAGCCCTTTTGGGAAATAGCCAATGCCTATATCAAATTTTTAAAGAAAGAACATAAAGCAAGCCACGCAATTTTATCAGGCATACAAACTAATGACAAGGAATTGTTGGCACAGATAAACAAAATGCAAATGCTCAACGAAATAGTGGCTCAACCGGTTATTGACAATGATTTTGAAAAAATACTTTACAGCAAATACAGAAGTTATTTTTCTAATGAAAAAGAAAATAAAGAATATAATTATGGGCTGTATCCTACCACATCAGAATTTATCAAAGACATTCTTGCTAACCGATATATTTTACAGAATGAACATGCTAAGTCTTTCTTAATGCACAATCAGTTATCTGAATTGCAATACAATCCTAACCTGGTTCTGGCAGAACAACTGCAAGCGTTTTATCATAAAGCAGATAAAAGTAATTTTGAAAAAATAATCGCTCAAAACTTTGATGCAGTGGGTGATGTAGATGCTTTCTTTCACGTACTATTTGGCGACCGGGCTATGCGAATGGGAGAATTTGCAAAAGCAAAAAAACATTACGAGAAAGCGAAAAACTTTTCGGGAATACCCAGAAAGGATTATGTATACCGCGACTCCTTCTATAACATTTATCTAAAAAGATATAATGAAAACGAGTATAACGGCTACAATAATATTTCATCACTTGTGTTTGGACACAACGTATGGGAAAGTTATGAAAGCGCTCCCGAAGTAAGCATGCAGGCTGCCGATCTTTCCATATTTCCTTTTATAAAAAGCAGAATGAACAAGGCAGAACTGGTAGAAGCCTTGCTGCGTTTAAGTTCTGCAGGAAACGAAGCCTCAGCAAAAGGTGCTTATGCCAATCAGTTGATTGGAAATGTATTGTACAATACCAGCGCTTTAGGATATTTCAGAGAATTGTTTGTAATGGATATTAATAATGCCAATTCGCCCAAATACCATTTCGGAAATACAATTGATAACTTTCATTATTACTACAAAAATTTCTACAGTAGTACATTTATAGAACCCGACGATTTTGATATCTCTATTTTTTATTATCAAAAAGCACTCAAAGCTTCAAAAGATAAAGAGCAGCAAGCGCGAATCATTTTTCAGATGGCCAGCGCTGAACAGGGAAAATTTTATCAATATTTCAGCAATCAAAAAAACAGTGCTTTTTTCGGAAGTGAATATCTCAATAATGAAGATAAAAATGATTGGAAAAATATAAAACAGGATAAATTCAGCAAGTATTTTTCGTTGCTTAAAAAAGAATATGCCGATACAAAAACAGTGAAAGACCTTAGAGGCTCTTGTACTTACTTAGATTATTTTATGTAAAACTTATTTGGCAACATAAAATTGCTTCATTTCCTGGCATGCAGAAATAATAATCATTGGAAAAGATGGTAATATTAAATTTAATAAAGTAGGATACGGCTCCAATGAATCAGACCTTGTAAAAGAAATGGACATAATTATAAAAATGCTGCGCTAGTTCTATTTGATTTCCTTATCTTCGCCCCGCATTGGTTCAGAAAAGTGATGACTCATTTTTTTGATTAAAAGGGAATCAGGTGCAAAACCTGAACAGGCCCGCTACTGTAAGTTCTGTACAACGTTTTTATGTAAATGCCACTGTCTCGCTGCAAACGAGGTGGGAAGGCTTAAAAACGGGAACAAGTCAGGATACCTGCCTTTGCAACATATTTATTTTGGCTTCGTGGAATAAAGTCTGAAATACAAATTCTTGCAGGATGTATCCTTCTGTAGTTTGTATGCAGTTTTCCCAAAGCTGAAGAGGATAAACCTGATATCGGATGTTAATAGTAAAAAGACTGGTCTACGCTGTAATTGTATGGATGGTAAGTTTCTTACCGGTTTTGCTGTATGCCCAAGATTCTGTTTACAACGAAATATTGAAAGATATTGAAGTAACCGGAAAAATTCAGTCGCCACAAATCACAACGGTTATTCCTTCGCAAACCCTGTCTGGCAAACGGTTAGAACAATTAAATAGCTATTCCGTTGCTGATGCCGTAAGATATTTTTCAGGTGCGCAGATAAAAGATTATGGCGGCATGGGAGGCTTAAAAACAATTGATGTGCGGGGCATGGGCTCGCAGCATACAACTGTATTGTACGACGGCATTGCCTTAGCTAACGCGCAAAACGGCACGGTAGACTTAGGAAAATTCACGTTAGATAATGTGCAGCAAATCAGTTTATATCACGGGCAAAACGATTATCTTTTACAGCCGGCGTACGCTGCCACATTTTCGCACATACTATCATTGCAAACGCGGCTTCCGAATTTTGAAAATAATAAAAAATATTACTTGCAATCTACGTTTAAAACCGGTTCATTCGGGTTATTAAACCCTTCTGTTTTATGGCAACAACAAATTGACTCAACATTATCTTTCTCGATAAATGCAGAATGGATAAAGGCTCATGGACGCTACCAATTTCAGTATAGTGCCAATGATTTTGACACTTCAGGTAGTAGACAAAATGCCGGCATAGACGCAGTTCGCGCAGAAGCTGCCTTGTTCAAAATAAAAGACAGCACCACCGAAGCATTTACAAAAATCTATTACTATCAATCGCAGCGCGGACTTCCGGGCGCCGTGGTGTCTAACCGGTTTTATCATCCGCAACAATTGTGGGACAAAAACTTTTTCACCCATACTCAATATAAAAAGTTACTGGGTAAAAAGTATACATTACTCGCTCATTTCAAATACAGCAATGATTATACAAAATACAGAGACCCGGAGATAGTTACATCTTCCGGAATATTGACGAATACATACATACAGCAGGAAATTTATACAAGTGTTGCACAAAAACTCAGCATAAAAAAATGGTGGACTACGGGTTTATCTACCGATTATATTTTTACTACTTTAAATGCGGATATTGATAATTTTTTATTTCCTGAAAGAAATAATTTTTCCGCTTCTCATTCGCATTATTTTCGTTTACAAAAACTGCAGATAAATGCCTCGCTTAATTTTTTGCACGTTAAAGATAAAATAAATTCGAGCATACAGCAGGAAGACATTACACGCCTGTTGCCCTTTGTCGGCATTTCTTTTAAACCGTTTTACAATGCACAATTCGCTTTACGAGCTTCTTATAAAGAGTCGTTGCGGATACCCACTTTCAATGATTTGTATTATACTTTATACAATAGCCGATATCTTGAACCCGAATATGCAAAGCAATATAACGCGGGTTTTAGCTGGATAAAAAAAAACAATATACCGGTTGACAGTATCACCGTTGCAAGTAATATTTATTATAATGAGGTAACAAATAAAATTATTGGTTTCCCATCGGCCAGTCTTTTTCGCTGGACAATGATGAATTTAGGCAAAGTAAGCATTCGTGGCGCGGAGCTCAATATTTCTGCAGATAAAAAAATAGCTGCGGAATCATTCATCAATTTCAATGTAAACTATACATACGAAAAGGCGTTGAATACCACCAAAGGCAGCGACACATATTTACAACAAATACCTTATCTGCCCCGCCACAGCAGTACAGTATATGGAGCGCTAAACCATAAAAAATGGCACATGCATTACAGTTTTATTTACACCGGAGAAAGATATTTTTCGCCGGAAAATATACAAGAGAATTATTTGCAACCCTGGTATACAACCAATATATCAATAGGCAGAGAATTAAAATGGAATAATGTTGAACAAAAAATTGAAATAGCAATCAATAATTTATTCAATCAATATTTTGAAGTGGTGAAAAGCTACCCAATGCCCGGAAGAAATTTTAAATTTATTATTCAATTCAAACTATAATTTAATCATGTACAACAAAAACATTGTATTCTTATTAGCATCTTTAGTGGTTATCGCTTCGTGTAGAAAAAACGACCAGATACCCAACAACACACAACCAATCCCTGTTACAAATGGTTTCTATTTACTAAACCAAGGCAATATGAACCAGAACAATGCCTCACTGGATTATTTCGATTATGCATCATCGGTCTATGCAAGAAATATTTTTAAAGCAGCAAACCCTAACACTGATGTACTGGGCGATACAGGAAACGACATGGCTATATACGGTAGTAAGTTATACGTGATAATGAATGGTTCCAATAAACTGGAAATTGCAGATGCTATAACCGCTAAACGTATTAAAGTCGTTACTATTCCTAATGTTAGAAATATTACATTCCATAAAAATAAAGCTTACGTAAGTGCTTACGGCAATACTCTGAACGCCTCATCTGCAAATGGTGTGGTAATAGAAATGGATACGGCTACGCTCAGCACCACACGCACTATTGAAGTAGGCAGGCAGCCGGAAGGTTTGGCAATAGTTGGGGATCAGCTTTACGTAGCCAACTCAGGTGGTTATGATGCTAAAAATTATGAAAGAACTGTTACAGTAATTAATTTAAATTCTTTCACTAAAATAAAAAATATAGATGTTGCCATAAACCTTGATAAAATAAAAAAAGACAAAGAAAACAATCTGTATGTAAGCAACAGAGGGAATTATAACAACATTGTGCCGAAATTGTACTTTATAGATACGAAACAAAATATTGTAAAAGACAGTTTTAATATTCCCGTAAGTAATATGACCATTGCGGGCGATTCAGTTTATATAATAGGTACTGTGTATAAACCCGTAACTTTCGAAGCCGTACATAGTTTTAATATAATCAACACTAAAACAAGAAAAGCGGAGGGGGCAGGCTTCATTACTGATGGCACCGAAAAAAATATTCAATCGCCTTATGGAGTGGCAGTAGATCCTCTAACAAGAAACATCATGGTTACCGATGCCAGAGACTATCAGTCTTCAGGAAATGTGATTATTTACAATGCGGCAGGCAAAAAATTACAAACCTATATTACAGGCTTGCTGCCCCTAAGTATTGTGTTTACTACAAAATAACGGGATTGTATTTGATCGTATGTCAACACAAAAAGAAGGATTCGTTTTTATGCGAATCCTTCTTCTAATTTAGTAAATTATCAAAAACGTTTATGCCAGTTTTCTGGCGCCGTCACTGATGACTACATCGTATACTTTAGGCTCGTGACCATATTTTTCTTTGAAAGATTTTTTAGCTTCTTCTATAAAGCTGTCGTACAATTCATCTTTCACTAAATTAATGGTGCATCCGCCAAAGCCTCCACCCATAACGCGGGAACCCGTAACGCCGTGTTTTTTAGCTTCTTCGTTTAAGAAATCGAGCTCTTCGCAGCTTACTTCATACAATTTGCTCATGCCTTCATGCGTTTTGTACATCCTGTCGCCAACGGTTTCGTAGTCGCCTTTTTCCAGCGCTTCAGATACATCATATACGCGTTGTGTTTCTTCAATCACGTATTTCGCGCGCATATAATCTTCTTCAGAGATTTTATCTTTTACAGCGTCTAATTGCTCCACAGTAGCGTCGCGCAAGAATTCCACATCAGGATTACCATTATCGTGAATGGCTTTCGCTGCTGTTTCGCAGGATTCGCGGCGTTTGTTATAGGCAGAAGATGCCAGCTCATGCTTCACAACCGTATCCAGCAAAACCAGTTTATATCCTTTAGGGTCGAATGGAAAATAGTCATACTCCATGCTCTTTGTATCCAGTCTTATCAAATGACCTTCTTTGCCAAAGATAGAAGCAAACTGATCCATGATACCGCACTTAACGCCTACATAGTTGTGCTCTGTAGCCTGACCTATTCTTGCCAATTCAAATTTATCAATTCCTAAATTGAATATATCGTTCAACGCGAAAGCATAAATACTTTCCAAAGCCGCGGAAGAGCTCATACCCGCACCCAACGGCACATCGCCAGCAAAAGCGGTATTGAATCCTTCCAACTTCCCGCCTCTTTTAATGATCTCGCGGCAAACACCAAAAATATATTTAGCCCAGCTTTGAGAAGGAATGTCTTCCTCATTCAACCCAAATTCTGCCGATTCATTTAAATCAATGGCGAATGCTTTTACTTTATCTGTACCGTTCAGCTTTATTTCGGCAATCATTCCTTTATCAATAGCGCCGGGAAATACGAAGCTACCATTGTAGTCGGTATGCTCACCAATAAGGTTTACTCTTCCCGGAGAAGTATATACCACGCCTTCTTCGCCAAAATGTTGTTTAAATTTTGCTCTGACTGTTTCTACATTCATAATTATATAAGATTTTAATATTTCAAAAAATTAAGCAACAGGCTCTTCTGCGGGAACAGACGGAGAAACCGTATCTACCGGAATATCCGTATTTACATTTCTAGAGCCTATCAATGCATAATACAGTAAGAATGCCAACGCTATAATTACAACCCAATAGCTGTTGATATAACCTACTTTATCTACAAATAACCCTTGTATTGCAGGCAGAATACCACCACCACAAACCATCACCATAAAGAAGCCGGATGCCGCTTCTGTATATTTGCCCAAGCCTTCTACTGCAAGGTTAAAGATGCCGCCCCACATTACAGATGTACACAGGCCGCACAATACCAGGAACATGATGCTCATAGGAATTTCAACCATACCAAAAGAAATATCAGACTGGAATACCGGCATGCTTACTTTGCTATCAACCGATGTAAATATAGCAGCCAGAACAAAGATGATTCCTACTAAAGATACTATGGTCAACATTGTTTTACTGGACATTTTAGCTGCAACCGACGCACCTACTAAACGACCTATAAGCATTAAAAACCAATAAGTACCCACTACTGAGCCGGCAATGGTCGGATCATATTCCAAGCCTCCTTCTCCTGAGGAACCCGTCATATACGGATTAATAAACATTTGAATGCCTACTTCAATACCCACATATAAAAATATAGCAACCGCACCTAAAACGAAATGACGAAACGCAAACGGGCTGTGCTCGTGTTTTATTTTTTGTTTATTGGTTGAAAGGCTGGGTTCAGGAATAGCTACAAAAAATAATACGATAAACGCCAATGCGAAAATTCCCATTGCTAAGAACAATGCCGGATACGCATCTTTAATATTAGCGTCAGCTACATTGCTGCCAATAAGATAGCCCACCAAAACCGGTACTATGGTTGCCATTAAAGAGTTAAAAGAACCACCCACCTGAATCAGCTGGTTGCCTTTATTACCACCGCCGCCAAGTGTATTCAGCATAGGGTTTACAACCGTGTTGAGCATACACATAGAGAAACCGGCTACAAACGCACCAATTAAATAAACCACAAAGCTTCCTGCCTGACCAGACAAGAACATGATACCAACACCTAAAAAGCCGATAGCAATAGCCCAAAGAGCTGTTTTCTTATAACCGATTTTTTGCAGCATCATACCGGCCGGATAGCCCATAAATGCATACGCAATAAAATTAGCCAGATAACCCAATGTGGACATAAAGTTGGATGTGCTGAACTGGTTTTTTACTATCACACCCATTGGATTGGCCAGCCCTGTAACGAATGAGATCATTCCAAAAAGAGCAATCATCATAATAATGGGTAATAGATAACTCTTCTTCTCTGTTGTAGTAGACATTTTTAATGAATTAAAAGTGAATTAATAAAATAATTATCAAATTTAAGGAGAATTTATTCAAAATGTAACAATAGTCACAAAAAAATTGCAACGATTGCAGACATGATTTATTTCATGTTTTTTATGTTAGATTTATTTCTTAGCAGATAGGGTAAAGCCTACGGTAGTTCCTACATCTAATTTACTTCTGGCATGAATGGTTTGCCCGTGAGCTTCTATAATATGTTTACAAATAGATAAGCCAAGACCCGTACCTCCTCTTTCTCTTGTGCGTGCCTTGTCGGTTCTGTAAAACCTTTCAAATATTCTGCTGATATGATCATCTGCTATTCCCGGCCCATCATCCGTGATTTCTACGAGAATATGGTTTTCATCTGTTTTATATATTCCTGCTAAAATAGTTCCATTTTCTTTGCCGTACTTAACTGCGTTTATAACCAAATTTATAAGTACTTGTCTTATTTTTTCTTTATCGGCATACACGGTTATCGGCGATTCGCAATTCTTTTTAATTGAGCATTTTACATTTCTTTCGGTAGTTTGAAAAGATAAACTTTCAAAAACTTCTCTGATCAGGCTCTGAATAATGAAGTTTGAATAGTTCATTTTTTGAATACCCGATTCCAGTTTAGAAATTTCATCAATATCATTCATCAGCAATACGATCCGCTCTATATTTTTATGGGCATTTTTCAGAAACTTATCTCTCATTTTTTCGTCCTCATTTTCATGATTCAGCAGTATATCTACATAACCTTGAACGGCAAAAAGCGGCGTTTTTATTTCATGAGAAAAATTTTGAAGAAATTCTCTTCTGTAAATTTCCATTGAGCGCAAAGATTCTATTTCATTATTTCTTTGTTCTGCCCAGATCTTTACTTCTTCTTCTGTTTCTTCTATTGATTTTTCAGGCAATATATATCTATAAAAAGTTTCTTCTCTTTTACTTGCCTTAGTAGTATATATCAGTTTGTAAATAAGTTTTATTTTCTGATAAATAATTCTCTTAAACATCAAACTAAAAAGCGAATAACTTAGCAGGAATATAACTGCGAAAGCAATAATTGAATACAACAAGTTTTTAGCAACAACTTGAAAACCAATAGAGGCCACTAAGGCTATGACCAGCGCACAGAGCGCAGCCAAACTTCCGGAAGATAAATTTTTACGCACAATCAAAAGTATTGAAAATCCTTAGATTATCAAAGTTCGAACTTATACCCTACACCTTTCACTGTAGTGATACAGTCCATTTGCATTTTTTGTCTTATTTTTCTAATATGTACATCTATGGTGCGGTCGCCCACTATTACATCTGCCCCCCATACTTTATTTAATATTTCATTTCTTAAAAATACACGCCCGGGCTGGGAAGCCAGCAGATATAATAGTTCAAATTCTTTTTTAGCCAACAGCACTTCGTTATCTCCTACCTTCACCGTAAATTTTACAGGATCAATAACTACGTTATCAATTTCCAGCAATTTATTTTCCATTACGGTTTCTTGCTTTTTCAACCTTCTGAAAAGAGCATTTACGCGACTTACCAATACTTTAGGGCTTATTGGTTTAGTAATATAATCATCTGCTCCATTTTCTAATCCTCTTACGTGTATGGCTTCATCGTTTAGCGCCGTAAGAAATATGATAAGTGTTTCTTTAAATTCGGGCTGCATACGCAAATATTGGCACACTTCCATCCCACTCTTGTACGGCATTAATATATCCAGTATAAGCAGCTGCGGATTATTTTCTACAGCCAACCGAATAGCTTCATTTCCGTCTTTGGCCGTAATTACTTCATAACCTTCTTTTGACAGGTTGTAGCTGATTATTTCCAATATATCAGGCTCATCATCTGCAATGAGTATACTTTGTTTTTTGCTATCCATTATAATAAAATCGTTTACACAAAAATAACATTAACCTTTTACAAATTTAAGAAGTCTATATTATGGAATTGTTAAGCCCATAATTGGCTGAATTTTTGTTAATAAATAACCGAATGGGCGTTAATTAGCCCGATAATAATTAGTTTTACATCATGAATTGCAGAAAAAAATTACTTATAGGAATCATCTCATTATTTGCAACAGGCATTTCTTATGCACAATCTATACCGCCTGCGCGCCAGTTTTTTCACGACAAAATAGACGCCTCTCAAAAGCTTATCATGAGCATGGATGGCAACAAGAGCGATAAAAATTTTCATCCTACTACCATAGCTGAAATTAATAAAAACGCCCATAAAGCTGCCACCAAAGATATAGACAACATTCAAAAAGTGATAGAGCGGAATGGCGACCTGAATGGCAACGAAAAAATCGGGTATTTAAAAAGCTTGAACGATGCACTCGAAAACTTTGCGCGATTATACAAAAGCGGAGATGTAAAAGGCTCTTTGCTGATAACGCTGGTAAGCTCTTTTGAAGATGCCATGCTGGCCGACTTTGAAGGTGAAAGCATTGAACCGGTACTGAGAAGCAAAGGCTACGATGTAATAAAACTGGTAAGTGAAACCACCGCTTTTGAAAAAAATGCAGGACAGGAAGAAATAAAACATTTGTTAGTAGAAAAAATAATTGATAAAGACCCTTCTAAAGGTCTGGCGCTACTAGAGGGTGATTTTGATAAATATCCCAGGAAAGACAGCTTATTAAGCGCGGTAGCATTAAAAGATCAGGAAGTGATTTACAACTGGGCCCGCTCTTACGGCAAATTAGGCAGATATATTCTAAATGATGCAACAGACCCTTTGGTAAAAACCATAGGTAACATAGCGCGCACCAAACAAGGTAGGCAGTATTTTCCTTTTTTGGATGATTTATATAAAGGAAAAATCACTGTAGATGAAATTGATGCGGTATTAAATAATCCACAGAAATATTACTCCCTACTGGTAAAAACAAATATCAACTACGCCGAAAGGATAGCCAACAAAGAAACCGTTTACGGCAAGCAGGCTATTGACAATAAAGTAAAAGAAGTAGGCGAAGCTACGTATATCAATAAAATAAACGCGCTGCACAGCAGTCCCGCGGGACCAAGATTTGCATCTATAAGAAATCTTACTCCCCAGGAACTCTATTATCTGGTAGTAATGAACGAAGAGGTTACCTACACTTCCAGCTACGTAACGCGCGGAGGAGGATTGTACAACCAGGTATTTGCCAATAAAATTACCGGCGATGAACTTATACAAAGTGTTTATGCCGACCATTACAGAAAATGGATTAAAATGGCCTCTATCTACAATACGCTAGACGACTTTATCAGCAGGATGGAAACTGAAAACGCACGCACACTCATGAAAGCATTTGTAAGAAATCTTGACCAGACTAAAGGAAAAGACAGTTTGCAGGATGCGGTAGACGTGGCAGGTTCATTTTCCAGCATTAAAGATCCTAAAGTAAAAGATCTGGTACTTACCGAAGTAAAAATGAACAGAGAAAATGCTCGTAGAGAAAAAAATCTGAAAAAATTCAGAATATACGATGTGCTTAATACATTGTTTATGTCTATGGACGACCCGACCATTGACCTGACCGCTACTTTAGGCATCGATCCTGTTTATTTCATGAATATTGACAGGTTAAAAGATACATCCGGAAGAGTTGTTATTCAGCAATTCTTTTATGGCGATGACGACGGAAGATTGTTTTATCCCGATTTTATGAACAGGTTTAGTGGCTCAGGCTGGCGAGTAAAACAAAATCAGTATTGGTCTGAAGTAAGCACCACCAGCGGTACACCTATTACCATTTATACCAACAAACCACTCTACAAAGTAGAAGGTGACGGTATGGACAAAGACGCGCAGGATAAATTGCAAACTTATTTTGACGAGAATGGTATAGAACCAAAAATTGTTATTCATCGCGGGCACAGCTATCACCTGCCGGAAACCATAGAACAATTAGCATCCTCTTCCAAAGTTGTGTTATTGGGTAGTTGTGGTGGTTTCCAAAGTTTAAATGAAGTATTGGAAAGAGCGCCCGGTACACAAATTATTTCCAGCAAACAAACAGGTACAGGTGCATTGAACATTGCTTTGATCACATCTATTGTTGACAGAATACGGGCAGGCAAAGACCTTGACTGGGTAAACATGTGGAAAGCTCTTTCAGAGCAAAATAAGAACGACGCATATTTTGCCGATTACGTGCCCCCTTATCAAAATCTTGGAGCCGTATTCCTCATGGCCTTCCAGAAGATGCATGAAGCCGATGAACAGGGTGTGAAAGCAGGCTCGGATATAACTGCTTCTAAATAATTTTAAATAAGAATCAGAAAATTAAATTAGCTTTGTTCACATGATACTTCCATGCATAATTATAGCCGACGCAGGCGATAAAGGGAGAGGCGTATATACTACCGAAAACATTGAAGCAGGCACAGTTGTAGAAGTAGCTCCCGTACTGGTACTTTCTAAAAAAGAAAGAAAAATTATAGAACAAACAAAGCTTTATCATTATATTTTTGAATGGGGAAAATCATTGAAGAAAGGTGCACTGGCTTTTGGATACATGTCTATGTACAACCACAGTTACAATGCCAATTGTGAATATGAAATGGACTACGACGATAGTATCATGACCGTAAGAACCGTAAGAGCCGTAAAAAAAGGCGATGAATTGTCTATTAATTATAACGCGGTTCCCGACGACCCTACCCCTGTGTGGTTTGATCACAAAATAAAAAAGGAATGTGAAGATTAACGTTTTCATCAATTTATAAAAAAAAGAAGCTTCAAGTATTTGAGGCTTTTTTAAAAAATACTGTTTATGCAAAAAGAGGTAAGATTTCAATCAATACTGGACAATGATTTTTATAAATTTACCATGCAATGCGCAGCGGTAAAGTTGTTTCCTTACGAGAAAGGTCGTTATACTTTCATCAACAGGGGCAAACATGCGTTTCCCGAAGGTTTCGCTGAAAAGTTGCAGGAAGCTGTCAATGCCATGCGTACCTTAGCCTTAACGAATGATGAGTATATTTACTTCAAGAAAACCTGTCCCTATTTAAACCCGGCTTATCTCTATTTTTTAAAAGGATATACATACGATCCTTCTGAAGTACAAATTACACAAAACGGAACAGATCTGGAAGTAAAAGTAGAAGGTTACTGGTTCAGAACAATTTTATGGGAAGTTCCTATCCTGTCCCTGATTAGTGAATTGTATTATGTATATACGCATCAGCAAAGAAAAGACGACGACTTTATTGTCACCAACACCAATGAAAAAATTTCCGTATACAAAGAAGAAAATGCTAAGGTGGCCGAATTTGGTACCAGAAGAAGACACTCGTATGAAGTGCAGGATATTGTAGTGAAAACACTTGTGGAATCTGGCGGAAAAAACTTTGTGGGTTCCAGCAATGTTCACTTTGCCATGAAGTATGCACACAAACCCATTGGCACACATGCGCACGAATGGTTTATGTTTCACGCCGCAAAATATGGCTTTAAAATGGCCAACTCAATAAGCCTGGATCACTGGGCCGACGTGTACCGGGGCGACTTAGGCATTGCGCTGGCCGACACCTATACCAATAAAGTTTTCTTTGAACAATTTGATAAAAAACTGGCCAAATTATTCGACGGTGTACGCCACGATAGCGGAGATCCGATTGTATTTTATCACGATGTAATCAATCATTACAAAAAATTAGGCATTGATCCACAATCGAAGCATATCATATTTTCTGACGGGTTAAACTCTGAAAGCTTAAAGGAAATAACAAAAGCCGCCGACGGAAATATAGGCCTCTCTTTTGGCATAGGTACAAACCTTACCAACGATACCGGGCTGCGCCCGATGAACATCGTAATGAAGCTGACAGAAGTATCTATACAGGAAAACGAATGGATACCTACCGTAAAGCTCTCAGACGAAAAGGGAAAGCATACCGGCGATCCTAAAACCATACAACTGGCAAAAGATATTTTGGGGATAGACTAGATCAAATTATTTAGAGGTAACTTTCACATTTTCAGGGGTAGCCTTTACAAACCATTTTTTAGCAAATACCAACAGTGCAATGCCTGCTATCATCATTCCCAACGAGATAAGCTCTGCCTGAGAAGGTTGCCAGCCAAATATATCATACTTAGTATTTACTCTTATTTTTTCAATCAGGTATCTTTCCACTCCATTAAAAATAAGATAAAGCCCAAACAGTTTTCCGGGTGTTACAAACTTTTTTCTCAGTAACCATAATATGGGAAACAATATCAGACAGCACATAATAATTTCGTACAAAGAAGTAGGAAAAACGGGCAGCGGCAAATAGTTGCAGAAATCGTTCCAGGTACAGTTGGCCAAAGGTATGCCTTCTTTATTTACATTATGCGGAAAGGTGTAGGCTACGGTCCAGTCGGGCAGCCAGGAGGGCGCTGTGAAAGCAGCGTGCTGCACTTCGCCAATAATGCCAAATTGTTCGGTAACATTTCTATACGTGTCTACGGCCGCATTAAATTGCGCGGGCGTAGCAGACAACACAGAGCCGTCAGTATTACTAATATACGCGCTGTTAATAATGCCCCAGTCGCCATCGCCAGAAACCTGGCATCCCAGCCTGCCAATACCATAAGACATCATCAGTGCGGGCGCGGCGGCATCTGCTACATTGATAAACGGCATTTTATTTTTTCTGAAATAAATCCATAGGCAAATGATAGCCGTGATCAGTCCTCCGTAAAAAGTGAGTCCGCTTGCTGAAAATAAATTCCCTATCGGATCCTGAATAAAAGTATCCCAATGCTCAAGATTGTCAAAAATCTTGGCTCCTAAAAAACCTGCCACAGCGGCTATTATCACTATGTCTGAAAGCCTGTCGCTGGGCCATATACGAATTGTTTTTTCTTCGGGCTTGGCCAGTTTTACTTTGTCTTTATCTTTCCATTTCAGATAGGTAAAGAGTGCTCCCAGCGCTAACCCCGACAGCCAGCTTCCCTGTGAGGAGAATATATAGCTTTGCGGATCGGCCAACGCCTCTTTGCTTAACATTACGCCCAGAATTTTATACCCGAATAAAAATCCTATCAGAAAATTGCTTAACAATTCGCCTGTGGTTGCGGGTTTGCCTACTACAATTTTCCTGTCGGTATAGGTAAAGTAACCCAGCTTTTCTTTTCTTTTCAATTCTTTATGCAACAGCCATGCGCCTATGATAAACGCCAGCGCTACAAACAGTCCGAAGGTATTTACTACCATTAAAGGTTTAAAATCTAGACCAAATACATCCTTAAAAAAATAATACAGATTGGGATACATAGAATTATTATAATTTATAAAGTAAAGATGCTGAAAATATTTTCAGCATCCAAACTTAAATTTTGAGTTCTTTATTTATTGGGTTCTAACGCTTGTTTTATCCTGTCTGATAAATCAAGCAAATGATATCTTGTCATAGTATCGGAAAAGCCTGTAGCGTTGTTATCAATTTTTCTCTTTAAATCAGTGAGTCTTCCTTTGGCCAGCGAAGGCAGATCTGTATTAGAAGTACCTGTGTTGCTTAACAGACCTATCAGGCTGCTCAGGTATTGTTTTTGCAAATTTCTTTTGTAAAAATCAATGGTACCTCTGTTATTTAACTCTTTCCAGATACCTGCATCCAAATCATCCATTAACTCAATTAATGTATAAGGATTTTTTCCGGGGTATCTCGACTCATTCAATGCCACCCTGTACAGCCTGTCGGCAGAAAGCAATGAGCTTAAAGCATTGGTTTGTATTGTGCTTACACGGTTATTGCTTACGGGATTATTTACTTTATCCAGTATATCATTGTTCAATAACCATGTTGGCGTATCAAAAAGCTGACGATTTAAAAAATCAACCGCACGCTTCTGTTGCACTTTAGCAGTAGGCTGATATACAACACCGTCTTGCTCTATGCTTTTAGGAGTTTCCTCTACGCCGCCTATATTCTTCATTACATGAAAAATATACCGGTTGTATTGCACATACACCTGGTCTGACAATTCCGAAAGATTTCTGTAATAATCAGCTTCTTCTTTTGTCCAGTCTTTAATGTTATTAAAAATAACCTGCAGGTTTTTAATGCCATATTCGCTTGCCAGCATATTATCATCGCCTAACGATTCGGATTGCGAGCGCGGATCGTATGGATTGGTCTCTGTTCCGAACCATAAACGCGGATTCTTTTTCAAATTATCAATCACCCATTTGTTCGTGATTTTTTTATCTTCTTCTATCGTGTTGGCTCCGGAGTAGGAATAACCCCACTGAATAGCCCATTCGTCGTATTCGCCAATCCGGGGAAATAATCCTTTAGGTGAAATTTTATCCCCGGGCTGCGCTACGTAGTTAAATCTCGCGTAGTCCATAATGGAAGGCGTATGTCCATTGGCTTCTACCCATTTTTTATCTCTTAGTTTTTCCACGGGTACTGTGCTGCTTGAACCCAGGTTGTGACGCAGACCTAAGGTATGCCCTACTTCGTGAGAAGATACAAACCTGATCAATTCACCCATTAATTCATCTTCAAAAACCATGTTTTGCGCTCTTTTGTCGTTGGGAGATGCCTGAATGAAATACCAGTTGTGCAGCAGTTTCATTACATTATGATACCAGCCTATGTGGCTTTCAAGTATTTCGCCACTACGCGGATCGTGCACATTGGGTCCATAAGCATTTTCTATATTGGAAGCAAAATACCTTATCACAGAAAAGCGTGCATCTTCCAGGCTCATAGTTGTATCGTCTTTGGGCCACTCTTTGGCAT
>JAEWKC010000021.1 GCA_023386235.1 Bacteroidota bacterium | reverse complement strand
GTATTCAGGTCGGGGAAGATAAGCACATTGGCCTGTCCGGCTACCGGCGAATCGGGCATTTTGCTTTTTCCTACTTTGGGGTCTACGGCGGCATCGTATTGAATAGGCCCTTCTACCAACAGATCCGGTCTTTTTTGTTTTACTATTTCTGTAGCTGCGCGTACTTTTTCCACGTCCTGCCCGCTTCCTGATGCGCCCGATGAGTAAGACAGTAAGGCTACCTTAGGATCAATGCCGAAAGCGATGGCAGACTCTGCCGATGAAATGGCAATCTCCGCCAGCTCTTCCGCGGTTGGGTTGGGCACAATAGCGCAGTCGCCATATACTAGCACCCTGTCGTCAAGCAGCATAAAAAATACCGAGGAAACGGTTTTTACGCCGGGTTTGGTTTTTACAAACTGTAAAGACGGGCGAATGGTATGCGCTGTTGTGTGCATGGCACCGGACACCATTCCGTCTGCGTCGCCCTTATATACCATCATGGTGCCGAAGTAAGATACGTCCAGCATCAGATCGTGCGCCTGTGTTTCGTCCATGCCCTTCTCTTTTCTTAATTCGTAAAGGGTATGGGCATATTCATCCAGCCTGGAACTTTCTACCGGGTCAATGATTTTTATACGATTTTCGTTCCAGGGAAGCTGTAGTTTTTTTACTTTATCTTTTATGTCGGCCGGTTTTCCTAAAATAGTAAGGTGTACCAGCTCATCTTCTGCCAGTTGCGATGCCGCGGCAAGCACTCTTTCATCGTTTCCTTCGGGAAGCACGATGTGCTTTTGTGCTTTCTTAGCGCTATTTATCATCTGATACTGAAACATTTTGGGAGTAATGCCTTCACTTTTGAAAGAAGCTATTTTAATTTGAAGCGCTTCTTCATCTACATATTGTTCAAATAAGTCTAACAGCATTTTTATCTTTCCTTTATTTTCGGGATATAGCTTCGGATGAATGGCATTTACTTTTGTAATGGTTTCAAAAGTACCCGTTTCCACGCTCATAATAGGAATGGTATTTTCAAAGCCCGAGATAATCTTCAGGATAGAGCTTTCCGGCTTAAGTCCGCCGCTTAACACCAACCCCGCGATGTGCGGATAGCCGGACGAAATATTGGCCAGCAATGAACCCACTATGATATCTGACCGGTCTCCGGGAAGTATGATTACACAATCGTCTTCCAGGCGTGTGAGAAAATTGTGCAGCTGCATGGCTCCGGCCACAGAGTGCCTGGCAATTACTTCTTTAGATTTTCCTTCAAAAAGAAAAGAAGCGTCGGTAGCTTCTGCTATTTCACGGATTGTGGGTCTGCCCAGCTCGCTATGCTGTGGAAATACCGTTATCAGCACATCTTCATTCAGCACTTTAGAGAGTTCTTTTTTTACGGTTTGCGGATCGTTCCTGGTTTTATTAATGAAGTTGGCAATTACTTTTATTTCCTTGTCTTCCAGCATGGCATTTTCCGCTATTACGTGATGCACCAGGTCTTCTACAGAATCATGATTGTCTCTGAATACCAATAAAACCGGGATGTTCATGCTTTTGGCAAGGAAGCCGTTGATGCTGGATTCAAAGTAGGTTTTTTCTTCAAAATTGTCCATTCCCTCAATCAATACAAAGTCGAATTTTTCTTCCAGCTTTTTGTAATGGTTAATGAACGTATCGTACAGCTCGTCTGTTTTGCCCGCGTTTTTATATTCCAGTACTTCATTCCTGGTAAAGGAGTAGGCCTCGTCGTACTGCATATTGAGGTTGAAATGACTGATCATGGTTTCTATATGATTGTCTTTCTTATTCTTTTCTTCAATAATGGGCTTGTAATAGCCCACATTGGTGGTGCGGCGCATGACCATTTGCATAACTCCGAAGCTAATCAGCGATTTTCCGCTTTTAACGTCGGGAGTAAAAATATAAACTGAGCGATTCATTATAAATTAAGTAAGAGATTATTAAAGAAGATATGTATTATCTGCGCAGCAAATTTACTTTGTTTACTTATTAAAATAAAATGATTTTTAGCAGGGATTTTTTAGTGAATAGTTAATAATGAATGGTTTTTTTGAAAAGTCACTGTTGGCAAAGCCCCGAACTGTCTTTTAATACGGACAAATGCTAAGCGAGTACACTTCGCTGTTCGGAGTAGAAGCTTCGTCTCGTTTCAAACGAGACTGTATGACAACGTTTCTCGAAAGTTGCCTTCCCTCTTCTCATTTGAAACCAGTCATGATAGATGCTTCACTTGTGCTCAGCATGACAGCCTTCCTCGTAGGCCATCATGCACAGTTCAAGTTGTCATCCCGAGCGTAAGCGAGGGAGCTAAGTAAGTATCGCCGGAGGCGAGAACATAAAACTGCTAAGCGAAGGCGCTTAGCAGAACGGACAGATAACCACTACATCCGTCACCTGCTTTTCTATAAATCCTTTTTTAATAAAATTAACTACGATAATTTGGGCTTTTATTATACATTTGCGAATTAACTGTTTTCAGTTATTTTTATAAACGTATTAAATGATGACAAAAAAAATCTTTAGTGTATTGGCTGCCATTGTAAGCATTGTATTTTTTAACCAGGTACAGGCCCAAACAGATTCTTTGCGAATTGACAGCGTACCTTCTGTAGTAGATGCCGCTATACAGGACAATGCCAGACAGCGCATGAGACAGGAAAGAGAAGGCAGCAGGCCCAAAGTAGATCTTAGCAAAAGAGCCAACGATCACCTGATGATTCAGTTGGGCTACCTGGGATGGTCCGGCGCCGAAGGCCTGGAGCAGCCCGCTTCTAAGTTTAACAGGGAGGTGAATGTGGCCTTCATGTATGATAAGCCTTTTAAAAGCAACCCTAAAATAAGCGTGGGCCTGGGCGTGGGCTACAGTGGCGGAAATGTTTTCTTTAATAATGTAGACTGGGCATTGAAAGAACCGAGTACCAGCAATGGCAGAATAGCCATTACCGATGTATCTAACCAAAGACATTTTGAAAAATATAAATTAGTAACACAGTATTTAGAAGCGCCCGTAGAGCTTAGGTTTGCATCCAATGCAGAAAAGCCGGCCAAAGGATTTAGAGCCGCTATAGGCATGAAGTTCGGTTATTTGGTAAAAGCGCATACCAAAGGTAAAAACCTGGTAGAAGCAGTGCCTACTACCGGCAGCCCGGCTACCGTATACGGCAAAAACTATATATTAAAAGAAGTGGAAGGAAGCAATTATCTGAACCAAACGCGTTTTACAGGAACCATACGCTTTGGATACAATATAGTAAACGTATTTGCTACCTACCAGCTCAATCCATTGTTCAGAGCGGGGGCTACGCAAGGCAACATCAGGCCATTCAGCGTAGGCATTGGCTTGGGCATCTTGTAAGGAAAAGCAAAAAATATCATTCATTTTTAAAAATCAGGAGTTTGTTACTTCCTGATTTTTTATATTTGTATAAAAGCAAAAACATTGATAGAGAAAAAAAATAAGATAAAAGAAAACGAGCGGGCTGTGCTGGTAGGCTTAATTCAGAGAGATCTGCAGCAAACCGAAGAACTGGTAAACGAATATTTAGGGGAGCTGTCTTTTCTTGCGGAAACGGCCGGAGCGGAAACGGTAAAAACGTTTATCCAGAAAATGGACCGCCCGGACAGTCGCACTTTTGTAGGAAAGGGCAAGCTGGAAGAAATAAAAAATTATTGCGCAGGCAAAAATATTGACATGATCATTTTTGATGATGAGCTTACTGGCTCGCAAATCATCAACATAGAAAAAGAGATTGGCGTAAAAACCATTGACCGAAGCGATCTTATCTTAGATATATTTGCCCGCCGCGCCAGAACTGCCCAAGCCAAAACGCAGGTAGAACTGGCACAATATCAATATTTGTTGCCGCGACTTAAAGGTATGTGGAAGCACCTGGAACGCCAGGGAGGCGGCATTGGCACAAGAGGCCCGGGAGAAACCGAAATAGAAACAGATCGCCGTATTGTAAAAGATAAAATTTCACTTCTCCGCAAAAAGCTGGAAGAAATAGACAAGCAGTCTTTTACGCAAAGAAAAGAAAGAGGCGAACTGATCCGCGTGGCGCTGGTTGGCTACACCAATGTAGGCAAAAGCACCATTATGAACCTGCTTAGCAAAAGCGAAGTATTTGCCGAAAATAAACTGTTTGCCACGCTGGACACTACCACAAGAAAAGTGGTTTTTGAAAATACACCATTTCTTTTGAGCGATACGGTAGGATTTATACGCAAATTGCCGCATCACCTGGTAGAAAGCTTTAAAAGCACCTTAGATGAGGTAAGGGAAGCAGATATTCTGTTGCATGTAGTAGATATATCACACCCGCAACACGAAGAACAAATAGCGGTGGTTAATAAAACATTGCAGGAGCTGGGCGCCGCCGAAAAGCCCATGGTTACTATCTTTAATAAAATGGATTTGTACGAAGAAAAGTATTTTGACGAGTGGCTGGCAGAAGATATTAAAGAAGAAATAAAAACAGACCTGAGGCACAAATGGGAAAAGCAAACAGAAGGCAATGCCATTTTCATTTCCGCCGTCGAAAAAACCAACTTAGATAATCTACGCGAATTCATACTTTTAAAAGTAAGAGAAATGTACCAGGTAAGATATCCGTATAAAACAGTGCATTATTAGCTGAAGATTTGTTTTATCCAGGGCCATTCATATTTTACCCGGAACGGGTTGGAAAGAAATACGAAAGTTTTCCCTCCGTCATTGTCAGCGAAGTCAGCGGCTAATAAATATTTTTTCTTTACCGATAGGGTAAAGTTTCTTCTTCTGCGTACTTCTATACAGAAGAACCCAGATGATAACGGAAGAAAAAATAAAAAAATTCCTGCAAGGCTCAGCTACTACCGATGAAGCGGAAGAGGTATACGCCTATCTTCTGAAAAACCCTGATGAACTAAACAAATACATAAGCCCGGAAGAGTGGGCAATTATCTCTAACCGACAATTAACTCCCAAAGCAGAAGCTACAATAGATAAGGTTGTATTTTCTAAAACCGCGCCGAGTAAAATTATTAAAGGGTTCAGGTATTTAGCTGCCGCATCGTTGCTTGGCATTATTGCTCTGGCTGCATATATTTTGTTCCCTGTCGGGCAAAACCCAGAAGCCTTCCTGGCCTCAGCCAAAGAGGATTCTTTAGTCAACTCTGCACAGGCTATTAAAATTGTGAAACTTGTTGACGGCTCGGTCATATCACTATATCCGCAAGCCGTATTGTACTATCCATCAGCATTTAATTCAAATGACAGAACCGTAAAGCTTAAGGGGAAAGCAAAGTTTGATGTTGCCGGAGATCAGAAAAGGCCATTCACGGTTATTTCAAAGAATGTGACTACCACAGCGTTGGGTACGGTATTTATTGTGGATGATACAGACAATGAAAACATTGTAATAAGCCTGATAGAAGGGAACGTGGTTTTAAAACCCTTGAATCATACTGCTTTTAAAGAAGTGTACTTAAGCCCTAATGAAAGCTGCATCATTAATAAAAAAGACTATAGGCTGTCGGTGCAAAAAATAGAAATACCGGCACCTAAAAACACTACCCCGGCTACCAAAAATTTAAAGAACACTCAGGCAAAAGCAGAAAAAACTTCCGAATTTATCAATGCCGTTCCGGTGCAGGACGCGTTAGACTTTAACCAAACTCCCTTATATCACGTATTTAACGTGTTGGCAGGCAATTCTACTATCCATATAAGTTATAATAATAAAGATGTAAGCGGTTTATACTTTACCGGCAAATTTAACAGAGAAGAAAATATTGATTCCGTATTAAAAATAATTTGTGACATGAACAATCTTAAAATTATTAAGCAGAAAGATAAGGTTCAGATAAGCAAAAAATAAGATCAATTATTAATATACAATTAAAGTAGTCTTTTAATGAGAAAAAAATCTAAAATGAAACAAACTAAAACAATGCCCGGGCTGCTATGCAGTATGGTATTATTACTGTTGAGCGGTTTTACCAGCTATGGACAGAACGCAACCCTGCTAAGAGGAACTGTTTTAAACGAAACGGAGAGTCCTATGCCGGGAGTAACCATTTCGGTAAGAAGCACTACGCAGGAAAACGTGGTTTTCAATGCCATTACCGACATGAGCGGAACGTTTGAAGTGAGCAATATTACCGCTAGCGGATTATACAATATTACCGCATCAGCCCTGGACTATGCTGTAGCAGAAATCCCGGCTTTTGAAATTGTTTCCGGGCAAACCAACTCTCTTTTAATTCGCATGCAACCTGCCGACACCAGCGACCTGCAAGATGTGATTGTTGTAGGCTATGGTACACAGCGAAGAGAAAATCTTACAGGGGCTGTAGCGCAGATATCCGCAGATGATATTAGGGACCGGCCGGTAACCAATATGTCGGGAATGCTGCAAGGTGTAATTCCTAACCTAACCATCAGGATGGGCGGAGGCGCTCCGGGCACAATGGGTAGTATTAATGTAAGAGGCGTTACCTCTGTTAACGCCGCCAATAATTCTGTTCAGGCACAAGGTCCGTTGGTAATTATAGACGGTATACCGGGAACGCTGGACCGCTTATCGCCGGAGGAAGTAGAAACAATAACGGTTCTGAAAGATGCCGCATCCGCAGCCATATATGGAGCAAGAGGACCATTTGGTGTAATCCTGATCACTACCAAGATGGGAAAATCCGGAATAACAAATATCAGGTACAATAACTCTTTTGGCTTCAATACACCTACAGTAAGTACAGATTTTATGACCAGCGGCTACGACTGGATGAAGTTGAATGACGCTGCTTTAGCACATGTAGGAGGATACTCCGGGTATACAGAGCAGGACTATGCAGAATTGTATGCAAGAAGAAATGATAAAACGGAAGATCCCAGTCGGCCATGGGCAACCATACAAAATCGTAACGGACGGGATCAATATGTTTATTATGGCAATTATGATTGGTGGAATATCATGTTTACCAAATGGCAGCCCAATCAAAATCACAATCTCAATATTACAGGAGGAAATGACAAGATCAGGTATATGGTAAATGGTAATATGAAAACCATGGATGGTATTTTAAGAACAAATACAGACAAATACAATTCTTATACGCTGCGCTCAAGAGTTTCGGCAGATATCAATAGCTGGCTTAAATTTTCGCAAAACGTAAACTTTTACCATTCGGCCTATAACTATTTCGGAAGACAAGGAGGCGCTAATGCCAACTTCTCTTCCATAAATGTGCATGCTTCACCGGCTTATGCACCATTCAACCCCGATGGCACACCCTTTTATATAACCGGCCTCAACAGGTATGATATTGCCGACGGTGCTTTTTTGCTCATTTCAGACGGTAATAATAAAGGAGCAGAAAGAAAATACGAAATGACAACCTTATCGGAAGTTACCATTTCGCCTATAAAAAATCTGAATATTATTGGTAACTACAGTTATAGAATGTTTACCGATCCAAGCTATTACAGAATCACTCCTGCTACTTATTCTCTTTATCCCGGGGTGATTGATACCTCTACCCGCTACAGAACCGATGTGCTTTCAGAAGATCAGCAATTCAACCAGTTGCATGTGATCAACGTATACGGAGATTATACAAAATCCTTCAGTGACCACACGCTTAAGTTAATGGCAGGATATAACCAGGAATATTACCATAACAAAAAAATAACCGGTACCATTCAGGATCTGGCTACTCCTGAGCTGAATGATTTTAACTTAGGAACAGGTCTGACTACATTAAGAGGCGGATCAAGCGAATTGTTTATCAGGGGTTATTTTTACAGGCTGAACTATGATTACAAAAATAAATATCTCTTGGAAACAAATGGCAGGCTAGACGGCTCTTCCAGGTTTTCGGGAGATAAAAACTACGGGTTCTTCCCTTCTGTTTCTGCCGGTTGGGTAGTAAGCAGGGAAAAGTTTTTTGAACCATTAAAAAACACGGTGAGTTTCTTTAAATTAAGAGGCTCTATAGGAAGCCTGGGAAATCAGGAGGTAGCCGCCGGAGGCTTTTATCCTTATGTAAATACTATCACTTCGGGAACAATGGCCTATATTCTTGACGGAGAAAGAGCAAGATATTACAGATATCCTGATCCGGTAAGCGCAACCATCACTTGGGAAAGAGTAACTTCTTACAACTTTGGTGCAGACCTGGGATTTTTCAACAACAGGCTTAACCTTAACTATGATTATTTTATTAGAAATACAATTGGCTTTCTTGCCCGTGGCCTAGACTTGCCCGATGTGTTTGGCGCGCAAGAACCCAACATGAACGTAGGATCATTAAGAACAAAAGGGTTTGAGCTTACCGTAAACTGGAAAGACGCGTTTAATATTGGCGCCAAACCTTTTAATTATAATCTCGGGTTTGTTTTGGGAGATAATTACTCTTATGTTACAGATCTTATTGATGACTATAATTTAACCTATCAGTTTTATAAAGGGAAACGTATTGGCGAAATATGGGGCTATATTACCGATGGGTATTTTAAAACAGATGCGGAAGCAAAAACCTATCCCGTCAATCAGGAGTTCTTAAATAGAGGAAGAAGAGACAATAATATTTCTATTAAGGCAGGAGATTTAAGATGGGTAGATTTAAATGGCGATAATATTATTAGTTCCGGCGAAAACACAATAGAAAACCCGGGAGATCAGAGAATTATAGGAAACTCCACGCCAAGATATACCTATAGTTTTACGGGAAGTGCCAGATGGAATGGCTTTGATGTAAATATTTTCTTTCAGGGATTAGGAAAAATGGACTGGTATCCGGGCAATAATGCAGATCGTTTCTGGGGCCCTTACTCGCGCCCTTACTTCACTTTTATTCCAAAAGATTTTGAAAAAGATGTGTGGAGCCCGGAAAACCCTAATGCATACTTCCCCACCTTATTTGCTTACGTGGCATTAAACGGGAATAATGAGCTGAGAGCCACAAACAATAAATATTTGCAGGATTTGGCTTATTTAAGACTGAAGAATCTTACCGTAGGCTACTCTTTCCCTACCGAGTGGATGAGCAGAATAAAAGTAAAAAACTTCAGAGTGTTTGTGAGCGGGGAAAACTTATTCACGTGGACAAAACTCAGGTCTAAATACATAGATCCCGAGCAGGCAATGGCAGACTCTAATGGTCGTGTATATCCATTCAGTAAAGTATATTCTTTCGGTGTTGACATTACTCTTTAATAAAAATACATTTATACAAATGAAATACGTAAAAACATTATTATATTTATTCACGTTGGCGGCAATCATTACAGCTTGTCAAAAAGGGTTAGACAGGCAACCGCTGGACACCGTATCGCCTCCCTTATTCTTTAAAAAAGAAAGTGACTTAAAAGGCTATACCAATCTTATGTACAATAACTTTCAGGGAGCCGGAGAAATATATGAAGGCGGTGCAGACGATATTGTAAAATCATCCGTTTCGCCCGATATAGCCGGCACCAGACTTGTTCCCAACACGGATGGCAACTGGAACTGGGATCAGCTGCGCCAGATAAATTATTTTTTAACTCATGAAAATGTAGTTAATTATCCCAACGAAGCAGTCAAAAACAAATATGTTGGGGTAGCCAAATTTTTCAGAGCATTGTTTTATTTTGAAAAAGTTAAACGCTTTGGAGATGTACCATGGTACAATGTGGTAATTGAAACAAATGACGAAGCGAATCTCAGAAAAGCAAGAGATCCGAGAACATTGATAATGGATTCTATAATGGCAGACTTAGATTTCGCGATACAGCATTTAGGTACGGAAAAAAGCGTTGAAAGAGTTACCAGATGGACGGCTCTGGCGCTTAAATCTAGAATAGGCTTATACGAAGGCTCATGGAGAAAGTATCACACAGAGTTTAATCTGCCTGACGCCGCCAAATTCCTGGAAGCATCTATTGCTGCTTCGGAAGAATTAATGAATTCCGGTCAGTATTCTTTATATAAAGCTACAAACGGCCCCACAGGAAAGCCTTATATGGACCTGTTTGCCACCATGACCTTAGACCCGCTCAACTCGGAAGTAATTATTGGAAGAAGGTATTCCAACACTTTAACCGTTTTTCACAATCTTCAGTTTTACATGACTGCCAGAACGCAAGGCAAGCCCGGTTTTGAAAAAAGACTGGTGAACAGCTATCTTATGGCAGACGGAAAAAGATTTACAGATATTGCCGGCTATGATACAATGCAGTTTTATAATGAAGTGCAAAACAGAGATCCGCGCTTATACCAATCTATTCGTACTCCGGGTTATACAAGAGTAGGTCAAACAGCTGTAGCGTCCGTAGACTTTGAAGGAACAATGACCGGCTATCAACCGGTAAAAGGGTTAAACCATCCCAATATGGATGGTAGTTCACAATCTTATAAAGACTTAATTCTATTCAGGTTTGGAGAAATTCTCCTGAATTATGCAGAAGCAAAAGCAGAGTTAGGTTCGCTAACGCAGGCAGATATTGACAGGTCTGTAAATCTGTTACGCGACAGGGTTGGCATGCCTAATTTAATAATGGCAGAAGCCAATGCAAACCCCGATGCTTATCAGGCTGCATTGTACAACAACCTTTCAGGAGCCAACCAAGGCGTACTATTGGAAATAAGAAGAGAAAGAAGAGTAGAGTTGGTAATGGAAAACGGACTTAGGTGGGATGATATAATGCGCTGGAAAGAAGGCCATCTGCTTGCGGATCCTTTCTTAGGTACGTATTTTCCTGGTCCGGGTTTTTACAATCTTGATCGGTCGGGTGGTGCGGAAATAGAAATTTATTCCGGCAGCAGACCTCCAGCCACAGCAGGTGCCTACCAGCTACCGGTAAGCGAACTGGACGAAGGAGTAAAAGGGAATATTATGACCAATAGAAATATTGTAAAAACGTTTAATGAGAATAGAGATTATTTATATCCTCTGCCCATAGAGCAAACTACATTAAACCCTAATCTGGGACAAAACCCCGGATGGAGAGAATAAAAAAATTATTATTTATAAGTATCGGTTTTAAATAATCATCAGCAGAAAACAACCACTAAAGTCAGCAAAAACAACAAAAAAATGCAAAGTGTGATTATTTAAGCCACAAAAAATGAAAAAATTTATATCAATGAAAAATAGTAAAAAAATGAGCTGGTTGATATTAGTATTAGGAATTTTGGCAGGTTGTAATAAAGAGCCTTACATGCCCAAAAACCCGCCAACATACATAGGACATAGTGCAGCTACACACGGCAGCAACAACGATAAGCAGCCTGTGCTGAGCGCTCTAAAGGTAATGACTTATAATATACACGCTGGCGAGCCTACTTACAATGAAGACACTACTGATTTGGGCGTAATGGTTAAAGCGATAAGACAAGGAGACCCCGATATACTCTTTCTGCAAGAGGTAGATAAGGGCACTAACAGAAATGGATTTTTAGGAGACCAGGCAGCCATACTGGGCGACAGCTTAAAGATGAACTACTTCTTTTTTTCTGCCCGGCAGTATCTTAGAGGCCTGTACGGAGTAGCTATTTTGAGTAAATATCCTTTGAAAGAAATAAGGAAATACGATTTAACCAAAGAAAGCGACGCTACCGAGCAAAGAGTAATGGGTACCGCCGTTATTGACCTTCCGGGAGTTGACTCCGTTCTGGCGGCGGTTACACACTTACAGCACAATAGCGCAACAAACCGTGTACAGCAGGTAAAAGACATAGTAAATATATTGGGCAATAAAGCAGAAAGAACCATTATCGGCGGAGATTTTAATGAATTTGAAACCACCACTGATTTCTTCAGCGTATTTGACGGATTGTTTACACGTACCTGTAAGGGAGGAAATTGTCCGGGCACATTCACTGCAAGAAACCCTGTGTCGGTAATAGACTATCTTGCCTATAAGCCGGCTGCCGCTTTCTCTGTGAACTACCACAGAACTATTGATGCTCAAAATGCTTCAGACCACTTACCCGTAGTGGCAGAATTAAAAATAAACCGATAATCTAAAAATACTGAAAAATGCAAATTAAGAATCATTTATTATTCGGCGCATTTCTTTTGCTTTTGTTGGCAACAGCCTGCAAGCCAAAAGAATTTGTAGAAGCTACAGGCGCCGGCCCTACAATAAAGATCAGCAGTGAGTTCGAAAAAATTCAGGGAATAAACGTTGGCGACAAAGTTACTATTCCTGTAAATGTTACTTCCGATAAAGGAATTAAACGCCTGGCGTATTTTTTTGTAAATAATACTGCCAATGGCATAGAGTCTGGCACGCCGGTTTATTCTGATAATGAAAGCTTCCCCAAAGAGCTTAATCAGGATATAGAATTTACCATACTGCCCGAAATGGCGGAATTAGTGCTGATTTCTTTTGATAAAGAAAATCGCAGTACCGAATTACATATCCCCATGTCGGAAATTAGAAAGTTGCCTATATTGACTTTTAAAGACAATATTAAGTATAGAGAAACAGCTTTCTTTGAAAAGCACCTGCACATAATAGGAAATGTAACCTCTGAGTCTGATCTAAAGACCATTACTTATCAAATGATTGTTGACGGAAATGTTTCCGCTGAAAACAACGTAGCTATTGCGGATAAGAACGACACACCTTTTGACATAGACATAATTGTGCCAAGAGGATTGCAGGCTGTGGTAGTTACCGCTACTAATATTTATGATGGTTTTGCAAGAGACACTTTTAAAATAGGAGGCGTAGCGGATGATGCCATTAACCTGACGTTGAGCGGAGGCATCACAAGCATTGATATGATCTACGCAGATTCTGTAAACAATATAGAAGGAAGCATTCAGTCGGGCTCAGAGGTTACTTCTCTTACTTATGCCGTAAAAATAAACGGAACTTACGGCACAGAAACACCTATAACATTAGGCACACCGCTCAATAACTTCTCCTTCAATATTCCACTTATTGGCGCTCCGGGAATGGAAGCAGTCAGAATTAGCGGGTTGAATGAAGGAGGTATGGAGCAGCAGGTAGAGCTTGGTATAGCAAAAGTTACACAGAAATTATTATACTTTAAAGATGTAGTGCTTACCACCGAGGTTGGACCAGGCAAAAACAATTGGTTTTCGGCTTACAAAGCACCACATGTATTTGATGTAGCATCGGCTGCACCTAATTCTTCTATGATGGACTTTGTGTTTTTTGTAAACACCTCTACAACCTATAGATTTGGTCCGGCGCACTTAGCGGTTCCCGGTAGCGGATATGAAGCTAAAATAGCGCCTTATGTAAATGGCTTTACAAGCTATCCTTATCTTATGGTGCCCTCTACCAGAAACCAGGTAACCTTTGATGCTATGGCTTCTGTAAATTGGGATCATGAATTGAAAACATTTATTGATACAAGAGTGTTCCCTAGTTATAATGTGTATGAGGCTTCCAGAAGAGTGAGCGATAATGTTACAAGAGCAGGACAAGGCTATGTGTTTGCCTGGGGAGAGTTTGGCCCTATCATTGCCGATAATAAAGGCTTTATGTTGGTGATTGTTAAAAATGTGGTTGTATCAGGAGGGCATGCAACCGTAACTTTGGATATAAAAGCTCCGGCTACTAACTACAGGGCATTATATCCTTAATCATAATATTTTTAATCTTTTAGTAAGGGCTCTCTTTAAGAGCCTTTACTGATTTATTTTTATTAAATATGTATAAATATTTTCTTTTTTTAGCAATAGCTTCCATGCTGTTAGGATGCAACACCGTTCGCACTTCCGCGCCGCAAAAATTGCGGGTGCTTGCTTACAATATTCATCATGCCAATCCACCCTCGGAAGATAAATCCGTGATAAGGCTGGATGCTATAGCCAAAGTTATCAACGATTCAAAAGCGGATATTATAGCGTTGCAGGAACTGGACAGCGTAACCATGCGCTCAGGAAAAGTATTTCAGCTGCAAGAACTGGCAAAACTTTTAAACATGCACTATTATTTCGGTAAAGCCATTCCTTACGAAGGAGGCGGATACGGTGTGGGCGTTTTATCTAAATATAAAATTTCAGAGGCGGGTACTACACCATTGCCAAAACTCGAAAATGTGCAGAGCGAAGATCGTGTTCTGGCAATGGTAAAAATACATTTGCCCAACAAAAAAACAATCTGGTTTGGCTCTACACACTTTGATGTAAACAGGGAAGAAAACCGTGTAATGCAGGCGGAGAAAGTATTAGAGATAGTAAAAGATAAAACGCCGGTAGTGATAGCGGGCGACTTTAACGCTGTAAGCTCAAGCGCTTCTGTACGTAAGCTTACAACATTTTTTACAGATGCTAGCCAAAAACATGAACCTACAATTCCTAATATTAATCCTAACAGAAAAATTGATTTTATTTTTTATGCCGATAGCCGGCATTTTACACTGCTTAATGAAAAAGTAATGACCGAAGCGTCTTACGAATCAGACCATTTGTCTTATTGGGTAGACCTGGAGATTAAATAACATTCAAAGCTACAGAATACCTATCATACCTAAAAAAAATAAGGCCTCTCTAAAGCTTAGCTTTTGGCGTAGTTGCTTTATGGCTTTCAATAGCTGGTTGTCAACCGTTTTTGGAGAGATGGCCAACAGCTCTGCTATCTCTTTATAAGAATAGCCCTGAATATATTTCAGCTTAAAAATCTGTTTTCTGCTTTTGGGTAAAGATTCAATAGCCAGTTGTATGGTTTGGCTTTCTTCGTAAGCTTTGTGCGGTGTGTAGTATTCCTGCTGTATAGCGCAGATATCCTGTGCCTGCTCTTTTCGTTCGCGCGCCAGCTTTCTTAAGTGATCAATAAAAATAAGCCGGGCTTTCTGAAAAATTTGCTGCTCTGTGCCCAGCCGCGTATCAACAGAAGACCTGTACTCCCACAGTTTGATAAACGTAAGCTGCGTAAGCTCCTTTGCAACTTCTTCGTCTTTTGTTTTTGATAAAAAATAGAAAAATACTTTCCCTTTCCACTTTTCATAAATGGCTTTAAAATCTGCATAGCATCCTTCTTGTAAATTGCGTAAAGTTTCTATGTCCATTATCATGCGTTGTTTGCTTCCTTTATCGAAACAAAAATAAAGTGTTTATCAAATTTATTATATTAAGTTTGTATTAACAAACATTAGAAGAAAAGAAATACATGCGTATACATATTTCTTTGAAAAATGGTAAGAATCAGTTCAAAAAATCTTACTTTAGTTTTTTAGATAATCATATAATAAATGAAAATAGGTTTGTATTTCGGTTCGTTCAACCCCGTACATGTCGGGCATCTTATTATTGCTGAATTGATTGCCAATAATAGTGGGCTTGATCAGGTGTGGATGGTGGTTTCTCCACAAAATCCTTTAAAAAAATCTGCTTCATTGCTGAACGAATATGACAGGCTGAACTTAGTAAACATAGCCATTGAAGGCAATGATAAGATACGCGCCAGCGACATAGAATTTAAGTTGCCAAAACCCTCTTACACGATAGATACGCTTGTTTATCTCGGTGAAAAATATCCCGACTACGAATTTGTGGTGATTATAGGATCGGATAGTTATCACAATATGCACAAATGGAAAAACTACGAAATATTAAAAAAGAATTATCGGTTTATAATATATGAGCGTCCGGCATTCCCGGTCGATAAGCATACATTGCCTCCCAATTGGAAATTATTATTAGCTCCGTTGCTCGAGATTTCTTCAACCTATATTCGTACGCAGATTAAAGCGGGCAAATCTATCAAATACCTTGTAACCGAGCCGGTACGGCAAGAGATTGAAAGAAACGGGTATTATTTGTAAAAACTTTAAACTCGCAAGTGCTTTTAAAAGGCTTCGCTCAGCGAAAAGTAAACACCTTTTTGACGTTTTTCGCCGGGTAGTTTTTCTCCAAAACCCATGTCTATTCTTACAGACTGACTTTTTTCCAAATCGAAAAAATACCGGATGCCCGCGCCATAATTGGGTTTGATCTTATTAAAAGAAAAAGGCACTTTTCCATACACCTCGCCCAATCCTCCGAATGCGGCTATACTCATTCTGGGAATAAATCTGAAACGCAGCTCAGCCTGCGCGACAGTATAGTTCTCATCTCTGAACCTTCCCTGGAAGTAGCCACGCATCATTTCATCATTGCCCATTTGCGGCATAAAATAAAAAGGCACCGGCTTCTGCGAAAAATAGTTGTTGGTAATAGCGTTGAGGCCCAATACAAGATTTTGTCTAAGCGAAAAAAAATGCCTGTAATCGGCTTTTAAAATAGTTCCGGTAAAGTTGTTTCCGCTAAAAACAGAAGGAGCAAAAGAAATGCTGGTAGTAAAGTAATGTCCTTTGGTAGTAGAGAAGATATTATTCCTGGTATCGTGCGATTGCTGCAAGCCAAAATAAATTAGCTGTCCTTTTTGATAATCGGAAAAGTTTTCCTGTTCAAAAATGCCTCCGGCAAGCGTATCTGTATAGCTGTATTTTTCATAGCCTGCACGTAAGCCTGCATACCAGTTGGCTGCCAGCTTTTTTTCGGCATATATCAGGCTGGTAATTTTATTTTCTCTAAGGTTGTCCCTGTCTGCTTCTTTGGTTTCGTTGCCTGTGCCGTAAAACCTGGTAAAGAAATCGCGCAGCTTTATGTCGGCAAAGTAGTGCATATTATTATTTTGGGTCCAGATGTCGGTATCTATTTTAAAATATTTATATCTGTTGCCACCTAAAACAGCGTGGGCGTACACGCTGGACGGCCGAATAAATTTATCTTTTTTATCTACGTAAAAGGCATAATTTACCTGCGCGCCGTAAGTAAGCTTTGTTTCGGGGGAGTAGCCCAAAGCCGGAAGCACCAGCAAAGAGCCCTTTCGGGTTGTGTCCTCTGCGTTTCCGAGAAAACGGTTGTAAACTTTATCGTATAGTTTTTCTACCCCTGACTTTTCCTGCGCGCCGGCGGAGGAATACCAGAGGGCTAATACCATAAAAACAAAAATTTTATTCACCTGTCAAAAATAGGAAACTTAAAAATCATTATTTCATTTTTTCTGTTATTAACAGTTTTTAATTGTTGCAACAAGTGTTTACAATTACTTAATGTTGGCGTAACACTTTGGTAATATGAAGAGCGTTCCTTTGCAAAAAATTACGACGTGAAAAAATTCTTAATTCTTTCTTTTCTACTAATGTGCTTCTTTAATAGTCTTAGTATTTCTTCTATAGCTCAAAAAATTACCATTTCGGGAAAGGTTTTTAATACAAGAAACGAACCCATAAATTCAGCGAGTATACAGATTAAAGACTCAAATATTGGAACTGTATCTGATCTGGATGGAAATTACAAAATACAAGTGCCCCAAGAAGCAAAAAAAACAATTCTGGTTTTTACAGCAGTAGGATATCAGCATAAGGAAATTGAAGATGTACTTATTAATGGCTCGGACATAGAAAACCTGGATATAATACTTGAAGAGAGTGCAGGAGAAAGCCTAAATGAGGTAGTAGTTACAACCACGTCAAGAAGACTCGAATCAACTAACGCCATGATTCAGTTTCAGAAAAATACCAATGCTGTGGCACAGGTTGTAAGTGCGGAAGCTATCAAACGCTCTCCGGACAGAAACACTAGCGAAGTCTTAAAAAGAACACCTGGTGCAAGTGTGCAAGAGGGCAAATTTTTAATAGTAAGAGGTTTGGCTGACAGATATAATCAGGCAATGCTAAACGGTGTATTGCTTTCAAGTACCGAACCCGACAGAAAAACATTCTCTTTTGATATATTTCCATCAAATATGGTAGACAATATTATCATTAATAAGACTTTTGTTCCCGAGTTGTCTGGCGAATGGGCGGGAGGTCTTGTACAGGTAAATACAAAAGACATTCCATCAAACGGGTTTTTAGAGGTACAAATTGGCACAGGCTTCAATACTCAAACAATAGGAAAAGATTTTGCCTATTACCCAGGGGGTAAATTAGATTTTTTAGGATTTGATGACGGTACAAGAGCACTACCTAACGACTTTCCAAGCAGAGCTGGCTTTAGAGCGTTGTCTGACAATCAAAAACTTGAGTGGGGTAAAAAGATGTTTGCTGATAAATGGAGCTATTCTAACAAAATGGCGCCTATGAATGTAAGCTTTCAGGGTAGTGGTGGATTTAATACACGTGTATTCGGCAAAGAATTAGGAACTGTAATTGGTATAAACTATGCTAAAAGCAATAGAATAATTGCTAATAATACAAGATTTTACAGCGTAGCAAACAATGAACCATCTTTAGGAATGGATTATTACAATACAAAGTATAATGAAGATGTAAACTTGGGCGGACTTATTAATTTGACACTCAAGCTTAACAACAACAACAAAATTTCTTTTAAAAATCTGCTCACAGTAATAGGAAATGATTACGTAAACCTGCGTACGGGTAAAGATGCAGAGTTGAATTCGATTGATCCGGAAAATATTAGAGCAAGAGAGTTCTCTTTTAAAACGAACTTACTGTACAATGGCCAGTTGTTGGGAGAGCATACTATTGGATATTCTTCTAATCCTCTTAAGCTTAAATGGTATGGAGCTTTTGCCAATCTTTATCAGGACCTTCCTATGCAAAGAAGATTGGTGTATCGTCAACCGAATAATCAGGGGGCTTATGAATTTCACGGAGGAGGCACCAAAAGCCAGAAGTCGGGAAGTGTGTTATATTCTGATTTGAGCGATTATATTTATAATGCCGGAGCAGATCTTACTAAACAATTCCGCATGTTTGAGCTCTCTCAAACCATTAAAGCAGGTTATGCTTATCAGTATAAAGATCGTTTGTTTAATGCTAGACCATTCAGCATCTATCCGCCAATTGGATCTACAATTGACCGAACATTAAGTGAAGACCACTTCTTTGCTGCAGAAAACTTTCAGCTCGGCGTTTTAGAAATGGAAGAGTTTAGTACTAAGCAGTTCGAATACGCAGCATCGAATATCCTACACGCTCCTTTTATTCAATTAGATAATCAACTTACAACTAAATTAAGATTAATATGGGGTGTTAGATACGAATATTACGACCAGCTATTGAATGGTTATTTGAATGATGAACCTGCCAAAGTTGCATCAGTTAAAGGAGACTTTTTGCCTGCGCTTAATGTAGTATACAAACTCAATAATCTTAGTAATATAAGATTAGCAGCATCCCAAACGGTGGTAAGGCCTGAGTTTAGAGAGTTGTCAAACTTTACTTTTTATGATTTTGATTTAGGAGCAATAGTAATGGGAAACAGTAATCTGAAAAGAACTAAAATTTCTAATCTCGATTTAAGATATGAGTTATACCCCAGAGCCGGCGAACTGTTTACTTTTGGAGTTTTTTATAAAAACTTTGACAGCCCTATAGAGCAAATCTTAAATCAATCAGGGGTGTTTACTTATTCTTTCAACTTCAATAATGCCAAAGGCGCTAAAAGTTATGGCGCCGAATTTGAGTTTAGAAAAAAACTGGATATAGTAGACGTCTTACGCAACTTCACCGCATTCGGTAATTTATCTTATATCAACAACAAAGTTATATTTGCGGGCAGCGAAACTTTTGAAAGACCCATGCAGGGACAATCGCCCTATTTAATCAATATAGGGTTGCAATACGATAATACTGATTTAGGATTTTCTGCAACTACCCTTTTCAATCAATACGGCGAAAGGATTGCCTATGTAGGGTCTTCTGAAAGCGGAGGTATTCCAAACATCTATGAAAAATCCCGTCCTCTATGGGATTTAATCATCAGCAAAAAAGTATTAAAAGAAAAAGGAGAGTTTAAGTTTACTATAAGCGATATCTTAAATCGCCCCGCCCTGTATTATTATGATATAAAAAGAGATGGAGGCTCCTTTGATGCTAAAAACGGCGATGTGATACAAATTAATAGAAATAATGGAACTAACTTTTCTCTTAGCTTTTCTTATAAAATTAAATAAGCCATAACATAACAATTTGTTCATATCTATTTCTTATTCAGTTAACATATAATAAGGACTTTTGTAATAAATAATTTAAAAATGAAAAAACAAAAAATGAAAAAAGTATTTTTCTATTCGTTAGTGATAGCCGTGCTTGCCACTACATATTCTTCCTGTAGAAAAAATACAGGTGAAGAGCCTAATCCTCCTGTAGATCCTTCAGAATTGATTATTAAAGGAAAGGTAACAGAGAGCAGAACTCTGAAAGCTGGAAATGATTATACCCTGGATGGTATCGTATATGTTACAAACGGCGCTACGCTTACCGTTGAGCCCGGAGTTACTGTTAAAGCGTCTTCCGGAAAACTTTCTGCATTAGTTGTTACAAGAGAAGGAAAAATAAATGCCGCCGGAACCGCAACAAAACCTATTGTATTTACAAGCGGATCTGCCACTCCCAAAAGCGGCGACTGGGGCGGTATAGTATTATTGGGTAAAGCTCCTACTAATACCTCTTTTAATAATCAGAATGGTGTGGGTGAAATAGAAGGAGGCGTAAATGATGCAGAAGGAAATGGATTGTTTGGAGGCAACGACCCCAATCATAGCTCAGGTGTAATGCAATATGTAAGAATTGAATATGCCGGGTATGCACAATACGACGATAAAGAGTTGAACAGCCTGACAATGGGAGGCGTAGGCGCCGGCACCAAAATTGACCATATACAGATTACTTATGCCAATGATGATGCTTTTGAATGGTTTGGTGGTACAGTAAACTGCTCTCACCTAATTGCTTACAAAACATTAGATGATGATTTTGATGCGGATCTTGGCTATTCGGGAAAAGTACAGTTTGGTATTGTAATGAGACATCCAGAAAGGGCAGATAAATCTAAGGTAGAAAGTTTTGAAACAGACAATGATGGTGATGGAACAGAGAAAAGTCCTCAAACCTCTGCAATATTTAGCAACATTACTTCTATAGGGCCATTAGCTACACCAACTACTGCCATTAGTAGCTATTATTTAGCAGGAGCTCAAATTCGCAGATGGTCTACATTAAGCATTCATAACTCTATCTTTATGGGTTGGCCTACTGGAATCTTGATTGACGATAGTAAGGGCGTGCCTACTACAAACAATATAACTTCAGGAAAGCTTCAAATTAAAAATACAATAGTAGCAGGATGTACAAAACCTGTAGATTACGCTAATCACAAAGACAAACCAGTAACCTGGGATTTAGCTAAAACTACCGCGTGGTTTAATACTGTCGCATACGGAAATAGTATTCTGACTACAGTTGGAGATGTGAAGTTAGCTGCTCCTTTTAACTGGTCTGCTCTTGATTTCACGCCTCAATCAAGCTCTCCGGCATTAACCGGGGCTTCATTTAATGGCCTCACCGGCTTTAGTTCAGTTGCTTACAAAGGAGCTGTTGGAGCAGGCGACATTTGGTGGAAAGGCTGGACTGTATGGAATTAATAGTTTAAACTCAATAAGAGTTTAATAAACAAATACTAGAGGCCGTCTCAAAAGTATTTTGAGGCGGTCTTTTTTATTTTTGAGTTATGTTGGGTTGGTATGAACTTTTTGAGGCTTGGTTTTGAGAAAATGTTTTTGCTAAGCAGCCATTTTTTGTTTTTTGTTTGCGTTGTTAGGCTTTGTAAACTTTTGAAGGTTGTGTGCCAGGGCTATGAGACCGATTTCGACCAATACTTTGTCTTTTCCTCGCAGGTTGGTGCGACGGAAGCTTTTATTTTGCTTCCAGTTGGCAAATACTGGTTCCACATCGGCACTCCTTTTCTTTCGCTTTCTAATGCCTTTTGGGCTACGTAGCTTTTCTGCCGCTTTTTTCTTTAACCGGATGAGGTTGTGATTGAGTTCAACAATCCTGTTGTATTTACTTTTGTGGCAAACACCTCGCATGGGACACCCTTTACAATTTTTAGCCTGATACTTTGTAAGGGTTTGCTCAAAGCCATTTTTGTTCTTTTGCTTGTATGTGCCAATGTTTTCCATGTGCTGTCCCATTGGGCAAACAATGTAGTCCTGTTCTGCATTATAATAAAGGCGTTCGCCCGCAAACTCACCTGCTTTGCCCTGCTGCTCTTTATCAAAATAATTATACTTCACGTACGCCTCAATGCCTTGCTGCTCCAGTACTTGATAGTTTTGTTCAGAACCATAGCCTGCATCGGCAGTGAGCGTTTGGGGCAAGGTTTGCAACTGCTCTTTAAAATCTTCTACATGCGCAGGCAGTGTAAGCGTATCGGTTGGGTTTGAATGAAGGGTATAGTTTAAAACATATTGGTCTTCGGTAGATATTTGAACATTGTAACCGGGCTTGAGCTGACCGTTTTTCATATGGTCTTCTTTCATGCGCATGAAGGTGGCGGCTTCATCGGTCTTGCTGTAGGAGTTGCGACCATCTAAAATCTTTTCCTGCTCATTGTATCTGGCCGTATTGGCAGGCCAGTTCTTTTCGGCATATTTCAGTTTCTGCCTTACTTTCTTATCTACTGCTTTATCCCTGAGGGCAGCGTTAATGTCTGTAATGGTTTTCTTTACCGCTTCGGGATCAACGGGTGCAAAGTCGGTGGGCCGCTTGTCCTTCAACTCTTCTGCCGCCACACCTTCGGCATACTCCCACAACTGCTGTAACTGCCTGGCCATTTTTTCCTTGTTGGTTTTAATGGCATTGCCCCATACAAATGTGTATCGGTTGGCATTGGCTTCTATCTTGGTGCCATCCACATTAATGTCTTTGAGACCAATGTGTCCGCTATCAACTAATAAGGTTACTATTTGAGTAAACACATCCTTTAGCACATCTTTCAACTTTTCAGAACGAAAACGGTTGAGGGTGTTGTGGTCGGGAGTGTTCATAGCTGCAAGCCACATAAATTGTACATCACGCGTAAGCAGCGCTTCTATTCTGCGGCTGCTGTACTCATTACTGATGTAGGCATACACCAACACTTTCAACAACATGCGGGGATGGTAGCTCGATGTACCGCCACCCTTGTACTTATTTGTAATCTTGTCTATATCCAGGTTATCCAATACCGAATTGATGACCCTTACCGGATGGTTTTGGTCTATCAACTCATCCAAAGAAGGCGGAAGCAGCATCGCCTGATTTTGATTGTAAGCTTTAAAAGGTATCTCTCTTGTTGACATACTTTTGTCAACACAAAAATCATTCTCTTATATAACATATCTCACCTTTTCCACAACAGCTGGATAAATAAAGAAGGCTGACCCTTTTGAGACAGCCTCTTTTTTAATTTGTAACGTTTTGCTCATTTTTTACATATTACACTATAAAAACAATCTCACCATGAAAGCTATCAATCTTATTTTAGCATACTTTTTATCTTTCATATTTGCGAGCACTTTTTTTGCTTGTAATAAAATTTTCCTCAAAAAGAGATACCCGTCAATGAGCCAAAAATATTAGGCAACTGGTGTATGAAAGTACTTAGGCGCCGATTCCATTTTATTATCAAAAGTTTCACTGCTTAGAAAGAATGAAATTGGGCTTTCTTTCAACCACAAGGCAAGTTAGTTGAAAGAAGCAATAGCGGCTGGTGCGGCACACCACCTGTTGTCACTCAAGACTATAAAGGTACGTGGAAAATTAAAAAACAAAGAATCAGGAATACCAGATAGCCTATGCTTATACACCGTAGCAGAAAGAGGATGTGAGGGCTGTCATTCCGGTTAAAAATATAAATAATTCAATACCTGCTGAGGGAATATTCCGATAAGTATTACCAATGCCGCTAAAATTATAAGAGATACTTTCAGCGAAGATTTTATCTGTGCATTTAACTCCGTCTCTCCTGATTTAAAGTACATTGATTGTATAACTTTAAAATAATAATAAGCGCTAATGGCCGCGAACAGCACACCTGCTACCACAAGCCATGTGTAGCCCGGAACCTGCATGGCAGATGAAAGCACAAAGTATTTAGCAAAGAATCCTGCCGTTAACGGAATGCCTGCCAACGACAATAAAAATACCGTTGCCGTAGCGGCTAATACCGGTTCTTTTTTAGCAAGACCATTAAAGCCATCGTATGTATAGTCTTTCAGCTTCATCAATACCGCGAAAATACCAATGGTAGCAAGGCTGTAGGCAATAGCGTATATGGCCAGCCCTTCAAGCCCTGTTTGATTTAAGCTGAATAAGGCAAACAGCATAAACCCAGCCTGCGCAATACTGGAGTATGCCAGCATTCTTTTTACACTGTATTGGAATACCGCTGTAATATTACCTACCAGTAAAGTAAGGAAAATAATAACGGCAAATAATATATGCCAGTTTACACCTATTGTTTCATTAAGCTTTATATCTAATTCCGTGGCCCTTGTGCTGAATAAAATAAAGAACGCCACAAAAGAGCCCACTTTTACAATAGTGGCCATAAAAGAAGTGAACACACTGGGCGCGCCGTCATAAACATCGGGCGTCCAGAAGTGAAATGGCGCGGCAGATACTTTAAAGCCAAAAGTGCACATCAAAATAATCATACCCGTTACGTCAAAGAATGACATGTACTTGCTGCCGGGTTCGGCCAATGCGGCTACTTCGGCATAGCCCCCCGTGAGCTGGAATGTACCCGTGCCGCCATAAACAAGCGCGATGCCTAAAATCATCACACCGGTAGTAAAGGCGCCCATCAAAAAATATTTTAACGCAGCTTCATTGCCTTTTAAATTGCGCTTATCCGCGCCGGTAAGAATGTATAAAGGAATAGACATAAGCTCTACGCCTAAAAACATCAGCATTAAATTGTTGAAAGAGGTAAGAATGGAAATACCGCACAATACAAAAAATATGAGCGCGAAGTATTCTCCCGAGTATTTGCCTACTTTTTCTATTTCATCAAAAGAAATAATAAAATAAACAGCTGTGCAAAACAGGATGATTGAATTAAAGAACAACCCCGTTTTTGTAAAAAGCAGCAGATCATACATGTTGAATTTAAAGAAAGAACCGTTGTATGTTTCGTAAATATTGCATATCAATACAGCAATAATTCCTGTAATGGCAATGTACTTGTACAGGCTTTTATTTTTTACAAATGCACTGCTCAGCATCATGATCACTCCCAAAATTCCTAAAAGTATAATAGCGTTCATCTTTCTTTTTAATTAATGTTATTACCGATAATTATTTTTATTTAACCATCAATGCCATTACAGTATCGGCAGTTAAGTTTAATAATGGCTGAGGATATATCCCCAACAATAAAATGAAAATAGCAATACAAACCAAAGCCGATTGCGCGCCTGTATGCATATCTTTTGCCTGGGCGGTCAATGAATTTGTTTTACCATAAAATACATTTTGTATCATATTTAATGAATAGACTGCAACCAAAATAATGCTTAAGCACACCACGGCTCCCATCCAGATGCTGTGTCTGAAAATACCGTTAAACATCAAAAACTCTCCAATAAAGGCATTGGTAAGCGGCAGAGATACGTTGGCTAAGATCATTACAGTGAGCAATATGGCCAGGTTGGGCGACTTTTGTGCCAGTCCTGATAAATCGCTTATTTTTCTCGTGCCGAGTTGCTGCTCTATAACATTGATCACAATCCACAATCCTATTACATTGATACCGTGATTAAACATTTGCAGCATTACACCTTCAAGAGCAACTTCTTTTTGTGCAAATATGGCCGCGGCCATAATACCAATGTGTGCAATGGATGAATAAGCTACCAGCTTTTTCAGATCATTTTGTCGTATGGCTATTAAAGAAGCGTACAGCACGCCTGCAATAGCAACCCACATTATACTGTTTTGAAAATACGCTACAGAGTCGGGAAATACCGGCAGCACATACCGAATGGTGGCGTAGATACCCATTTTTACCATCACGCCGCTTAAAAGCATGGTTAGCGCCGTTGGCGATTGCTGATAAGCAAAAGGTTGCCAGGTATGCAAAGGAAATACCGGCATTTTAATAGCAAAAGCCAGAAAAAAAAGCCAGAAACCAATGTTTTGCTCTTTTAAGGAAAGGCTAAGATTGTAAAAAGAACTGATCGCGAAGGAGTTGTCCGGTGTTTTTTGATAAAGATATATAATGCCTACAAGCATTAATAAAGAGCCCGCAAAAGTATAAACAAAGAATTTGAAAGAGGCCTGAATACACTTTTCTCCGCCCCAGATGGATGAAAGGAAATACGCGGGTATCAGGGCCAGTTCCCAAAAGAAATAAAATAACAATACGTCGGCCGCTAAAAATACACCCAGCATGCCCGCTTGTGTTAAAAACATCAAAGCATAAAAACTTCCTGCTCTCTTATAGTTATTATTGTAAGCGCCTGCAAGAATCAATGGCAGAGAAACGGTTGTAAGAATAGCCAGCATTTTAGCCATACCATCTGCCGCAAAGCTAAATTTAGCGCCAAGCATTGGCAGCCACTCGGCCTCGCTGTGTATTGCGCCTGAAGGACTCAACAGCCAGGCCGAAAGCAAAAACACAACTACAGATAAAAACAGAGAGAATGTTCTTGCGGTATCCCTGTCTTTTACAAAGAATAATCCTATGCCACATAAAATCGGAACGAGTATTAGTAGATATAACATATGTTTTTAAAGTTTAACGCTTCGGCTCTCCAAAACGATTTGCCAACTAAATTCTATTATTTAATAAAATATTTTATTGAGTAATGATAGTATTGCCGCCTGATTCCAAAATACCATAAACAACACAATTAACGATACAACCATTATTAGCAGATAAGTACCGGTTTGCCCGTTTTGTATCAGTCTTAATTGCCTGGATGAATATTGAGTAAACCTCCCTACTCCATTTACAACCCCATCTATACCTGATTTTTCAATTATATTTTTAAGAAATCCCGCAAATTTATTGACAGGCTGTACAACCACATTGTCGTACAATTCATCTATATACCATTTGTTCTCCAGTATTTTTGCAAAGCCGGTTTCTTCCTGATTGTTATTTTCGTACTTAGCATATTTTTTCCATGCCCATACAATCATGATAATAATTAGCACTACGCTCAAGCCCATCAGCATCCATTCGGTAGCATGAGACACGTGGTGCGGTTGGCTTATAGCCTGAGATTCGGCAAATATCGGAGCAAGAAAATTATTTAAAGCGTGAGCGCCTTCCTTCATAACCGGAGGAATACCGATGAATCCGCCAATCACAGAAAGAATAGCCAGTACTATCAAAGCAAAGGTCATTGGCTTGGGGCTCTCATGCAAGTGATGTGCCTGTTCGTCAGAGCCTCTGAACTTGCCGAGAAAAGTCATACCATACAGGCGGAACATATAAAAAGCGGTCATTAAAGCACCTATTAATCCTAACGCGTAATATACAGGACTAGCTGCGAACGCGGCCGCTAAAATTTCATCTTTAGAGAAAAACCCGGAAAACGGAGGTACGCCGGCAATGGCCAGGCAGGCCAGTAAAAAGGCAATATGCGTTATAGGCATTTGTTTTTTTAATCCCCCCATTTTACGAATATCCTGCTCACCACTCATTGCGTGTATTACAGAGCCGGCACCGAGGAATAAGCAGGCTTTAAAGAAGGCGTGCGTCATTACATGAAATACGGCTCCGCCAAATGCGCCTACACCCAGTGCCAGAAACATGTATCCCAGCTGACTGACGGTAGAATAGGCCAGTACTTTTTTAATATCGTTTTGTTTAAGCGCAATAGTGGCGGCGAATACAGCCGTGGCTACACCTATAATGGCCACTATCATTAATGAAGTTGGCGCCAGCGTGTATAAAATATTGCTTCTGGCTATCATATAGATGCCTGCGGTAACCATGGTGGCGGCGTGTATCAGTGCCGATACAGGCGTAGGACCAGCCATAGCGTCGGGCAACCACGTATATAAAGGTATTTGCGCGCTTTTGCCGGCAGCGCCCAAAAACAACAGGAGCGTGATGGCGGTTACATCGGCTTGGGTAAAGTACTGCATAGGGTTGCTAAATACAATGGCAAAATCTGCCGAGCCAGCTTTGGCCAATATCCAGAAGATAGCCAGAAGAAATCCAAGGTCGCCGATACGGTTCATTACAAAAGCTTTTCTGGCAGCTTTGCTGTTGTTAATGTCTTTAAACCAAAATCCTATGAGCAAATAGGAACAAAGGCCAACGCCTTCCCAGCCTATGAACATTACTACAAAATTAGCCCCCATTACCAGCAAAAGCATGGAGAATATAAACAGGTTTAAATAAGCAAAGTATCTTCCGTAATGCTCCTTGGGCTCATCGTGCATATAAGACGTGGAGTATACATGTATGAGAAAACCCACACCGGTAATGATCAGTAGAAATATAGAAGACAGCTGATCTATCTGAAAAGCAAAAGGAATAGTAAAGTCAGCTACTTTAATAAAATTGAAATAATGATAAACAGAAGCTGCATCCGTGCCCAGCCTGGCCGCGCTGTATACATTGCCAAATAAATAGCAGGATAGTAAAAAAGAAATTAACACAGTACCGCAACCTATAATATTGATAAGTGCTTTACTTAAGTGTTTTCTAAAAATACCATTAATTAAAAAACCTAAAAAAGGCAATAATGGAATTAATAAAGCTAAGTTCATAATGTAATTAAGTTATCAGTCCGATTTACTGTTTAGTTTTTCAGCCTGTTTAAAAAATTAATGTCAACAGAGTGTACGTTTCTATACACCATAACAATAATAGCCAACCCTACTGCTACTTCTGCAGCCGCTACTACCATTACAAAAAATACAAACAACTGCCCGTCTATGCCTGCATTGGTAGCAGGGAAAGCCCCGTGATGCATTTTGGAAAAAGCTACGAGTAATAAATTTACAGAGTTCAGCATTAGCTCAATACACATAAATACAATGATGGCGTTTCTTCTTACAAAAACCCCTGTAACTCCTATGCAGAACAGCGTTGCAGCTAAAGCTATATAATATTCTATCGGCATATATTTTATTTTATATAATACGTTTAATCTTTTTTACCTATCACTACGGCTCCTACCATGGCGCTTAAAAACAGGATACTGCATATTTCAAACGGTATGGCGTATTGTGTAAATAGTGTTTGTCCTAAATTTTCTATCAGTCCTATATTTCCCTTTCCCATCAAAACTGTTTTTCCCGGTGTAAGCTCTCCCGATGTTCTGGCCACGGACAAGAACATTATTAACAGGAGGCCTCCGGTAATTACACCGAGAAACTTCATCCGAATATTTCTGTTGGGTCGGGGAATATTTTGCAGGTTAATAAGCATTACCACAAACAGGAAAAGTACCATTATAGCGCCTGCGTATACGATGACGTTTACCACTGCCAAAAATTGAGCGTTGAGCATAATATAATGGCCGGTGATGGTAAAGAAAGTTGCGATTAACCAAAGAATACTGTGAACGGGATTTTTGCTAATAACTACCATTATGCCGCATATGATTGATGCCGCACTTAGTATCCAGAATATAATTGTAATTAGGTCCATAATTGATCAGTATAATTATTATCTTTTTTTCATATTTCCTGCTGTGGTGGGCTTGTCGGCCCCTACTGCTTTTTCGTATGCTTCTTTTTCTGTAAGCGGATTAGGAATCAAGAGATCTGCTTTTTTATATATAAATTTTTTACGTGTAAAATCAGACGGGACAAAAGTTTCGCTTAAATAAATAGCGTCTTTAGGGCAGGCTTCTTCACAAAGTCCGCAAAAAATGCAGCGCAACATATTTATTTCGTATTCTGCGGCATACTTTTCTTCGCGATATAAGTGTTCTTCTCCTTCCAGTCTTTCGGCGGCCTCCATGGTGATGGCTTCTGCCGGGCACGATAAGGCGCACAGTCCGCAGGCGGTGCACCGCTCACGCCCCTGCTCATCGCGGTTAAGCACGTGCAAGCCTCGGAATACGGGGCTGAAAGGACGTTCCTGTTCGGGATACTGCACGGTAACCTTTTTTTGCAACAAATGCTTTAGCGTGATAGACATACCTTTTACAATTGCAGGAAGATATATCTTCTCTGCAAAACTCATTGGCTTTCTGTCTACATCCTGACTTCTATTGGTTAATCTTTGCATTATATATTTATTACCAAGAATTATTTATTAAACAATAACAAAAATACCGCTGTTAAAATCATATTAGCTATTGTCAACGGCAGCAATCCTTTCCAGCCCAGATTCATTAGCTGGTCGTATCTGAACCTGGGTACTGTCCAGCGCACCCACATGAACACGAAAACAAAGAACAACGATTTTATCATTATTGAAATGATTCCTATTACTGCCGCCCAGTTAGGGTGCAAGGTGCTTTCGTCTAAGAAAGGAACATCGTAGCCTCCCAGGAAAAGCGTAGACATGATAGCGCCTACGGCAAACATGTTTACATATTCGTAGAACATATAAAAGCCGAAGGTCATGGAAGAGTACTCCTGATGGAAACCCTGGTTGAGTTCAGACTCGGCTTCCGCAAGGTCAAAGGGAGTTCTGTTGCATTCGGCAAACATACATATCCAGAAGAGCAGAAAACCTAAGGGTTGATATACGATATTCCATACGCCGGTTTCTATTTGCTGGTCTACTATAGTACGCAGGCTTAACGAGCCGGTAACCATTAGTAAAGCAATTAAGGACATGCCTAAAGCCAGTTCGTAGCTGATGGTTTGCGATGCGCCGCGCAAAGCGGCTAAAAGAGAATATTTATTATTGGATGCCCAGCCGCCAATCATCATGCCATATACGCCTACGCTTACTACGGCAAATATATAAAGCATGCCTACGTTGATATCGGCAATTTGCAATTCAATGACTTTGTTGCCAATTACAAGGTGGTCTCCCCAGGGAATGACCGCGCTTGTTAGCAGCGAAGTAGTCATAGCAATGATAGGGCCTAAAATATATAATTTTTTATCGGCGGAAGAGGGTATGATCTCTTCTTTAAAAAACATTTTTGCACCATCAGACAAGGGTTGCAGAATGCCGCCCATGCCTCCAAATGGCCCCGCTCTGTTAGGTCCGTGCCTGTCCTGTATCCAGGCGGCTACTTTTCTTTCTCCGTATGTAGAATAAAGAGCTACCAGAAAGCACACCATTATAACAATAACGATGAAAATAAACTTTTCTAAAACCAATGCCCAATCTAGTACTAACAAGGTCATTTTGTATCAATTAATTGTTGTCAGAATTATTATTATCAAAATCTGTGGAATACGCCGGACGGTCTAAAAGGCTGAGATCTCTGTCGGGCGCGTTCACATCGCTTACATCGTGAATATTCATTAACAGCTTAGGATTGCGTTTCAATATTTTTTGTATGGTATCTTCCGGCATTACTTCTCCTACATAATGATTGGCAGAGATTACAGAGTGACGGTTTATTTCTCTTGGGCCTTCAATTACCCAGTCGCTTGTTTTCTTTTTATCGAATCTGCATTCATTACATATCCAGTCTTCTACTTCGCCCCATTCATCTTTTCTTGCGGTAACCCTGAATACCTCTTCGCCTCTGTTCCAAACCGTTACTTTGCCACTGCATGTAGGGCAGTCTCTGTGCGCGTTCATGGGTTTTAAAAACCATACTCTGTTTTTAAATCGAAAAGTTTTATCGGTTAATGCGCCCACCGGGCATACGTCTATTACATTGCCTATAAACTCGTTATCTAAATTTTTTTGGATATAGGTAGCAATTTGGGCATGATCGCCTCTGTCTAATATACCGTGTTCTCGCTGATTGGTGAGCTGATTGGCCACGTACACGCATCTGTAACAGAGGATGCAGCGGGTCATGTGCAGTTGAATCTTATCGCCAAGGTCAACTTTTTTGAAAATTCTTTTTTCAAACTCAAAGCGGGTGCCTACCTTTCCATGCTCATAGCTAAGGTCCTGTAGGTGACATTCTCCGGCCTGGTCGCAAATAGGACAATCCAGCGGGTGGTTGATTAATAAAAACTCTACTACTCCGGCCCGGGCTTCTTGTACTCTTTGCGAGGTGATATTTTTAACTTCCATTCCGTCCATTACCGTGGTGCGGCAGCTGGCTTGTAGCTTGGGCATTGGCCGGGGATCTTTTTCGGAACCTTTGCTTACCTCAACCAGGCAGGTACGACATTTACCCCCGGAGCCTTCCAGCTTGCTGTAATAGCACATGGTAGGGGGAGCTACCTCACCGCCGATTTTACGTGCCGCCTCCAGAATAGTGGTTCCTGCTGGAACCTCTATGGAGATGTTATCAATAATTACTTTAAAGTTTTGAACTTCAGACATTGCTTAAATTTCAATTTTTTTTAGAATAAAACTTTCCACTTTTTGCGAATAACGCAATTCAATGTACACAATGCTTTACCGCGCCGGATGCACTTTTAAAGCAGAAAAATCATTATCTATTTGTTCACACGATTTAGTTTTTTAAATAAATCCTGCGTTTTTAATACTTAAATTTTTATTTAAAAGAATATTCTTTTAAATATTTTTTGCGCTCTTTTGACAATGCGTGAGAAAGACTCTAAAAACATATTCTTCCTGCCATTGCCAATCATTCGCAAATAAATCATTTTGGCATGTTAAACTACTGCCTCTATTTTTCTTGGCTCCGCATAGTTAGCCAGGCCATAATTTCTTGTTAGCGCCTCTTCGGGATTGGTAATGTGCCATTCAAACTCTTCTCTGAAATGCCTGATGGATGCCGCTACCGGCCATGCTGCTGCATCTCCCAAGGGGCAAATAGTATTTCCTTCTATTTTACTTTGTATATCCCACAACAAATCTATATCGCTCATTTTGCCTTTCCCCTCTTCTATATTTTTCAATATTTTTTCCATCCAGCCTGTTCCTTCCCGGCACGGAGAGCATTGCCCGCAACTTTCATGACGATAAAAACGTGCTATGGTATACGTGTAATTGACTACGCACTGATCTTCGTCCAATACTATAAAACCTCCCGAGCCAAGCATGGTGCCGGTTTGAAAGCCTCCTTCAGACAGGCTTTCATAGTTCATTAATCTTTTTTCTCCGGTTGATGTAGTTAGCAACAAACCCGTTGGAAGCATGGGTACGGAAGAGCCTCCGGGCACACAGGCCTTAAGTTTTTTTCCGTTAGGTATGCCGCCGCACCATTCGTCGCTGTAAATGAAATCTTCTACAGAAAGGTCAAATGGAATTTCGTAGACGCCCGGCTTATTGATATTGCCGCAAGCGGAAATGAGTTTGGTGCCGGTTGAGCGTCCTACGCCTATTTTTCCGTATTCCTCGCCACCCATATTGATTACGGGAACCACAGAAGCAAGCGTTTCTACGTTATTTACCACTGTCGGCCTGCCCCAAGCGCCTTTTACGGCTGGAAACGGAGGTTTTATTCTTGGGTTGCCTCTTTTGCCTTCTAAGCTTTCGAGCAAAGCGGTTTCCTCACCACAAATATAGGCTCCGGCTCCTCTGTGCACGTATATTTCACAGTCGAAGCCGCTGTTTTGAATATTTTTACCCAGCCAGCCGTTGTTCTTTGCTTCCTGAATGGCCTGTTCTAGTATGTCGGGTATCCAGGCATACTCTCCTCTGATATAAATATAGGTATGATTAGAGCCTAATGCATAGCTGGAGACAATCAATCCTTCTATAAGCAGATGTGGAAGAAACTCCATTAAATAACGATCCTTAAAAGTGCCCGGCTCCGACTCGTCGGCGTTGCAAACCAGATGGCGTGGCACGCCTTCGGGCTTTGCTAAGAAAGACCATTTTAGCCCGGTAGGAAATCCCGCGCCTCCTCTGCCTCGCAAGCCGCTTTTCTTTACTTCTTCCACAATTTCGTCGGGCGACATTTTTAAGGCTTTTTCCACACTGCGATAGCCTCCGTGTTTACGATAAGCATCGTAATAACGGATTCCCTCAATATGTGCATTTTCTAAAAGTAATTTCATCCTAATTTTTATTTTTTAATGGTCTCTTCGCTTTAAATGAGACAAGTATGGAACTCCGCATATACATATCTTAGTGTGAGAATAACCTATCATGCTTCGTTTCATGTGTATAAAAGAGATTTACTTTATTAATTTCTTTTGTTTATTGCGTTACGACTTTACCGTTGTAACATTCTTCAATCAGCGCATCTACTTTTTCTTTAGTAAGATGCTCTTTATAAAACTTGCCTAATTGCAACATGGGGGCATAGCCACATGCGCCAAGGCATTCTGCTACTTTTAGTGTAAACATTCCATCGGTAGTAGTTTCTCCCGGTTGAATGTTTAGCCTTTCGCTAATATACTTAATTATGTTGTCGCTTCCGTTGAGCATACACGGCCCTGTTTGGCATACTTCCAGCACATACTTGCCTACGGGTTTTGTATTGAACATGGTATAGAAAGTAGCTACTTCATATACTTCAATGGGCTCTATTTGTAATAATTCGGCTACATAATCCATTACAGGAGTATCAAGCCAGCCGTTATTTTGCAATTGAGCCATGTGCAGCAAAGGCAAAAGCGCGCTTTTCTGCATTCCTTCAGGGTAGCGGGCTATAACTTCTTCTACTTTTTTTAGTTGCTCTTCAGAAAACTTTGTCATATTCTTATTAAATCAAAAAAATCTGTTTTAGTTTTTATGCGTCCATTTCTCCGGCAATCAGGTTCAGGCTGCTCATGCAAACAACGGCATCGCTCAGCAGTTGTCCTGCCACCAATTCATTAAAGGCCTGGTAATACAAAAAGCACGGACGGCGGAAATGCAGCCTATATGGGGTTCTTCCTCCATCGCTGATCAGATAAAAGCCCAATTCTCCGTTTCCTCCTTCCACAGAGTGGTAGACTTCACCTGCCGGTATTTCAGTTTCGCCCATTACGATTTTGAAATGCCAGATCAGGGCTTCCATTTTTGTATAAACATCCTGTTTTTCAGGCAGATAATATTCGGGCACATCGGCATGATATACCTCTGCTTCGGCTCCCTTAAATTGTTTTAGTTTTTCGTAAGCTTGTTTTATAATGCTGTGGGACTGCCACATTTCTTGATTGCGAACCAGGTACCTGTCGTACACATCTCCGGTACTGCCAACCGGAATGGTGAAATCAAAATCTTCATAGCTGGAGTAGGGCGTATGCACGCGCACATCATAATCTACGCCGGTGGCTCTTAAGTTGGGCCCGGTGAAGCCATAGTTCAACGCCCTTTCAGCGGAAATCCCCGAAACGCCTATCACCCTGTCCATAAATATTCTGTTGCGCTGGGTAAGGCTTTCAAACTCTTTGAGTTTTTTGGGAAATGTTTCAATGAATTTTTCAATCTTAGCCAGTGCTACTTCATTGAAGTTACGTTCAAACCCGCCTATTCTGCCAATATTGGTAGTTAAGCGTGAGCCGCAAACCTCTTCGTATATTTCGTATATAAATTCTCTGTCCTGCATCAGATAGATGAAAGGAGTAGACGCACCGCAGTCTTGTAATATAATTGTATTACAAATGATATGATCTGTTATGCGCGACAATTCCATAATGATTACTCTAAGGTAATCTACACGCTTAGGGGTTTGTATCTTCAATAGTTTTTCGCAGGTCATATGCCATCCCATATTGTTGATGGGGCTGCTGCAATAGTTTAGCCTGTCTGTAAGCGGTGTTATCTGATATAAAGGTCTGTGTTCGGCAATTTTTTCAAATGCACGATGAATATACCCAACGGTTTGTTCGCTGGAAACGATACGTTCACCATCCAATTCCAAAATATTTTGAAACACACCGTGTACGGCCGGGTGTGCGGGACCCAGATTTAAAGTAGTGGTTACTTTTTCTATAGACCCTTCGGGGAGGTTAATATTGTCGTGTTGTATCTTTTCTTCTACCATTATTCGAATAAATTAATTTTTTCGGGTTGCTATTTTCAATTTTATCCAAAGCCCGAACCCGTTGCTCAAAAAACTATCTGCCAAACATTGCATCATCCTTGTCTATGCGTGACTGGTCTTCCAATGGATATTCTTTTCTTAAAGGATGATAGTCCATTTCGTCGGAATTAAGTATACGTTTTAGATTGGGATGATTTAGAAAATTAATTCCAAAATTGTCATATATCTCTCTTTCCTGCCAGTTAGCCGATTCAAATAGCACGGTTGCAGACAAGATGTTGAGGTTTTCTTTATCTAAATAAGTTTTTATGCGCATTCTGAAATTGGCGAAAAGGTTGTGTAGGTGATATACTACCATAAACTCTCTGCCTGCATTGTCGGGAAAGTGAACCGCTGTAACATCGGTAAGAAAACGAAATCCAAAATCTTCTTCCTTATACAATACATCCAGCACTTCTATATTATCATCGGCATTTATCACAAACTCCAGCATGCCATAGGGTTCGTTGAAGGCAGATAATCTGTCGCCAAATTTTTCTATTAATTTCTCTTTTACAGATTCGTTTGTCATATTACTTAAAATAATGCTATTTTATGCCGTAAGTTCCCAGGAGCGCTTTATAATGTTCGCTGTTCCTTCGTCTCAGGCTTTCTTTTCTGGACAATTCCTGAATGTTTAATAAGGCATCTAAAATGGCCTCAGGCCTTGGAGGGCAGCCCGGTACATATACATCTACGGGTACTATCTGGTCAATGCCCTGCAATACACTATAGGTATCAAATATTCCTCCTGATGAGGCGCATGCTCCTACGGCCATTACCCAGCGTGGCTCGGTCATTTGTATATAGGTTTCTTTAATTACGGGTGCCATTTTTTTGGAGATAGTACCCATTACCATTAGCAAATCGCATTGGCGTGGCGTGTGCGCCATTCTTTCAGAGCCAAATCTCCCGATATCGTAATTAGCGGCTACGGTGGCCATAAATTCAATGCCGCAGCAGGATGTGGCAAAGGGTAGCGGCCATAAAGAAAACTGCCTGCCTAAACCAATGATACTTTCCAGAGAAGTAGCAAAATATCCTTCTCCCTGTAAGCCTTCCGGAATGGAAGTAAGGCCCACGTTATCCTGTATATCAGCTTGTTTTGCGTTTATATTAAATCTTACCGGACGTGCCATAATTTTTTTCTCCTATATTTAGCGGCTCTTAGTCTTCCCACTTAAGAGCTCCCTTTTTGAATATATATATCAGCCCAAGTGCAAATAAGCTTACAAACAGCAGCACTTCCCAAAAGCCCAGCCAGCCAAGCGCTTTAAAGTTTACGGCATAAGGGTAAAAAAATATTACCTCTACATCAAATAGCACAAATAATATTGCCACTAAGAAGTATTTAACCGAAATGGGTTGCCGGGCATCGCCATGGGTGGGAATACCGCCGGTAAACTGTTTTAGCTTTTCTTCGGTGGGTCTTTTGGGACCCAGCATTCTGGAAATAGCTACCATTGCTACCACAAAAACCGTGGCGAACAAAATTTGAATAACTATAGGCAGAAAGTCTAATGATGTGCCGGCCGCAGTTGTATTATTTGCCTGAAAGGCTAACAAAATATTCAGCATTTGTATAAATTAGATTTTGTTTCCTTGAATACCTGCAAATGTAACAAAATATGTTATTAAAATATATTTTTTAGAAGCAAAACATTTTAATTGCGGTGTTTTTAGAAAGAATGGTAAATTTAAAGAATATTTAGTGTTGCAATACGAAGCGGGAGTGATTTTGATTTACTACATTTACTCATTTAAAATACTCAATCATATATAATGCAAGTAGCAATTACCTACGATAAGAAAAAAGTAATTCAGGCTTTACGCTATCATTTCATCACAAGACCCGATATTAGAATTCTTGCCATTGTTACCGTTTTGTTTTCTCTGGTTGCCGGTATTTTTCTTTTTATGCGGAAAATACAGCCACAAATATTTTTATTGGCCTCCATTATCTGGCTGGCGTTTTTTGTGGCGGTATTTTATATTTTGCCTGTAATGATTTACAATAAAAGCAAGCCGGTATTTAAAGATGAGTTTATAGCTTATTTTTCTCCCAGTTATTTAAGTATCGAAAATGAAAGGGGGCGTACAGAATGGGAATGGAGCAGGTTTTCAAACTTTTTTGAAACAGATAATTTTTACCATTTATATTTTAATAAGCGTGCTTTTTTTCTGATTCCCAAAGACGATATTAATATAGAACAAAGAAGGGAGATCACTAAATTACTGATGAATAATATAAGAATAGGAAAATATTAAAAGACAGAACTTAGAGAAGAATAGCCATACTCTAAAGGATTTTTATAAAAGTCTTCTAAAAAATAAGGGTTATTATAAATAATAATCATACCTTTGCACCCCCAAATAGTTCTTTATAAGAAATGTTTTAGTTGGGAGTTTCGCCTTGAAGCGATACGTTATCACCAAAAAATTAATTAAAAATGGCAAAAGAAATCTCAGGTTTCGTAAAGTTGCAGGTAAAAGGCGGACAAGCCAACCCTGCGCCACCCGTAGGCCCTGCATTGGGTTCTAAAGGTGTGAACATTATGGAGTTCTGTAAGCAATTCAATGCAAGAACTCAAGACAAGCCGGGCAAAGTATTACCGGTAGTAATCACAGTTTATTCTGACAAGTCTTTCGACTTTGTCATCAAAACTGCCCCCGCTTCCGTACAACTTATGGAAGTAGCAAAAATTCAAAAAGGTTCTAAGGAAAGTAATCGCAACAAAGTAGGAAAAGTTACCTGGGAACAGGTAGAGGCTATTGCAAAAGACAAAATGCCCGATCTTAACTGCTTTACTGTTGAGAGCGCAATGAAAATGGTAGCCGGTACAGCCCGTAGTCTGGGAATTACTGTAGAAGGTGCCGCTCCTTGGGAAAAATAACCACTAATCCTTAAAACTAATTTGAAATGGCAAAAATTTCGAAAAAAAGAAAAGCTGCAGAAGCTAAAATAGATAAAAACAAATTCTATACACTTTCAGAAGCATCTGCTTTGGTAAAAGAAATAAATACTACCAAGTTTGATAGCTCTGTAGATTTACACGTACGTTTGGGTGTAGACCCAAGAAAAGCCGACCAGCAAGTGCGCGGCACCGTTACGCTTCCTCACGGAACCGGTAAAACCAAAAAAGTATTGGTTTTATGTACACCCGACAAAGAAGCGGAAGCACAGGCTGCCGGTGCAGACTTTGTAGGCTTAGACGAATTTATTACAAAAATAGATGGCGGTTGGACTGATGTTGATGTAATTATTGCAACACCTTCTGTAATGCCTAAAATCGGTAGACTAGGTAAAGTATTAGGTCCCAGAAACCTGATGCCTAACCCCAAAACAGGAACTGTTACCAACGATGTGGCAGCGGCTGTAAACGAAGTTAAAGGTGGCAAAATTGCCTTTAAAGTTGATAAAGCCGGTATTGTACACGCATCAATCGGAAGAGTTTCATTTACTCCGGAAAAAATTGCAGAAAACAGTCAGGAACTTATCAATGCTTTGATAAAATTAAAACCTACTGCAGCTAAAGGTACTTATGTAAAAAGCGTAAGTGTTGCCAGCACCATGAGTCCGGGTATTTCTGTAGACACCAAATCTGTTCAACACTAAAATTTTTGATAAATGACTAAAGAACAAAAAAATGAAGTGATAGAACTTTTGAAAGAAAAGTTCAACCAATATAATACGTTTTACCTTACGGATACCGAATCTCTTACTGTTGATCAGGTGGGTGCGCTACGCCGTGCATGCTACGATAAAGAAGTAGAAATGAAGGTAGCCAAAAACACTTTAATCAAAAAAGCATTAGAGGCTTTGGATGCGGAAAGATTTGCCGGCGTGTACGATTCTCTGCACAACGTAACTGCACTGATGTTTTCTAACAATGCAAAAAATCCGGCTATCATCATTAGCGATTTTCGTAAAGAAAAAGGCGAAAAACCTGTGCTGAAAGCGGCGTTTGTTGATGGTAGTGTGTATGTAGGCGACGATCAGCTGAAAGCTCTGAAAACGCTTAAAGGTAAGGAAGAGCTTATTGGAGAAATCATTTCATTGCTTCAATCTCCTGCCCAAAATGTTATCAGCGGCTTAAACGCAGGTAGCAAGCTGGCCAGCCTGGTAAAAGCATTAGAAGAAAAAGCGCAGGCTTAATCATACATTATTCTCCGAACTTTTATAAAAAATAAATCAAGAGAAAAACCTAATCCTTCGGGTATAAGTGAAGGAAAAATTTCATTAACCATCCGCCGGAGTAATAACGAAGAAGGCGGTTTTTAAACAAGTAAAAAATGGCAGACTTAAAACAATTTGCTGAGCAGTTAGTAAACCTGACTGTAAAAGAAGTAAACGAACTTGCTCAAATCCTAAAAGACGAATACGGAATTGAGCCGGCAGCAGCAGCCGTAGCTGTAGCAGCAGGACCAGCGGCAGGACCAGCGGCAGCTGAAGAAAAAACATCTTTTGATGTAATCTTAACAAGCGGTGGCGCTTCTAAATTAGGTGTAGTAAAAGTTGTAAAAGACTTAACCGGTCTTGGCTTGAAAGAAGCTAAAGAATTAGTTGACGGTGCACCAAAAGCAATTAAAGAAGGCGTAGCTAAAGCAGAAGCAGACGAAATTGCTGCTAAACTGAAAGAAGCAGGCGCTGAAGTTGAAGTTAAATAATTTCAATCTAATTCAGTAAACTATTTTATTAAAATGGTTTATTCCAATATTCGAAGAAAATAGCTGTATACTTACAGCTATTTTTTTTATATCTGATTCAGGAAAGATACAAGATTAACATCTGTTTCAATCGCTAATTTTTTGCGGAGCCTGTATCTGGCTACCTCTACGCCTTTTAATGATATATTTAAAATTTGTGCGATCTCTTTAGAAGAAAGATTTATTTTTAAATAAGCTGCCATTTTTAACTCTGCAGGCGTAAGGTCAGGATAAAGTTCTTTTATTCTTTTTAAAAAGTTGTTGTGTACATCATCAAAATGTATAGAGAACTGTTCCCAGTCATTGCTTTGCTTTTCGGCTTCTTCTATTTGTTTTATTACTTTATTAAAGCTTCTTTTTTGTTCTCGGTCAATTACTTTTTTAGTGGCATCATTGATATCATCTTTAAGTTTGCTCAATAGTCTTCCTTTTTTATAAAGATTCATTGTAATGCTTGCCAGCTCTTTGTTTTTATAATTGATTTCTGTCTCTAAGTTTTTATTTTTTAAATCAATGATTTCTCTTTCATTGTGTTCAATCTCTAATTCGTGCAAATATTTTAGCTGCTTTTGTTCTTTTTGAAATTTTTCTTTTTGTCTTTTCATTTTACGACTTACAAATTTCATTAATAGAAAAAATAATAATCCTAATAATGCAGCATAAACAATTTTGGCAAAGAGGGTTTGATACCAAAAAGGTTTTATATAAAAAGTGTAATAAATTTCAGGTGATTTATTACCAAAGTTATCCTGCGCCTTCACTCTAAAAGTGTATTTTCCATGAGGCAGGTTGGTATAGTCTTTTTCGCTTTTCAGTGACCAGCCTGACCAGTTTTCGTCAAACCCTTCCAGTTTATATGAGTAAGTTGTATTGTTATCAATAAAATCATTGGCAACAAATTCAAAATGGATTGATCTGTTCTTGGCAGGCAGAGACGGAATGAGATTTTTGGGCTGAACAGTTTCAATAATATTATTTTCATTGATAAAATATCCGTTGTTTAATAAGGAATCTTTATTAGAAGCAATGCTAACTATTTTATTAAACGAAATAGATAAGGGCTTGGGAGAGGCATTGTATTTCTCTAAATTTAAATGTATAACACCATTATTAGAACCAATAAAAATATTTCTGTTATTAAGAGGATAAAAGGTATAAAATCCGCCTACCAGTTTTCCTCTAAGCTCAGGAAAGAAAACTGCTTTTGTGTTGTTTTTTTTAATCATTCCTGGTAGTTCGTTGCTGACAAACCAAATATTTCCTTCTTTATCTTGTATCATATAAGCTACTGCTCTATTACCTATTGAAGAGGTAAATTTTTTATCTACAATAAATTTTTTAGAAGAATGATCATATAAATAAACTCCATTTTCAGTGGCAAAAACAATCTCATTATCAATTTTATACACAAAATTGTTTAAATCTGTAGGAAGTCCGTTTTTACTATTTAAAAGTTCTACAGATAAAATGTTCATAAAGTCTGGCGAAACCGTCAATTTGTATATTCCTCTATATGGATGTGATGCCCAAATAAGATTATGAATAGAGTCAACCTCTACAAATCGCAATGATTCCGTTGTTTTATTGTAAAAATTGTCAATTATAAATTTTGTATTTTGATTTTTTAAAAAGTATAATCCGTAATAAGTACCCAATACTACATTTTTACTTCTCGGTAGCTCTTTATAAATCCAGGCTCCGGGAGTGTTGTATTTGATAAGGCTATTGTTTTCTATTTGAAATGCTCCTTCATGGTGCCCTACCAATAGTTTATCATCAATAGTATTCAATCCCCATATTTGACCATCTGTTCCCGGCATTTTTTCAAAAGCATTCATAGAAAAGCTTAAATCCTGGTATTCGGGTATCGTTAGTTTTGTTTTGTAAAGTCCATCAGAAGCACCTATATAAAGATTCCCCTTATAGGCATTAACTGCATAAGTGGTTGTGCGGTTGCCGGGATGAGGAAAAATGGTTTTAATGGCCGAATTGATATTGATCAACGTAACACCGTCATCTAACCCAGCCCAAAGGTTTTTTTGTTTATCAAGAAACAAAGACAAAATAATATTGTTTGTCAAACCATTTTCTGAAGAGATATTGCCTTTGGTATTACCTTTTTTGTCTATCAGAAAGATTCCTTTATTTACAGTTCCTAGAGCATAAAGATTGTCATCTATTTTAGAGGCAGTGTATATTTGAGCTTCAGATATCAAGGGGGCGACAGGAAGGGAAATGGTTTTATTGTTTGTAAATAAGAATACGCCATTCTTCAGTGTGGAAAGTAACAGGGTATCCTTATTATACTCAAGAATAGCCGTGGCATTGCTATTATCAAAAGGACCAATGGAGGTTTTAATAAAATGGCTACCATTATACACATACAAACCTTGATTGTTATTATAGGCATATAGTTTATCATTGCTAATGGCCGTGCTCGACCAAAAGTCATTTTGATTATTTTCATGAACGCTAAATTTTCCATTTGCATATTCAAAAATCCTTCTGGAGGTTCTGTAAAATACTTTATTATTATATATGGTAATGCTCCAGACATCTCCAAACTCTTTTAGATCAGCAGCTAATTCGTCGCTTTTAGAATAAAACTTTAAAACGCCATTCTTATCAGGAAAAAAATAACCAAAAATATCTTGCCCGCCTACGTATATTTTTCCGTCAGAATCTATACATACCGATCTTACGATTGTTTTATTAGGCAGACCAAATATCTTCCATTCTTTTCCATTATAAGTAGCCAGACCTCCGTTATTGGCAAAATAAATTGTACCGGCATTATCTTGAGCAATGTTCCAGTTCTGTGTGCCGGCATTCATTTCTTCATGAGAGTAGTTAATAATTTTAGGTATGCCGATGGTTTTTTGAGAAAAACAGGCAATACTTATCAAAAGAAAAAGTTCTATTAAAAATAAAAATTTTTTCATTTTATAAATTTCGATAAAAATTTATACAAAGTAAAATAAAGTTTAATATAAAAATATTGTTTAGTAATAACTAGTTGATAATCAATAAAAATTATTTTTATTGTAGTGTTATTGTAGTGTTAATAAATTTTAATACAACCATTAGTTATACGTAATTTTGAGATTGAGAAATTAATTATAAAGATTCTCTCAAACTTTTTATTTATAAAAATTTACAAAATGAACAAATATCAAAAATTAAAAATCAGAAAATTAAGGGGGCCAATCGCTCTTTTAAATGGTTTGGTCTTGTTTTTATTGATGACCAATATTTCTTTGGCTCAGAATGTAAGACTTACAGGTAAAGTTCAGAGCGAAAGTGGCGAATCATTACAGGGAGCTGCTATAAAATTGCAGAACACAACGCGAGGAACATTCAGTGGAGAAAATGGAGAATTTTCATTAATGGTTTCACCTCAAGAGATTTTAGAAGTTTCTTTTATAGACTATGTTACACAAAGCATTCCTGTTGGAAATCAAAGCAACATAATTATAACATTGCAGTATTCTGAAGCCAATAATCTTGACGAAGTTATAGTAATTGGATACGGTACGCAAAAGGTTACAAATGTTTCTGGAGCTATTTCTACTATTAAAAGCGAAGACATTCAGAAACTTGCTCCGGTAAGAGTAGAAGAAGCCTTACAGGGAAGAGCATCCGGTGTAAATGTTATACAAAGCGGATCTCCGGGAACAAAGCCAACAGTTTTGGTAAGAGGCATTCCCTCTTTTTCAGGCACAGATCCGGTTGTAATTATTGATGGTGTGCCTCAGTCTTTAAATGACTTAAATGCTATCAGCTCTTCTGATATAGAGAGTATGAATGTGCTGAAAGATGCTGCCACAACAGCTATATACGGTGTAAAAGGAGGAAACGGAGTAATTGTGGTAACTACTAAATCAGGAAGAAAAAATATGAAGCCTCAGATTTCATTTAATGGAAGTTACGGTATTCAGGAAGTAGTAAAGAAAATCAATATGCTCAATGCTTCAGAATATGCAGGAATGATTAATGAAGGTAGCGTGGCAGCAGGAGGAAATATTATTTTTGATAATCTTAGTGAAATAGGTGCTGGCACAGACTGGCAAAAAGAAATATTTAAAAGAGCTCCTTTGCAAACTTATAATGTAGATGTGAGAGGCGGAGGAGAAAATGTTGTCTATTTCCTGTCAGCAGGTTATTTAAGTCAGGGTGGTATAGTTGGAGGATATGATAAATCTCGTTTCAACAGAGGAAATGTAACTGCTAATCTGGACTTTTTTCTTACTCCTAAATTAAAATTTTCATTAAACAATAGTTATGTAATGCTGGAAAGCAGAGGGGTAAGAGAAAATGCATTTAACAGTATCATTGGTCTTGCACTTAATTTTGACCCTACTGTAGGTATTCTAAATACAAACCCGAATGTAGCCGGCAAATATGGATATAGTAATTTATTGCTGTCAGAAATATTTAATCCATTAACCGTGTTGGATAATACATACAATAAAAATACAGGGAATAAGCTTTATGGTAAAGCCGAATTAGAATATAAAATTTTGAATGATTTGAAATTTACTTCTCGATTTGGCTATGTAAAATATGATGATAATTCTAAAAGCTTTACTCCTTTGGCCTTTTATGGTCCGCTAAATGTAGAAAACACTATGAATGCAGACGGTTCTGCCGTAACGGGAAGACACAATAATGTATCGCATGTAAGAAACGGAAACTTTAATTATACTTTTGAAAACTTTTTTAATTACAATTTTCGTATAAAAGATCTGCACAACTTTGAAACAGTATTAGGAATGTCTGCGGCAAAAACTACTGGCAATTACATTATGGCATCAAGACAAGATGTTCCTTTCAATTCTTGGGAGTTTGCAGATTATACAGCAGCAACCGGTACTATTACAGAGACAACGCTGGACGCAATCGGTGCCGGATATTATCAATATTTCAGAAAAAATCTATCATATTTTGGTAGAGTCAATTACGACTATTTAGGAAGGTATCTTGCTTCTTTTTCAGCAAGAAGAGATGGTTCTTATGCTTTTGGTATTGATAATAAATTTGCCAACTTCTTTGCCGGATCGTTGGGTTGGGTAGTTTCTAAAGAAGCCTTTTGGCAATCAGATTTCTTTAATTATTTAAAATTAAGAGGTAGCATTGGTTCAATAGGAAATGAAAATGTTAGTCCTCAATTTGTGAGTATTGTTACCGGTGGCCCAAGCTATGATGCAACAGCTAATAGTAATGGCTACACATTTGGTGATGGTTTTTATCCGGGTTCTACAGTAGGTTCTGCTGCAAATGATGCACTGAAATGGGAAAAGCAAGTACAAATAAATATAGGCTTTGATCTTAATTTTTACAACAATCGTTTTGCATTGTCAGCAGATTATTTTGAAAAAAATGTTGATGGTTTATTGTTTACGCCATCTGCTTCTTTATACTTAGGTACAGTTCCTATTCCTACAGCTAATATCGGTTCTACCAAAACCAGAGGTATTGATCTGTCTTTAAATTATACCGAAAGATTTGGTCAAGACTTTACAATGAGTAATGCTTTCACTTTTACAACAGCTAAAAATGAAGTTACAGCTACCAATGATGACGGAACAGCAAGAATCTTAGGAGGCAGTTATTTCAACGGACAGTCTAATACTGTTACTGTTTTTGAAAAAGGACAAACTCCATGGTATTTTTATGGCTATAAAACAAATGGATTATTTCAATCACAAGAAGAAATAAATGCATCTCCTGCACAAGCTGGGGCACAACCGGGAGATATCAAATTTGTAGATGTAGATAAAAATGGAATGATAAATTCTGATGATCAAACAAAAATCGGAGATCCATTCCCAGACTTTACTCTTGGATGGAACCTTACTCTTAACTATAAAAGCTTTGATTTTACTGCATTCACATATGCATCTGTAGGAAATGATATTTATAAAGCTTATGACAGAAATGCAAACTATACCAATAAACAAAGAGGTATATTGAACAGGTGGACAGGCCCAAACACTACTAATGATGCACAATATCCAAGATATTCTTTTGTAGATGCCAATAATAACAGCCGCGTTTCAGACAGATATATAGAGGATGGTTCTTTTGTGAAAATCAAAAACATACAATTAGGATACAATTTCCCTTCTACAATCTTCAATAATATAATAAGTGACCTTAGGCTGTATTTTCAGGTAAGAAATGCTTTCACATTTACTAATTATACAGGTTATGATCCTGAAATAGCATCTTCCGGATTAGCAAGTACCGGAGTAGATTACGGCTCTTATCCTCAAGCAAGAACATTTGCAATTGGTTTAAACGTGAAATTTTAATTCCTCAAAAATTCAAATAAAATGAAAAAATATATAACATTCAGTTTTATCATAATCACAGCCTTTCTGGTACCCTCTTGTACCAAGTGGGTAGACTATAATCCTCATGATGATTTTAAAGTTACTTCGCAAGATTATTTAGCCTCAGAAAGTGATTATCGTACAATGGCCGTTAGTGTTTATACACCTATTCAATGGTTAAATCAATTAGTTGTGATTGGAGATTTGGCATCAGATAATTCTGTTGCCGGCGGAGAAAGCGCATCTGACATATTATCTCTGCAACAGATTGATGATTTTACATTGACTCCTGTAAATTCTACGCTTAAGGAACTATGGCAGGCCAGCTATGAGGGAATAAACAGAGCCAACTATCTTTTTCAATACAAAGAAGCTAATCCGGCAGGAAATAAAATAGATTTTGCAGGTAAAGATGCTATGTATGGTGAAGTTTACTTTTTAAGAGCGTATTACTATTTCACATTAGTAAAGCTATTTGGCGAAGTTCCTTTATTTGTTGATAAAAGATTATCGCTTTCAGATTCCAGAAATATACCTCAAAGTGCTGTTGCTGATGTGTATGCACAAATAGAAACAGATCTTAAAAATGCTATAAATGCGTTGCCTGCTGTGCAGGTACAAAAAGGAAGAATTACTAAATATGCTGCTCAGGCTTTATTGGGTAAAGTATATTTATATGAAAAGAAATATGACGAAGCCGCACCATTATTAGAGAGTATCATTACTTCAGGAGCATTTAGCCTGGTAAATGATTTTGCTTCAATATATTTAGTTTCCGGAGAAAACGGTTCAGAATCTGTTTTTGAAATTCAATATTCAAATGCCTCTCCTTATTACAATTGGGGTGGCATTACAAGAGGGCAGGGAAATTATGCAGTACAGCAAACAGGAGTAAGAGGAATTAGTGGCACAGATGCAATGCCTTTTGCGGCAGGATGGAGTACAAACTTGCCTACAAAAAACCTTGCCGATGCTTATACTACAGGAGATCAAAGAAAAGCTGCAACTATATTAGATATTCAGGCATATAAAGCAGCTCATCCTGAATATAATATTACATATCAGGAAGCTCCTTATAAAAATACCGGCTTATATAATATGAAATATCAGCCAAGAAAAGGTCAAACTTCCGGACAGATAGAATTGAACTATTTAAACAATTACAGAACAATAAGGTATGCTGATGTTTTGTTAATGGCTGCAGAAGCTTTTAATAAATCTACTGCTCCAAATGATACTAAAGCACAAAGCTATCTAAATCAGGTAAGACAAAGAGCCTTTGGAGACAACACACATAACATAACAGCTACAGGTTCTGCATTGTTTGACGCTATTATAAACGAAAGAAGATTAGAACTTGCAATGGATGGTGAAAGATTCTTTGATTTGGTGAGAACAGGAAAAGCTGCGAGTGTATTAGGGAGTATGGGATTTGTAAGCGGTAAACACGAACTATTTCCCATACCGGAAGAAGAAGTGAGAGTATCAAACCTTACACAAAATTCCGGATATTAATTTATTGATTTATAAAGAGCATACAAATGAAAAATACTATTTTATTTATTATTAGTGCAGCCTTCCTCTTTTGGAGCTGCACCAAATTTGATAATGGCGACCTCTCCTTTGTAACCTCGGGTAGTGCGCCGCAAAACGTTTCATCCTTGTTTGATATTACACAGGATAACTCTGGCTTGGTGACTATTTATCCGTCTGGAGAGGGGGTTTCTTTTTATGAAATATACTTTGGAGATACAACTAAAGCTTCTCAGAAAGTACAGGTAGGAAAATCTGTACAACATAATTATCCCGAAGGAAATTATAAGGTAAAAGTAGTTGCGCATAATTTAGACGGTAAAACCACAGAATCTACTCAAGACCTTACCGTATCATTCCGAAAGCCAGAGAACTTTGAAGCAACTGTAGCTATTAGTCCTACCAATGCTATGCAAGTAAATGTTACTGCATCTGCACTATATGAAACTTTATTTAAAGTCTATTTTGGAGAAAATCAAAATGAAACTCCCGTATCTTTCCTGGAAGGACAAACCGTAACACATGAATACACCAAAACCGGCACTTATACTGTAAAAGTTATTGCCTTAAGCGGTGGTGCAGCTACATCAGAATATACTACAACTATTTCTGTTGTAGATCCTTTGGTTCTTCCTATAACATTCGAATCCTCTACAATTACCTATGGCTTTTCTAATTTTGATGGAGGTGAAGCAACTGTAGCAGATAATCCTTCTAAAACAGGCATCAACGTAAGCAACAAAGTAGGAAAAATGATTAAGCATCCGGGACAACCTTGGGGAGGAAGCTCACTGGGTTTAGGTAGTGCAATAGACTTTTCAACTATGAAATATTTTAGAATGAAGGTCTTTTCTCCAAGAGCAGGAGCTAAGGTATTGCTTAAGGTAGAAAATGCGCTTGATGCAAGTAAAAACTTTGAAGCAAATGCAATAACAACTAAATCAAATGAATGGGAAGAGCTTGGATTTGATTTTGCCGGCATCAATACCAACAATACCTATGAGCATATAGTTTTGATTTTTGAACTTGGTACACAAGGCGATGGTAGCTCAAATTTCACTTTCTATTTTGATGATATAAAACAATCCAGCACATTAAATGATGAAGTACCTGTAGTGAAGTTGCCGCTTACTTTTGAATCTACTACGCTCAGTTACAATATTACTAACTTTGATGGAGGAGATTTAACTGTTATAGATAATCCCAAAAAGGCCGGTATCAATACATCTAATAAGGTTTTGCAAATGATCAAACATTCTGGTCAAACTTGGGGAGGCTCTGTTATTTCTTTGCCGGATCCAATCGATTTTTCAGCAAATAAAACTTTTAAAATGAAAGTTTATTCTCCGCGTGTGGGAGCAAAATTCTTATTAAAGGTTGAAAACCTTACCAATGGAGGTATAAATTATGAGAAAGAAGTTGCCAGCACCAAAGCGAATGAGTGGGAAGAGTTGATCTTTGATTATTCAGGCATTAATACCGCTAATTCTTATCAGAAAATTGTATTAATTATGGATAATGGTACTGCCGGCGACGGAACAGCTAATTATACTTTTTATGTAGATGACCTTGTACTTAATTAAAAATTTAAAAAAGATAATAATGAAATATATAAAAACAATTTCGCAACTGCTTCTCTTATCAGTATTGATGATAGGATGCAAAAAAGATGATGCTACATTTGGTGAACTTGCTGCGCCTGGTAAGCCAGAGTTGAACATACAAATTGTAGGGCAATCTACTCAAATGCCTTATGGCGATGGCAGCGGAAATATCATTATAACCGCTAATTCGGAAAATGCAATTAATTACAGATTTGATTATGGCGATGGTTTGCCAGACTCTACCAAATCGGCTAATTCTTCAAAATATGGATATAAGCATACCGGCATACAAGACTTTATTGTAACGGTTACAACTTTTGGAAGAGGAGGTATTTCCAGTTCTTCTTCTCAGAAAATAACGGTGAGAAGAGATTTTGTTGCTAATGCAGAACTGGTTACTCAGCTTACAGGAAATAGCTCTAAAACATGGGTGATAGATTCAATGGCAGCAGCACATTTTGGCGTAGGTCCGGCTGATGGTTCTGAACCAATTTGGTGGGCTGCACCTCCGAAAGATAAAGCAGGCTTAGGTATTTATGATGATGAATACACTTTTACATCTACCAAAACATTTACGCACACTACGCATAATTCTATATACGGTAAAAAAGAATACATGACAATTTTTGATCCTGCGCTTTCAGGCTCAGGAGACTTTACGTTGGAAGGAAATACAGCAGCGAATTATACAGAATCATTTAGCTATGATGGTGATGGCGGAACTGTAGAGTATATTGTTTTTTCTCGTAAAGGACATATGGGGATATACGTAGGAGGTCATAAATTTCAGGTTTTGAGCAGATCGGCATCTAATATGTCTTTAAAGACTGTAGGTCAAGATGGAAACGCCTGGTTTGTAAAAATTAAAGCAAAAGAATAAATATTTTTATAGCATGATGGAAATACACAATTTCTATCATGCTAAATATTAATCAATAAAATATTAAAAAATGAATATAAAATCTCTATCCCTTTCCTTTTCTTTTATAATGATTTGTGGTCTCATAGCATATGGATGCAGTTCTAAAAGTGTTCCAAAAAATGATGGGAAGCCTTCAAATCTAATATTGACAGCAACAGTAAACTCAACCAATAATGGCAGCGTAGATTTTATAGCAACTGCTGATAATGCCAGCTCTTACGAATTTGATTTTGGAAATGGAAAACACGAAAACTCTTCAACAGGAAAGGTTACGTATGTGTATCCCTCTTCCGGCAACTATACGGTTACTGTAAAAGCTAAAAATACAAGCGGTAATGCTATCTCTAAATCAATAGAAATAGCTGTCACGCGCAATTTAGCATTAGTTTGGTCCGATGAGTTTAATGGTAATGGAGTGCCCGATCCCGGAAAGTGGGTGTATGATATTGGTAATGGTGAATGGGGCTGGGGAAACAATGAATTGCAATATTACACTAACAGACTTGAGAATGCGTTTGTTTCTGACGGTACATTGAAGATTGTAGGCAAAAAAGAGGCTTACAGCGGCAGCAACTATACTTCAGCAAGAATTAAAACACAAGGGAAATTTGATTTTACTTATGGCAAAGTAGAAATAAGAGCGAAAGTTCCTTCGGGAGTAAATGGTATTTGGCCTGCTACCTGGATGCTTGGCAGTAACATTACAACTGTAGGCTGGCCGGCATGCGGAGAAATAGATATCATGGAATATTTGACTCGTGACCCTGAAAATATGTATGCAACTTTTCATTACCCTGAAAAGCATGGAGGGAATGCTGATGGTAACAAATTAAAAATTGAAAATCCTACCTCTCAATTCCATCTTTTCACATTGGAGTGGAGTGCAGAGATATTAAAAATATCTGTTGATGGGAAACTGATACACTCTCTTGTTAATAAACAGTCTTTACCTTTCAACAATAAATTTTTTATCATTTTAAATATGGCTTTGGGCGGAAATTTTGGAGGAACTTTAGATCCGGCATTTGAAAAAGCAACCTTAGAAGTAGATTATGTGAGGGTATATCAATAAATATTTTTACAACAAATAAAAGCCGCTTTGAAAATATCAAAAGCGGCTTTTATAATTTAACTGCCACTCCCATCCAATAATTTCTTTCGGCAGCAGGGTTGTAATATCGTGCTCCAAAAGCGTTTAGATCGTTTCCTAAACTGTAGCGGGCATTGAGTAAATTATCTACGCCTGCATTTAGCATAAGCGTAAATCTGTTTAGTTCAAATTCTTTTGAAAGCTTTACCTGCACAAGGTTGTAAGGGTCTGTGTAAACTGTATTTGCATCGTTCAGAGGAAGAGCAGAAGTATAATTATGAAAAGCAGATGTTGAAAACTTAAGAGGAAACTCTATATACAAATTGTTTGCCCACATAATATCCGGAACGCCGGTTATCTTATTGCCGGAAAAGTCATTGCCGTCATAAGTGTATGTGTCAAAATAGAAAAAGTTTTTTGTGAGACTGGTTCTAATATTCAATTTGCGAATAAATAATTCATTCTCTGGTGAAATAATTTTATACTCTGTTAGAAACTCTATTCCCGTCTGCTTGGTTTTACCTGCATTTACAAAATACTCTGTTCCTGCATCATTGGTTTGTCTTACAATGGCGTCAAGCAGATTAAAATGAAACACAGAAGCATCAAAAAACAATTTTCTGTCAATGATATTGAGCCTGAACCCCGTTTCATAATTCCAACCTATCTCTGGCTGTAGTGTAGTGTATATTTTATTGTCTGAAGGTCTTATTTCTGCTGTTGTTGGTGCCGAATAACCTTTACTTACGGTTGCGCGCCAATTAAAGTTTTGATTGATCTTGTAATTAGCTGTAAACCTTGACATCCATTGAGCTTTAAATGCGTTTGAGGCATCGGCGTCCTTGAAAATATATTTGTAAAGGTTAAGGCTCAGTCCGCCTTCCAATTTTAATTTTTCAAAAAGTTCTACAGTTAATCGGTTAAAATAAAAATGCTGTAAGGTATGGATATCAGCCTTGGATTGAACGTTGCCTGCTTCTCCTTTATTGTTATCGTAATTGGCAATCTTAGCGTTGGTTTGTGCTCCTTCTGCACCGATATTGTATTCCCAGTTAATGTTATTCTTATTTTTATTGTTGAATGAAAAATACGTTCTCCAGCCAAAAGTAAACTCGTCTCTTGTTTCATAATTGGTGATAAATAGATTGCGATAATCTGCATAACCCGTATAAACGGATGCCGTGTGTGCTACATTATTGCTGATGCGATAGGTATTGCTTATACCTCCAAAATAAAACTTATTGTTGGTTCCGGTTTTCTGTTCGGCAGAGCCGGGCATTGCCGGTGTAGCTGGACGAGATGCTCTGGAATTATCTTTCCATTGTTGCAGGGTAAGGCCTCCCGGTGTTTGATAATCAAGATGAGAAAAAATACCCAAAAAACTTAATTCACCTTTTGGTGAATAATTAAATTTTTCATTTACATCGAAATACAATTTCTTTATTTTACTGTTGTTTCGATAGTTGTCTGCTTTTTCAAAACTATGTGCTATACGTAAGTTGTGCTTACCGGTATTTTTTCTGAATAAAAAATTTTCTTCTAATAACCCGAAGGAACCTGTTCTGATTTCGGCTTTTAACTTATCAGGATAAGTGCTAATAGCTGGGTTTACTATGATTACTCCTCCCGAATTGGCGCCAAACAGGCTTCCGTCGGGGCCTTTCAAAACTTCCATATTTTCAATTGCTGCGCGACTGAGCACATTAAAATAGGTATTGCCCGACGCGTCTGTTAAAGGAAAATCCTTATAATAAATTTTTACATTTCTTACTCCAAAAGGCGAGCGCAATAAGCTCCCTCTTATAGAAACGCGATAGCTCATGGGCGTACGCTCTTCCATTCTTACGCCGGGCTGCGCATTCATAGCAGATAACAATGTGTGTGAAGTGAGTCGCTGCATTTGAACTGAATCAATTACCGCCGCAGCGCCGGTTACATCCATTAGTGGCTGGCGGTTCAGGTAGCCAATAACTGTTACTTCTTCTAAGGCAGAAGAATCTTTTTGCTGCGCAAATATTGTAAGAGAAGCAAAGAGTAAAAAAAGAAAAACTACTATTTTATGTGTCATTTACGAGGAAGATGTTGCATTAAAAACTATTAACGAAAATAAATAATTTTGATGCACGCTTTTGTTAATCTTTGTTATTAAGTATTTTTTAAAAAAATAGAAATTATCTTTGTGTATATGACATATATACTTTTAGCTATATTGTTTTATTTTCTGTATGTATTTACAGTTCGTTTCGTAATACCTATAATAAGAAATACATCTGAAATAAAGAGGAGAATGCAGGAAATGCAGTCTCAGCAATCAGAATATGCCCGGCAGAGAAGAACCGGCGAAACTGCTGTGCATGTGAATGATACATCTTCCGATGAAGCTTCTTATGCCGATAAGGGAGAGTATATTGAGTTTGAAGAAATCAAAGACAAACCTTTATAGCCCTAACTCATTTACTTTCATTGGTTTTTTAAGAAAAACAGCTTCTAGGCCTGCTTGTTTTGCTCCTATTATATTTATTTCCGTATCGTCTATGAAAAGCGTTTCATTTGGTATTATTCCCTGTTCATTTATAATTGCTTGAAAGCTTTCGATGGTGGGTTTTCGTAAATTCAGTTTGTGAGAGTAATAGGCTTTAGTGAAAAGATCATCCAGAAAGAGGTTATACTTTTCAGAGAATTTAGGAATGAATGCATCGTGATGAACCTGATTTGTATTAGAAAATAAGAATACGCGATATTTGTGCTTAATAGTTAAAAGCCAATCAACGGCATCAGGAAAAAAGTCTCCGAGCATGGCATTCCATGCGAATGTGATTTGCTCATCTGAAAAGCTGGTATGGGTTTCTTTTCTGAAGCCGTCAAAAAAATCTTCGTTAGATATTAATCCTTTTTCAAAATTGGCAAACAGCGGATTGGAATGGTGCTGCATAAAGTATTTATCAAAGTCTTCAATACCCAGCTCTTCAAACTGCAATTTGGTTTTATGATAGTCAACATCCAGAAATACACCTCCCAGGTCGAAAATAATATTTTTTATGTGGTTCATTCTTCAAATTTTGTTCGAAAATAGATTATTTAATTTGATTTTTTTTATTAACTTTGCAGTCCTCGAATTAGCAAGAATAAATTTTCTGAAGATTCCGGGCCTATAGCTCAGCTGGTTAGAGCACCTGACTCATAATCAGGTGGTCCCTGGTTCAAGTCCAGGTGGGCCCACAAACTGAAAGCCTTGTAAACAGTACGTTTCAGGGCTTTTTATGTATCCTTCAAATTTGATTTTTTTAAAAGCCTGATTGAAAACATTATTTTTGCATTGTACTACATAACAACATTATGAAAGAGTCAATAAAATTAGGTAAAATCTCTACGCTATCAATGGCAGAAGTTGTTGAAGTTAAGCTAAGAGAATATTTTAAAGTAAAGCAATTTAAGCCCGGAGATTCATTGCCTACGGAAATGGAAATTGCTGATGCTTTGGGAGTGAGTAGAAACGTAGTGAGGGAGGCCTTAAGTAGATTTAAGATGTTAGGTATGATCGAGACCAAAAAGAAAAAAGGTATGTTTATGTCGAACCCCGACGTGTTAGGAGCTTTGGAAAGAGTTTTAGACCCGTTAATAATAGATACTACTACATTACAAGACATTTTTGAACTACGCCTGGTCTTAGAAATGGGCATGGCAGACTTATTATTTTTAAGAAAAAATGATGCAGACATTAAAATACTAGAAGCAATTGCTGCTAGTGAAAGGAATGCAGACAAAGATTTTATAATTAAAAATGAAATAAATTTTCACGGCAAGCTTTACGAGATGACAGGCAATATTACCTTAAAAAGATTTCAAAATATGCTACTTCCTATTTTTGATTATGTAATCAGCCATGAATTAGAAAGAAAAAAAGGAAAAGTAGGCCACAGAGATCTTGTTGAGATTTTGAAAAACGGAAGTGTAACTGAGTTCAAGACCGGCATGTATGAACACCTGAAGCCCCATTTCGATAGAGTAATAGACCAAAGTTTTTTTACGGGCATTAAAAAATAAAAATCATAATTAAAAGTTAAAATCTATTTGTTTGGCTAATTTTATTATAAACTTATTTACATTCGTATTGTAGAACATAAGAACATTAAAGCTAAATAAATCATTATGTTACATAATTTTAAAAAAGGGCTAATTCTAACTTGCGCAATATTAATGATAGCTTGTTCTTCTAAAAAAGAGAATCCTAATCCGAACCCTGAACCTATTGAACCTACACCTGTAAAGGAAGAACAATATTATACTAGAAAAGAAATATTTACAGGAGGAGTGGATGGTTATCATAGCTTTAGAATTCCTGCGCTTATCAGAGGAAAAGCAGGAAGGCTTATCGCTTTTGTCGAAGGGAGAAAATTAAATAATCGAGATTTTGGAGATATAGATTTAGTTTATAAATATTCTGATGATAACAGCAAAAATTGGTCAACACTTAGAACTGTGGTATCTGAGGGCGGAGGAACCTGGGGCAATCCCACTGCCGTCTATGACTCTACAGTTGGTAATAACGGCCGCATTTGGTTATTTTTATCTTGGAATGCAGAAGAGCACACCTCAAACGGCTCTATCAAAAAATGGGGCGACAGAAAAGTTTTCTCTACACATAGTGATGATAATGGCCTTACATGGTCAACACCAGAAGATAAAACCAATAGCTTGTTACCGCCAAATTATACATGGGACGCCATAGGACCCGGAAACGGTATACAAACAGCATACAGCAATACCGGTAGATTGATTATTCCTGCAAACGGAAGAAACATTTATAGCGATGATCATGGGGCTACTTGGAAATACAAATTACTACCTGGAGGCACAAACGAAGGAACTATTGTGGAACTTGTAAATGGCGGGTTAATGAGAAATGACCGGGCGAATACAAATGTATGGGAAAAGGAAGAGCAAAATAAAAGAAGATGGGTGTCCTTTGGAAAAATAGAGGTAATTTTTTCAGACTATACGCCTGTAAATGCTCTTATAGACCCAAAAAGTCAGGGCGCGATGATCAGGTATAGTACTGAAAACCCCAGAAGAATATTGTTTTTAAATTCAGCCAGCACTACTACAAGAGGAAATATGCTGGTAAGAATAAGCTATGACGAAGGTAGAAACTGGCCTATAGATAGAAGGCTTTATGATGAATTATCTGAACCTCAGGCTCAGACCCAAGGCAAAGGAGGTTATTCTTCGCTAGCAAAAATGTACAACGGGCACATAGGTGCGCTGGTTGAAATAAACGAGAATACGAAAGATAACGCAAATAGCCATAGGTCAATAGATTTTCATGAGTTTAATATTGCATGGATTGTAAAAGATCAAAAGGAGCCAAAAAATTAATCCGTATTATACAAGATACTAAATTATAGACAGTACAAATTAATGAAAGATATGTTAGTCATTCTAACAAATTCTTTCATTAAAACAAAAGATAGTTAAATCTCATTTTGAAGGCAAATGTTAATAAGAACATTAACAGAATCATGTTTTAAAAATAAATTGTTTTGAATAGAAAAAATCTATATCTCGTTTTTCTTGCAATATTTTGTTTACAAGCATTTGTTGTAAGAGTTCCTGACGAAAACACACAAACCACCGAGCGCATGGAGGTTCTTTTTCAAAGAAATTACAAAGGCTATGCGCTCTTTAGAATTCCCGCCATTGTAAAGACAAAAAATGGTTCTTTATTGGCTTTTGCCGAAGGGCGAATGTGTGGTTCATGTGGAGATGAAGGGGATATCAATTTAGTATTAAAAAGAAGCAGTGATAACGGGAAAAGCTGGAGTGATATGATTATTGTGTGGGACGATGAAAAAAATACCTGCGGTAACCCGGTACCCATAGTGGATGAAGAGACCGGAGATATACACCTGATAATGACTTGGAACTATATAAGAGTTTTTGTCACAAAATCGACCGATGATGGTTTAACATGGGAACAGCCTCGTGAAATTACAAATACAGTTAAAGATTCTAATTGGGTTCGGTATGCAACAGGTCCCGTTCATGGAATACAGATTTCTCAGGGTGCCAATAAAGGAAGACTGCTAGCTACGGCTTATACAAGAATAGAAAATGGGGGCGAAGATAAACGATTTTCATTTATGATTTATTCAGACGATAATGGAAAAACCTGGAATAGAGGAGAGCTGACACAGCAGGCATACGTAGGCGAATGTACAGTTGCAGAAACAAATAAAGGACTGCTTTTGAATATGCGTTCTTCTACAGCCAAAGCAAGGATATTTGCCTACAGTTCTAACGGAGGAATCTCTTGGAGCTCAAATCAGCAGCGAAATGATTTGACTGATCCTAAATGCCAAGCCTCTCTTATAAGTTATAAACAGGGCAGAAAATGGATCATCTACCAATCAAATGCAGCAAGCTTAGCGCGAAAAAATCTTACAATAAAACAATCGTTAGATGATGGTGAAACTTGGTCAGCTGGAACCGCAATTTTTCCGGGATTAGCTGCTTATTCAGACATGACTTTATTGAATAAAAATACAATTGGCGTTTTATTTGAAAACGGAGAAAAATCTCCTTACGATAAAATTACTTTTACTACCATCAAAAAATCAAATATACGATAGGAAAATATTAATTAACGACGGCGAAATAAACAATGTATAAGCTGTAAAAAGAAAGTAAAAAAGTCATTAAAAACTAAGAAAAACATGCGTGTTTACCACATCCTCTTTTTCATTTTTTCATTCTCGGTTTTAAACATGAGTTTTAAACCGGCAGAATTAAAAATTGATGTAGATCAGTATCAGCTTCCGGTGTTGAAACAAAAAGAAAATAATCCGGTGTTGAGAATTAAGATTACATCAGATAAGGATGGTGCAACCATTACAAAATTACATTTCACCACTCTTGGAACGAGTGATTTAAAAGATATTAGCTCTGTACGTCTGTTTTTTTACGGGAAGGATTCAATGCCGGGTAATATGGACAATAGGAAACGTTTGCCCTTAGCAGTTCTAAAGAATATAAAAAAAGAAATGATTTTTACTGGAGAACAAAAACTGCAAAAAGGAGAGAATTATTTTTGGCTGTCATATGAATTAAGCTCTGATGCCAGTCTGCTCAACTTTGTAGATGCCGGTCTTTTATCAGTTTCTATTGATGGTAAGCGAACAAGACCTTCCGGAAAAGAAAATAAAATAAAGCAGCGCATCGGCGTAGCAGTCAGGAAACACAAGCAGGATAATGTGCATACATCACGCATTCCAGGTCTTGCAACAACCAATAAAGGAACGCTCATAGCCATTTTTGACGCTCGTTATGAAAACGCTCGCGATTTGCAGGGACACATTGATATCGGCATTCATAGAAGTGAAGATGGTGGCAACACCTGGAAGCCTTTGCAGATTGTTATGGATATGAATGAATGGGGGGGACTTCCACAAAAATTCAACGGCGTTTCAGATGCATGTATTTTGGTAGACAAAAAATCCAGTGACATTTATATCGCCGGATTGTGGATGCATGGCGTAATTAACGAAGACGGAAAATGGATAGAAAATCTGACCGAAGAAAGCGATGCCTGGAATCATCAGTGGAGAAACAAAGCCTCACAACCCGGATATGTCGTAAATGAGACTTCTCAATTCTTAGTTGTAAAAAGCACGGATGATGGAAAAACATGGAGTAAGCCGGAAAACATTACTAAAATGGGAAAGCAGCGAAATTGGTGGTTGTGGGCTCCGGCGCCTGGGCAAGGCATAACGCTTAAGGATGGCACACTTGTATTTCCTACCCAAGGTCGCGACGAAAATGGTAAAGCTTTTTCGAATATCACTTTTAGTAAAGACGGGGCAAAAACATGGACATCAAGCAACCGTGCAATTAATGAATCAACAACAGAATGTATGGCTGTGGAACTAATGGACGGATCCATCATGTTAAACATGCGTGCCAATTCCAACAAAGGCAATACGGGACCCACCAATGGAAGATCTGTTGCAATAACCAAAGATCTGGGGAAAACCTGGACGGAGCATCCTACATCGCACAGCGCATTACCCGAGCCTGTTTGCATGGGTAGCATTCACAGGCACGATTTTTCAAAAAATCATAAAAAGCAGTCGATTCTTTTATTTTCCAATCCCGATTCAAAAATAAAGCGTCACAGGCTTTCTATTAAAATTAGTGATGATGATGGAATGAGCTGGAATCGGTATCAACCCCTCCTGCTGGATGAATGGAATAGCAGAGGATATTCTTGCCTCACAAGCATAGATGAGCACACGGTAGGTATTCTTTACGAAAGCAGTCAGGCAGATATGGTTTTTCAGGCAGTACCGGTTAAAGAACTTTTGAAAAAATAAATCAAGATATTGAAGCTCTTTTTGACAATATTAATTGAAGAATTATCCGGAATATTTTCTTTTGGTTATTACCCGGTATTCATCACTTGCACAGGAAAAAGGGTGTTGTTTAAGATTAATTACTTTAAATAATTACGAAATGTTCAAGATACAACGCATGTTTTTATTCTATGTTATTTTTATTTTCGCCTTATCGTCATGTGCGAAAGAAATAACTGCGTATTACGAGCCTAAAAGCAATCTGGATAAAACTATTATTCAGGTTTTGGAAGAAGATGACCGTTTTTCTGACTTTGTTGGAATAGTGGATAAATTGGGCTTAAGAAAGTCATTGAGCGAATCTGTCATTTACACATGCCTGGCGCCTAATAATGAACAAATAAGCGCTTACTTTCAAAAGAGAGGGTATAGTTCCATAGCTTCTGTACCGGCAGCTGAATTGCGCACTTTTGTAAACTATCATTTCATAAACGGCATGTACTATGAATATGATTTTAGCAGAAGATACAGAGTCGCTTCCACCTATTTAAATCAAAGCAGAGCTACTTGGTACAAGACTCGTGCAGAAGTTAGATCTCCGGGAAAAAACATTAAAATATTTACCTCGACTTTTTTTGAACGCCAGCGGGAAGACTTTGAATTATTATACGGAAAAAATGCTGTTGATTCGGGATTTGTTGCCGATGGAGCATTGATATCTAAGGAGGAAAGAGATATCGGCGCCAGCAACGGAGTAATACACATTCTTGAATCGCCACTTAATATAATGCCCAGAACTGATAATGCCCTGGCCGCAGATAAAGAGACCACTCTTTTCAGCAGTTGGCTGGAGCGCCATGTGCAATACGTACTTGGTGAAAAGGATGAGTTTGGCTGGGTAGATACAACTGTTTATAAATCATTTAATATAGGCAGAAATCTTGCCGATGAGAATGTTATTTCAACACTAACCGTTCCTACCGACAAAGCCATTCTCGAATATTTTAAACCATACATGAGTATTATTGATAATAATATTGATTCTGTTCCTCAGCGGGTTATGTATTCACTCATACGTTCTTCTATAATGGAAAATGTGTGGTATTTAAGCGATCTAAAACGGCAGATTCCCGAACCACGCGCGCTTTCAGGGTTTCCTCAGTATGCACAGGATGTAACAGGTTCCATTGTGGGCAGCATTCCTGCCAGCAACAGTGTAATCTATAAAGTAAACCGGGTAATCGAATCACCCGAAATGCATAGTGTTGTAGGGGGTATTTTTATGAATTATCGCAAATACAGTCAATGGTACTGGATGTTTTTGAATGCAAAACTTGCAGAAGGGCTTTCAGATCATTTATATTATCAGCACCCTCCCGCTACAATTCTGGTACAGCCGGATGAAGTGTGGGGTTTTCCTTTAGCTGAAGACATGGTTCCGGATAGCCTTACAAAAAGGTATGAACAAACACGTAGCGGAATATTGAATATTGATGTAAGAAAAGATGGCGGCTTTCGAAAGCGGTTTTATCCCACGGACTTTGGATATATTTTATACGATAATAACAGATTTTATGACTACACGGGCAAATCGGTAGGGCTTATTTCTTCTCAGGCCGTGTGGGAGAAAAGCAATGGTGCAATTTATGAAATTGATGGATTCCTAAAACCTTTAAATAAACTCGACAATACAGTTACTCTTTTTGCAAAAATCAAAGAAGACCCTCAATTGTCACGGTTTGCTACAGCATTGACAAACACAGGCATCGCTGCGGAATTACAGTTGACAGGCTTCTTTACTTATACTGTTTTTGCGCCAACTAATCAGGCACTTACAGATGCCAAAGTTGACCTAACAAAAATGAATAGCAATGATTTGAGAAAATTTGTAAGCACCTATATTATCCCTAACAGGATTATTTTTTCGGATGGTGTTTTTAATGGCCAAATCAACAACAAAGCGGGAGATTTTTTAACGATAAGTGGTTCTTGGAATAACTTTTCTGTAACAAATCCTGAAGGTAATACACTTACTCCCACGGTGTCAAACATTCAGGGAAGCAATGGGGTTATTCATAAAGTTAATACTCTCTTTTAAGTCTAAGTTTTTTAAAATGAAGAATAAATTATTTCCCCGCGTAATCTTAACTGCATGCGTATTGTTTTTTGCTCACAATCTATGGGCACAGCAAAACATCATAAGAGGCGTTGTGTATGTAGAAGTAAAAGGGCAACCAATGAACGACGCATCGGTAATGCTTCTTAACGTAAACAATTTAATTTTAAGTGGAAGCAAAACAAATGCTGAAGGAATGTTTGAAATAAAAACAATTCCGGATGCGGAAAAAATAGTCATATCAAGTATTGGATACCGAAGCGAAGAATATTCGTTAGCGGGGAGAGATAGTTTGTTTTTTGAAGTAGTACTTTTACCCGATTCCACACAATTAGGAGATGTAATGGTCACAGCTACCATTGAGCCTAAGGCAGACTTGGGGTTTCTATCAATGGATCGTAGAGAATTGTCAAGTTCTGTTGCTTCTGTTGATCTTGCCGGCACAGAGAATATGCCCGTGGCATCGGTTGATCAGCTATTACAAGGTATGGCTCCTGGCCTACAGGTGGTAGCCGCCAGCGGCGATCCAGGGGCATCGGCGTCTATAAGAATAAGAGGGATATCAAGTATCTCGGGTGTTAATGATCCGCTTTGGATTGTAGACGGAGCAGAAGTTATCGGAAGTAATTATAAAGTGGAAAGTATTTCTGATTTTGGTTTCAGTCCCATCGGCGATATAGATCCTTCTGATATACAATCGATTGATATATTAAAAGATGCTTCGGCTACAGCATTGTATGGCTCAAGGGGAGCAAATGGTGTGATAGTTATTCAAACAAAAAGAGGGAAAAAAAGTAAACCGGAATTTTCACTCAATACAAGATATACGCTTACTGAAACGCCAAGAACGATCCCGATGTTGTCGGGCGACGATTTAAGAGTCTACTCGCTAGAAAGATGGACCGGGGGAGCAGATAATGGTAGTGCTCTACCGCAGTTAAGAGGAGATTTGACCCGATCTGATGCGTGGATATTCAATAACAACACTGACTGGTTTGACGTAATCAACAGAAAAGGGTTTTACCAACAGTATAACACTGCTTTGAGTGGCGGTGGCGACAGGCTTACGTATTACTGGGGGTTAGGGTATACCAATCAATATGGCACCACAAAAGGGACCGGATATGACCGCTATAATACAAGATTTAATTTAAACTATCGGGTATCAGATAAATTAAGAATTTCCGCAGATTTAAACTACACCAATTCATTGACTGATAAACGTGGACAATATCACCCTTTACAAGGTCCGGGTCAAGAATTAAGTCCTATTCTGATATCAAGGCAAATTCCATCTTATTATCCGGTGTATTCAAAAAACGGACTGAATTATTTTGTAGATCGTAACGCAGGAGTATCAGCCCTTTCAAGATATAATCCCTTAGCGCTTATTGATTTTTCTACCTATCTTTCTAAGGCCAACCGATTTATGGCCTCGACAGCTATTGATTACCGCATTGTTTCAGGCCTTGATTTTAGAACACAAGTTTCGGCAGATTTTCGCGAATCGGCAGATGATTATTTTTTGCCCGGATATGCCACAGATGCATTACCCGGAGAATCACTTTATAATGCCGGTGTGCAAACAGAAGGATATCAATTAATGATTAATAATAACAACCGCTTAACATGGTCTGCAATAAAGCAGAAGGATCATCGGTTAACTTTTACGGGGGTACTCACATTAAATATCGATCGTGATAATTCCACTTCAATTTCTTACTTCAACGGCTCGTCTCCCAAACTTAGATCTGCAGATGCTTCGGCGGTTATTTCTTCAGCAACGGGCGATTTTGGAATCAGGAAATATATGGGTGCATTCATTCAGGGGCATTATGCTTTACTTGACAAATACTTTTTAACGGTTACAGGTAAAACAGAAGGAGATTCAAGATATGGCGAAAACAATCCTTATTCAATATTCCCTGCTATTGGCGCTGCTTGGGATCTGTCGGAAGAAAATTTTTTAAAAGATGTAAAATGGATTGATCAGATCAAGCCCCGGTTTGCTTTTGGAATCACCGGTAACTTGCCTAATGTGCTTAATTTATACGATATAGCATATTCTACCGGACTCGGATATATGGGACAAACTTATATTTATCCTTCAAAATTCGCAAATGATAATATTCACGAAGAGCGCACCACGGAATACAACCTTGGCATGGATTGGGCATTATTTTCTAACCGCTTGACAGGACAGTTAGATTTTTATCAAAGAACTACAACAGATTTACTCTTAAATGAGCGCCTTTCTTCCACGCTGGGGTATTCTTCTCAATACGTAAACTTTGGGATGGTGCGCAACACTGGAATTGAATTCGGAGTAACAGCGGTTATTTTAGAAGGCCGTAACAACGGATTGCGCTGGAAGTCTTTTTTCAATATTGCCACAAATCAAAACAAATTATTAGAGTTGCCGGAACAATTTGACGAAAGAGCTTTTTCCGTTACCAGGAATGGCTTTTCATCTAAACTACAACGGGGAGATGTGATAGGTGCCTTTTACGGCTACAAAGCACTGGGCGTTTATCCTACTGATGCTGATGCTATATTGAAAGATCCAGAAGGGAATATAATTTATGAATCAGACGGCATTACTCCCAAATACATGAGATTTGGTTCCAGCACCGGTCACATATTCAGGGGAGGTGATATGATTTATGACGATGTAAACGGCGATGGTATAATAAATGAATTAGACCGCATACAGATCGGAAACGCAAGTCCGCTATTTTATGGAGGATGGAATAATACTTTCAATTTAAAGAACTGGGCGCTAACCGTTAACTTTCAGTACCATGTGGGTAATGATGTCATCAATGGCACCAGAATTCAAATGGAACAAATGAATTATTCACACAACCAATCTCAGTCTATCTTAGCAAGATGGAGGAGACAGGGAGATATAACCGAGATGCCGCGTGCCCAGCCCGACAATACCTGGAACAGAGCAGCATCATCACGCTGGGTTGAAGACGGGTCATATCTCAGATTGAAAACCGTTTCATTAACGTACAACGCAGGCAAAGAGTTTATAAATCGATTAAATATCGGAATACGGCAGCTAAGCGTTTTTGTAACAGGATATAATATATATACATGGACAAAGTACTTAGGACTTGATCCGGAAGTGCCTATAACCGGAAGCGTATCCTTATTTGGTATAGACAACAGCACTACGGCGCCGGCAAGGCAATATACTGCTGGCGTTAGAGTATCATTTTAATTCATTAGAAAAAAAGACATGATGACTAAAATAAAATTTGCAATTGTAGTTACAACTCTTTTTATGGCAACATCTTGCAATAAGTTTCTCGATACTGATCCGCCGGATAATCTGGTGCACAGCGAATATTGGCAAAACCGGGACCAGGCATATGCATCCCTTATCGGGATGTATACTTCTCTGCACAACTGCCTCAACTCTTTTCATGTTTGGGGCGATATTCGATCAGGTTTATACGCTCCGGGATCAGGAGAATCATTTACAAGTGCTTATGCCCAGTTTCTTTCTCATGATATTTATTCCGATAATGGCTTACTGTCATGGGCGTCTGTATATACTTCCATTACATGGATCAATTCTTTCATTAAAAATGCCCCGCAAGTACCAAAGCGCGACAATACTTTCAGCGAAGCTGAATTGAACATCATGCTTGGCGAAGCACATGCTTTGCGTGCTCTAAATTATTTTTATCTCGTAAGAGCATTTAAAGACGTTCCTCTTATCAACGAACCGTATGAGTCTGACATGCAAAAGTTCAATACCGCTGCATCTTTAGAAAATGAAGTACTGGATTTTATAGAAGAAGACCTGGAATATGCACTGCAAAGAGTATCACAGACGTTTGAAAATGCGAATGATCGTTACGGGCGTATCACAAAAAACGCTGTAAGAGCATTGTGGGCCGATGTAAAGCTGTGGCGTAATGATTATCAGGCTTGTCTTGCTCTTTGCACTGAAATTGATGGGCAATATGCCTCTTCATTGCTACCTGCATTGGATTGGTATAGTATTTTCAGTCCGGGCAATTCCAGTGAAAGTATATTTGAATATCAGTATTCGCAAACAGGTATAGCATCTCCGTTGTATAATTGGTTTGCCAGTTTTTCAAGTGTTGCTTCAGGCAAAGAAAAATATCTAGCCAATATAAGCAATGTCAATATCAATTCCGAAATGCTGTATCCACCGGCTTCGCCCGAATATGCTACTTCAGATACTATAAGGCTTAAATCGTTTTCAATGCTTAGACGAACACCAGTTTCCAATGGCTACAATTCGGGATATGAAGTGTACAAATTTTTAGGAACAGCCCCGTACCAGGTGTCTTATCGTCAGGCAAACAGCCGTAATGCCAATTACTATTTTTACAGGTATCGGGAAATATTACTTATGAAAGCTGAAGCATTGGCAATGCTCAACAGGTATTCAGAGGCAGAGGAAATGATCAATCAAATAAGAGAGCATTGTGATATTCCTTTACTTACTCCGGGAGAAGCGGGTACAGGAGAAGAGTTTTTTAACAGGTTACTTATGGAACGCGAATTTGAGTTAGGCTTTGAAGGAAAAGAATGGTTTGCAACGGTTCGCATTTCTCGTAGAGAAGGGCTTGCAAATGTTCTTATCAGTAAGGCCGCCACGAATAATTCAATGGGTAGATCCTATCAGGTGATAAGAGCCAGATTGCTTGATAAAGAGAGCTGGTTTTTACCTTATCATAAAACAGAGCTTGAAAATAACACTCAACTGAAGCAGAAGGATTTTTATATAAATAAATAAACAGACTCATTAATAAAAAGAGTACTACTATGAAACGCATACATTTCTTTTTAATACTTCTCTTGTTAACCGTAAGTTTTCAGCAATGCGATAAAAAATTTTCGGGAGCAAGATACGACAGTAATGACAGGTTGCAGATAATGGATTATATTGACAGTCGTGAAGACCTTAGTATTTATAAGGAGTTGATAGATTATGTGGGGCAGCGAAGTCTGTTGAAAACAGCAGGAACCTATACGGCATTTATTCCAAATAACGAGGCGTTTGGTCGCTTATTTGCCAGCTTGTCGGTAAAAGGAAAACGCATAACCTCTATAAGAGATATGGAGCCCGCCTACTGGCTCAACTATTTCAGGTATCATCTTTTAGACAGAAAAATTAATACCAATGAGTTTGAGCACGGTCCTCTTCCATATTTTACTTCCTATAATAATAAATATATGGTAGCAGATGTTTCCGAAACTTATGCTGCTATCAAGCTCAATAACCTTGCAACAATCAGAGAATATAATATTGAATTTGCCAACGGATACGTGAATATTATTGACGAAGTGATAATTCCGCCGTTGAATTCTGTTTATGATGCTATTGTGGAATCGGGAAAGTATAATACAATGCTGAATATTTTTGAAGAACTCGGATATACAAAGTACTTAAAAGACAGCGCGATAACTTTATTGATAGAAAGCGATGAAGCGCTTGCTAAAAGCAATTTTTCCCGGGAAGCAATACCCGACATTGATGAATGGGCAAAATATCACATCATTCCTGATTCAGCCTACTTTTTAAATATGCTTACAGCACAAAGAATTTATCCTCTTTACGATAAAGAGTCTTTGAGTTTTAATGTTGATGCTTATGGCCAATATTTTATAAACAATCATTTTCCATTCAATCAGTCAAGAGAATATGGTATTGATAAAGTGAATAGCAACGGCATCTATCACACACTTGATACACTACTTGTTATTACCGAATCCGTTCCTGCCAAAATCAGATTCAACCTCTATCCGCCCGGAAGCCCACATGGCGGACAAAATATATTTGCCGAAGCTCCCGCCCGAATCCTGCTCAATACAGGAACACAGAGTTATCATCAGAACAGGGAACTGAAAATAGTACAATTCGATGCCCGCCAGGTAGGAGATTATTTCTGGCTGACTGTACCGGATGTGCCACGCGGAAATTACAGAATAAGAATTATACACCGGGCAGCCGCCATGAGAGGCAAGTTCCTGACGATTTATAACAACCAGATTATCAAAGAAAATATCAATATGGCTGTTTCAGACGGCACATTTGAAGAATATAATTACTTTATATTTAATTATTGTGGAGACATTACAGTTGACGAACGCTCAGACGTAAAATTATATTTTGTTTTCAGCGATTTTGGATCTAATAAAAATCCGGGATATTGTTGCGACCTGCTACCCGATATACTTGAGCTGATACCAATTACCAATTAAAAATATTATTAATAATGAAATCAGGACAGAAGTACTTTTTATCGGCAGTGGCTTTATCGGCAGTATTGTGTTTTACATGCCCGCTTTTACATGCACAGGATACTGCAAGGTCCGGGCAAGACACCGGAAGCAATATACGAACAGATTCTGTAGGCAATGCACAACTTCCTGTAAAAAGCGATGCCGTTTCTTTTGCAGAATTATTGCCCGGAACGCCCGGAGTGTACGCTACGGAGGCGGGCTCCATAGCTTCAGCACCGTTATTAATGATAAGAGGCATAAATACCATTAATCTGAATCCCGCTCCGCAAGTGTTTGTAGATGGAATTCCTGTAAAATATTTGCGTGCGCTTCCTCCTTTTCTATCTGTTTATGAACCTACTCGGTTTGGCTTTGTAAACCCTAATGATATTGACCATATTCATGTTGCAGCAGCTGCAATGGATTTGTCAGAAGTAGGAGGACGCGGAACAAACGGGGCAATCTATTTAACCACAAAACGTGGTGAATTTGGAGGAACAAAAATTGACTTCAAAGCAAATTACGGAATATCATCTAATGTACACAAAGTAGAAAGAATGGATGCCGGCGCATTTAGAACCTATCTGCGAAACATAATGAAAGAAAATAATTATTCTGACGAGGAGATACAAGCCAACCCTGTTTTTAATTCGTCTTCGCCACAATATTCTAATAATACCGATTGGATAAACCTAATCTCCAGAAAAGCGCATTCCCGAGACTATTATTTAAGTCTGAAAGGTGGTGACGGAGACGCAAACTACCTCTTTAGCGTTGGCTACACTAATAAAGAAGAAATGCTTCAGAATGCGGGTCTAGATCGCGTAAGTTTAAGATTCAATCTTGATTATAAACTTTCGCCGTGTTTTGAAATTACAAATAACTTGTCTTATTCAAATATTACATATAATTATTTCGATCAGGGCTATAACTGGGATGTACATCCCACTTATGTTGCCGCTACTAAAGCTCCTTTCTTAGGAAAAGATGCTTATAACACGGATGGTACTAAAACCAATTTGTTGGCTAACGTTGACGAACTGGGCAAAAGTAATCCTTGGGCGTTGGTAAACAATATGAAAAATAATAATGAAGAAAACAGGGTGGATGGTCTGATAGGAGCTAAATGGCAAGTAGCCGGCGACTTATTTTTAAATTCTGCTATGTCTGTTAGCTACCTTAATATGCAGGAAAGACAATACAGGCCGGCGCTGGGTATTGTGAACGATGAGTACCGGATACGACAAAACTCTAAAAGAAACTCAAGCGAATTTACCTTGTTGTGGAATACATATTTAAACAAAACAGGGAGTTGGAACAGTTGGGGGAAATACTCAGGTAAAATAGGCGCATGGATTGAAACTTATGAAGAAAGATCGGTTTATGCAAGAAAAGTAAATGCCGGTACCGACGATTATGAAACCCTGCAACAGGGTATAGCAGACAGTATCTCTAATACAAAGTTCCGCTACAACCTGATGACTTTTTATGCCAGAGGTGAAATGGATTTGAAAGAAAGAATTTTAATTGCAGCGAATCTGAATGCAGAAGGTATATCAAATTTTGGACCTAAAGGCAGGTGGAATTTTTATCCGGGATTAAAAATTGCAGGAGATTTGTTTCAACGGGTCAAGCCTAACAGGCTGTTATTACGCGCCGGTTGGGGAATGAGCGGTAACCATGATGTAAGAAATTATTATCATTATAATTTATATTATCCTGCTAATTATTTCGGATATGGAGGAGCTTATTTGGGAAATGTGGCTAATGAAAATATCGGTCCGGAAAAAACCACAACATTCGATGGCGGGCTTACGGCACACATTTTAAACAACAGAGTGGTTTTAGATGCAGGGTATTATTATCGGAAAACATCAGATCTGATTACTTATAAAGCAATTCCGGTTGAAATAGGATTAGATTTTCAATTTGAAAACAACGGCGCCATTATTTCGCAGGGTTTAGAAGCCGGGTTTACTGTAAAGGTTGTTGAACATAAAGACTTCGGCTGGATCATCAACGGCAATGTCTCAACATTGAATAATGTGATAGATGAATTGCCCAATGGAAATATTATACACTCGTTAGATAATGTGGAAGGTATAGCCTGGCCTAAAGAAAAAATGTCGTCGTTCTATGGATACAAAGTGCTGGGCGTGTTTCAATCTTCCGGCAACATAAATCTCAACAAGGCAGATGGAGCAAGGTACCAGTCGGGAGATTACATCATAGAAGATATAAATGGGGACGCCAAAATAAATGAGCAGGACAAACAAATAATCGGCTCGGCGCTGCCTAGATTTTTCGGCGGTTTCGGCACTTCCGGCTCTTATAAAGGATTGTCGTTGTATGCTAAGTTCAACTATGCCTACGGACAGGATATTTATAATCGTTTCAAACAGAAGATGCACATGATGAGCGATTTTTCAAATCAGTCTTCTGATGTAAATGGTAGATTCCGTTCAGAGACATCCCCTGGAGTGGGTTTAAGCCGATCTGCATTCAATGATCCTTCGGGCAATGGTGTAGCATCTGATCTCTGGATTGAAGACGGTAGCTATATACGACTAAAAAGTGCTACTATAAGTTATGAAGTCCCTCTTGCAGAGCGCATCAAATTCATAAAAAATTTACAGATTAGTATAACGGGGGAGAACCTGCTCACTTTTACAAAATACAGTGGTGCAGATCCTGAAATTGTTTCTTCATTTCATCCTTTGATTAGAGGAATTGATTTCGGGGCATCGCCGCTTCCGCGTGTTTTACTTTTCGGTATAAAAGCTTCGTTATAAAAAATTAAAAATGTAAAAAATGCTCCATAATATCAATAAAATAATAAAACATCAGCAGCGCATTCTACGCTTGGTGACAGGATTTGTTATTGTATTCGGGTTCTTAATTACTCCATCCTGTAAAAAGTTTTTTGAATTAGGTCCTGAAAATGTTATCAGGGAAGACGATTTCAATAAAAACAGAGAAGATCTTAATGCTGCGGCAATTGGAATGTACAAACCTCTTTCCGAGGAAGTACATAAATTTTTGCTTTGGGGAGACGCAAGAGCCGATATGGTTACAACAGGACAATTGGAGCCCGATCCTTACATTAATGAATTTGTAATGAACAATGTAAGTGCGAGCAATCCTTACAGTAATTATGCGGGTATTTATAAAACAATAGCCCGTTGTAACCGGCAATTAGAAAAAGTGTACGATGTAATGAAGCTGGATGATAAAATACTGGATAGAGATGCCGGCGCATATTATGGAGAAGCTCTGTTGCTGCGCGCTTTTTGTTATTATATGCTAGTACGTACTTTCGATAAATTTCCGGTCATCACTAGCGACTATGCTGAAAAAATCAGATTTGTAAACGAAAAAGGCGACACGGTTACCAGAGAAACAATGGCATTGACGGCTGATGAGATTCGTGGTCTGTATCATTATCCCCAAAACAAGCAACAGGTATGGCTAATGATCTATAACGACGTATTAGCTGTATTAGGTATTATACCGGTGGATTATAGGTGGAATAGAAATAATCTTCCTGCCCAAGAGCTTTATGGCCGCGTTTCGCAGGCAGCAGCGGTTACTTTTGCTGCGGAAGTTGCCATTTGGTTAGGCGAATATGAGTCTGCTTCTGCTTTTAGTAATTCTCCGATTGTAAATAATAATTATTCGCTCGGCACTTCGGGCACTTGGATAAATCAGTTTACAGGCTCTTATGCTTCTCTTCATTCCATGTTTTTACTTGGCTATCAATATCAGAGAAGTTTCGAGAGCAACCGGTTACAGGAGTTCACCTCTCCGGTTGCTGCGGAAGGCGGTAAGTATTACTTAAAGCCGGTTTCTATGGTGGTTGACAGCGTTTTTTCTGATAATGATGATATTCGTAAATCTTTTAGTTATAAAGTTATTCGGAACGATACCGCAATATGGAAATATATAGGCAAAGACAATGTTACAAGCAGGCGCCCTGCCTATCAGAGTGATGGAAGCTGGCAGATTTTCAGGAGTGCCGATGCCTATCTTTTAAAAGCCTTGTCGGACCTGATGCTTGATAATTACGCCACGGCTTTCAACTTTATTAATATGCTTCGTGAAGCTCGCGGCCAGAAGCGATTGCTGCCGGAAGAAATAGATTATAGGAATAAAGAATTTATGCTGAATATGATATTTAAAGAAAGAGCGCGTGAGTTTGCGTTTGAAGGAAAAAGATGGTACGACCTGATGTTATGGTCTAAAATAACAGGTAGAAATATGCTTGCAGAAAGAGTAGCGTTAAAATACCCAACAAATATGCAGGCACAGATACAAGCATATTTACAGGATGAACAGAACTGGTATATTCCCGGGGCATTCTAAATGAGTGAAAGTAATTGTAGTGAAAGAGAAATTATTCAAATATTAAAATTTATCAAGAAATGAAGAGTTTTATAATCAACGCTGTAAATTTTTTACTAGTAAGCCTGCTTCTTACGGGCTGTTATAAAGAACAACATTTTGATTTTCCAGGACCTTATGAAGACACCACAATCAGAAGAGCAGATTCGCTGCCTTTTCCGTTTGATAAGAGCCGGAATGCAGGAGTCTGGCTAATGAAAAATGGTATACCTGAGAATGACAAAATACTGTTTAAAGGATATACTGACTTTTATGCAGCAGGCGATACAATTTCGTGGGAGAAGCAGACAAATGGTTATCGTTTGATTCCGCACAGGAATTTTTATCCGGTATCGGATAAAGATCATTTTGGAGGTAATCCCAACAGTTATAGGAATAACTGGGTGTATTCAAAATATTTTGTGCCTGTAGGTCCCGGAAAGAGTTTTTATATGTACACAAAATTTACTTTAGGTACTTTTAGTGGAACCGCCGCGGGTTTTTTATTGGGAAAGAGCTGGGAAACAGGCGGCGAGTTCATATTCGGATTTGATGGATTCTCGAATATTGCACCAACTTTTTTCGTTGATCTATATGGTCGGCAGGGAGTTTCAGTGAATCCCGATCTAGGCTGGCCAACGGTAAATGAAGTTATTGTCCCGGGAGTTCCTGCCGATTTTGAAATTGTAATTCACGACGGACTGTTTTACATTTTGGTAAACGGAACCCTGTGTTTTCAGTTTAAGCTTCCTAATGAACAAACTTATTATTTTACACCTGTTATCAGGCCGTGGAGAAATTTTATTACTGTTCATGATTTTTATATTGAAAGTAACGACATGTACACTGTAGATTTTGCCATGCATGAAAATGAAGAAAATTATAACAGAATACAGGCCCCGGCTCTGGCAAAAGCAGCTAATGGTAATTTATTATTGTTTGCTGAAGGCAGATCGTTACCAACATTTGCGGGCGAAAGAATCGCACAGAATACGATACCGGTAGGAAATTGTGATATTATCATGAAGAGGTCAACTGATGGGGGCATTTCTTGGTCCGATCAGATTTCCGTAATTGCCGGTCAAAACTCTTCGGAAACTTTTGCATTTCCTCAGGTGGTTTCAACGGATAATGGAAAGATCATTCTACATTATAGCTCAATTCCATCAACTTTGGTAAATAATAATTATGTTTATAATCAATCTGCCCAAAAAGTTTATCAGATGGTTTCAACGGATAATGGCAACTCCTGGAGCCCGCCAGTTGAAATTACAACTTCATTGAAAGATAATGCCGGGTATTTCAGGAGTGGACCGGGTCATGGAATTGAACTAACATCTGCCGTTTATAATAAACGATTGGTCATGCCTGTTGTTTATGGAGGAAATGTAATTAAAGTTGCTTATTCCGATGATGAAGGTGTAAGTTGGAAGGTTAGTAATGCGGTTCCCGGTAGTAACCTTCGCTTCGGTTCAATAGTAGAGCTTAGCGATACTAGGTTGATGATGGTACTCACGCATAGCGGCAGCACTCCTCGCAATAAACTCGTTTCTCATAGCATTGATGGTGGTAAAACATGGTCTTCGGCCACAAATATTGGAGCCGGAGTTAGTACATTAGATTATGGTCACATGTATCAGGGAGTAACGGTAAAAGATCTGAGCGGAAAAATTCATCTTATTAATCCGACCGGAAGAGAGTCGGATCCGGACACGTACAACAGCCCTGTTTTTGCCGTAACACCATATTTATTTACAAGCCAAAACGGAGGAGCTACGTTTGATAATTCTTCCAGGCTGTTTACAAAAACTGCTTACCATTCATACAGTTCTCCTATAGGCTTCTTAGATGCTGTGGCTCTGGATGATGGAACAATTATAATTGTTGGTGAAGGGGGTGTTGAAAGCCCGCGGGAAGGTATTGTAGTTTATAGAAAAAAACCATAGACTGCTAAGTTTTATGCTAATAGAAATTTTATTAAAGAAAAAAAAATGAAGTACTGGAAAATTATAATTCTTATTTATTATGTGTCATTCTTATCCTGTAGTGTGCAAAATGTGCCGGGCATCCATTCGGACTTTGTAGATGATGTTGTTGTCTTTCAACCCGACGAAACCTACGCCTCCACGCGCATTCCTGCTTTAGTAGCTACGAATAAAGGCACGCTGTTGGCTTTTTGCGAAGGAAGAATAGGAACAGCCAGCGATTGGGCCGATATGAATCTGATCATGAGAAGAAGCATTGATGGTGGTAAAACATGGGCAGCCATTCAGATATTAGATCGTATGAAAGGCGCGCCTGTAGGCAATCCTACACCTATTGTTGATGATCGGGGTACAATACATTTATTATATCAGAAAGATTATGCCAGGGCATACCATATTGTTTCAAAAGATGATGGCCGCACCTGGTCGCAACCCGTTGAAATTACATACGCATTTGATAAGTTTAAACCGGAATACGATTGGAAGGTACTTGCTCCCGGGCCGGGACACGGTATTCAAATGAATAATGGAAGACTGCTTGCTGCTGTCTGGCTGGCTAATTCTGACAGGCTTACACCACGCCGCAGTCATCATCCTTCATGCGTTTCTACCATTTACAGCGATGATTACGGCAAAACATGGCAGCGAGGAGAGATCGTTGCTGATAATTCCAAAGAGATAAAAGATCCGAATGAAAGTATGCCTGTGTTGCTTCCTGACGGCTCGGTACTGTTAAGCATACGTAATCCGTCTGCTATTAAAAGGCGTGCATTTAGCACAAGTAAAAGCGGGATAGACAACTGGAGCAACATACGTTTTGAAGAAGAATTGTTTGATCCCACCTGTATGGCAAGTATTGTATCGCTGAAGAAAAACAGAAAACATGCTTTATTATTTGTAAATCCTGACAGCGAGCATATTGAAAAACACCCGCGACAGAATCTCACCGCTAAAGTTTCTTTTGACGAGGGGGAAACCTGGCCTTTACAAAAAGTGTTGAATCCCGGCGCTTCCGGCTATAGCGACCTGACAGTTGATAAAAAAGGAAATGTTTATTGCCTCTATGAAACAAATACGAAAAACAATAAAGGGTTTACCTACAGCCTGGTGCTGAGGAAAATAGATACAAAGTGGATATTTTAATAAATAAAAAATAAAAAGTGAAAAAAGTAGAAGGAATAATTGCTGCAACATTCAGCACGTTTAATGAGCAGGGAGAGCTGGACTTAAACCTAATCTCACCTGTTGTAGAAAAATTGATTAAAGACGGAGTAAAAGGCGTTTTTATTTGTGGTACTAACGGTGAAGGACTGAGCCTTTCTGTAGAAGAACGAATGGCAATTGCAGAAACATATGTAAAAGTTGTAAATAAACGTATTCTGGTTTTTGTACATGTCGGACATTCTTCATTGAAGGAATGTAAGAAACTTGCCGCTCATGCACAACAGATAGGCGCGGATGCCATATCATCGGTGTCTGCCTTCTATTTCAAACCTTCGTCCGTAGAAAATCTGGTAGATTGTATGGCTGAGATCGCTTCAGCCGCTCCTCTTTTACCATTCTATTATTATCATATGCCGGCTCTTACCGGGATAGCTATAGATATGCTGGAATTTTTAAATTTGGCAGAAACAAAGATTCCAAATTTGACAGGTATAAAATATACAGCCACTACCATGCATGAATTCCAGTCATGTTTAAATTACAAAGAAGGAAAGTATGATATTCTTTACGGCTATGACGAAATGCTGTTAACCGCTTTGAGCGTAGGAGCAAAAGGAGCCATTGGGAGTACTTACAGTTTTGCCGCACCCCTGTATTTAAAAATAATTGATCTTTTTAAACAGGGAAAAATAGATGAAGCAAGAGCGGTTCAATACGAAAGTATAAAAATGATAAGAGCTTTGGTGAAGTATTCACCTATACCTACGCAAAAGAAAATTATCAAGTTTTTAGGATATGACCTAGGACCTTGTCGTTTGCCTCTTTCAGAGCTTAGCAAAGAGCAGGAGAAAGAGTTAAAGGAATATCTTGAAAGTATAGACTTCTTTTCAACACTTGAAAAAATAAACTTTAGCCAGAACGGCGAAATAAGCCGTACAGCGATAAAAGATTTTTCATGAAAGCATTAAGGTTTTTCTATCTATCAATATTTTTATTATCAGGCTGTACAATGACACAAATGCATGTAGAATTTAAGTGGGACACACTCAAGTCACTCCCCGATACCACTGGCTTTGCGGGCTCTTTTGCCGGCATTTCAAATAATGCCTTACTGGTAGTGGGGGGAAGCAATTTTCCTGACAACGGGGCTCCCTGGAAAGGAGGTACAAAAGTATGGTACGATAATATTTTTGTATTAAAACATCCTGATGGGGAATGGCATCAGGCAGGAGTCTTGCCGATAACTTTAGGTTACGGAGTTTCTGTATCTACCAGACAAGGACTTGTTTGCGTGGGAGGCAGTAATGATACTGGGCATGTTGCCAAGGCTTTTCTTTTAAACTACAAGCAAGATTCAGTAGTTGTCGAGAACTTCCCTGATCTGCCTTTTGCATTGGCTAATACCTGTGGGGCATTGGTCAACAATAAAATTTATATAGCCGGTGGTATTCGTAATCCTCATTCAAGAGAAACGGAAAATTCTTTTTTTTGTTTGGATCTGTCAAAAGAAGAAAGGTCGTGGCAGCAATTAGCCTCCTTGCCGGGACAATCAAGAATGTTAAGTGTGGCAGCAGAAGCAAACGGGAAGTTTTATTTGATAGGCGGAACAGAATTAATAGATGGCAAGCGGGTTTATTTAAAAGACAGCTATTCCTATGATGAAAAAGAAGGATGGAAAAGATTAGCAGATCTTCCCTATCCTGTAGTTGCCGCTCCTTCACCTGCTTATAGCAACGGCAACTTTCTATATGTTTTCGGAGGAGACGATGGAAAACTTGCATCTTCCGATCTAAAAGAAAAACACCCCGGATTTTCAGACAATATTCTCGTCTATGATATTAAGAATGATGCATGGAATGTCTCTGGTAAAATTTATACAGATATTAAAGAAAATGCAGTTGAAGTGCCTAATGAAAGTGTTTGGGCGCCTGTAACCACCACAATGGCTTTGTGGAATAATAAGATAGTTATTCCCGGAGGTGAAGTAAGGCCGGCTACGCGGACACCAAAAGTTTTGTCAGCAGAAATTATTAAATAAAACCTATAATGAAATTATTAAAATCCATACTCCTATCAATGCTGTTGCTTGCGAATTATGCCTATTCGCAAACTCCTTTCTGGTTAGACGAAAAAAAGAATGAAGACAATCGTCTGCCCATGCACGCTTCTTTTTTTGTTTATACTGATCTGCAGGCAGCAATGAGCGGAGCCGGCCTTCCTAAGGAGCATTATATTGATCTGAACGGAACCTGGAAATTTAAATGGGTAGATGCTCCGTCAAAATTGCCGGGCGGTTTTGAAAAAAAAGCTTTTAACGATAATGGGTGGGATAATTTTAAAATTCCGGCTACTTGGGAATTCAACGGGTACGGCTATCCCATATTTGTAAATATAGGGTACGAGTTTCAGGATAGAATGAAGGCTAACCCCCCGGTTGTGCCTATGGATTTTAACCCTACCGGCGTTTACCGCAGGCAAATTGAAATACCGGCAGCGTGGGCCAACAGGCAAGTTGTTTTGCATATTGGCAGCGCAAAGTCTAACGTGCAGGTGTGGGTCAACGGAGCATATGCAGGTTATGGCGAAGACAGTAAACTGCCTTCGGAATTTGATATTTCCAAATATGTAAATTTTGGGCAACCTAATCTTATTGTTTTAAAGGTTATGCGCTGGAGTGATGGCAATTATTTGGAAGGGCAGGATTTCTGGCGACTCGGCGGCATTATGCGAGACTGCTTTATAGCCGCAAAACAAAAACAGGGAATATTTGATATAGAACTGATGCCAGACATATCCGCAGACCACAAACAAGGGTTTCTCCATGCGGCAATACAATTAAATAAGCCCTCTTCTTCCAGGGCACGGATTGATATATTTGACCATAATAAAAAAATTGCAGCCACAAATACAATAGTCTTCAATAATGACATAAAGAAGAAAGCTGTTGTAAGTATTTCAAATCCAAAGCTATGGTCTGCAGAAACCCCTAATCTCTATAAAGCAATCATTACCCTGACCGATGCATCGGGAAAAGTATTGGAAACTATTCCGCAGGATGTAGGGTTCAGGAAAGTAGAAATTAAAAATGGCCGCTTTTTGGTAAACGGCCAACCCATTTTAATAAAAGGAGTCAACCGTCATGAAACAGATCCAAAGACAGGGCAGACAATTTCTAAAGAAGCTATGCTTGAAGAAGTGAAGCTGATGAAGAAATTTAATATAAACGCCGTGAGAACTTCTCATTACCCGAATGACGAATATTTCTATTCACTTTGTAATAAATACGGGCTTTATGTTGTTGACGAAGCAAATATTGAAAGTCATGGAATAGGTTACGAACTCAGCAAAACTTTGGGCAACCAGCCATCCTGGAAGGAAGCGCATCTGCAGCGCATTCAGCGCATGGTAGAGAGAGATAAAAATCATCCGTGTATAATCATGTGGAGCCTTGGCAATGAAGCTGGCAACGGGTACAATTTTTATGAAGCGTACAACTGGTTAAAGGCAAGAGATACCTCGCGCCCCATACATTATGAGCAGGCCATAACCAACTACGATAATTTTACTACACAATGGAATTCGGATGTAATTGCCCCCATGTATCCCACTCCTGAAAACATGATTAAATATGCACAAAAGACCATACAGCCTGCCAAACCCTTTATCATGTGCGAATATGCGCACGCTATGGGCAACTCATTAGGCAATTTTAAAGATTACTGGGATATTATACGGGAAAATAAACATGCTTTTCAGGGCGGATTCATTTGGGACTTTATGGATCAGGGCATTGAAAAAATAACCGAACAGGGCGATACGATTTTTGCCTATGGAGGAGACTTCGGTCCGCCGGATGTGCCCTCTGATAATAACTCTATGAGTGACGGTGTTTTCCTGTCAGACAGAACTCCCGAACCGGAAGCCTGGGAGATGAAAAAACTGTATCAAAACATTCATACAAAATGGAAAGGAAGCAATACCATAGAAATCTTTAATGAAAACTTTTTTGATAAATTAGAAAATGTAAAACTTACTTGGCAACTGATTCAGGACGGAAAACCTTTTGAAAAAGGAGAAGTTAACAATGTAGTTATCTCCCCTCAAAAAACAAAAAATATAAAGATTGATATAAAGAATATCCCGCATGGAGAAATATTCCTGAATATTAATTACGAACTCAAAAATGCAGATAAGTTATTATTTGCCGGGCACATAATTGCGCAGGATCAATTATTGATTCAGGGAGTATATACAAATGATTTGTCATTGACAAATACACAGGATATTGATTTAAAAGAATCGCAGGGCAAAGCAGAGATCTTATTCAATAATGGTAAAATAGTGTTCGATAAAAAAACAGGCTTAATAGAACAATACGATTTTAATAAGATGCAATTATTAGAAAAAGGATATTCTGTAAAACCTAATTTTTGGCGCGCGCCTACGGATAATGATATGGGCGCTAATCTACAGATCAAATCAAAGCCGGTGAAGTCAGCGCTTGAGAACCTTACAGCAACCTCTTTTTCTATAAACAAACAAGGAAGATCAATGGTAGTAAAAGCTGCTTATAATTTAAAGGAAATAAATTCAGACCTCTACCTGAGCTATGTTATTAATGGAGAAGGCGCAATAGTTATAAATCAAAAATTGATCCCGCAGGCAGCCGCCGACACCAACATGCTTTTATTCCGCTTTGGAATGAGCATGGTAATGCTCGCAGGGTTTGAAAATGTAAGTTATTATGGCCGCGGCCCTCATGAAAATTACCAGGATAGAAATTCCGGATCCGATGTAGGAATTTATAACCAGACCATTGCTCAGCAATACCATCCTTATACAAGGCCGCAGGAAACGGGAACAAAAACAGATATCCGGTGGTTTAATATTACCAATGAGCAAGGTGCAGGGCTTAGGTTTCAGTCAGACACTTTATTGTCGATGAGCGCGCTGCATTTTTTACAGGACGCGCTGGATGATGGCGATAAGAAAGACCAGAGACACTCCGGAGAACTGAAGCCTGGAAACTACACGCAGATTAACATAGATTATAAACAAATGGGCCTGGGTAGTGTAAACAGCTGGCGTGCGCTGCCATTGACCAAGTATTTAATGCCATTGCAGCAGTATTCCTATACCTATAAAATCTCCCCGATAAAATAATTATGATAAAACCAGATAACCTGCAGGAAAGTAAACATTACAAATGGCTTTTGGTTGCGCTATTGTGGTTTGTGGCGTTGCTGAATTACCTGGACAGGCAAATGCTTTCTACCATGAAGCCGTCTATGCAAATAGATATTGCAGAGCTGCAAACAGCAGAAAACTTTGGAATACTCATGGCCATTTTTTTGTGGATATATGGATTTATGAGTCCTGTATCGGGAATGATTGCAGACAAGATCAATAGGAAGTGGCTCATCGTAATGAGTTTATTCGTATGGTCTGCTGTTACCTATTTTATGGGTTATGCCACCACATTTTCTCAGTTGAAATGGCTAAGAGGGATTATGGGTGTAAGCGAAGCGGTATATATTCCAGCGGCATTATCTCTTATTGCAGATTTTCACGATTCCAAAACGCGTTCTCTGGCTGTAGGAATTCATATGACCGGCTTATATATGGGGCAGGCGCTGGGAGGCTTCGGCGCTACGGTTGCAGCCACCTATTCGTGGCAGCTTACCTTTCATTGGTTTGGGATTGCAGGTATAGTTTATTCGGCAATACTTATTTTTTTCCTGCGCGAAAAGCGCCGTAAAATATATAATAACGAGCTTGCGCAATCAGCGTCCTTACCTGTTTTCAAGGGGTTGAGCGTACTGCTCTCTAATATTTCTTTTTGGGTGATATTGTTTTATTTCGCCGTGCCAAGCCTGCCGGGCTGGGCTGCAAAAAACTGGTTACCGACTCTTTTCTCCGAGAGCTTACATATAGACATGTCGCAAGCCGGCCCATTGTCTACGATTACCATTGCTGTTTCTTCTTTTATAGGAGTTATTGCCGGAGGGTTGTTGTCGGACAAATGGGTACAAAGAAATATCCGGGGAAGGGTGTATACCAGCGCCATCGGAACATTTTTAATGATACCTTCTCTGCTTCTTTTAGGCTTTGGAAGCACGCTTGAAACTTTGCTGGCCTCTGCATTTCTATTTGGTATAGGATTTGGCATGTTTGATGCTAACAACATGCCTATATTATGCCAGTTTGTTCCTGCCAGGTATCGTGCTACTGCGTATGGATTAATGAATATGACCGGCGTTTTCTTTGGAGCTTTTATTACAGACTTCTTAGGCAAATCAACGGATGCCGGTAATCTGGGAAGAGATTTTGGAGTAATGGCAGTCGTAGTTCTTTTTATTTTGATCATACAATTGACATTTTTAAAACCCAAAGCGCATGATTTTTCAGATTAATAATATCTCTGTTTTTTCACCAAAATATTAATCAACCTTGATATTTTTTTGCCATTCGGAGGGGGTAGCGCCGTATTCATTTTTAAACGCCTTTGTGAAATAAGAAGAGGAAGAAAATCCTACGCGCAACATAACTTCGTTAATAGATACGTTTTCATTCATCATGATGAAAGTGGCTTTTTTTAATCTTACCGTTCTTACAAATTCTGCAATTGATTTCCCGGTAATTTCTTTGATCTTCTTATAAAATTTCGATTGGCTCATGCCTATTTCTTTGCATAAATATCCCACATTGAAATCGGGTTGTTCCATTGAGTTCTCCAGCACAAGCAACACAGCATCCATGAATTCTTTATCTTCAACACTGTGTATATTTTCTTTTACTTCATTTTGATAATCCTTTAGATAGTGTAGTTTCAACCGATTGCTATGCTCAAAAATGTTTTTAAGCGTTAACTGAAGCAGTTTTATACTGATGGGTTTGGAAAAGTAAAAATCTGCGCCGGAATGAATACTTTCCAGGTTTGTTTCAGCATCGTCTTTTGCGGTAAGAATGATAAACGGAATATGTGTTGTAAGATTGTTTTCTTTTACTTTTTTGCAGAGAGTGATGCCGTCTATCCCTGGCATCATGATGTCGCTGATGATTAACGAAGGGAAATAGCTGTTTACTTTTTGTAATGCGTCGTCTCCATTTAGGGACTCAATTATTTCATAGTCTTTTTCAAGACTTTGTCTTAGAAAAGCTCTTAATTCACCATTGTCTTCTGCCAATAATATCATCGGTTTTATAGATGGCAGATATTTATTTGCACCGATAAACGTTTTTTCTTTAACCGGAGACACGTCATTGGCATATATTTCTGTTGCAGGGATTATACTTTCCATTTGCACCATTTCCATATTTTTATCCGTTCGGTTGATTTCCTTAGACGAATAGTCGCTTTTATCACAAGGAATGCTGACTACTATTTTGGTTCCTTTATTTTCTTCGGTGTGGATATGCATTTTTCCTTTGTGTAATAGCACAAGGCTTTTTACAAAGGCAAGCCCGATGCCGGATCCTTCCTGCTTATTATCTCTTATGCGGTAATAACTTTGAAACAATTGCGGCAGGAACGACGCGGAAATACCCGGGCCATTATCAGTAATGGTGATGTAAAGATTATTTTTAGGTTTGTGCTTACTCTCAAAAGAGCTTGTATTTTCATAGGAGTCTCTTTGCTGGTTTTTAATGGAAGATATTTCAATATTAACAATACCTCCATCCTGAGTATATTTAAAGGAATTGTTTAATAAATTAAAGATAATCTTTTGAATTACTTTTTTATCAAACCACTTAAGCATCAATTCACCGGAATCTTTAATGTTGAATTGTATATGCTTGTTTTCTGCCAATACATCAAAATCTGATGCTATTTCCTGTATAAAAAGATTTGTATCGTTTTCGGTGACGTTCAATTTTAATAACCCGCTTTCCGCTTTTCTGAAATCCATCAATTCTTTAAGAAGGTTATTTAATCTTATGGCATTTTTTTCAATTAATTTGGTATAAGTATTTTTCTTCAGTGCAGATTCTTCTTCCAATCGTTCTATAGAACCCATGATGATTGACAAAGGTGTTCTGAAATCATGTGCAATGTTAGTGAAAAAATCAAGTTGCAATTTAAAAAGCTCTTTCTGTTTTCCTGAAGAAATATTTTTTACCAGTATTTGTTTTGACATTTTCCAGTATTGCACAAACGCACCTAGAAGAATGATTAAAGCCAGTATCTTAAACCATATAGTTTGCCAAAAAGGGGGCACAATGGTCATGTTAAGAGTAGCTATATCACTACTCCAAACTCCGTCGTTATTAGATGCCTTTACCTTAAATACATAGTTGCCTGTGGGAATATTGGTAAATACTACCTTATTCTCATTGCCAATGTATGTCCATTCATCGATCAGGCCTTCAAGTTTATAAGCGTATTGGTTTTTTTCAGGAAGTATATAATTAAGCGCGGCAAACTCTATGGTAAAATTTGATTGTTTATAAGAAAGACTTATGTTTTTGGGAATACTAAAATTTATAGAAGAGTCTGCGTTGTTTACCTTAGTTGTAACACGGGTTATGTATATTGGCGGAGGCTGATGATTGTTTTTAAAAGCGGCGGCTTCAAAATAGTTGAAACCATTGTATCCGCCGAATAACAGAGCACCGGAGCTTGTTTTATAAGAAGCGTTTACTTCAAAATCCATTCCCTGTAATCCATCGGCCTTTATGAATTTATGCACATTTTTCGTTACCGGATGAAATTTTACCAGACCGTTCTTGGTGCCTAACCAAAGATTTCCTTTATTATCTTCCTGTATGCTTTTTATACTCTCACGGTGAATCGAAAGGTTCGCATCATATAGATTAAATCGATTTTTTTCATTGTTGAATAAATAAAGCCCATTGTTTACAGCCCATATTTGACCTCGTGAATCTTCAAATATAGTTTTAATAATATGAGAAGATTTTATTGCGTTATTTTGTATTGTTATAAAATAATGGTCAATCCGGTTTGTTGCAGGATCAAAGCAGTTCAGGCCTTTGTTGCCCGCTACCCAAATTCTTCCTTTGCGGTCCTGTATGATGTTGTAAATGGTTTCTCCATAAAATTCATCGCCGGTTTCAGTTATTTTTTTTACGGAAGAAAATCTGCCGGTTGCAAAGTCGTACATATTCAGTCCGGCTTTATCAGTCCCTATCCATATTTTTTTGTCTTTATCCTGGAAAATTTTCCAGATATTATTAGAGAATATTGAGTTTGGAGAACTCTTAGGGAAAGATCTGAATGTTTTGGTTGCAGGATAGTATATATTTAATCCACCGCCCCAGGTTCCGATCCATACACTTCCCTGATGATCAATGCAGGTGTTTAAAACCGCATCCGAAGAAAGGCTGTTACTGCCGGCAACATGTACCATGTGCTCGAAAGTGTCTTCTTGAATATTCCAGAAATTTAATCCGCCACCGTCTGTTCCAATATAAATATTGCCATTTTCGTCTTCTGCAAAACTTTTTACATTTTTAAAGCTTATTGATCTGCCTTTTCTTCCGTGCGAGTAAAGTTTAAATCTATTAACGCTTTCATTATACAGGTTTACACCCCCTCTTAAAGTACCTACCCATAAATTTCCCTGTCTGTCCTGATAAATAGAGGATACTGTTTTTTCAGATAAGCTGTTGTATGAATAAGGATTGTGTTCAAAGCTTAGAAATGTAGTTTGTCCGGCAGGTTTTTGGATCAATCCTTTATTTTCTATTGCAATCCATACATTTCCCGAAACATCTGTGTAGATACTTTTAGCTACCTCATCTTCATTATGTTTTGTAACGGATATTTTTGTGAAACTGTTTTGCCCATTCATTAATAAATAAACGCCATTGTCTGTGCCTGCCCAGATGTTTTTGTCTTTGTCTTCATTAATTTCTACAATCCTGCCTGAAAAAAGAGAGAGGGGAAAATGGTTGATCTTGCCATTGTGATAATTGTATATGCCTGATGTTTCTGTGCCTATCCACAGGCTGCCGTTTTTAGTTGTGTATAAGCAATTGATTTTTTGATTAGAAAGATTGAGTCCGGGAAGTGTATAATGTTCAAATTTCTTGCGCTGTTCATTAAATAACTTCAACCCTTTGTTTGTGCCGGCAATAAGCTGCTTGTTACTATTCTCTTCAAGGCAATACACCGGCGTTTTTGCACTACCCGATTCATTATAGGTCATGTATCTTATAAAATGATCGTGTTTTTCATCATAAAGATTTAAGGCATACGGTGCTGCAATCCACAATCTTTTTTTAGAATCTATATACAGATTATATATATAATTGTCGCTGAGAGAGTTTACAGAATGCTTTTTATTGGTATAAATCTTAAAATTCTTACCGTCAAATCTATTCAGGCCTTCGCGTGTGGCCACCCAAATAAAACCTTTTCCATCCTGTATTATTTCAATGATGTTATTGTCGCTGAGACCCTGTTCCCTGGTATAATTTACAAAAGATATATCTTTTATCTGTCCCAGAACGGAATCAGACAAAACCATGAGACAGCAAATAATAAAATACTTCATATCGTAAAATTAGTTTTAAATATGCTGTAACGCCTAGCTTAACACTGAATTAATGTTAAGATAATATTTACTTAATACACCAGGTAAAAAAACAAAAGAATACGAAAAAGAGCTAAAAGAATACGAAAAAAAGCAATTTAATACAATTTAACAAAATTACTTTTGATATAAGAAAATTATTATTTAAGTATGAAAACCAATTTCCGGCTAAGCAATATACTTCTGCTGCTTTTTATTTTTATCAGCAGCGATCTCCTTGCCCAAAATGACATTATTGTAGAAGGAGCAGTATATAACAGGGAAAAAGCGCCTTTGAGCGGCGTATCGGTTACTCTTAAAAATGCCAACAGAGGAGTAGTATCCGACTCTTTGGGGAGGTTTCGTTTTTCCGTACCCGCTAACGGAACTTTAAGCTTTGAATTTATCGGCTACAATACAATTGAACTTCCGGTTAGCAACGAATACATGGATGTAACTATGTTCGAGGCTGCTATTAGCGACATGAATGAAGTTGTAGTAGTGGGCTATTCAACCCAAAAAAGAGCCACAGTAACAGGTGCTATCGCTCAGATCGGAACAAAAGAATTAATACAGTCACCACAGGCCAATATCAGTAACTCGCTTGTAGGGCGTTTGCCAGGTTTATTAGCAGTGCAGCGTAGCGGGCAGCCAGGAGAAGATCAAACAACGTTGCGTATAAGGGGTGTGGGGACATTTGCCGGTTCAGCAGATCCTTTAGTAATGGTAGATGGAATAGAGGGTGTAAATTACAATAGTATTGACCCGAATGAAATAGAAAGTTTAACTATTCTAAAAGACGCATCAGCTACAGCGGTATACGGAGTAAGAGGAGCGAACGGCGTAATTCTTATTACAACAAAAAGAGGGAATATTGGTAAACCACAAATCAGTCTAACCGGAAATTACGCAATAACCCAGTTTACTGATATGAGAAATACAGTAAATGCTTATGATTACGTAAGAGGTTATAATGAGGCACTTAAATATGATTCTTACATAACCGGTGGGTATTCCCAAAAATTTTCTGATGAGGATATAGAAAAATACCGTACACGGGAAGATCTTTTATTTTATCCTGATGTGGATTGGACAAAACTGATGTTTGCACGCACATCACCACAAATGCAATATAATTTAACTTTCAGCGGAGGTACAAAAGGGGTAAAATATTTTGCATCGGCCGGTTATTTTGACCAGAACGGCCAATTTAGCGACCAAGTCATACATGGTATTAAAGAATATAATGCACAGCCCAGATTTAAGCGCTATAATTTTAGGTCGAATTTCGATTTTGAAATAACCAGAAACCTTTCTGCTGTTTTGAATATTTCTTCACAAAACGAAGTGCGCCAAGGAAACCTAAGTAATATCAATCGTACACTCGAATTAACAACCAAAGCGAGTCCTATCTGGTCTCCGGGCTTGTGGGAAGATAAATTGATTTACCTGCGAAACGGGCCTGCCGGAATAGCAACACCGGTAGACCAGTTGTTGAGGGCGGGTTATAGCAGGGGATACAGAAGTTACCTGAATGCAATGGTCAGATTGAATTACAAATTAGATTTTATTACCAAAGGGCTAAGTACTCACGGTACGATTTCTTACATAAACATGAATACACAGGACGCTTTTTTCCCCAACGTGAAACAGGCACATATCCCGGAAAGATTGCCTGACGGCACAGTAGTATATGTACCACAGGGAGAAGAGTCTCCGATTTATTACAACGAGTCTGTGGCAAAATACAGGAGAGAATACGGTGAATTTGGGTTTGACTACGCGAGGAGCTTTGGTAAGCATAATGTAGGAGGGCTTGTTTTATACAATCAGAGCAAATTACATGATCCTACGTTGCAATATATGATTGCACAGGGAGTACAGGGTATTGTCGGACGTGTTACATACGATTACGACAACCGTTATATGCTTGAGTATAACCTCGGATACAATGGTACCGAGAATTTTGCTCCCGGTAAAAGATTTGGTTTATTCCCTGCCTATTCACTAGGATGGGTAGTAACGAACGAACCATTTTTCCCGGATAACGATGTTTTAAGCTATTTAAAGATAAGGAGTTCTTATGGTGAAGTGGGTAATGACAGAGTGGGGGGAGAAAGGTTTTTATACCTCCCATCCGCTTATTATTATGGCAACTCCTATTATTTTGGTACAGTGGGAATGAATTTTAATTCCTATCCTGTAGCGAATGAAGGAAAAATAGGCAATCCTGACGTGACTTGGGAAAGAGCAAAGAAAGCAAACCTGGGCGCAGAAATTAATCTCTGGAAAAACAAAATACGAATAGTAGCAGACGTTTTTCAGGAAAAAAGAGATAATATACTAGCGTCGCTCGGCACCGTACCTATTATTGTAGGGGCCACACTGCCGGCATACAACCTCGGGAAAATGAAAAACAGGGGTTTCGATGGTGAAGTATCTTTAAATCACAATTACAGGAGTTTTAATTACTGGATAAAAGGAAATTACACATTTGCCCGCAATACTATAGAGTTTATGGACGAGCCGGCTAATCCATATTCTTATTTAAACAGAACCGGTAAAAGATACGGACAAAATTTCGGAATGTTAGCGGTTGGCTTTTATAACACATGGGAAGAAGTTAATGATCCTAACCGCCCTGTGTCATCATGGAACAATAATCAAATCCAGCCGGGAGATGTAAAATACGTTGATGTAAACGGCGATGGAATTTTAAATTCCGAAGATAATGTGCCAATCGGCTACTCTAATTTCCCTGAAAAAATATTTGGTATTTCCTTTGGCGGAAATGTAAAAGGTTTCGATTTTTCTGTATTGTTCCAGGGTGCAGATAATGTATCTGTTACATACAGCAGGCATGCAAGATATGGTTACAGGGAAGATGCCACTGTTCCTTTTTATATATTGGAAAAAAGCTGGACACAGGAGCGGTATGAGCAGGGATTGCCGATACAGTTCCCGCACTTATCGGTTGGAGATGATGTTCAAAAACATAATTATACCGCCTCTAACCTTTGGATACGTGATGCGAGCTATGTAAGATTAAAGAATGCAGAGATAGGCTACACTTTCAGAACTGATTTTTTATCCCGCATGGGATTGAACTCAGCAAGGATTTTTACTAATGGTAATAACCTTCTTACATGGAGTAACATGCTGCCAGGTGTTGACCCTGAAAGCAATGTGGCTGGAACCAATTCGGAGCCATACCCTCTTGTACGTGTTTTTAATTTTGGCCTTAATATCAAATTTTAATTTCAATGCTATGAAAAAAATAATTATATATATACCTGCATTGCTAATACTGATCTTTATTTCCTGCAAAAAAGATTATCTGGACAAAGCCCCTGGTGTGGATGTTTCAGAAGACTTGATCTTTTCTTCAAAAACAGAAGTGGAAAAAGCAATCGCAGGCCTGTACCTAGAAGGTGCGCCCTCTACATTAGGAATACATACCCAAATTGCGGGTACAAGAAATGCCCGCTTTGGTACAAAAGGTGCAAGCGATGAAGCTGAATTAGGGGCTTCCTGGGCTGACGAACAAAACTGGAATGTCGGTGGATTAAATCAGGATTATCTGCTGGGAACTGATTACAGGTATAATCAACGATGGCAGGCAATCAGGCGTGCTAATATTTTACTGGAGAGGATTGACGAGGTGCCCGACGTGGATCAAACCTATAAAAACCAAGTGAAAGGCGAGGCTAAATTTATGAGGGCTATTAGCTATTTTGAGATGCTTAAAAGATATGGCGGCGTTCCCATAGTTGACAAAAGACTTACATCGGCAGATGTTCTTTCAAGTCCGATTACACGAAATACTATTGAAGAAGTTGTAAACTTTATAGTTAAAGATTGTGACGAGGCTGCTGCTTGGCTTCCCGATACTTACCCGACGGAAATGAAAGGCAGGGCAGTGAAAGGGGCGGCATTAATGGTAAAAGCAAAAACGCTGTTGCTGGCTGCAAGTCCTTTATTCAATACCGTCACACCTTACCTCGATTTGGGCGAACACAACAAACTTATATGTTTAGGTAATTATGATGCAGGCAGATGGGCTACCGCTGCAGTCGCTGCAAAAGCTGTTTTAGACTGGGCGCCGGTCGGAGGAGTTGCATTAATAACTGATAAAGGCGTTGATAAAAACTACAGGTACGTATGGGAAACACACGATAATGCAGAACTTATATTTGTGAACAAAGCTGCAGGATCGAGGTCAAGATCACAATATCCTTGGCTGGGTATTTTACCCAGCGGTATTTACAGCGGCTATGGTGGTACCAGCCCTACTCATAATTTCGTAAAAATGTACGAGAAGAAAGACGGGACATCACAAACATGGAATGAAGCCGGCGGCAATGATTTAAACAAAAAATATGCAGAACTTGATCACCGTTTTGCACAGACAGTAATGTATAACGGGTCCTATCTCAATCCTCAGCATCCAGTAATTCAAACTTTTGAGGGCGGCGCTCATGCTGCGGACTGCAAGGGTGGTTCTTGGCAAAGAAAATTTGTTCCGGAGGCTTTAAGAACAAATGTTACCGCAATTCCTAACAATATAGTATATCGCCTCGCCGATGCTTATTTAATGTATGCAGAAGCCCTGAATGAAACCTCAGGCCCAACACCGGAAGCTTATGCCGCGATAAATGCTATCCGCGCCCGTTCGGGTATGCCAGATTTGCCCTCATCATTGAGTAAAGACCAGTTTCGGCAACGTGTAAGAAACGAGCGGGCCATTGAACTTGCATTTGAAGAAAACAGGCTGTGGGATATTATGCGCTGGATGATTGCCGAAGAAGATGGGGTGATGAAAGGAGAAATGTGGGGAATAAAAATTTACAGAATTACGGGCAGTTCGGAGTTTAGGTATGAACCGTATGTATTTGAAACACGAAGCTTCCCAAGGAGAATGTACCTGCATCCCTTCCTTCGGGCAGAAGTTATTAAAGGCTACCTAGTTCAAAACCCCGGCTATTAAAGAAATCAAAAAAGACACATTTATGAAATTGCGATATATAAAATCTTATTTTTTTTCAACAGCATTTATGTTATTCGGCTTTGCAGCAGCTGCCCAACAGACCGAAAGTATAAACGATACTGTGGATGTAGCTTATGGAAAGCAGGAAAAGATCAGAGTTACTTCAGCCATTTCAACCGTTGAAGGCGAAAAACTCGAAAAGTCCTTCACCCCAAACCTTGCCAATACCTTGTACGGCAGAATTCCCGGGCTTACTGTTACAAGAGGCGGTAACGAGCCGGGACTTGAGTCGCCAACTTTATTAATAAGAGGGCTTAATTCGTTCGGGTCGGCAAATGCACCGCTTATTATTGTTGATGGTTTTGAAAGTGACTTTGAACAACTCACTTCTTATGAGATTGAAACTATATCAGCATTAAAAGATGCAGCCGCTACAGCATTATTTGGTATGAAAGGCGCTAATGGTGTTATATTGGTTACCACGAAAAAAGGTGCCGACGCTCCCCTGAAAGTAAGTTTTTCAACGCAGCATGGCGCAAACCAAGCCACATCTTATCCTGAGTTTTTAGATTCTTATGACTATGCTCGCCTTTACAACGAAGCACTGATGAATGATGGGAGGTCGCCACTTTATACTGATGCAGATTTATTGGCATACAGAAATAATTCTGATCCTTACTTCAGGCCCAATGTGAACTGGTACGACAAAGTTTTAGCCAAATCTGCCTACGTATCTAACTATAATCTTTCTTTCAGGGGAGGATCAGAAACAGTAAAGTATTACGGTATGTTAAACGTCGTTAATAATAATACGCTTCTAATAAGGTCGGGAAATCTTTCTGAAAACAGCGTAAACAGTAATTACAGGCGTTATAATTTTAGAACAAATATTGATGTAAACCTTACAGAAAGATTGTTGGCAACTTTGCTTATCGGAGGATCGGTTGAGGATAAAGCAAATCCTGTTGCAAATAATACAAATTCACTTTTTAACTCAATTGCAGTTTTGCCACCCAATGTATTTCCTGTGCAAAACCCCGATAGTTCTTATGGCGGAACTTCTGTATATACAAATCCTTACGCTAATGTTTTGGAAGGCGGCATGTTTTCCTCCAATGGCAGAACTATTCAATCAACATTGCGTTTAAAACACTCGTTGGATATGATCACAGAAGGTTTGAATATCGAAGGTGCTGTTTCATTCAATAATTTTTTCAGAAATTATTCTTCAAAAACAAGGCAGCATCAAAGGTTTGCAATTTCAAGGAATAATGCAGGGGAAACAGTTTATACGCAATACGGTCAAAATACATCTCTGGTTGGCAGTGAAAATGAATCCGAACAATGGCGCAATATTGCCTTTCAGGGTATTTTAAGCTACATTAAAAATATTGGCAAAAATGACCTTGATGCGATAATTATAGGAATGGCGGATAGTTATACGCTGATGGGGCAGGAGTACCCGTTTAAGCATTTGTCAATCGGTGGACGACTTAATTATATGTTTGATAAAAAATACATTGCTGAATTTTCATTCTCCCACATGGGTTCAGATAACTATGCACCAGGAAAACAATATGGATTCTTCCCTGCCGGGTCTTTGGGTTGGGTAATCTCTAATGAAAATTTCTTAAAAAACAACAACACAATTAGTTTTCTGAAATTACGCGTGTCTTACGGACTCAACGGAAACGAAGACTATACCAATAACAGGTATGCTTTTGATCAAACTTATTCATATCCCGGATCCTATTATTTTGGCACGGGAAATAATTCAGCTAGCTCATTAACAGAAGGCAGGCTTCCAAACGCTGGCTCTACCTGGGAAAAAGATAAAAAAATGAATGTTGGAGTTGACGTGAACCTGTTTAAAAGATTTGATATGACTGTTAATTATTTCAACAATCACAGATATGATATACTGGTTACGCCAAGCGGCGTTGTCCCTGATTTTTTTGGTATAACCTTACCTCTAGTAAATGCGGGCGAAGTAAAAAACAAAGGGCTTGAAGCTAATGTGAAATATACAAGTAATACTAAGAAAGAGTTCAGATATTTTATAAACGCTGGCGCATGGTATGCAAGAAATCAGATAATAAATATGTCAGAGCCCGTACGGGAGTTTGATTACGAGTACCAAACAGGCCGCCGGATAGGTCAGCCGTTTGCATTGGAAGCAATTGGTTTTTTCAGAGATGAGGCCGATATCCTGGCAAGCCCTACACACACATTTGTCAATGTTATACCGGGAGATATAAAATATAAAGATCAAAACGGTGATGGGCTTATTAATAGCAGTGACTATGTTGCTCTTGGTAATCCCTCCACCCCGGAGTGGACGTTCTCTTTAAATCCAGGTTTTAATTATAAAAACTTCGACTTTGAAGTTTTATTACAGGGTGTGGCTGGCAGAACGGCTTATTTAAGCGGGCTCGAATATTTTGCTTTTCAGCAGAATGGTAAAATATCTGCGATAGCATTAAACCGCTGGACGGAACAAAACGCCGCAAATGCAACATATCCGAGGTTGTCTGCTTCTAACAATGCTAATAACTTCCGGTATTCTTCATTTTGGCAGCGTAACGGCGATTTTTTGAACCTGCGCAGCATTGAACTGGGTTATAGTTTTCCTCAAAATTTGTTTAAAAGCGTTGGCGTGAGTAATGCACGCTTTTATATAAACGGCACCAATCTTTTCACATGGCATCAAATGGAATTTGGAGATCCTGAACGAACTTCTGGAGCAACAGGATATCCATTAGTACGCACAGTAAGTATGGGGCTTAAACTCGATTTTTAATATTTGACAAACTTCATATTAAATGAAAAATTACAAACTTCTCGTTTTATTGATAGCGGTTACTTTCTGGGGATGTTCCAAGTACCTGGAAAGAGATATCATTACCAACCAGAGGGAAGATCTGGTAAATAAATCTTACGATTTTACCAGGAACCGTGTATCAGCGATTTACAACATGTTGCCGCAGGGTTTTACTGAAATTGATGGAGCGATGTTAGCATCTGCAACTGATGAAGCCGAGCATACTGATGAAACCTCTAATATTCAAAAATTTAATACCGGTGCGTGGAATATTTATGATAATCCCGATGGGGTATGGTACAGAAGTTACCAGGCTATAAGGATGGTAAATGTGTTTTTAAATACTTCCGATAGTGTAAATTTAGATGCTTACAGGCTAAATCCTGAAGCGTCACAACAATTGGTTTATCAAACGAGGCTTGCTGAAATTAAGCGCTGGAAATATGAGGTGAGGTTTATCCGGGCATTTTTTTATTCCGAATTGATCAAACGATATGGTGGCGTACCCATTATAACGGAATTATTTTCTTTAAATGACGACCCATCCACACAAAGAAGGAATACTTTAGCAGAGAGCATCAAATTTGTGGCGGATGAATGTGATTCTGTGGCAGCTAATTTACCGGTCACATATAGTTCCGACGATTTGGGAAGGGCAACCAAGGGTGCGGCTTTAGCGCTGAAAAGTCGGATGCTTTTGTATGCAGCAAGCGATTTGTTTAATAATATTTCATGGGCATCGGGATACGCGAGTCCTGAACTGGTGTCTCTGCCTTCGGGTGACAGAAACGCAAGATGGAAAGCGGCTGCCGATGCCGCAAAAGCTGTTATTGATCTTGCAGGATCGGGTTACGCACTTCATTCGGGTTATGCAACGTTATTCAGAACATTTAACAGCCCCGAGATAATATTTACAAGAAGGGCAGGGACATCTAATAATTTTGAAAGAGCATCTTTCCCCGTGGGCTATGAAGGGCAGAGTGGAACAACTCCTTCCCAAAACCTGGTAGATGCATATGAAGTAAAAGTAAATTCGTCCTCAGCCATTCCGTTTAATTGGGATAATGCTTCTCATGCTGCAAATCCTTATGCCAACAGGGATCCGCGCTTGGGTTTTACTGTGCTTTTGAATAATACAA
>JAEWKC010000008.1 GCA_023386235.1 Bacteroidota bacterium | reverse complement strand
TTCCCCTATGTATCATGCTTGAATTGGACATTCTAAGAGTTGCTCCCACGCCTATACATCTTTTTTCCTCATTCACGACAACCTCCATCATCCTCAACAAGGTATCAAAGTGCAAAATACAATCAACGTCAATATTAAGGAAGTAGTCGTATTTGGAAATATTTAGTCCTGCATTGATGGCATCTGCTTTGCATCCTCCGTTTTCTTTATCTACAACAATTAAGTTGCTGTAAGCAAGATCTTCAGACTTGTATATTTTTCTGATGGGTGCAGATGGTATGTAGGTTTCGAATACGTACTTTACTTCTTTTAGTTTAAATTCATTAATTAGTTTTTCCAAGGTATCATCGGTGCTGCCGTCATTTACAATAATGAGTTCAAATTTGCTGTAATTTAAAGAGATTAAAGAGTGGACATTGTCTATAATCGTTACGGTTTCGTTGTATGCCCCTGTAATAATGCTTACCCCCGGAAGATTTTGCATGTGCAGCATTTTTTCGGCACGTCCAAAAATTTTTTGGAAGATATACCTCTTTACCCCAAGAAAAGACAATAATACCACGAAAAGCAGGGAAAGAAACAACGCCACAAACATTGGGAATGCGACAATTCTATATATTTCGTTGTTTATTATTTTTTCTATAATCTCTATCATCTCTTTTTAAGTATAAACTTTATCAAATTCTTTTTCCTTAATCTCAATTATCGGAATATTTGTGGTATTCTTTAACCTCGATTGGGCAATAACAATTGCTTTTTTAACATTTAAGTTTTTATTTTCTTCAAATAATTTATTTAAAAAATCAATTACAAATACATCATTGTAGGCGATATATCCTAAACTTTTTATGATTTCTATTCTGCAAGTAGTGCTTTTTTCATAGTCATACCAGTTTATGAGAAAGCACATAGAATCAGTCTGTCTTAGTTTACCAATGGTGTTTATTAATTTTTTCCTTAATAGCTTGTCGGCCCGCGGTATAAGGTCATAAATATTACTCAATGCATCCACTTGGTAGTAATACGAAACAAAATCTAAGGCTAAACTTACAATTGAGGGATGGTATTTTTCGGAAACCCATTTCCTGTACTTTGGCTTTTTGAGGATAGTCCTTTTATTTATTAGCTGAAAGTATTTCAGTTGTTCCCATTTTGTGAGTTTTTGTCCGGGATAGTCCAAAAACTCATAAATATTGGAGTGGAACATCTGCAATGTATAAACATTGGCTTTTTCTCTTAGTGTTTTGTGCTTGCTTTGCTGTAACTGCAAAATTCTATTTCTATCAACAGGAACGTGAAAATTTATTAACTCATATAAAGCCCTTCTTATTTTGCTTCTGGAATGGCTGTACAACATTTTCTTGGGTTCTGTTGAAAGGTTAAGTCTTCTATAAAGTTCAATAACCAAATTGCTTTCCTCACTCTCCAAAAAATTAAGATAAACTTCGAGATTTTTAATAAGAATGTTGCGCACCTTCTCCTTCTTTAATTGCCCAATACTATTTATTGTATTAATTAATTCATCATTTATATTCTTTTTAAATAGTATTGTTCTTGCAATAATTTGGTTGAACCTTAGATCTAACAATTTTTCTTTCTTTGTAAAGAAAGTATATCTGTAGTTATGAAAAAAAGTTAGAGCGATACCCATCACGATAACCAAAAAATTGATTATGATAAGAATTAGCAAATAAATTGGGGTATCGATAAATTCGGGCATTTACAGATTTATTTATTTATTTTTTAATTTATTGAGCCTACAGATTAATTCTGCCGGAGAAAAGGGTTTTCTTATCATATCGTCTACTCCCATTTCGTAGATTTTGTAGATATTATTATCACTTAATTTATCAGAAAATACCACGACAGAAGTTTTATTTTGAAGATCGCGGGATTTTAAAAAACTAATAACCTCAAAACCGGAATAATAGGCAATCATAAGATTTGTTATTAAAATATCATAATGTTCTTCTTCCAAAAATTTTACAGCCTCGGCACCATCCTTTGCAGGGTTAACTTTGTATCCCTCTTTTATCAAAATGTAAAAGACGGTTCGTCTAATAACATCGTTTCTTTCAACTAATAAAATTTTCATATTTTTTTTGATATCTCCTCTAAAACTCAAAATAAATTACTCTATATAAGTATAAATAAATTCAATTTTATCTATCCAAAATATTTTATATCCTAAAGGATTTAAAAAATTTTGAAGTTTATTAAACATTTAAAAACCGTACTATGCAAATATACAAATTATTAATTTTTTTTACATACAGTCCTTCAGAATTTCACACATATTTTCCATTATATTTTTGTTAATCATTAAGTTTTTTATAAATTCAGCCAATAGAAAATTTGTTTTCGGTTTCGCAGCTTAAAAGTTCCGATTTTAATGACAATTCCAGCGATCAATTTTATCATATTTATCTTTTTGAGGGCAGAGGCAAACTTTTTGTGGACTTTGCGGAGTATGAATTTTCAGGGAAAACTATTTTTTTCAGCACGCCTTATCAGAATTTAAAAATTGAAACAGGAAAACCGTTTTAAATGCAGTCTTTGGCCTTTCATGGCGATTTTTATTGCATTGAATACCATAAAAACGAGGTGGCTTGCAATGGTTTACTTTTCAATAACATTTATCTTTTTCCGCAGTTTCAGTTGGAGGAAACTGTTTTCGAGGAAATTTCTGAGATTTTCGGGAAAATAAAATCCATCAACCAAAAGGAAACCTTTTCGCATGCTATTTTAAAATCTTACCTGCAACTAATTTTAGCGATTTGTAGCAAGAAAAAAAATCAGATTTTAGAAAAGCACAGGGCAAACCCCAGCAAATCGGCGGCTACTACCACTCCGATTTTGCAAAAACCGATGCAGCAATGAGACCGAGTGCTACGCTGAATGGGATTGTGAATTCGATATGATTCTTACAGAGACTGGTTCAAAAGTTGTCATACTCAACGAAGCGCTTTTACTGTCATCCTGAACGAAGTGAAGGATCTAAAAGAGGAAAAATAGATGCTTCGCTAGCGCTCAGCATGACAAGAGGTTTTCAGAGTATTTGAAGCTGGCTCAAAAGTTGTCATACTCAATGAAGCGCTTTTACTGTCATCCTGCCCCCTCTCGTTGTCATCCTGAACGAAGTGAAGGATCTACAGATGCTTTCTTGCTTCAAAAGAAAATCTGCATGACAAGAGGTTAGATGTTTCGCTTCGCTCAACATGACAAGGGGCTTTCAGAGTGTTTAAAACCAGCTCAAATGTTGTCATCCTGAACGAAGTTTTTTTTCTGTCATCCTGCCCCCTCTCTTTGTCATCCTGAACGAAGTGAAGGATCTACATTATTTGCACTGGATGGTTCGTTAGATGCTTCGCTAGCGCTCAGCATGACAAAGGGTTAGCGATGCTTCGCTAGCGAAGAGGTTGGATTTACAAATCCGCGTCATCAAAGCAAGGCTTTCCTATATTTTTCACTTTGTTTTTATACCCATTCCTTCCAACTATTTCTTATCTTCGTCTTCATGAAAGTACAGATATTTATTCCCTGTTTTATAGATCAGCTCTATCCGAAAGTTGGCTTTAATATGGTAAAGGTTTTAGAAAAAGCCGGTTGCGAAGTCATTTATAATAAAGATCAGACCTGCTGTGGGCAACCCGCGTACAATGCGGGGTTCAGAGAGGAATCAAAAGCCATTTGTAAAAAATTCATTCACGATTTTAGCGGCAGCGAATACATTGTAACACCCAGCGCCAGCTGTGCGGGATTTGTAAAAAACGGGTTCAAAGTCCTTTTTGAAAATACAGCCCAAAAAATGGAAGCAGAGAAAACTTCTGAGCGCATTTTTGAACTATCAGCGTTTTTGGTCAATGTGCTAAAAATAGAAGATTTAGGAGCTACCTTCGAGGCTACAGCCACGTATCATAATAGCTGCGCGGCTTTGCGCGAATGTCATATAAAAGAGGAGCCACAAATATTGTTGAAAAATGTGAAAGGCCTTACAATAATTCCCATGCACGACAACGAAACCTGCTGTGGTTTTGGTGGCACTTTCGCCGTAAAATTCAATGCTATCAGCGCAGGCATGGGCGAGCAAAAAGCAGAGAACGCAAAAGCTACCAATACCGATTACATCATTAGCACAGATATGAGTTGTCTCATGCACATTGACGGCATTTTAAAAAAGAAAAACGAAACAATAAAAGTACTGCACATTGCGGATGTACTGGCAAGCGGCTGGTAGTAATACTATTTACCTTTAATAATTTTAATAACTAATCACCGAAATATGAAGTGGCTTGTAAAATCTGAACCTTTCAAATATAGCTGGGATCAATTTGTAAAAGACAAACAAACTTTCTGGGATGGCGTGCGCAATTACCAGGCGCGCAAAAATTTGCAACAAATGAAAAAAGGCGACGAGGTATTCTTCTACCACAGCAATGAAGGCAAAGAAATTGTGGGCATCGCAAAAGTAAGCAAAGAAGCTTATCAAGACCCTACAACTACCGATGAACGCTGGGTTTGCGTGGATTTAAAACCCGTAAAGAAACTAAAGAACCCGGTGACACTTGCACAGTTGAAAGCAGAAAAAAAACTGGCTAACCTGGCTTTAGTAAAACAGGGAAGATTATCTGTTTCTCCTGTTAGCGAAGAAGAATGGAATACTATTTTGGAAATGAGTAAATAATCTTGTAAAAAATAATTTTGCGCTTCGCTTCCTAATAGATTATTCGCAATGTAGAGAAGCGCTCCCGATAACTATCGAGAGTCATTAAAAAAATAAAATAATAAAACTAATGAAACATCTATCGACCTTTTTATTACTAAGCACTTTCATTATTTTAATCTCAGTAGCCTGTTCTAAAAATTATTACCCGAATAAACCGGGAGAAAAATGGAAGCTCGCCTGGGAAGAAAATTTCAACGGCAATACAATTGATGAATCGAGTTGGACAAAAATTCCACGCGGAAGAAGCGACTGGAATAATTTCATGTCTTCTTACGATTCGCTTTACGAAGTAAAAAACGGCAACCTTATTTTACGCGGCATTAAAAATAGCACGCAAACCAATGATACCGGCACTTTCATAACAGGTGGAGTTTACACAAAAGATAAAGTAAATTTCGGATTGGGCAGATTAGAGATCAGGGCAAAACTCAACGGCGCTAAAAGCGCCTGGCCTGCATTCTGGATGCTTCCTGAAAAAGGCAATTGGCCGAATGGCGGAGAAATTGACATTATGGAAAGACTGAATTTCGACAACTTTGTCTATCAAACAGTGCACTCCAATTATACCTTTAATTTAAAAATCCGGGAGCCGCAACCCAGCGGTACCGCACCCATCAATCCTAATGATTACAATATTTACGCTATGGAAAAGCATGCAGACAGCCTTGTATTTTTTGTAAACGGAAAAAGAAATTTTGCATACCCACGCATACAAACCGATAAAGAAGGACAGTTTCCCTACAACGATAATGATTATTACCTGCTGCTTGATATGCAAATTGGCGGAAGCTGGGTAGGACCCGCTGTGGCGGATGACCTGCCTGTAGAAATGTACATTGACTGGGTGCGGTTTTATAAAAAGTAGTAGCTTATCAAATTGGAAGATTCATCAAGCTGTAGCGTTTTGAGGCATTTTCTCGTATGGATAAAAAAACTATTATGCAAAAAGTATTCATCATTGTAGCGCTTTTATTTTCTATATCGTCATGCAGCAAAAAAGTAAACTATAATGCAGAAATAAAAGGTACCTGGAATCAGATTGGCATTATAGAAAACGATCAGAAGAAATTTCATACAAGCGGTATTTATTTCCATTTCGCCAAATCCGGAAAATTTAGTTATTATCCTAATTATGCCATGTCGCAGCACGGAAATTATTCTTTTGAGAATAAGCTGTTACTCCTCATCTATAAATATCCTTCAAGTACAGAAGAACTTGCATCTAAACAATCACAAGAATTTACATCTACCAAAGAAGAGGTATACACAAAAGAAGAGAAATACACAATATTAATTGAAAACGATACCCTGTACCTTACCCGAATGGACTTTGGCACAAAGAGTACAAGCATTTGGAAATCTACTGAACCAATAACACATACGGACAGAGCAGATTAAAATATTCCTTTGTAAAAAATACTTTTTCCAAATGGATTTTCCTGACGTAATTCTTTAATGAACTAAAAACAACCCAGTAATAAAAGCATCCCTGTTTTCAAAATACATCGTCTTTTTCTTTAAATTAATTATCTTAGCAGCTTCATAATTTTAATTTAGAAAAATATTTAACTAAGATGAAAAAACTTTTCGCATTTTTTATCGCATCGCTTTTTGCTCTGCAAACTTATGCAGATGAAGGTATGTGGCTGCCTTATCTTCTGGGTCAAAAAACATATGAAGATATGGTAAAGCGTGGGCTCAAACTCACTAAAGAGCAATTATACAGCATCAATAAACCCTCAATCAAAGATGCCATCGTTATTTTTGGCGGCGGATGCACCGGAGAAATGGTTAGCCCGCAAGGTTTGCTGTTTACCAATCATCACTGTGGTTACGGAGCCATTGCCGATGCCAGCACCATGGAACATAACTATCTCAGAGATGGGTTTTACGCTAAAAATGTAAGTCAGGAAATACCCTCCAAAGGCCTTAGAGTAAAATTTTTAGATAAAGTAGAAGACGTTTCTAACCAGTTTATTTCCGCTTTACAAAATCTTAGCGGCGATGCCAGGCAGGCCAAAGGCAAGGAAATTGCCGATAAAATTGTTGCCGATGCCAGAAAAAACAACAGCTTCTTAGAAGCCAGCGTAGTTCCTTTTTACAAAGGCAATCAATACTTATTATTCGTATACAAAGTGTATAAAGATGTGCGTTTGGTGGCTACACCACCGGAAAGCGTTGGCAAGTTTGGCGGTGATACAGACAACTGGGAATGGCCGCGCCACACGGGCGACTTTGCCGTTTTTCGTGTATACATGAGCCCTTCGGGAAATCCTGCTGAATATGCTGCCAATAACGTTCCTTACAAGCCCAAACACTTTTTACCGGTATCTATCAAAGGCGTAAAACAAGGCGATTATGCCATGATATACGGCTACCCCGGCGGCACTAACAGATACGAAACTTCTTACGGCATTAAGCTGAAAAATGAAATTGAAAATCCCTACCTCGTAAATTTGCGTGAAGTGCGCTTAAAGCACATGATGAATGAAATGAAAAACGATCCTGCCGTGCGTTTGCAGCTATCCGACTCGTATGCGGGCATTGCCAACTACTGGAAATTTTTTGACGGAGAAAGCAAGCAGCTTAAAAAATACAATGTTTACGAACAAAAATCAGAGCAGGAAAAAAAATTCATCAACTGGGCAAGAAACAAAGCAGAGTACAGAGATATTTTTAAAGAATACGAAACCGCGTATGCCTCCTGGACGCCATTGGCAAAAGCGCGCGTTTACTACTCTGAAGGTATTTTAGGCTCGCCTCTTGTAAGAAATTCTCAATTGCTTTTAAGAGCTGCGCAACAATTGGCCGATAATAAAAATATCAACACCGAAGATTTGAAAAATGCGAGAGCAAGATTTATTGAAAACGAAAATGTGCCAAGCGATAGAAATATTCTGGCAGCTACGGCTAAAATGTATTATACCGATATTGATAAAAGCCAACATCCGAAAGGATTTTACGAAGCATTAGCCGCAAAATACGGTGACCTGAATGATGAAAGCACCTACACCAAATGGGCCAAAGAGGCATTTGAAAGTTCCGTACTGTTAAACGACAGCAAGTGGAATGCTTTTGTGGCCGCGCCTGCTGCCGATAAATTAAGCGGCGATATGATATTGCAATACCTAAGCGCGTTCCAAAATAACTATGCAGAAAATATTCATCCCCATTTCACTTCATTCAATACAGCAATTGCCGATTTGGGAAGATTGTATATAAAAGGTTCGCAGGAAATGAATCCAAATGCCAATACCTATCCCGATGCCAACTTTACCATGCGTGTAAGCTATGGCTCTGTAGAACCATATAAGCCCAGAGACGCGGTAAGCTACAACTACGTTACTACCATGAAAGGTGTAATGGATAAATATGTACCCGGCGATTATGAATTTGATCTTCCACAAAAACAAATTGAATTGTATAACAAGAAAGATTTTGGTCAGTACAAAGACCCGAAATACAATGATGTAGTGGTAGGCTTTATAACTACCAACGATATCACAGGTGGCAACTCCGGCTCGCCGGTTATCAATGCCAGAGGCGAATTGATAGGCCTTGCCTTTGATGGCAACTACGAAGCACTAAGCCACAAAATAGCTTTTGACAAAGACCTTACACGCACCATCAACGTAGATATTCGCTATGTTTTATGGGTAATAGAAAAAATGGGAGGTGCTAAAAATATTATTGACGAATTGAAGATCGTAAAATAAGATTGATAAATAGCTAACAGCAGAGGCCGTCCGTTTGGGATGGCCTCTTTTTTTATTGTATAGGCATCACAACTAAACAGCCATGAATTTACCCAGATAAAATTTGTATTTATCAAATATTTTTCGACATTTGCAAAAAAATTTAAAACATAATAAAAAGTTTATTATAACTTTTCAAAAGAATAAAACAAAATAATATATAAAAAGCAATGTTGCAGGAAATTTTAAAAAGAGAAGAAGCTATTACGCTGGTAAAAGATACGTTTTCAAATGAGCTGGTAAAACAATTAAACCTGGTAAAAGTATCTTCCCCACTGATAGTGCTGGATGGCACGGGTATTAACGATGATTTGAATGGAATAGAAAGACCTGTAAAGTTTCCCGTAAAATGCCTGGAAGACCAACATGCCGTAGTAGTTCACTCTTTGGCAAAATGGAAAAGACTTCGCCTCAAAGAATTGGATGTAGAAGCAGGAAGAGGCATTTTAACCGATATGCACGCGCTGAGACCCGATGAAGATTACAGTCCGCTGCACTCTATCTATGTAGACCAGTGGGATTGGGAGAAACATATTCTTGCAGAACAAAGAACGCTTAGCTTTTTAAAGCAGACCGTAAACAAAATATTTGAAGCATTTAAAGCTACAGAAAAGGTTGTACACAACATTTATCACAATATTTCTCCTTCCCTTCCTGAAAAAATCACATTTATTCATTCGGAAGAATTGCTGAAAAAATATCCCGGCCTCGCCGCAAAGCAAAGGGAAAACGCCGCGGCCAAAGAATTTGGCGCTGTTTTTATTATTGGCATTGGCGGTAAACTATCGGATAATAACCCGCACGACGGAAGAGCCGCCGACTACGACGATTGGAGTACGGAAAATGAAGAAGGCTATAAAGGTCTTAACGGTGATATTCTATTCTGGCATCCTAAACTGGAATGCGCGTTTGAAGTATCCTCTATGGGAATAAGAGTAGATGAAAAAGCTATGCAATTGCAACTGAAAGAAAAAAACAGCGAATATAAATCCACCCTGCCTTTTCATAGTATGCTGCTCGCAAACCAGCTGCCTGAAAGCATTGGCGGAGGTATAGGACAATCAAGAACATGTATGTTCCTGCTAAAGCATTCGCACATTGGAGAAGTACAGGTAGGCGTATGGCCCGAGCATCAAAAACTTGCAGCTAAAGAAAAAGGCATTACTCTTCTTTAGTACCTCTTATTCTGGCAATATTCTTTCTGCGTTTTTCTGTTTCCACCTGAATCTTTGTTTTACTTTGTGTAACTACGTATACACCGGCAAACACAAGCACCGCGGAAATAATATTCTCGTAGCCGAAAGTATCCATTCCTATAAAAATAGCGACTCCCGAGGCTATTACCGGCTGCAAATAATTGTACATGCTTAAGGTAGTGGGCCTGATGGTGCGCTGCCCATCCGGGATTAACAGGTAAGCTATAAAAGTAGCAAAGAAAACTACGTAAGCCGTTCGCCACAGAGTATGGGTGGTTAATTGCTGAAACGGCGTATTGATCAGGCTTTGATAGCAAAAAGGAATAGAAATAATCAAAGAAAAAAGAAACATCCATTTCATAAGATGAACAGGATGAAATTTGGCAATAAGTTTTTTAAACAATGTAAGGTATAGCGCATAACAAACCGACGATAACAATATCAATAATATACCTTTTATACTGCTGCTGCCATGACCGTGCGCGTTGCTCAATATCAACAGTAAAGCACCCGACGCGCCAATGATTACACCCATAGTTTTCATCCAGCTAAGCGGTTCTCTCAGGATTAAAAAAGATAAAATCATAGTAAATACGGGAAGCAGCGTTATCAACAAAGAGGCCGTTACAGTAGAGGTTGTAGAAAGCCCTTCTATAAAAGCAATTTGATTAATAAAAATTCCCAGCACGCTTGCGAAGAACAGCTGTATAAGATCTTTAAAGCTGGCTTTCGATTTTTTTACAAACAACGATGCCGTCCAAAAGAGCAGACAGGCGCCCCCTATCCTGAAAAAATTTAAAGTTAAAGGAGCCAGTTCATCGGGAATCAACGATCGGGATACGGGCATATTCAGCCCGAAAATAATATTAGCAATCAGCAGTGCTATATGACCGTACCACCTTCTTAATATTCTCATATTTTATACACTAAAAAAACGGTTTTGAATATAGGGTAAAAATAGTATTAATCCCGCCAATACAACGATAACAGAAATTATCCATACAGTGCCCGCCGCTATATCCTTAGCTAATTTAATCTTCGGGTTGTACGAATCGGTAAAAGAGTCGCAGGCATTTTCAATAGCGGTATTCATCATTTCCGCGCCTATCACCAAAGCACAACACAACAGCACAATTATCCACTCTATGGCAGTGATTTTAAAAAAGAAAGAAAAAAATAGTACTACACCGGATATAGCGAGCTGTATTTTTCCATTTCTTTCTGTTGAGAAAAAATGTATCGCGCCGTTGAATGCGTTTTTTAAAGAAGTATAGAAATTACTGTTCTTCATCATCGCCCCATCTGTAAGTATTTCGTTCAAACCCGCAAAGGTCAAGCATTCTGTCCACTACCGTAGATGCCGCCTCCTCTATTGTTTTGGGCATACTGTAAAACGATGGAGATAAAGGACAAATAATGCCGCCCACCAATGTTACCGCCTCCATATTTTTAATATGGATAAGATTGTAAGGTGTATCTCTTATTCCCAGAATCAATCTTCTTCTTTCTTTCAAGATCACATCTGCCGCCCTTGTCAATAAATCGTCGCTTACACCTGCCGCTATTCTTGCCAAAGTGCCCATACTGCAGGGAACAATCATCATGGTATCGTATTTTGCCGAACCACTTGCGAATGGTGCAAAGAAATCAGATTTATCATAAAACCGGAAAGGCAGCTGCTCGTAGGCTTTATCCTGCAACTCAGACTGCCAAACTGTTTTAGCGTTATTGCTCATTACTACCGCTACATCATTCCATTGATGCTTTATCTGTAATAGTTTTTCGAATAATAATTTGGCATATACTGCACCACTGGCTCCTGAAATACCTATTACTATCTTTCTTGACATTTTTTACTGTTTTAATTCTGTGTACTTCTTTTTTACCATCTCAATTACTTTTTCTATCTCTTCTCTGGTTGTATATCTGCCCAAGCTAAAACGTATTGCATTGGCAGCCAACTCATCGCTGAGACCCATTGCTGCAAGCACATGGCTTGGTTGATTGCTGGATGCATTACAGGCCGATCCTGCGGATACACATATCTCCTGACCAATAGCACTTAGGAATCTTTTGCCGTTTATGCCGCTAAAAGACAGGTTGGAAACATTGAACATTCTCTGTTTCTTATCTCCATTCAAAGATACTCCATCTGTTGCAAGTAAACTATTCTCTAAAAAATCTCGCAATACCTCAATTTTACTGTTTTCTTCATGAGAGAACAGCTCAAAGGTTTTAGCAAGAGAAATAATTCCCGGTACGTTTAATGTTCCGCTTCTGCGCTTGCGCTCATGTCCGCCTCCATGCAGTTGCATTGCAATATTTACTCTGGGATTTTTTCTTCTTACGTACAAGGCACCGGCACCTTTCATGCCATACATTTTATGCGCTGAAAAGCATAGCATATCGGCATTGAGCTCATTTACGTTGATTGGTAGTTTCCCGGCTGACTGTGTGGTATCACAAAAGAAAAATAAGTTTTTATCTTTAGCTATCCGGCCTATATCATTTACAGGTTGCAATACGCCTGTTTCATTATTGGCATGCATTACAGCCAACAACAAAGTATGGTCAGTTATTTTTTCTAACAGCATATCAATACTTATTAAACCATTTTTATCTACCGGCAAATAGTCTACAACAGCTCCTCTTGCTTCAAGATATTTACAGGTATCTAACACTGCGCTGTGCTCTGTAGCTACGGTGATAATATGATTTCTTTTGCTGCCATACACATCATACAAGCCTTTGATAGCCAGGTTTACAGCTTCCGTTGCGCCTGAAGTGAAAATTATTTCTTCTGCATCCGCACCTATATATGCTGCCATTTTTTCTCTGGCGGCCTCTACCGATCTTGCGGCCTTCAGGCCCATAGCGTGCGCTGAAGACGGATTGCCAAAATTACTTGTAAGATATGGAAGAACAGTTTCCAAAACTTTTTCGTCTATGGGCGTAGTTGCATTATAATCAAGATAAATCAAATTGTATATTTTATATTTTCTTATTCACTATATCAATAAAATCGGCATATTCTACCAGATAGTTTTCTTTGCTGGGATATTCTTTCAAACATTGCATATATGCAGCTTTTAGTATGCCGTATGCTTTAGCAGCATCAGCCTTATCGTAAAACACCTGATCAAAGTTACCATTTTCATAGATATCCGAAATATCCATGCCACCATTGTAATATTTAAACGGCAGCAGGAATTTTTCTGTATGCAGGCTGTTAATATGCGCCTGATTGATTACCCGGATATAATTTGACGAATAATTTAATAAGCTTTTTAGCCTGGCTTTAATGACCTGATCAGATTCATTAGCTGTCGCAGGCTGTCTCCATTTATTTTTTGTTGTATTTAAAAGTAAAGCTACATCTGTATCTTTTACTTTATCGAATGAAATTGAATACCAGGCTGGCTTCTTATTATAATCAATAACAACATTAGCAAACAAATTACCTTCAACTGTATCAATAATACTTATTTCTTTAAACACACCTGTATCTGACACCAGCGTATTATCATCTTCGTACCACCATTTGGCTTTTTGAAATATCATAGGATATTCGCTTGTTACATATTCTATCGTAGAATCAGTGATCACTAAAGACGATAAAAAGCATGCATGTTCAAAATCTGCGATTTCCCGGCCGCTAAGATTTTCATCTTTTGACTTAATCAAACTCATAAAAGACACCATATAGCTGCCTTTCAGAACATTTCTGTCATAAACACCATTCGGACGAGGAAAGATGTCATCCTCATTGAGTATAGCGGTAAAATCTGTAGTATCTATTCGTGCCCAAAGCGTTGTATCATTTTTAAGCTTATCATTTACCATTATTCTCTCTATCATACCAATAACGATTCCCTGGCAGGACGTTAAAGTCAAAGCTGCCGTTAAAACTACAGGCAGATATTTTTTTAATAACATAACACAATAGTTTTCCTTATAGAATTATTTTAAAGGTACAATGTTTTTAGCCTTATTTTCTTTAAGCTTCTGAGGAAGACCTTCTATGATTTCCTTTCTTAGATAATTGATCAATTGCTTTTTCACAAACTCATTATTGGTAACTAAACTCACTTCTCTGAATGGCTTGTTACCTGTAAATTGTTTTAGCTGTCTCAATTGTCTTGCAGACAGCCCGAGCGTAGCCAACTCAGGAAGAAATGTGATACCATCGGTGGCATCTACCAGTCTTACCAGTGTTTCCAGGCTTCCGGCTTCATACTCGAACTGATTGCCAAAAGCAGATTTTTTTTGAAGCTCGCAGAAATTCATTACCTGCGAACGAAAACAATGACCTTCTTCCAAAAGCCAAAGTTTATCAGGGTTTATATCATTATTCAGCACATATTCTTTTTGGAATAAGCTATTGAGTTTGGAAGTGTATACATACAATTCTTCATAAAACAATATATCTTCTTTAATGTTTTTATCGTTAAGAGGCGTTACTAAAATACCGGCATCTATTACGCCATCTTTTAATTGCTGTATTAGATTTTCTGTGGTAAGCTCATTAATAATAATGCGCACATCTTTATACTTCTTTGTAAACTTTGGTATAAACAGTGGTAAAAGATAAGGCGCAAGCGTAGGAATAATGCCCACTCTCAGCTCTCCGTTCAGCATTCCTTTTGTACCTAAAGTTTTATCGAGCAATTCGTCCCGCTCGGTAATAATACGTTTGGCATGCATGATTATTTCTTTACCTGCTATGGTTGTTTCAATAGGTTGTTTATTTCTATCGAATATTTTAAGGCCTAATTCTTCTTCCAGCTTTTGCACCTGCATGCTCAGTGTAGGCTGCGTAACATAACACTTTTCTGCTGCAAGAGAGAATTGTTTGTAAATATTTAATGCGATGATGTATTCCAACTGCGTAAAGGTCATTATAGATATTTTCTATAAAGGTAAAGATAAATAGCCAAAACAATTATGCGACAGGTCTACCAACCAAACGCTCCTACGGAGCGTACCGCAAAATAATTTCATTTGAGCCCTCGTGCTTACTTGATATACCTTTTCATTTCTTTTTCATTATCTCTTTGCTTGATGGTTTCGCGCTTATCGTAGAGTTTCTTTCCTTTGGCAAGTCCTATTTCTACTTTTACAAAATTTTTTTCATTGATAAAAATCTGTAATGGCACAAGCGTAAGCCCTTTTTCTTTCAGTGCCGCCTGTATGCGTTTTATTTCTTTTTTATTAAGCAAAAGTTTTCTGTCGTGCACCGCTACGTGATTGTTGCTGGTACCCAATTTGTATTCGGCAATATATAAACCACGCAGCCAGATCTCTCCTTTATCTACCATACAAAAGCTGTCGTTAAAGCTTACTTTACCTTCTTTAATTGATTTTACTTCGGTTCCCAGCAATACAATACCTGCAACATATTTATCTTCTATAAAATAGTTGTAATAAGCCTGTCTGTTGCTGATGTTGATACCTTTCATTTATAAACTAAAATTAAAAAGCCCGTCACCAACGGTGAAGGCTTTTGCAAAAATACCGATAAAATATTATTTCAATAAGTTAATATACGTAGCTACCCTGTGCTTCAGCTCATGCCTGTGCACTATAAAATCCAAAAAGCCATGATCTAAAAGAAACTCACTCTTCTGAAAACCTTTCGGTAAATCTTTCCTGATGGTTTCTTTAATTACTCTGGGACCGGCAAAGCCTATTAATGCACCCGGCTCTGCAAAATTTAAGTCGCCCAGCATGGCGAAGCTGGCCGTTACCCCACCGAACGTAGGGTCTGTAAGTAAAGAGAAAAAAGGTAGTTTAGCTTCGCTGAGTTCGGTAAGCTTTGCGCTGGTCTTAGCCATTTGCATAAGGCTGAAAGCGCTCTCCATCATACGTGCACCGCCACTTTTACTAATGACCATAAAAGGCATTTTATGCTTGATAGCGTAATCTATGGAGCGGGCAAATTTTTCTCCCATCGCGCTGCCGAGCGAGCCACCTATAAAAGCAAAGTCCATGCTTGCAATTACCAGCTTGTTTCCTTCCACATTTCCTACGGCTACACGCATGGAATCTTTTAAATCTGTTTGAGAATAAAGCTTATCAAGTCTTTCCTGGTAAGGTTTTAAATCGGTAAAGCCTAAAAAATCTGTGCTTAAAATATCATCAAACAATAGTTCATACTTTTGCTCATCAAACATAAGATTGAAATAATCGTCGCTCTCTATTCTATGGTGATAGCTGCATTTAGGACATACGAATTTGCTGTCTTCTAAATCCTGAGAAGTACATATATAGTTACATTCAGGGCATTTACTCCATAGCCCTTCAGGCATTTCTTTCTTCTCCGAAGTAGATGTACTGATACCTTTTTTTAAACGTTGAAACCAGCTCAAATTTTCTTCTTTTTTATCAGCGTTATCAGATACTTTCAAGTTTTCGACAATTGGGTCAAAACTATCCAGCTCTTTATTGATTAATTGTCTTTCCTGTGCGTTGTCTTGTGGTTCTTCCATAAATATTAAGAAACAATAATAAAGCAAATTTACTAACTAATAATTTATTTAATGGGTTTTTGTGTGCTAATATTTAAAACATTCCCTAAATCCCTAACGACAGTTTGGTTTGATTCTTCCATAAAACATGTGTAAATTTGCGTAAAATTTTAATCATTTAAAATCATATAAAATGGCAAAATACAGAAGCGGTGTACTTCATGGCGAAGAGTTAAAAGCACTTTACAACGATGCTAAACAAAACGGATTCGCACTTCCTGCAGTAAACGCAATTGGCACAAACTCTATCAACGCAGTTTTGGAAACCGCTGCAAAGGTAAATTCTCCGGTAATTATTCAGTTCAGCAATGGCGGCGCGCAATTCATAGCCGGCAAAGGCATGCCTAACGATAATCTTCAGGCTAATATAGCAGGTGCCATCAGTGGCGCTTTGCATGTGCATAATGTAGCAAAATACTACGGCGTGCCGGTAGTGCTTCATACAGACCATGCCGCTAAAAAATGGTTGCCCTGGATTGATGGGTTAATTAAAGCCGGCGAGCAGTTTAACCAGGAAAAAGGACAACCTTTATTCAGCTCTCACATGCTGGATCTGAGTGAAGAACCTCTTCATGAAAACATTGAAACATCTGTTGAATTCTTCAAAAAAATGGCTCCCCTGGGCATGAGCATTGAAGTAGAACTGGGTGTAACCGGCGGCGAAGAAGATGGTGTAGATAATACAGAAGTAGACAATTCAAAACTATACACACAACCGGAAGAAGTGTGGCAGGTGTATGAAAGCTTAAGCAAAGTAGGAGAACTTTTCACTATAGCCGCTGCATTTGGAAACGTGCACGGTGTATACAAACCGGGCAACGTAGAGCTTCGTCCTGAAATATTGAAAAACAGCCAGGCATACGTAGCTGAAAAATTAGGCTTAAGTGCAGATAGCAAACCGGTGGCTTATGTATTTCACGGTGGTAGCGGATCTCCAAAAGATCAAATTGCCGAATCATTGGGCTACGGTGTAATTAAAATGAATATTGACACCGATATGCAATGGGCATTCTCTGAAGGAGTGTTTGGATATTACAAATCAAAAGAAGCCTATCTTCAAGGGCAGCTGGGTAATCCCGAAGGGCCAGACTCTCCTAACAAAAAATATTACGATCCGCGTGTATGGCTGCGTAAAGGCGAAGAAACTTTTGTAGCAAGACTGGAAGAAGCCTTTAACGATCTGAATTGTATAGGTAAAAACGCGTAATTATAAACATAATTATTTAACTTTAATCTCAAGGTGTATTTTCACTTTGAGATTTTTTTATGCGCAAACTGCTTTTGATAGTATTCTCGGCAATTGCCACCCAGTCTTTTGCACAAAAAGATACCCTATGCAATTGCCTTGAAGACAGCACTATCATTGGGTTTGCCACGTATGATCTTTATCAGAGACTACCGGAAGGCTCTTTAGGAAATTTTGTTGCAGATGCCATAAAAACAGCTGTACAACTCAAATGGGGCAACAAAATTGATATTGCTTTAATTTCGCCACAATCTATAAAAGGCAAAATTGAGAAAGGAACTTTTAGAAAAAATAAAATCACGCAGCTACTGCCCTACCCCGATTCCATTGCCATACTAAAATTAGACTCCGCGCAGTTAAAAACCGTTCTGGACAAAATAGCTTCCCTGGGTGGCTATGCCGTTTCCGGTTTGCAAATGCAGATAAACAATATGCGTGCAGACAGTATAAACGTAAACAGAATACCTTTGCATTCCGCAGAAAGCTACATAGTGGCAGTACCTTATTTCCTTACATTAAAAAACAGAATTTCACTTCCTTCAGATGTAGACATCTTTAATGCAAACATAAGTTTACAGAAGGCTGTATGTGAATATATTAGATGGCTTACCAATACCGGAAAAACAATTTCACCCATTCCCTACCGAAGAATAAAATACGCCAACTAAACCTCTGAAAAGCCTATTAACATTAGGTTTTAAAAGGCAATACAATCATTATCAAAAATAATTTGAAAATTTTTCATTATCTTCAATACGTAAAAACAAGGTAAATAAAAAATTTTTTTTTCAACAAAAAATACATGAAATTCGTCCTTTGTTTCTGATAGTTTATTTTCTATCTGTTGGTATATTTTTTAACTTATAAAACGGGTTGATGTAATATAATGAATACTGCGGAATCAGTTTGGAGTAATTGTTTGAATATTATTAAAGATATTGTAGAATGGCAGGAATATAAAACCTGGTTTGAACCCATTGTGCCCATAGAGCTGAAAGATAATGCGCTGCTTATACAAGTACCCAGCCAGTTCTTTTACGAATATTTAGAGGAACATTATGTGTCGCTTTTACAAAAAACGCTTATCAGAACTTTAGGCAGAGGGGCTAAACTGGAGTATCGTATCATGATAGACAGTGGCCTTAATAGCGGCGGCACAACCGACATACCCGGCGGAGTTGAAAAAAGCAGGAGCGACAATAGCGTGGAGCTTCCCTGGAACTTCAATAAGGAAAAATCGGTGATGATCAATCCTTTCGCGGCACCGGGCATTACTAAATTTAAAATAGATTCGCAACTTAACGAAAACTATACATTTGAAACTTATATTGAAGGAGACTGCAACCGCGTAGCCAGAAGAGCCGGCAAAACTGTAGCAGAAAAGCCTGGCATCACTTCCTTTAACCCGTTGGTAATATACGGAGGTACGGGATTGGGCAAAACGCACCTGGTACAGGCAATAGGCAACGATGCAAAAAGACTGAATCCCAGCAAAGTAGTACTATACGTGAGTTGCGAGAAATTTATCAATCAATTTATCAACCACTCCCGAAACAATCAAATCAATGACTTTATCCTGTTTTATCAACTGATAGATGTATTAATCATTGACGATGTGCAATATTTTGCCTCCGCAGATAAAAGTCAGGATGCTTTCTTTGCTATCTTTAACCATCTGCACCAGAGCGGCAAACAATTGATCATGACATCAGACAAGCCGCCCAAAGACCTGAACGGGCTGCAAGAACGTTTACTAAGCCGTTTCCGCTGGGGACTCAGCACCGATATTCAAATACCCGACCCCGAAATAAGATTGGAAATATTGCGCCAGAAAATGCATAAAGACGGTGTGGAAATACCTAAAGAAGTATTGAAATATGTAGCTAATAATATTGCTACCAATGTAAGAGAGCTGGAAGGCGCGTTTCTTTCTTTACTTGCGCAATCCTCGCTTAATAAAAGAGAGATAGACATTGATATAGCCAAAAAAGTATTGCGCAATATCATTAAATCTACCTCTAAAGAAATCACTATAGACGCCATACAAAAAATGGTATGTGAATATTTTGATGTGCCTTACGAAAAGCTGTTGCAAAAAACCAGAAAACGAGAGATAGTACAGGCACGGCAGATCACCATGTATCTTGCCAAGCAGTTTACCAAAAACTCTTTAAAGACAATTGGCGAACACTTTGGCGGCCGGGACCATACTACAGTGATACACAGCTGCCAAACGGTAAAAGATTTAATGGAAACAGACCCGGTTTTTAATGATAATGTAATAGAGCTTACACAGAAAGTACAACTGGCTACCGCATAGAAACTGGCACTAAAATTTGGAAAAATAAAAAGGGAATAATACATTTGCATCCCAATTCAGCTAAAAATGGTGAGGTGGATGAGTGGCTGAAATCAGTAGTTTGCTAAACTGCCGTACGGGTTAAACTGTACCGAGGGTTCGAATCCCTCCCTCACCGCAAAGAGCATTGATAATCAATGCTCTTTTTGTTTTACACCCAATATTACACCCATAAAATATATTTAAAAATTTAAGAATTACATATTTGTAGTTTATTAAGTTGCAACCGCCTGGTATCGTTTAAAACTGAATGACAATAACGGCAGTTTTGTGTACAGCGAAGTAAAACAGGTAACGAGTGCTGCTTCATCATCAAATAGTTTGAAAGTATATCCTAATCCTGTTGTGAATGGTGTAATGCATATAGAATCAGGCTCAGAAGGCTTATTTGTACAATGCTTCAGGTATTTTAGTGAAGAGCGTAGCGTTGCGCAAGGGCAGAAATACCGTATCTGTATCAGGTTTGGCATTGGGTGTGTATTTTATTAAAACAAGCAAGGGAGAGCAAGCAAGAATACTGGTGCATTAGAGGCAGTGATGGATGATGAGTGATAAGTGGTGAATGATAAGTGATAAGTGATGGAAGCACAAAGCGCGAAGCCGGAAGCCGAAAGCAAAAAAAGGCCATTTCTATCCCCCGCTGGCGGGGGCAAGGGGGTGGATGAAGCGCGCGAAGCCGGAAGCTTTCTGTCCGGTAAGAAGCAGATGTTTCGCGCTGCGCTCAACATGACAGAAAGGAGTGTGTGGACGATGAGTGATGAGTGATGGAAGCATGATGCCGGAAGCTTTCTGTCTGGCAGCGAGAGAAAAACGCAGCGAAACAGTGATGTATGACGATAGGGTTGCCAGAGCAGCAATAAGCTTACAGAGACGAAGCCTTACACAACATACAACTCTTACGCAGCATAAATTGTACTTGTAGCGGAGTTTTTCGGTCAGGGGCTTGCGCGTAGGCGCCTTCGGACAGAATAGACTTTTTGGTTCTTTTGCGGTAATGGCAAAAGAACAAGCGCTAAAAACAAGGGCAGAAGGTTAATAGCTAAAAGATAGGATTTTGTTTTTTTAGGGTGAATAGAAGGCTGTATCAAAAATAATTTTCGTACGACCATTATTATTTGATAAGCTGTAATAGCTATCATTTTTTTTATTCCTTCATATAATGCTTTATTCCTTCCAGCACACCGGCTGATAAAATATTTTTGGCAAAATAAACATACCTGCTTTTGCGCAAATGTTCCAGTTCTGGACTGTAATTGGCTACCACAATGCCCTTTGTCCTGCCTTTGAGCATGCCTATATCATTGCCGCCATTGCCGGAAGTAAATATTTGTGTTAGCGGTATCTCCCATTTATAGCTTAAATAGCGTACTGCGTTGCCTTTGCCGGCTCTTACCGGAATAATATCCAGGTATTTATTATCGGTGAGCAGAATGCGTGCGCGCAGTTTTTTATCGTCCAGAAATTTATATAAATCGGCCAGGTCATCTTCGTCAAAGTCACTATCCACGTAATAGCTGAGCTTGTATTTCCATTGCGCGGCTGCTTCCTGCAATCTTATTTTCCCGTAATTGTTCAGGGCTTTTTCCAGCTCCTTTCTTCTCCATTGATGACTGATGTGCGTTTCCCAACCGGGATCGGGCAAAAACTTCCTGGTGTAATAAATCTCTGTACCAGCCGAGCAAATCAATATATCTGCTTGTGGCAAATCATAGCTTTCCAATGCCTGCTTCGTCAGTTCTTTATTGCGGCCGGAAGCTATACCAAAGATGATGTTTTTTTCTTCGATGAATTGCTTTAATTCATGTAAACCCGTGGTGTCTTTGCCTTCAATCAAAGTACCATCTAAATCTGAAATAAGAAATGCTTCCGCCGTCAGCAATCGTTTTCCAAGAGAAGAATTATTTTCCGATGTTTGCTGCTCAAATGTATTTTTACTGTAAATATCATCCACAATGTCAATATATTTTTTTGCATGACTTTCCCATGTATAATTTTCCTGCCCCGCCTTAATACCGTTGGAAGAATATTTATCCCATAGATTTGTATCTGAAATGATTTTCTTTAATGCCGATGAAATTGCTTTGGTATCACTTACGTCTACCAGTATTCCGTTATCAGCCTGTCCTATGATTTCTTTAGGCCCGCCGGTTGGCGACGCTACCACAGGAAGCCCGCAGGCAGCGGCTTCTATGATGGTTAGCCCAAAGTTTTCGCCGGGTGTTGCGTTTACAAAAACACCTTTTTTTCTTGCTGCCACGCGGTATATCTCAGGCACTTCATTGGTAGGATCGTTCTTTTTAGGAATAGCCATTTTACCATACAGATCATATTTATCCATCAGCAGTAAAAGATTGGTAAGAATTTCCTGTTCGTCAGGAGACATTTGTGTAATATCTTTTCGTACGCCCGCGAATATGGCCAGGTTTGCCATAGCCTGCAATTCTTTATCCTGCCCGTAACTGGTAATAATGGTCTCGAAATTTTTTCTTTTATCCGCACGCCCGATAGAAAGAATCAAAGGCTTTTCGGGAGCAAACAAAAATCTTTCAATTTCTGAATTCACGCGGTATAGCGCCGTTTCCTGGTCAATGCTCATTTTAAAGGAAGGCATATCTATCCGGTAAAACGGGTAAAAGATTTCTGTGTTGATACCCGGCGATATTACCTTGTAGTTTGCCTTGTCTTTATTTTTATAAGAATGATATTGAGATTGTATTTCATGATGGGTGCTCACGATTACCACATCCGTGTGCTCCAGCGCTTTCTCTTCTTCCGTGATGCGCTTTTCTATGTGAAACTTTTCTTCTATTTTATTTTCGCTCCACCCGTCGCGCAATAAAATATTCTTTTTATTCCTGCCTAAAGAATGACCGGTAGCGATAAACGGAATACTGAATATTTTACTGATTTCGCCTGCTATGTAATTTCCGTCGGCATAATGCCCGTGAACAACATTGGGAAAATCATCATTCTTTTCAATGAACCGAATGGTTTTATCTACAAATTCGTCTAAGTAAGGCCACAATTGCTCTTTGGTACGATATGCATTGCCGCCGCAGGCAATTCTTACAATTCGCGCTCTTTCATTTACGGTCTCTATTTCTTCGGCATAAGCGGGAGAAACTCTTTTATCATTTATTTTACGTGTAAAAAGGTCTACTCTCCGTACTTTTGGATGATTAGATAAAGCCTCCAGCAGTTCAAGTACATATTTCACTTGTCCGCCGGTGTCTTTATCTCTGCCTATTTCAGGCTCGTGGTAACGTACCAGACCATGCGGACTAAATAGTTGTATATAATATTTCATTGTATTTTTAATAGTACAGATTTGTTATTGATATAAGTAAATAAACAAAAAAATCGGCACATAACAAAAACAAGCTTTATAAATTATGTATTCAGGATCAGGTTTTTCAGATTGGGAGATTGGCGATATTACAGTCATTAAACATAAGGATACGTATCATTTGTTTCATCTGATCATTCCCAACCACGATTATATTGCACATGCTGTTTCAAAAGACGGCATTTCCTGGCGGCGCGTTAAGAATGCCATTTTTGTGGGCGACCCCGGTGAATGGGACGATGATATGTTGTGGACAATGCACGTATGCGAAGTAAACGGAAAGTTTGAAATGTACTATACCGGATTACAAAGAAAAGACAGGGGCATCATCTCCCGCATCGGGCTGGCTGTATCTGATGATTTGTATGACTGGACAAAAGTAAGCAACGAATTATTCCCTTTTGAACCCGAAGGTAAGGAATATGAAACACTGGATTATAACGACCGCAAATGGCTTAGCTACAGAGATCCGTTCAGGTATGAATACCAAGATGAAATATATTTCCTGATTTGCGCGCGGGTAAATAGCGGACCTGTTTCACGCAGGGGCTGCGTAGGTTTCGCTAAGCTGGAAGCCAATGAAATAAAGCATTTGCCTCCTATGCACTACCCGAGGATGTATGATGATGTGGAATGTCCCTGTGTATTTTATCTGAAAGGAAATTATTATCTTATCGGATCCATTCGTGAAGATATTAAAGTGCGCTACTGGTTCTCTCCCGATTTCCTGGGCGAATATCATTGCTTTCACGCGAATACGTTATTGCCGCAGGGCAATTATGCCGCCAGGATTATTGAGGAAGAGAACGGGCATATTGTTCTGTATAATTTTTTCTATGCCGGACAAATTAATCAGTTGCGTGTGCTGCCACCGCCGAAAGAGCTGGATGTAGATGAAAGAGGAAGGCTGGTATTGAAAAGTTATTATCGCTGGGAAAAAATGGTGCAGCGCGAAATAAAGCAAAAAGATTTTAGCGAAATCATTCCTTTGTTTGGCAACCCCACTGCGCAAATTTCCATAGAAGAAAATAAATGTACCTGCGGATCAAGAAGCGGTTACGAAGTTTTTTATTTTGAAAAACCATCGGAAAATTTTATTTGGGAGGGCGTTTTAAAAGTAGAGGGTATGGGCAAATTAGGCTTGGTATCGGACATTGATAAAGATGGTAATGGCTATTTTATTTCTTTTGATGTACAGAATGGTTTTGTACAGATCAGGGCGTGGGGATTGAACCCGGATGACAATAGATCTAACTTTGTATTCGGCAATATTCAATCTAATAATTTCGCTATTCCCGAAAATAGAATTTTCTTTTTTAAGCTGATTCGTTATGGAAACTATATTGAGCTTACACTCGCCAATGAAGTAAAGCTTACACTTACAGATTACACCTATTCAGGACGGGGAATCGGCTTATACTCTTCCTCATCATTGATTTCATTAAAAGATTCTGTCATTAAAATTCTTCCGCCGCCGCAGAGCGAATATGCCAGCCAGGAAGAAAGCGGTTTTTTATAGATCAGGCTATAGATAAAATATCTTCCCGCGTATAAACCGGCGTACCACCGGACCGTGTGGCAACCAAAGCGCCTAACTTGGAAGCAAAATCAATTGCCTCCTGTGGCGCTATTTTATGGGCAAAAGAATAAATGATGCCGGCCAGAAAAGCATCGCCGCAACCGATGGTATCCTGCACTTTCACCGCATATCCGTTATTCTCATAAAGTTGTTTCTCGTGGTATATGAAAGCTCCGTGTTTACCTTTTGTAACAATGATGGTTTCAAGGGCATATTTATCTATCAGGCTATCCAAAGCATCTTCAGAAGAATCAATACCGTTCCAGGCACAGAGCGTGTCGAACTCTGTATCATTCATTTTCACCATGTCACTAAGCCTCAGTTGCCTTTCAATTTTATCTCTGTCAACAAACGGCGGGCGCATGTTAATGTCAAAGACTTTTTTTACGGGGAGTTTCAACAATTGAAAAAGTGTGTCATGCGTAGTTGTATTCCTGGAAGAAAGACTGCCGAATACAAACCAGTCGGCATTATGCACCACGTTTGTTATTGCTTCAGAATGCTCAATGAAATCCCAGGCTACGGGCTCTTTAATGGTATACGACATTTCACCTGTATCGCTCTGAGATGCAATAACAGTGCTTGTTTCATGAATATTATCTGTTTGCACAAAATCGGCAGGGAGCCCTTTTTGCTGCATAAAGTTTTTTAGCCCGCTGCCATTTTCATCGTTTCCCACTTTTGTAATCATAGCTGTAGACATGCCTAATTGATGTAAATGGTAAGCCACATTGAATGGCGCTCCACCCACTTCTTTTTTGTCATTTAATACATCGTAAAGTATCTCACCGAAAGTTACACACTGATAATTTTGCTGCATAATGAATCTGTTTTGTTGTGAGCAATATACAAAAAGCTGTAAGGTTTTCTAAAAAAACAATAAAACTTTAATAAAGTGTTTGTATTCAGAGTTCAAAATATTACATTAGCCCGATATGAAGCATTTCCCCGAACTAAAAAGTGACAACCTGGTTTATTGTAAAGTATCAGCAATTGATATACCCGGTATCACTTCCTATTTGAATGCACGCAAAAATTATAACCTTACTTTAAGCCTGCCTTTTCCTTACCTGCAAACAGATATAGAGGAATGGATAAAAAACACCGATAAAAAATTTAAAACAGACGAGCAAATTACATTTGCCGTTAAAACATTAAACACCGAAGATTTTATAGGCATTATTCAACTACGATTGGAAAAATTTAACCGCGCAGAACTCTGTTATGAATTTATAGAAAAATACCGCAGCAGAGGTTTTGTTTCGGAAGCTTTTCAAACAGTGATGAAATATGGGTTCAATGATTTAAAGCTGAATAAAATTTTTGCTACGCACCAGCCAAAAAATCTGCGGGCCGGCAGAACTATGCTAAACAATCATATGAAAAAAGAGGGCTTGCTGAGAGAGCATGTACAGCACGAAGGGGTATATAAGGACCTGGTAATTTACAGTATACTGCAAAGTGAATTTTTCTATTAACTTACTGACTAAACAAATCTTTATCTGAATAAAAAAGCTTACCGTCTTGCACGCGCGCGGCACTTGTATAAGGATGCTCAGAAGCTTTATTAACCCCTAAAATATGCATTACCTCCCAACCGTTTATTTTTAGAATATCTGAGATTATAGAACGATGACATCTCCACCAGACAGCTTCAGAACACATATAGGCTGTACGTTTCAGCAAAGCAAGTTTTTCCAGCTGGCTAAGCGCATTTGTAAATTCCGGGGTTGCCGCGTAATCAGCATAAGCACGAAAGCTGGCGTTTTTCCATCTGGTATTCGCGGATTCCGGCAAAGCTTTTCTTCTGCCTCCTAAATCTTTCATGTGCATATATTCAATGCTATTTTCCGGCAGGTGTTTTTCTAAATAATCTTTGCCGAAGTGCGGGTATTTTCTCGAACCCGGGAAGCTTCTTACATCTACCAGTAATTCTATTTGAAAGCTATGCAGCATTGCTACAAAAGATTCCATGGAATGTGTGGAATGCCCGATAGTCCAAATGATCTTGCGCCCGCTGCTTTTGTCCATAAGAAAGAAATTATCAGGTTAAGAAATCCTAATGGCAGGTTACGATACGCCAATAACCAATAAACAGAAGTCTGATTATTCACTCGGGCTAATTTTCCCCGGCATTGTTGCCTTCACGATTATTATTCCCCCTGAATATACGATTAATAACGTTATTTCTCCGAGGTCTTTCTTCGGTCTGTGTATTATTCTGTTGCTGCTGCTGATTGGCGGGTGGTGTTGCGGGCTGCTGAGGTTGAGGCTGTGGCTCAAGTTTTCTTTCTACAGCTGCACCACCTACCGCGGGCTGGTTACTGTTGCTACTGTTTGACGTATCACTTTCCGCCCCTATTTCCGGTACGCTTGGCGTGCCTATACCTCCTACAAACGGATCTTCAATTCCACCAATATAGAATGCAGAATCAGGAATAGGATCGTATACCCAATCGTAAAAAATGTTACGCGTATCGCTATAGTATTCGTTAAACTTAAGCGTATCTGTAATGCCTGTTTCTTCGTCTTTAGTAGCTTTCTCGTAAAAATAAGCCCAAATAGGCATGGCCAGACGTGAGCCCTGACCGGATGTAGAACTTTCTATTCTTATAAACCTGTCATCGCAACCTGTCCATACACCTGCTATCAGTTGTGGCGAATAACCTATATACCAGGCATCACTGTTATCGTTGGTAGTACCTGTTTTACCGGCCAGTTCTCCTTTTACACCATAGCCCCAAATGCCTCGAGCCGTGCCGGAGTTTACCACGCTCTGCATCATGGTCACTGTTTGCGTAGCCGCCATATCGCTGGTAACCTCTGCTCTTCTGGGTGTGTTTTGAAACAATACATTGCCATCGGCCGATTCAATCCGGGTGATCATCATGGGTTCCACATTAAACCCTCTTCCGGGAAAAATGCTGTAGGCTTTCATCATTTCATACAATGAAATCTCCGATGCGCCTAAAGCTATGGAAGGATAAGGCTCTAACTTAGATTTGATGCCGCATAGCTTTAAAAAGTTTACGAACATTTTTGCCCCCTCATTCCTTTCAGGATTCAGCTGCTTTAAAATATAAGCAGTGGCGCAGTTTCTGGACCAGCTGAGCGCGCTTGTCATTGTCATGGTTCTGCCCGTACATGTACCGCCCGTTGCCGGCACGGCGCCAAAACCTCTGAAATACTGTTGCACGTCTACTACGCTTGAAGTAGGCGTAAAGCCACCCTGATCTATAGCCAGACAATACAGTAAGGGTTTTATCACAGAGCCCACCTGCCTTTTGGTGCCTACGTTTACGTGATCGTAGCCAAATGTTTTATAATCTATGCCTCCTACCCAGGCTTTAATGGCTCCGCTTAACGGCTCCATCGCCATAAAACCAACCTGCAGCATTTGCCGGTGATATTTTATGGAATCCAAAGGAGTCATATACACCAGTTCTGAACGGTCTTTATTCCATGCAAATACTCTCATGGAATCTTTTACATTAAAGGTTTTGATATTTTCTTCTTCACTCATGCCGGCGCCTTCGTTATTCTTCCACCTGTCGGTTCTCCTCATCCAATAATTTAAAGAGCGCTTGCCTGCCGCGGTTTTCCAGACGGAGCCGGTTTTAATATTAGACTGATTGTTAAGAATTTTCTGTGCAAAGCTTAAGTGCCTGCTCACCGCTTCTTCCGCGTAGGTCTGCATTTTAGGATTGATGGTCGTGTAGATTTTTAATCCGTCTTTGTATACATCGTAGTTGTTGCCGTCGGGTTTGGTATGGGTTTTACACCATTCTTTTACCTGGTTTAAAAGTACCATTCTAAAGTAAGGCGCTATACCTGTAGCATCAGTTATTTTTCTATAATTCAATTCTATGGGTTTTGCTTTAAATCCGTCTGCCTGCGCTGAAGTAATATATTTATTGCGCTCCATTTGATTGATTACGGTATTTCTTCTTCGTAAAGAATTTTCAGGATTTATTCTTGGGTTGTAGAAGGTAGAGGCTTTCAGCATACCTATGAGTACGGCGGCCTCATCTATGGTAAGATCGTCCGGGTCTTTTTGATAAAAAGTTCTGGAAGCATTTCTAATACCGTATACGTTATCGCTGAACGGAACAGTATTCAGATAAAGCGTCATGATCTCTTCTTTGGTAAAATTCATTTCCAGTTTTATGGCAATGATACCTTCTTTAATTTTTTGAATGACCCTGATGAATTTATTGTAACTGTAATCCGTAAAAAGATTTTTTGCAGTCTGCATGGTAATAGTACTGGCGCCACCATCCTTTCCTAAAGAGAAAACCGCCCTGCCTATGGAACGCAAGTCTATGCCGCTATGATCAAAGAAACGCTCATCTTCCGTGGCTATCAATGCCTGAATTACGTATGGGCTGATTTGTTTAAAATCTACATTCACCCTGTCCTGGCGATAGTATTTCCCCATTACCGACCCGTCATCCGCCAATACAAGACTTGACTCTGAAGCTTTTGGATTCTGTAATTCTTCAATAGAAGGCATTTCGCCAAACACCCCGAAATTTGCCAGAAGCAGCACTAAAACCACACCTGCTACACCCGCAAAAAACAATCGCCACAACCATTTCACAGGGGAAGATGTAGTGTCAGTGTTTTTTTTATTTATTTTTTCGTTTGCCAATATTTTACTTTTTATATAAACTAAAGTATAACTTTTTTTACTTGTATCAATTGAAAAGAATGGACTTTACTGCTTATCTGAATGAATTGCTCAGTTGAGACAAATAACGTACAAAAATATTCATATTTTACATTGTACAAAATTATCCTTTTGATTTTTATGATTTCCTTTTCTATTGGTGATTTTTTAAATAGTTTTCCAGGTCTTGCTGACTGTTGATTTTATCCAGGTCATTTTTATTGACCGTCCTTATCAGATATTTCGTGTTATCCAGCCAGGGAATGATAGTGTTGGATACATTCGGCGCTATTTCGCCTATATAACCGTTGGCTTCATTGCCATCTTTAAAGGGGCCCAGCAGCAAGATGGTATATCTTTCTCCTACCGTTTTTTGCTGAATATCTATATGGATATTTTCAAACATGATGAGGTTAAACCTGTTAAAGGCGTTGCCAACTTCGTTTAAGTAAACCTGATCTACATTGTCTAACACGAGCATGGTATAGGTAACCACCGCTTTTTCATAAGTAAATTGTTTCGATGGGTCAGGCTCCGCGGCAGGCGGCGTTACGGGTTTTTCAAACGGGTTTCTTTGTTGCGGCAGAAGAGAATCTGCACTAGTTTCCGTCTGTGTTGCTGCCACTTCTGTTTTTGTGTCCGTTGCCGGCTCTTCTACGGTCGCTTCTTTCTGTTCTTCTTCCACAGGTTCCGTTGCTATCGCCGGCTTCTCTTCCCACTCCGGACCGGTAGCTATTTTTCTATCGGCCTTAGCTATATCTTCCAGTGTTTCCGGGAACTTAGGTACAGGATTTCCATTCTTGTCCAAAACAATCACTACGTCCTTTGGTAAATCTTTCCATAGCTCATTTACCTGCTCCGCGGGCTTGGTAAAACTTGTTCGGGCTATTACGGGTTCTCTTTCCGGGCTATAAGGAGAAATTTCCAACTCGGTAAGATATTTTTCTATCGCTGATTTTCGTTGCAGCACATCTATCATCACATCGGCTTTCGATACCATTTCAGAACTTGAGAACCGTTGTTTTAAAAGTTGTAAATAATTCATTGCCAGGCTGTCTTGCCGCTGCGTAACGTAGTAAATACTTTCTATGTACATCAGTTGTGGTGTCCAGTAATGATCGCCATACATTTCATCGGCTGTTTTTTTATTTTCCAGCGCCTCCTGAAACCTGCCTGCCAGAAACGGCTGATAAATCATATCATATACCTTTGTAGTATCATTGGCAATGCTGGCCGGGGAAATTTTCGCGTCGGTATTTTGCGATAAAAGAAGCCTGGCCCAATCCGATTCGGCATAATTTTTCAGCAAGGCGTTTCTGGCCGAATCGGCTAAGGATGCATTTCGCGCCAAATAACCGCTAATGTATAAATTGTACAACACTTCGGGTATTAACGACGATGTTGGCGCATGATAAATAAAATCGCGGTAGTACTGCACGGACGCGTCAAAATCCATGATGCCGTTCTGAAAATTTTTACCAATATCAAAAACCGCGTAAGCAATGGAATCGAGATAAGGCTTTTTCTGCTCATCATTCAACGGTAGCAGCAGCAGCAGGTCTTGCGCCGTTACATAGCTGCTGTCTATGGTATTGATCACAGATAAACTATCGACCGGTAAACCGCCGGACGCATTAACAACGCCTGCAACTCTCTGGCGCGAAGAACGTATCCAATTATCTTCGTTTTTCCTGTTGCCGAATCGCCGGATAAATTCATTGTAGCCGGCTGTAATGGCCGATTGGCTATTGAAATACCACTCGCCCGAGGCGATAGTGCTCCTGAAAATATCTACGGTTGGTTGCTCGCCAGATGTGCTCACCGTATTCCCCAAATTCACCATCACGTCTTCATTGCCTTGCCGGGCTGCCATTCGTCTTATTCTTCTGGCTTCCTTTTCCAAAAAAGCCATTCTTTCTTTTTCGGGCATCGCGGCTACTGCAAGTATGCTGTCATTTCTGCTAATAATGGTATATAGATCTTTCACCTTCGACATCGGGCCTTTAACATTTACCAGCCAAAGGGAATCTCTTTTATCGGGAATAAAAGCAGAAGTGATGCTGTCTATAATCGCCGCCGATTCTTTGTAATCATTGCTTCGGTAGGTAATGCCTGCCAGTTCCATAAAGCTTTTGCTACGCTGCCGGGGATTGCCGGCGTTGAAAGTGATGCTTTTATTGAAAGCGGCTTTTGCTTTTGCCGACTCGCCGTTTTGCTGCAATAATTTTCCCTGCCGGTAATAAATGATGTCTCTGTAAGTATAAAATTTTTCTTTGTCGGCCAACTGTTGCAATTGACTGATCTTCTCTTCTGTAGTATTATCTGCCAATGCAATACCGCTTATGGAAGCATGCAGCTCAAGCTCAGGATCTATGGTGCGCCTGGCGGCTTTTTCAAAATAATTCCTTGCCAGCCGCAGGCTGTCTGTACGACTGTACATTTGTGCTATTAAAAATTCTTTCCGGGCTTTCAACGCGTTGCTCTCCGTAATATCCATTGTTTTTTCGAGGTAAAAAGCGCTGCTGTCCCATCGGTGAAGCTGGTAAAAATAATAACTCTGCACTTCGTCAAAATACGGGCGCAACCTGTCGGGAAAATAGGTATCGTTGCGCAACAATTGAATATAGCTGTTCGCCTGCACTACATCGCCGCTGTCTATCATATTTTTTATCTGCCATAAAAAAGCATCATTGCGTTTAGGCGTTGAGGTAAATTTAGCCAGCAAAGATCGGGTGTTTTCTCTGGTCACCATCGAAAAAATACTTTCGCTGTTGCTTACATTACTTCCTATAGGCACAAAATAGCCATCGTCTCTTGGCGAAAAAGCAAAATTAATGTATTGATACACCGCTAAAGCGCTGTCGTATTTCTTTTGTAAATGATAAGCATTGCCCAGCACAAAATACAATTCATCTACCCACTTGCTTCTTAAATCGTGCATGATAATGCCGGTAGTGGCTTTTTCCACTACGGTATCCAGGTATTTATTGCTCGCCAAAGCATGGGCATCATACGGATAAAACCTGAGCAGTTGTGAATAATCGTCCCGGTTAGATTTCTTAGCCTCCTGTAGCAGGCGCTGCATTTGGTCGTTGGCATTAAAAAGGAAATTATACTGACTGTAAAGATTCTGGAGGAACAGGGAAAATTTGTTCAGCTCGTCGGTAGTTGTCTTTTCCGAACGAAAAACTTTTCTCTGGTACTCTTCGGGCTTAAGTTTTCTGAGGTCGATTGTGGAGAATGGCTGCGCTATTCCTGACAACCAACCCATCAGAAACAACAGGAACAATAAGATTTTTAATGTACAGAATCTCATGGATAGTAACAATATAGTATAAACGAAAATATCTTCATTAAATTACACCGCGTACTTTATAACCTGCCAAGTATTTTTTTGCATAAAAAAGGTATTTATTGCCATAATTATTTCAATTTATCAAATTAATCTTATATTTGCACCCCGTTATAATTGTTAACGGGCTAAAAAGATCCTGCGGATGTGGCGAAATTGGTAGACGCACTAGACTTAGGATCTAGCGCCGCGAGGCGTGCGGGTTCGACTCCCTCCATCCGCACCAGAGAAACTCCCGAAGTTAAATAATAGCTTCGGGAGTTTTTTTATGCTGTTTGGCTTCTGTTTTTCGCAAAATTTCCTTCCTACTCGTACAAACGAGTACGCCTGATTTTTATAAAATAAATAAAATTTGCCGCTATCTCCAGCTTGACTAACAGGAGAGCCATCATCTTTTTTGTGAAGTCGCTGATGACAATTAAAAATATTTAATAATTTCTTAATTATCCATCATTGTATTTTTTTAAATTTTATGTATAGTTTGTACGCATTATTAAAAACAATAAAAAATCATAAAATGAAAACTGCTATTCTAATCTTTGTGACGGTACTGCTTTTTGCATCGTGCAAAAATGAAAGTGAAACCAATTCCACAGCAGAAACAGCCTCTCAGAATATTGATACCATTCCTGTTCAGCAGGATGGAAATATTGTATCGGGCTCCGCATTCAACCCCGAAACTATTCCTGAAAGCACGGCAGACATAGGTCAGTTTCCCTATTACACTGTGCCGGAATGAAAGGGAGCAGGATTTCAACTTATTTGAATTTTATACGGGCAACGGTTTTTATCCTGTTGAAGGGCGTTTGTCAGTCAAATACTTCAATGCAAAAGGAGATAGCGAATACAATACCGGCACCTGGAACGAGTATAAATTTGTTCAGTCTTTCAGAAAACATCTGGAAAGCCTGGGAGCCAAAAAGATTTGGGAAGGAACTATTCCCTGGGAAGCATTTGAGCAGCTGGAAAAAGAAAAAAACAAAAAAGATTATTCTTTTGATCATTCGCACAAGGGAAGCCAGGAAAACCAGATTGTTTACGCCCTTAGGCAAGGCGGGAAAATTGTGTTTTTTCTGATTGCATCCAATTCTGCATACGGCAGCGTGATTGTTGCGGAAAATGGGGAGCTGCAATAAACCGATTGAAAGTAACAAAAGAAAAATATAATTTAAACGGCTTTCGCATCGGGCTGACGGGTAAAATTCTATCCTCCTCCAAAAACTTTTTGGATAAAATACAGATAAGATATGGATAAATTTACTACGCAACTTAAGGAAGTATTTATCTTTTAAATGAAAATGAATAAATCAGTTACAACCCCGCAACAAAAAAAAACCGCTTCAAACAATTGAAACGGATTTTTTTTATTATTTGGGTGAATACACCCGATTACTCTTCATCGTCAAAGCTCATGGCTTCGCGGGTAGTAGTAAGCAATTCGTATTCTTCTTTACTTCCTACTATCATTCTGTCTAGCTCGCGCAAACCTGTACCGGCAGGTATTTTGTGCCCGGTGATCACGTTTTCTTTCAGGCCTGTCATTTGATCGGTTTTACCCTGAATAGCGGCAGAGCTAAGTACTTTGGTAGTTTCCTGGAACGAAGCGGCAGATATCCAGCTTGGCACGCCTAAAGAAGCCTTGGTAATACCCAGCAATACAGGCTGTGCTGTTGCGGGCTTGGCGTCTCTTACAGTTACCAATTCCTTATCTTCTCTGCGGAGCATGGAGTTTTCTTCTCTCAACTCTCTTACCGATACAATTTGTCCGGCTTTGAATTTAGCGCTTCCACCTTCTGTTTCTACTACTTTTTTATCAAAAATTCTATCGTTCTCTTCGTTGAAATCGTTACGATCTTCTAAATCTTCTTCCAGGAATTTGGTATCGCCGGCATCTACGATGATTACTTTCTTCATCATCTGACGAACGATTACCTCAATGTGCTTATCGTTGATTTTTACACCTTGTAAACGGTATACTTCCTGAATTTCATTCACTACATATTCCTGAACGGCGTAAGGACCTTTAATGCCCAGGATATTGATAGGCGCTATCTGTCCGTCGGACAATGGCGTACCGGCTTTTACAAAGTCGCCATCCTGTACAAGTATTTGTCTGGTAAGCGGTACAAGATATTTTTTCACCATACCGTCTTTGGCCTCTACCACAATTTCCCTGTTACCTCTCTTGATATTACCAAACTGCACCACCCCATCTATCTCAGCTACTACGGCAGGATTGCTTGGGTTACGTGCTTCGAACAGTTCGGTTACACGCGGAAGACCCCCGGTGATATCGCCGCTCTTACGCATGGTACGCGGTATTTTTACAATTACCTGTCCGGCTCTTACTTTATCCCCTTCTTCCACTACCAGGCGGCTGCCTACAGGCAGGTTGTAGCTTTTTTCTTCTTTTCCTTCTATGATCAGGGAAGGGATTTTGGTTTTATCTTTTGTTTCTACAACTACTTTATCTCTGTGGCCAGTTTGCTCGTCGGCTTCTTCGCGGAATGTGATACCTTCTATAATACTGTCGAACTTCACTTCACCATCTATTTCAGAGATCACCACGTTGTTAAACGGATCCCAGGTACAGATCACATCGCCTTTCTTAATTTTCTGTCCGTTCTTTACGCTCAGTGTAGAACCGTAAGGAATGTTGGTTGTATTTAATAGCCTGTCGTTTTCTATATCTGCAATTCTGATTTCGCCCGTACGACCTATAACGATCTCAACTGTATCGCCCACAGCATTCTCAGTTTTTACAGTACGTAATCCGTCGAACTGGATAGTACCGTCGAACTTGGCTGTAATAGACGATTCTATAGATGAAGAACCGGCAATACCACCCACGTGGAATGTACGAAGTGTAAGCTGTGTACCCGGCTCACCAATTGACTGCGCGGCAATAATACCTACCGAGTCTCCTTTTTGAGCAAGATAGCCGGTTGCCAGATTTTTACCGTAACATTTTACGCAAACACCACGCTTCGCCTCGCAGGTAAGCACGGAACGGATTTCTATGGAATCTACGCCCGATTCGTCAATTTCTACGGCTTTGTCGTGTGTGATTTCTTCACCGGCTTCAATGATTATCTCACCTGTAAGCGGGTCTAATACATCGTGCAAAGAAGTACGGCCTTCAATTCTTTCAGACAAAGGAGCAATAATATCTTCATTATCTTTTAAAGCTGTGGTGGTAATACCTCTTAATGTACCACAATCTTCTTCTGAAATAACCACATCCTGCGCCACATCTACCAAACGACGGGTAAGGTAACCCGCGTCGGCTGTTTTAAGGGCGGTATCGGCCAAACCTTTACGCGCACCGTGCGTAGAGATGAAATAATCCAATACATTCAATCCACCTTTAAAGTTAGAAAGAATCGGATTTTCAACGATCTCTGAACCTGTGCTTCCGGATTTTCTTGGCTTAGCCATCAATCCTCTGATACCGGCCAGCTGTTTTACCTGTTGTTTGCTACCACGCGCTCCTGAATCCAGCATCATATATACAGAGTTGAAGCCTTGCTTGTCTGTCTTCATTTCGTGTATCAATGTTTCTGTAAGGCGGGTATCTACACGAGACCAAATATCGATCACCTGATTGTAACGCTCATTATTGGTGATCAAACCCATATTATAGTTATCCCATACCTCTTCTACCTCGTCCTTAGCTCTTTGCAGCAATTCATCTCTTGTATCGGGGATAAGAAGATCATTAACCGAGAAAGACAATCCTCCGCGGAATGCCATACGGAAGCCCAGCTGCTTGATATCGTCAAGGAACTTGGCTGTGGTAGGCACATCGGTAATATTGATGATTTCACCGATGATATCTCTTAAATTCTTTTTGGTTAGTAAAGCATTTACAAAGCCCACTTTCTCAGGTACAAACTCGTTGAAAATAACACGTCCTACGGTTGTTTCAATCAGTTTGTTTGCTATTTCTCCGTTCTTTTCACGCACATTGGTTTTTACTTTGATGTGCGCATGAAGATCTATGATACCTTCGTTATAGGCTATTCTCACCTCTTCCTGGCTGTAGAAAGCTTTGCCTTCTCCTCTTACTACTTCTTCTTCGGTGGATTTTTTACCTTTTGTGATATAATAAAGTCCCAATACCATGTCCTGTGAAGGAAGCGTAATAGGTGTACCGTTTTGCGGATTTAATATGTTGTGCGAAGCCAGCATTAACAACTGGGCTTCTAAAATTGCGGCGTTGCTCAATGGTACGTGCACCGCCATCTGGTCACCATCAAAGTCGGCGTTGAAAGCCGCCGTAACCAAAGGATGCAGCTGAATGGCTTTACCTTCTATCATTTTGGGCTGAAATGCCTGGATAGACAAACGGTGCAGCGTAGGGGCACGGTTCAGAAGAATCGGATGACCTTTCAACACATTTTCCAAAATATCCCAAACAATAGCTTCTTTTTTATCAACCAGTTTTTTGGCAGATTTTACTGTTTTTACGATGCCTCTTTCAATCAGCTTTCTGATAATAAATGGCTTGAATAAATCAGCAGCCATATCTTTTGGCAAACCGCATTCGTGCAATTTCAGTTCAGGGCCCACCACAATTACAGAACGGCCGGAGTAGTCAACACGCTTACCCAACAGGTTCTGACGGAAACGTCCCTGTTTTCCTATCAATACATCGCTTAAAGATTTTAACGCGCGTCCACCTTCCGCTTTTACGGCGTTTGATTTACGAGAGTTGTCAAACAAGCTGTCAACAGACTCCTGCAGCATACGCTTTTCGTTTCTCAAGATCACCTCAGGCGCTTTAATTTCCATCAATCTTTTCAAACGATTATTGCGGATAATTACACGACGATACAGATCATTCAGATCGGAAGAAGCGAATCTGCCGCCATCCAACGGTACTAACGGACGCAGCTCAGGCGGAATAACGGGTATATATTGCATTACCATCCATTCAGGACGGTTAGTAATCCTGGTTTGCGCGTCGCGGAAAGATTCTACCACGCTTAAGCGCTTCAATGCATCGGCACGACGCTGCTGGGAGGTTTCATTAGCCGCCGCGTTGCGCAGTGTAAAACTTAAAGAATCCAGATCTAATTTTGCCAACAGATCCGATACGGCTTCCGCGCCCATTTTGGCTATGAATTTCTGCGGATCATCGTCAGGTAAATATTGATTATCCTGCGGCAGTGTATCAATTACATCAAGGTATTCTTCTTCCGACAGCAAATCTCCCATCTGGAACTTATCTTCCAGCACGCCCGGCTGAATGATAGCGTATCTTTCATAATACACAATGGTTTCCAGCTTTTTGGAACTCATTCCTAACAGATAGCCGATTTTGTTTGGCAGACTTTTAAAATACCAGATATGCACGATGGGCACCACCAGCTTGATGTGTCCCATACGTTCGCGACGTACTTTTTTTTCTGTAACCTCTACACCACATCTGTCACATACAATGCCTTTATAACGAATTCTTTTATATTTTCCACAAGCACATTCGTAGTCTTTTACGGGGCCAAAAATTCTTTCGCAGAACAACCCGTCTCTTTCGGGCTTATAAGTACGGTAGTTAATGGTTTCGGGCTTCAATACCTCTCCGTAACTACGCTCCAGAATGGAGTCGGGAGAAGCAAGTCCAATTGTAATTTGTGAGAAATTGGATTTAGGACGATTGTCTTTTTTGATTGCCATATTTTTGTTTCAAATTTGAAAATAAAAACTAGAGAAAATCTTTTATTAATTTTAAACCTGCCAAATCATAGAAACGCCAATAATGCATTGTAAATAAATGCATTACAGAGTAGCATCGGCTACTGTTTCAATAAAATTGCAGACTGAAATTTGATAAAAAACCCTCAAATTTATGTACATAAGTTTGCAAAGATAAGATTTTTGTATGAGAATAAAAAAGAAGAATTTGATTTTTCACACAACAATCTTATAAGCAATATATTGCTGCTTAATTTACTTTTTTATATTCTGAATCCAGTACTAGTTTTTTTGTCTCGGAGGGCAATTGCAGGGCTTTGATTATTTCTTGGTCTTCGGTAAAGAGTGTCAGCACCAGCTTGCTGCTTGTAAGCTCTTTTATGGTCATGTTTTCTGTGATCGTATTGCCCTCTTCTGTATATTGAACGGTGAGATTGTCACCGGACAACTTCCAGGTGGCCTGATCGCCGTCGCTTATGGCAGTTCCGTCTTTACGAAATTCAACGCTGGAAGCATTGGCCGCGTCCACTTTTTCTCTGTTTTCACCCAGCAAAACGTTATTCTCTCCAAACAAGCTTACTTTCAGGTAATCTAAATTCCATGTGCCCACAAGCATATCTTGCCTGGATGGCTGATCATTTTTTTTACAAGCGGAAATAGTGACCGATAAAATAATTATCCCTAACAAAAGGATGTTTTTTAAATTTTTAGTTTTCATAAGATTTGTTTTATCAAATATAACTTTTTTCTTTTAACAAAAAAAACATTCGGTTCCTGAATTATCCGCTGCATGAAATATTTTATGTCATTCTAATTACAAATCGTGCATATATTAGCCAAATACAATTCGTATTTTCGCCACTTTAATTATTGCACATGACCAAGCTTATAGATAAATACAATGTTCCCGGCCCAAGATATACCAGCTACCCCACCGTTCCTTATTGGGACGAAGAGAATTTTAATGTAGACAAATGGATCACAAGCCTTAAAAAATCTTTTATCGAAAGCAACAAAAAAGAAGGTATCAGCATTTACATACACCTGCCCTACTGCGAAAGCCTGTGCACATTTTGCGCCTGCAATAAGCGCATCACCAAACAACACTCGGTAGAAGATCCCTACATAGACGCTTTGCTGAAAGAATGGAATATCTATCTTGAGATACTGGAAGAAAAACCCATCATCAAAGAGATTCATTTAGGCGGCGGTACGCCTACCTTTTTTTCGCCTGAAAATTTAGAAAGACTATTAGCCCATATTTTTAAAAATGCCATCATTCATCCTGAAAGAGAGTTCAGCTTTGAAGGCCATCCTAACAATACAACCATAGAGCATTTGCAAACGCTCTACAACCTGGGTTTTCGGCGTGTGAGTTTTGGCGTGCAGGATTATGATGAAAAAGTACAAAAAGCGATTCATCGCATACAATCGTTCGAGAATGTAAAAAAAGTAACGGAAGCCGCACGCAATATAGGCTACGAGAGCATTAGCCACGATCTTATTTTTGGATTGCCTTTCCAGAAATTGTCTTCGGTAATCAACACAATAGAGCTTACCAAATCTTTACAGCCCGATCGTATAGCCTTCTATTCCTACGCTCATGTGCCGTGGATAAAAGGCGTGGGACAAAGAGGCTTTGACGAAAAAGATTTGCCCAGCGGAGAAAATAAACGCATACTTTACGAAAAAGGTAAAGAATTGCTGGAAGAACTGGGTTACAAAGAAATTGCCATGGATCACTTTTCTTTGGAAACCGATACTTTGTATCAAGCCATGATTAACAAAACCATTCATAGAAATTTCATGGGCTATTCTTCTTCTTCCACACAAGTGATGATAAGCCTTGGAGTGTCTTCTATATCTGACAGCTGGTACGCGTTTGCACAAAACGAAAAAAGTGTAGATGATTATTTAAAAAAAATAAATGCCGGTGAACTCGCCATTTGCAAAGGCCACTTGCTTACCGATGAAGATTTGCTAATAAGAAGAAAGATAATGAATATCATGTGCCTGATGGAAACAGATCTTCAGCAAGACGAGCTGGAAAGCTATCCTGAAATAATAGAAAGACTAAGGGAAATGGAAAACGACGGACTGATTGAAATAGCTGATGATAAAATCATTATAAACGAAGCCGGACGCTCTTACCTGCGCAATGTTTGTATGGCTTTTGACTTGCGCATGATCAGGAAAATGCCTACTACTAGAATTTTTTCGATGGTGGTGTAATGCGTGTAGCGGCGAACAATTACCGCTCTACATTCAAGTCGTAGCTTACGCTTCTGCCTACTCCGGTTTGAATAAGAATTTTTTTATCTACCAGATCCTGTAAATCACGTGTAACTGTAGCTCTAGAAGATTTTGTTATAGATAAATATTTTTTTGCGGTCATACCTCCTTTAAAAGTTTTTATTCCTGCATCAAACATTTTCAGAATAACTTTCTTTTGCCTTTCATTCATTTTCGAATGATTCTTATCGAGAAATTTCGTTTTATTTAAGATGAATATGATAATTTCCTTGGCATTTTTTTGAGCATTCAGTATGATGTTTGAAAAATAAAGTATCCAATCTGAAACTTCCAAAGACTGTTGCGCGTCTTTTAAAGATTGATAATATTCCTTTTTATTGGTTTCAATAGTAGTTGACAAGCTCATTAATTGCCAATTGTATTTTTTTAAATCAGGCTGAGGCATTTATGAAAGTTAATTGCCTCAAATATACACATTTTTTGAGGCAATTAAATAATTTAATCGCCTCATTATATCAATCAGCTTATTAAAATGAACTGCGCGGTAAGTTTTAGCTATTAGTTACGAAATAAGTTTTTTATCTTTAAAATAAAATCATAATCAATATGGAATTTAAAACAGAACTCGATTACGAGATGAAGCGCTTCAATAAAGAAAAAGAGGTAAAAAAATTAAACGATGAATTAGAAAAAAACATTACTGCTATAAACGTAATGCCACCTTTAATGTCATCCGACATAGTAGTTACACCCATGCCTAATCCGGCGTTGATGCAATTGCAGACTGACCACAGAAACGCGTTGAAAAAATTTGCCAAGGCAAACGGCTACAACCTGGTTTACGAGCATCTTAGCAGTCTTGATGAAGAAGATAATGCTAAATAATCAACTATTCAACTTCCCTATTATTGCTTCAGCCACTCTTTGTCCGTCCATAGCCGCGCTGATAATACCGCCGGCATAGCCTGCGCCTTCCCCGCAGGGATAAAGATTGGTGGCCTGCTCATGAAACAGCCCTTCCTGGTTGCGGGGAATTCTTACCGGACTGGATGTTCTGCTTTCCGTTGCTAATACAATCGCTTCATTGGTATAATATCCTTTCATCTTTTTACCAAAAGCTTTAAATCCCTGCTGTAAACTCTTCTGTACAAATCCTGGTAAAACTTTGGTAAGCTCCGCACTCTTTACACCGGGTATATAGCTGTTGGCAGGCAATGAAGCAGACAATTTATTTTTTGTAAAATCAACCATTCGCTGCGCAGGCGCTGTAAAGTTGCCACCGCCTGCAGTATAACAATTGCGCTCTACCGCTTCCTGAAAGCGCATGAGCAACAAAGGATCCTGTACATCGGCTTTATTTCCCAAAAAGGCCATCGCGTCTTTTACATCTACCTGTACTACCATACCGCTGTTGGCATAAGGGTTATTCCTCTTGCTCGGACTCCAACCGTTAACTACCAACTCTTCATGATTGGTAGACGCGGCGGCGATAACACCGCCCGGGCACATACAAAAACTAAAAACGCCTCTGCCTTCTACCTGCTGCAAAAGTGAATAAGAAGCAGGCGGCAATAAAAGTTCTTCCATTTCCTGTACCGAACAATGATACTGTATAGAGTTGATCAGCTCCTGAGGATGTTCTATTCTTACGCCTAAAGCAAATGGCTTGGCTTCAATGTAAATATTTTTTTCTTTCAGCAGTACAAATATATCTCTTGCCGAATGACCCGTGGCAAGAATGCAGGCATCAGATTCAAAACTATTGCCGGCAGCGGTCTTCACAGCTTTAACGGCATTGTTTTCCAGAATTATATCCGTTACTTTTTCATTAAAATGTACTTCTCCTCCACAGTCTTTAATAGCCTGGCGCATAGCACTGATTATCTGTGGCAACTTATTGGTGCCGATATGCGGATGTGCTTCATAAAGAATTTTCTCATCAGCCCCGAACTGCACAAATAAGTTCAAGGCATCATCAATACTACCTCTTTTGTTACTTCTGGTATACAGCTTTCCATCGCTGTATGTGCCGGCACCTCCTTCTCCAAAGCAATAATTGCTTTCAGGGTTGATAATACCTTGCTTGTTGAGCATCGCTAAATCTCTTCTTCTTGATTTTACATCTTTGCCTCTTTCAAGAATAATGGGCTTTATTCCTTTTTCTATCAATTTAAACGCAGCAAAAAGCCCGGCAGGACCCGAACCTATAATGGTTACTCTTTTATGAGAACGATTTACATCTTTGAGCAGCGTCTTTTTAATTGTTCTTTGCTCAAACGGCTCGTCAATAAATACTTTCAGCTTCAGGTTGATTTTTATATTCCTGTTACGCGCGTCTATTGACTTTTTTAGAATATGATAACCGGATATTTTTGATTCGCTTACTCCTGAATACTGAGCAACTGATTTTTTAATTAATTCCTGCGTGCTTGCTTCTGTTGGAGAAATACGTATAGAGATTTCTTTTTGCATAAGTAAAATGTCAGGTATTTATCCTGATAATTTTTTACAAAAATAAAAAAGTCGCCTGAGTAAAGACGACTTTAATATTTTTATTTTATAAAACCTGGATTAGAATCTTATACCTGCGGTAATTTGGAAGCCCGAATTTCTAAGACTTGCAGAGGCAGCTTTCTCAGAGTTTTGCGGGTAGATATTTGAAAAGCCATGCAGGTATCTTGCAGACAATCCGAATCTTGGTGCTCTGTCATCTGCATTAGGAAAATAATACTCCATTCCAAAAACTCCGGCAATTTCAGCTTTCGCGTATTCATCGGTTGTAGGAACAGGATCGTAACCTATAGGATTTTCTCTTGCCTGTACATTTATACCCAGTTGCGGACCAGCATAAATTCCAAATCCTGAGTAAATAGGTCTGAACTTCACTAAAACAGGAACCTGCACATAATTGTTGGCATATTTAATATTGCCCCATTTTTCTTCACCGGTTTGGTCATCAACAAATCTTTCGTAACTTTTGGTACCCATATTCGCGTAATTCAATTCAGGTTGAATATACCAGCCATTTTTCACAGGAATCTCGGCTTCTACTCCGGCAACTATTCCGGCCTTAGTATCGTATGTTGCTATACCTGAACCATACTCTTCCAAAGTTTGATTAGAAGCACTTAAGCCGGCCTTTACCCCAAACTTAGTCCGTTCTGTAATCATGTTGCCTCTTCTAATCTGCGCGTCTACAGCTGCTACGGTTAAAACAGCCATTAAGGAAAATATTATTTTTTTCATTTGTATATACTTTTTTTAAATTATATTTTTAATATGCCTTAGATTATTTTCTACCTTACAAGTTTAATTAAAACAAATATCGGTATTTTTTTATACAATCATCTGGCTGCAACCTCTTAAATCTGAATTGTCTCTTCTGCCCCAAAGCTCAAAACTGTTGTTTGCAGAAATTGTACCAATATCATCTGTGGCAATAAAACTACAGCTATATATATTGGCCATGTCTATTACATTTATCAGGCCTTTTCCGTGATTATGCACTGACAAAGGATCTGACTCATCGCGTATGAACATTTTCATCCATGACGGACTTTTGTATATCCCGTTTTTTTGCGCATACGCCTGACTCAATAATTCCGTCATTCCATACTCTGAATGTATGGCATTTACGCTGAACCGGTTTTTAAGATAATCGTGCACCTCGTTTCGGGTCATTTCCTTTTTACGGCCTTTCATACCACCGGTATCCATAATGATCGTGTGCCTGAGCGGAAAAGCATGTGCTTCCGCAAAGTCAAGCAGAGCGTAGGTTACGCCAAACAACAAGGTTTGCTGACCTTCGCTTTCCAGTTGCTTCATTACATCAGCCAACTGCCCGTGATTGTATAAATAATAACCGCTGAGCGGATGGCGTGAAAGCTTCATTAAAACATCTGTCATCTTTATCAATGAAGAATTACTTCGTTCCAGATAGCTGGGCAACAGGCCCAGAATGCAATAATCCTCTACGTTTCCATAGAATGAACGAAAACCTGTGAGGAAACTTTTTTCATAAAGCTTTTCTTCTTTAATAAAATGTTTGCTATTGACAGTTGCGGTGGTACCACTGCTTTCAAATATAAGTTCGGGCTCAAAATCTCCACATACCACTTTATGAGTTTTGAAGAAAGAAACCGGAAGAAAAGGGATGGTGTTTACCAGATGTACGTTTTCAGGGGTTTTGCCAATATGATTGCACCATGACTGATATACCGCGTTATTATGGTATTGAAAATGAAAAATACGTAGTATATCATTCGCGTCAATGGTTTTTCCTGAAAAAATGTGATCGATAAAAGCACTGTTCATAACAAGATTGCAAAGTAAGCAAGATTTTAATTTACATTTGATGTTTATGAGGAAATTTATTGAATTTATTTTCTTTGGCAATTTCTTTTATGGTCTTTGCGTAATAGCCATGAGCTTAGATGCTTCGTTATTTCAAGGTTTTACAATTCCTTATTCTTATTATTTATTTATAGCCTGCTTTACAGTTATATACTATACACAATCTTATGAAAGAATTTTTAAATTCCCAAAACGTATAAGTACTGTTGCATTAACCAGAAATAAGTGCTTTCAATGGCTGCAAAGAAATAACATAGCTATTTTTTATATCCAGATATTTTTATTTGTAATCGGATGCGTTTCTTTATTTAGGCTGATATTTTTTGATATCCATAATGTTTTCAATCATGTAAGAATTGCGCACATGGTCATAGTGCTACTATTATGCCTATTGGCATTTTTTTATTATGGTACAGTTTTTTTACCCGGGCTTAAGTTTTCTTTGCGTATAGGTTTGATAAAACCGTTTATTATAGGCCTTATATGGGCCGGTGTGGTAGCTGTGCTTCCTGCCGTGACAGAAGAAATAATCACTGACAGCGCGATATTCTCTAACAAAACCCTGTATGTTTTTCTGGATTATTTTTTACTTATTTCCATATTAGCCATTATTTTTGACATAAAAGATTATGAAGCCGACAATAATGTTGAGCTGAAAACATTTGTAGTAAAAATGGGGAAAATAAGAACTATAAATTATATAATCACCCCGCTGTGCATTGTGTATATATTGTTCTGTGTATACATGTTTGTATTAAACTTTGAAACAGAATATATCATTTATTTTTTATTGCCCGCCATAGCGCTGCTGATTATCAGCAGAAAAATGTTTGCAGAAAAAAATATACTTTTTTACCTGGCAGCCATAGACGGCTTAATGCTACTAAAAGCATTAACAGGAATAATAATACAGATTTTTTTAATAAGGTAATATATCAGAGAAGAAACTGTTTTTCTTAAAAACCATCAGCACTTTCGCATGGTTGTAAGCGATTGTATTATCCAGGAGTTTGGAAGTACCGGATTTATCAAAATCGGCACTCAGGAACAATGTCTTGTTATTATCTCTTGACAGTTCAAGGTTTTTATTATTGATTAGCGAGATGATTTCTGTATCGTCAATTGAAGGACAAACTTTTACATCAAGGTTGCCTTCCGCATTGTTTTTTTCAGAAAGCGTATAATCGACTAAACTAAGCGCATTTTTATTATTTCTGATGAGCAGATTATTTTCTCCTACGTTAAGGATAGTTCCCGAAACATTGAGAGGCAGCAATCTTTCTTCAATTAAATTATTCTCTACATCAAAGTAAGCAACTTTACTGCTGCCACCAATTAATGTCCAACCGCCTGAAATCCTGTCCTGTAAAGAATTACTATCTTCCCTACTATTAAAAGTGAATATCGAAGATATTAAACTAATAAGTAGAATTATTTGTTTCATGAGTCGTGTTTTAGCGTTTTCATATCAGACAATAAAACCAAAGATTTAAAATAATGTTATAAATCAATTAGTTATTATAAAAGCTATCTTATTATGCCCTATCTAACAAAAAGAGTGCCACATACTAACAGTTATGTATTTTCCAAGAATATCTACAATTTCATTACAAAGATATTTGTAACCGCAGCAATAATCATCTTATTGTACATTAAGTAATTATAAAATTATTCTAAACAAAATATGAATTACTGCAAATAACAATATATTGACTGTTTATTAATTAGTTATACGACTTTTTTATGCAGAACGCTACACTTGGCAAAAAAATTTTATCTTTATAAAAAGAATACATAATGGCGAAAGAGAAAAAAAGCTCAAAAAAAAGCTCTGTAATAGACACAGAGGCATCCATCTTTCTTGAAAATTACTTAAACAACGCTTCCCCGGTTGGCTTTGAAACACAGGGACAAAAACTATGGCTGGAATATATGGAGCCCTATATTGATGAAAAAATAATAGACCCGTACGGAACTGTGGTAGGTGTAATCAACCCCGGCCAACCTTTTAAGGTAGTAATAGAAGCGCATGCCGATGAAATAGGCTGGTTTGTAAATTTCATTCACGAAAAAGGATTTATATATGTAAGAAGGAATGGCGGAGCAGATCACCAGATAGCGCCTTCGCTGCGCGCAAATATTCATGGAAAAAAAGGAGCGGTAAAAGCGGTTTTTGGATGGCCGGCTATTCATACAAGAATGAATTCTGATAAAGATCCCAATCCTAAAATTGAAAACATCTGGCTTGATTGCGGCGCTTCTTCAAAAAAAGAAGTAGAGCAAATGGGCATTCACGTGGGGGCGCCGGTTACTTATCAGGATAAATTTGACAGGCTGGCCAATGGATTTATGGTAGGCAGAGCAATTGATAACAGGATGGGAGGATTCATGATTGCCCAAGTTGCCAAAATGCTGAAAGAAAATAAGAAAACATTGCCTTACACCTTATATGTTGTAAACGCAGTACAGGAAGAAATAGGTTTGCGCGGCGCAGAAATGATTGCGCGAAGGATTAAGCCCGACATAGCTATCATAACCGATGTAACACATGATACACAAACGCCAATGATCAACAGGCATATGCAGGGCGACACGGCCTGTGGCAAAGGCCCTGCGCTCACATACGGCCCGGCTGTACAAACCAAGTTGCTTGCATTAATAGAAAAAACGGCAAACAAAAAGAAAATTCCCATACAGCTACAGGCAGCCAGCAAATCTACGGGTACAGACACCGACAGTTTTGCTTATGCAAATGACGGTTGTCCCTCTGCATTGATATCACTACCATTGCGCTATATGCATACAACGGTAGAAATGGTACATGAAGATGATGTTGAAAACACCATACAATTAATATATGAAAGTTTACTGGCTATCACTCCTTCCATTAATCTGAGTTATTTGTAATGGCAAGGATAGAAAATTGTTGTTGAAGTGTAAGAGAGTGGCGCAACAGAATATCAAAAAGATCTTTACCATACAAACTATATAAAGAAGCCACATTTTCAACTCTTTCCTGTAATGAATTACCAGGGAAGAGTTTTTCTTTTAAATCATGTACCTGACGACTCTCTGCTTCTAAAGATTTTCTTTGTGCTCTGCTTATTTTCTGTTGAAGGGCTTCGAGTTTATGAGTAGCTGCTGTCAGTAGCGCTTCCGTATGTTGCGTTAACGAAGAAGACGCTTCTTGCGCTTTGTTTTTTATGGTATCATAAATATTTTTCAGCGCATCAATTTCCGCACTGATATCTATTGACTGATTTCTTTTTTGATTGATACCGTTTAATATTTCGAACTCCTGCAGAAATAATTGCTTTACAGATAAGTCTAACTTTTCAATAGTTTGCGCCTGCTTCGCATTTATCAATAAAAAAGAATTGCGTAATACCAGCATTGGATAAGGAACGCCCACTTTATCAAAAACCGATTGCAGTTCCATCCAGTAAGCCAGCTCGCCACCGCCGCCAACAAAAATGATATTAGGCAAAATAGTTTCCTGAAATACGCCTCTTAAAACTACATTGGCGCTAAAACGTTCGGGGTGAACTTCAAGCTCCTCTACTATTTGTTCTTTTGTAAAAGTGATTTCAGTATTGTTGACAAGATACTCACCATCAGACAAAATAATTCGCTCACGAATATCGTCTAACAAATAAAATAAATTGATCTCTCTGCCTGACGTTTGTGTTTGATAACCTTCTTCCTTTAGCCTGGCTACTGTGTTTGTTACTTCTTTTTCAGAAAATTGCTCAAGCAATTCTTTTTCTACTACGGGTTGAAACGTTTTTTTCAAAGCCGCATTATCAGGAATCAATATTACTAAACCATATTTACCAAACAGTTCATTCCCCAATTCCAGTGTAGCCTGCTGAATAGTTTTATTCTTCGTGTAAGCCTTCTTTAGCAGGTTTATCCATTCTTCTCCAAAACTATTTACCCCAACCTGGCCATGTAGTTCGTTAATGAGTTGTAGCAATTTATCGTCGACCAACATTCTGCCTACCGCTCCTTTCTGCGTGGTTTCCCAAGTATATTTTTTGCCCTGAACCGTAATGTTATTCAACTCTTCCAAATCGGCATCTTCACTTCCCATGTAATAGACAGGAACAAAGGTGTGTTGCGGAAAGCTGTCTTTAAGCTCCTGAGCAATTTTTATGACATGAAGGATTTTATATATAAAATACAAAGGACCTGTAAAAATATTAGGTTGATGCGCAGTGGTGATAGTATAAGTAGTAGCTTTCTGAAGTAAGGAAATATTGTTTTGCACTTCTTCAGATAAATGTATGCCTTCATATTGTTTAGTAAGTTCCTCTACTAAAATATTTCTAAACCCGGGGAAATAATTTCGTGATTGTATTGCATTTGCAACTCCGTCTATATTTACCGGATGTCGGTAAAACGGTTGTACAGCATTTTGCTCCTGAAGATAATCGGTAATGAGTTTAGAAAAAAAACCCGTTTGTGTATATGAAATATGTTGAATCAAAATCAATATTTAGCTTTCCTTAAAAAAATCATACAACATCACCTTCCAGATCGTAGTCGTAGGCATGTTGAATTTTTACATTTACAAATTCTCCGATCTTTAATGGTCTTTTTGAGGATATAATCACTTCATTATCTACATCCACACTATCAAATTCTGTACGACCTATGTACTTCCCGGCTTCTTTTTTATCTACCAGTACACGAAACACCTCTCCTACTTTATCTAAATTTTTTTCGTAGCTTATTTCCTGCTGCACCGCCATTATTTCTTCTGCTCTTCTTCTTTTCTCATCCTCGGGAATATTGTCTTCCAGATCATATGCGCTGGTATCTTCTTCATGACTGTAGGTAAAAATCCCTACTCTGTCCAGGCGATTCTTTTCAAGAAAATCTTTCAGCTCTTCTACGTCTTCCAATGTTTCTCCCGGAAATCCTGTAATTAGCGTAGTTCTGATACATACATCGGGAATCATTTCCCGGATGTTTTTGATCAGCGTTTCTGTCTCTTCTCTTGTGGTTTGTCTCTTCATCGCTTTCAACATATTGTTGCTGGCGTGCTGCAAGGGAATATCTATATAATTACAAATATTCTTTTTAGACTTCATCACTCCTAACACATCCATGGGAAATTTGTTGGGATAAGCATAATGTAATCTTATCCATTCCAAGCCCTGCACCTCAGAAAGCTTTTCAAGCAAATGGGCCAATTTTCTTTCTTTATATAAATCAAGGCCGTAATAAGTGAGCTCCTGGGCTACAAGCATTATTTCTTTGACGCCCGAGCGTACCAGCCTTTCTGTTTCCTGAATAATGGATTCTACGGGCTTGCTGATATGCTTACCTCTCATTAAAGGAATGGCACAAAACGAGCAGGTTCTGTTACAGCCCTCGCTTATTTTTAAATATGCGTAATGCGATGGAGTGCTTAAGAGTCTTTCGCCTAAGAGATCTGACTTGTAGTCGGCATTTAATTGTTTTAAAATTGAAGGTAGTTCCATTGTGCCAAACCATGCATCTACACCGGTAATTTCCTCTTCCAATACGTCTTTGTAACGGGCGCTGAGACAACCGGTCACATATACTTTATCCAGTTTGCCTCTGTTTTTAAGCTCTACCTGATGCAGAATAGTGTTGATGCTCTCTTCTTTGGCTTTATCAATAAAACCACAGGTATTCACAACAACTATGTTATGATCTAGCTTTTGGTTTTCATGTACTACATCAATGCTATTAGCATGCAACTGGCCACTTAGCTCTTCACTGTCAACTAAATTTTTACTGCATCCTAAAGTAATGATATTAACTTTATTATTCTTTAGTGTTTTGGATTTCATGCCTTGCAAAAATACTCATATTTCTTTAATGAAACCCATAAAAAAAGCGAACGTTACGGCGTTCGCTTTTTTTTATTTTTTAGTTGAATATTATCTGTTGAATACAAATCTAACACCTCCACCAACATGTCCGGCAGAAAAACCGCCTCCAGTCAGGTATAAATGCGGACGCCAGTCAAAAGCAAAGTTCAAAGGCACACCAGGAATTGTGTACTCTAAACCTATCATTGGTACAGCTGCAAAGTCACTTCCATTGTCGCCACTATGTATATGACCATGACCACCCACACCTACGTACCAATCTAAACCACTAGCGCCGGGGATTGGATTTTGATAATGATATTCTAAGCCAAGATTAACGCTTTTACCGGAAAAACCTACTAATCCATGTAGCGCGTTTTTGCCACTTAAAAATCCTTTTACAGAAGCGCCTACATAACCATGGTCTGCGAACACACCACCTGCTAAATTATAATTTTGCGCGGATGCAGTAGTGTTAAAGCCTATTAATGCTGCACCTGCCATTAAAGCACTAAAAAGTAATTTCTTCATTTTGTTTCTTTTAATTTGTTTGTAATTTAGTTTTTGATTTTCAGGTGGTTTTCGGTTTTGTTGTAATAAGGCAACACATCTGCAACATCAGTCTGAATACAATATTGCATATCGTCTTCTAATCCGTATTTTGACAAACGATGCCAATGTGTAGTTTTTCTAACAAAACTTTCTAAATCCACTTGATGAAGTTTATACAAATTTTGTGCCATTAGGCTGCTATCGCAATGAATGGTAAAAAAATCGTGAACAATATTTATCACTGCTCCTGCGAATAAAGTATCTTCTAAATTGAACCTGTCTTTCCAGGCCGAACAGGCAAGAATTACATTTTTATTGGCTGCCATAAGATAGTTACAAACACTACTGAGATTTGGAAATGAACCTGTTATGATTTCATCAGCCCCTCTTTCCAAAGACATATGCAGCATTTTTGTGCCGTTGGTAGTAGTCAGCACCAATGTCTTGTTTTTGATAAAATCGCTATTGTATTCAGAAGGAGAATTTCCGTAAGATAAGCCTTCAATAATTTTACCATCTCGCTCTCCGGCAGTAACAGCGTTTAACTCTTTACCTAAAGCAATGCATTCCTCCACTCCTGCTACCGGTATTACTTTTTCAGCACCGTTATATAATGCTGAAGCTATAGTGGAAGTGGCTCTAAAAACATCAATAATTACTACAATGCTGTTTTCAAGCTGATACAGATCCAGAAGTTTGGGTGATAATACAGTATATAAAGTTGGTTTACTCATTTTTATTCTCTCGTTTCAAAATTTTAACAGATTCATGAAAAGTTGCTATTCAACACCATAAAGACTAGCCCCTTTTTTCCAGAGTTCATCTATTCTTTTTTCTACAGTATCCTCTTTTTCCAATGGCGGCGCGTGATGTGGTTTTATGCGGGCGTCAATGATCATGGGACCCTCACAGCCAAAGTGCTTAAACTCGATACCGGCGTTGATACCATATACATCATGTGAGGGATTGCTTCTGGTAAAAGTAGCCCATAGAAAATTATTGAAATCGGCAGTCAAGAAACCGGCATCATCGCAAATGATCAACAAAGCTACAGTACTTAACTCTTCCTTTTTTTCTTTCAATACTGTGTTCAGTTCATCCATTTCTCTGATGGCGGAAGCGTAATCTGTAAAGATATTTCTTTGCAAAGCAATCACCCCGGGCATTACAAGTTTTACATCATTGGCAATATTCCGTTCTTTCAAGCAATCAGGAATTTCTTTGCACAATTCCCTTCTTTTATCGGAATGCACTACCAGTGCCACTTTGCTGCCATGATTTAATGATGTGCCGGAATAATCCAAAGTATCAATGGTAGTTTCTGTATAGAAATGAATATCTTTTTTAAAATCTATCCTTTCAAAAATATACTTCAAGAATGCTTCTACATTATGCGTACTCAACTGGTTCTTTTCATCTGCTGTAAGAAACAAATATTTGGCAAGGCTTAGCTGGTTGGTACCTAAAATTCTGTTGGCAATGGTCAGTAATTCCAGTGGCTCTTTTTCATTATTATAAGGTGTATATCTTTCCTCTCCTATTGCTAAAAGCAAAGGGTGTACGCCGGCGGCATCTACTGCATGCACTTCTTTTAATCCGGGTACTTCGCCGCCTATAGCATCGCCTGTGATTTCATGGATGAGTTCGCCAAATGTAGTATCTTCCTGTGGCGGACGACCTACAATAGTGTATGGCCAAATAGCATTTTCTTTGGCAAATACTTTATGCACGCGCATTAAAGGAAAATCGTGCGTAAGACTGTAGTATCCCAGATGATCGCCAAACGGACCTTCGGGCTTTACTTCTCCCGGATACACTTCGCCAGCGATCACAAAATCGGCATCAGCGCTTAGGCAATATCCATCCTGATAGAAATAGCGAAACCTTCTGTTGGCCAGTAGTCCGGCAAAAAGTACTTCGCTCAATCCTTCGGGCAATGGCATAACCGCCGCCAGTGTATGCGCGGGCGGACCACCTATAAATATGCTTACTTTTAGCGGTTTATTATATTTATTGGAAATGGCCTGATGCACACCTATGCCTCTGTGAATCTGGTAATGCAAGCCCAGCTCTTTATTGTGTACAAAATCATTGCCCGACATTTGCACTCTGTACATACCCAGATTGGAGTTCATAATACCGGGCTTATCCATATTTTCGGTATACACTTGCGGAAGTGTGATATAAGCGCCGCCATCTTTTTTCCAGTGATGTATTTGAGGCAGATCGCTTATTTTAATTTCCTTAAAAAGTATAGGTTTCTTTCCCGGATTTTTTAAAGGCAAAGCGTTTAATGCCGCCACGCCGCTGCCAATGCCCTGTAGTGGTTTTTTTAAAATTCCCATCGGATTATTGCGCAGGCCTATAACCTTCTGTACCTTTTGCAATGAATCGCGAAATATGAATTTGCTTCTCTCCAATGTGCCGAAAATATTGGCAGCACAGCGATAAGAACTACCTTTTACATTTTCAAATAATAATGCCGGACCCTGCGCCTCGTACACGCGCAACTGAATAGCAGCCAGCTCAAGGTATGGATCTACTTCTTCTTTAACTCTTATTAACTGATTGTGTTTTTCTAAATCTAATAAACAAGCCTCTAACGAATCGTACATGTAATGAAGGTAAATTATATTTTATTAAATGATTTTTTTAATACACCGGACAATCGCAGTCTTTCCCGCTAATGCCTTTTCGCCCACCTGCAGATTTATACAACCTGAACAAAAGTCCTACATTGACAGAATAATAACTATCAAAGTTATTATCATCCGCGTAATTATCCAATAGCAGATTGTTCATGATTCTGTAATTACCCTCGGCAAACATTCTGAGATTAGGATTAAAAGCGTATTTCACACCCAGGCCTACAGGAAAGGCTATTTGCTGATTTTTAAAAGGATGTGTTTGTTCCATAGCCAGATTGGCATAGCGCAAATCACCTTTCGCATTGTAATACCCCACTTCTTGGTAGGGCTTGTAATCGTAAATTGCCGCTGCGCCAAAAACATAGGGAGTAATTCTTTTGCCGGCATTTAAATTAAAAAAATCATATTGTGCCAGTAAGCTGATTTCATTAAGATTGGAACGAAAATAATAATCTTCACTTCTGCTGTCGGGGCCAAAGTTTGGTAGATTGGCTTGTGAAGCAGACAATTCAGATAAATAACCGTTAAGTCTTACATGAATTTTATCGGTTATTTCATAGGCTATTTGCAAGCCGGCTCCCGCCTTTATATCGCTTTGCTGCAATGAGCCTGTATACTGTGATGCTCCTGCATTTATACCTACATGCATTTTTTGTAAAAATGTATTTTGACCTTGCAAGTAGAAGGCCGTCAACAAGAAAAATAAAGTAAAACGAACTTGCATAGTAGTATCTGATTTATGTTGTGTGATATGAAAGCTGATGCACCAACACAAATTTATTTATTTAAAAAATCTTTTAATTCAAATGCATCTTTAGCTTCCATTTTACCTGCAAGCACCAGGCGCAGCTCTCTTCTTCTCATGGCGCCTTCGTAATGTAGAATTTCCTCTTCCGTTTCAGGAACCACTTCCGGCACTTTTGTGGGTTTGCCATTGGCGTCAAGCGCAACAAACGTGAAATATGCTTCATTGCTTAGCTCACGTTCTTTATGATCGAGAAAGCTTGCCCATGCCCGCAGATGAATTTCCATAGAAGAATTAAACGCCCTGGACACCTTGGCTTCTATGGTAACGGTAGAACCAAGCTTCACCTGTGTTTTAAAAGAAAGATTGTCTACACTTACTGTCATGCAGGGCATACCGCTGTGTTTGACCGCGCAAATGGCAGCGGCAATATCCATCCAATACATTAATTTCCCGCCTAAGAGATTATCGAAATGATTGGTATCGTTGGGCAAAACCAGCTCATTCATAATCGTGAGACTGTCAATAGCTTTCCTCGCTTCCATAATAAAAATTTAGGCAAATATACTTGAGATTAATGGAATAGCCATTTGAGGAAGCTAATAAATACTATCTCTTATTTGTAACTTTTACTTTATATGATAAAATCAAAATTATTATTAAGCATATTAATAATATTGCAAGAGATCGAATAAAATGAAAATTATCACTTACAATCCCCTGTAGTGGTAAAATTAATGCACCTCCTGAAATACCCATAATCATCAAGGCGGAAATTTCATTCCCTTTAGAGGGTTCTTTTTGCAAGGCAAGTGAAAAAATAATTGAGAATACATTTGCACAACTAAAACCAATAATAAATATTAAAACTAACAAAAACCAAAGATTATCAGTAAACATCAAAAGTAAAAAACTCATTATAGCCACAATCAATGAATAAAAAAGATACTCATTGGGTTGTATTTTTAATAAGATAAACGCTCCCAGAAAGGCGCCGATTGTACGTGCCGCAAAATAAACACTGGTTCCTAAACCAGCTTTATCAAGAGCAATGCCTGTGCGCAGCATAAGTAATTCGGGAATACTGGTATTCATACCCACATCCAAGCCAACAATCAACAGAATTATTAAAAAACAAACCAAAATGTATCTATTCTTTAATTGTGACAATACATTTTTAAAATCTGTCGGCCTATTTTCAAAGTTAATCTCATCAATCTTCGTTGTGAACAAAAGAATTACAGAAAATAAAGCGGTTACCGAGAAGATCAGAAACGTAAGTTTCCAATCATTGAAATACGCTGCTGCTAAACCAGCTAATACCGGCCCCAGAAAAGATGATACTGCTTTAAAGAAAGTGCCCATCGTCATCATTCCGGCCGTTTTTTCTTTCGTAAACATTGATGCTATCAATGGAAAAAGAGAAACTTGCAGAATTGTATTGCTTATACCCAATAAAGAAAACGAAATAATTACTGTCAGGAAATTATAAAAAAAATAAGGTATAATCATTGCCACAGCCGTAAGTGCAAGAGATATTAGGACTGTTTGTTTTCGCCCCAATTTTCCCATAAGTATTCCTGCGGGAATGGAAAAGATCAGGAACCAAACAAAGACCATCATCGGGATCATGTTAGACAGCGTGCCCGACAACGAAAAATCTCTTTTTATATAGTTGGTAGATATTCCGACAATATCAACAAAACCCATTACGAAGAAGCAGAAAAAAACCACCGCTACTGATAACCACCTTGTATTTGTACCTGCAGTTTGCATTTCTTATAGTTTTTAAATTATACAACTTATAGAATTAAAGTTTTCAAACATTTTATGAAAAGCTACAGTACCACTAAACGGATTTCTTTCAAATACAGCTAAGGAATCAGAGTCCTGTCCGGCAACGATTAACCAATTACCGGAGGAATCCAACATAAAGTCTCTGGGAGTTATTACCTGTGTTGCGACGCTTTGGATCAGTTCCAGTGATTTATTATATTCATCAAACTTTAAAACGAATATTTGGTTAGTACTTCTTTCAGATGCATAAATGTGTTTGCCATCGCCTGAAATTTTTATTGCGGCAGCACCTGGTATAATTCCGGAATCCGAAATAAGCTTTACAGAGGTAATAACCTTTTTTGTGGAAATATCTATCAACACAACTTCTGCAGAAAGCTCGGTGAGAACAAATAAATATTTTTTACCCGGATGAATGATCAGATGCCGTGGCCCGCTACCTTCGGGTATTAGAATACTTTCTTTATATGAAATACTTATTTCATTATTTTGGTTCTTTAACTCATAGATCATGATTTTATCTATCCCAAGATCAGAAACAAATATCCGGTCACTTTCATCATCAACTGCTATATAATGTACGTGTGGAGCTTCTTGTCTGTCGGCATGTATGCTGCTCCCCTCATGCCTAATGTTGTATAAGGCAGGCTTTACTGAACCATCAGTACCGACGGGGAAGGCTAAAACATTACCACCACCATAACAGGAAACAAATAAACAAGCATATTTCTGTGAATAATTTATATGACAAGCGTACGCGCCATCAACCGGAACTTTGTTTATAAATTTCAAGATTTGATTTTCACCGACCTTAAAAGCATATAAAAAAGGTTCTTCATCCAAAGACACTTCATTAAAAGTGTACAAATTGTCGTTTATAACAGTCAGATAGCTGGGATTGACTAAGTGCCGTGTACTAACTACTTTAATATTTCCGTTTATCGGATCAAATTCCATTGAGTACAGTCCATCACCGTGGCCTCCAAAGGCAGGAGCGATCATTTGTGTATAAGAACCTGCAAATAAATTCATTTGTTTATCCCGGATTTTTGAAATAAGGTATTTAATTCAGCTATTACCTCATTAGCATCCTTATCATACTTTAAAAAGTCGTGAATAATATTTCCCATCTTTGTCTGAAATTCGGCCCATCCATTATAGCGCGGCCTTACATACGCATTTTCAAGCGTTTTAATAGTATTATAAAAGAAATCGTTAGTAATATCATTAACTCTTTCATCTGTCCAGGCTACTATATTGCCGGGCTGTCCCTGTGCATCAGCGTAAATTGTTCGTTGTATCACCGGGCTACATATCCACGCAGCAAATTTTCCTGCAATAATTTTATTCTTACAGAATTGTGAAACCGATATCCCTGCACCACCTAAAACGGCATTATGACTACCAGGCACATCATGAAAAATCAGTTTTTCTTTTCTAAAATTATTTCTTGAATAATTATTATAACAAAATGTGAGCGGACTATAAACCACATCATCACTCGAAGACATGTAATCAAGTAAACTAATGGGAGTCCAATCCAAACAAGCCGGATGAAAAGAATTTTTTATTTTTTTCAGCTGTTCCAAAACATTCAGACCGATATCTATATTAACAAGCTCCGCATTTTCCTCCCGGATAGGTGAATTTGCCTGTGCCGTCAGGCTCAGAAAAGAACACAAACAGTCCGTTGGAGAGAAAGCAATTCCTAAATAAGAATCGTTATGCTTCAGCTTTTCCGCCAGCTTGAATACCTGATCCCAATTTGAAGGAATATCTTTTTTAGCGATCATGTCAGGCCTGTACACCGCACATTGCATCGCTGCATCCACAGGTAAAGCCCATTGCCTGCCCTGGTAGTAATAACTTTGGAATGATGGCCCTGCAGATTGCGCGTTAAGCTCTGACAAATCATCCAACGAAATAATGTTATCCAAAGGTTCCAGGTATTTCCGGGCTGCTGCCAATCCCACATGCGGATGATCAATGATTAACAAATCAAATTGGTTACAGAGTTCCTCCAGTGATTGGTCTCCAAAAGCAGTTAATGACCGTTTATGCCATTCGACCTTTACACCAAAATCTGCCTCGTAAACCGCTGAGCCGGCTATCAGAGGCTGATACCCTCTTGGATGGTCCCATGTGATGCCTTTTAATACTATGCTCATTTTTTTAGTTCAAGACTTTTATCGTAAAATTCCTTAATTTTTGCTTGAGCATTTTCTGATCTGTAAAACCGGTTTAACGAATCATGTTCAATAATTTCAGCCTCAGAAGAAAGACCTTCAATACTCATCCGCGCGAGTTGCTTTAATACCTTCAAATTATCAGAAGCTTTATCAGTAAAGGCTGCAGCAAATTTTCTCACTTCTTCCTCAAAACTATTTATCGGAAACAAATGATTAATAGCCCCATAATTATAGAGTTCTTCCGCCAAAATTGTTTTGCCCGTCATTACAATTTCGTTGGTTCTGTTAATGCCGATCTTTTTTGCAAGCCTTATTGTACCCGCTCCACCGGGAATTAAATGCAACAGTATTTCCGGCAAACCCATTTTGGCTCCTTCTGCAGCTACTATCATATCACATGCTAAAGCTATCTCCAGGCCTCCGCCAAATGCATACCCATTTATAGCGGCAATTACAGGTTTTGAATTCTCTTCGATTAAAGCATAGACACTCCTTCCATTCTTTTGGAATTCATTAAACTGAGCTTCCGTTTGCAGTGCATATTCCTTTATGTCAGCTCCTGCCATAAAGGCTTTACCAATGCCTGTAATAACAGCTACTTTTATCTCTTCACTATCGGTATCATGAATTTTCTTTAATGCTTCAATGATCTCTCCCATCATTTCCGAATTCATGGCATTGAGCTGATCCGGTCTGTTGAATTTCAACCAGGCTACTTTATGCTCTACCTTAAAAATTATGTTTTTGTATTGGTTCATACGTTTTCTTTATAAACGGTATTTTCATTCAATAATCTTTCTATTTCATCCTGGCTGTAGCCAGCTTCCTGCATTATTTCATAAGTATGTTCGCCGATCAACGGTGACCCCCGTTTTATCTCACCGGGAGTTTCGCTCATACTAAAGGGGATATTAACTGTTTTGATTTTACCTGCTTTGGTATGTTCAATTTCAATAAATGTATTGTTATGTTGTACCTGCGGATCAAACTCCACATCCTGTTGTTCGTGCACCTGTGCCACCCACAAATCAAGCCCCAGCATTATATTCAGCCATTCTTCGGTGGTTTTTGTTTGGGTGATTGTTTCAATTTTATAAAAGATTTCATCTCGTTTATCAAAAAGAATCTGAGGATCATTATACTTTAAAAGACTCTCATCTCCCAATGCTTTTACAAGAGTGTCAAACGGATTCATTGCAATAGCAATATAACCATCTGAGGTCTTGTAAGCACCAAACGGCGCACCGTTACCGGGATGTGCTATTCCTGAATCAGGTCTTTCAAAATTTATTCCCAGATTCTGAATGGTGAAAAAATCCTGCATCTGAAATGATATAGCAGAAGAAAGTAAGTTTGTTTGTATCTCCTGCCCTATACCTGTTTTTTCACGATAATACAATGCCGCTAAAATTGCGTACACACAGTTATAAGCATTCACCTGATCACACAAGGCCGTTCCCAAAGCAACGGGTCCATCAGATTTTTTACCACTTGTCATAATAGCGCCACTCACACTCTGCACTAACAGGTCCTGCCCCGGTCTTGTTATATACGGGCCATCACTTCCCCATCCTGAAGCAGAACAATAGATTATTTTAGGGTTGATGGCTCTGCATTCCTCATATCCAAAACCCAAACGCTTCATCACACCGGGACGAAAGTTCTCCAAAACAATATCAGCATCCTTTAAAAGCCTCCTTACAATTTCTTTCCCATCTTCTTTTTTTATATCGAGAGAAATGGAGCGCTTATTTCTGTTCCATGCCATAAAACAGGGCGATTCATTTCCTGCGATCCATTTATTAAAAAACGTCATGCTTCGATATAAGTCGCCCGATTTATAGCGTTCAATTTTTATTACATCAGCCCCAAGATCGCCTAACATTTGTGACGCAAATGGTCCCTGCAATAATTGTGAAAAATCTAAAACCTTTAATCCTTCTAAAGCCTGTTTCATAGTTATAATTTTATTCTATATATCTTGGGAGCGTACATAAACCTCCGTCAACCTTAATATCCACCCCTGTAATAAATGCTGACTCGTCTGAAGCCAGAAAAACTGCTGTCATAGCTACTTCTTCCGGTGTTCCCATGCGTTCAATCGCATGCTGTCCGATGCTGCTTTTAAGAAATCCGGGACCCTCTATTTCCACCCTCTTCTCATTCATCGGCGTTAATATAGCACCCGGTGAAATGGAATTAAACCTGATATTATCTTTGCCGAACTGGCCAGCGAGCTGGTTGGTCATTGCCAGCATTGCTCCCTTTGCAGCCGCGTAAGCAGTCCAGTTATCCCAGGAACGAAACGCCTGGGTTGATGACATATTAATGATGCTGCCCCTCTTTTGCTTTAACATATGCGGCATAACTAATTTGATTGTTCTATAAACACTTTTAAGATTTGTATTCATTAATTTATCCCAATCATTTTCCGGCATGTCTTTAATATTGCCGCCAATCGCTACCGCTGCATTATTAACTATTATATCGATGCGGTTGTATTGCATAATTATCTCGTTAATCAAATTACCAACGTCATCAGTGTTGCCAACGTCACATACCACAGCATGTGTACATAAAGAAACTGAATTAAATCTTTCAGCTTCAGCCTTAAGTTTTTCAGCGTCAATATCTGCCATAAATACGGTAGCACCTTCGTTAATGAATGCTTCCGTTATACTAAGGCCTATCCCATTGGCGGCTCCTGTAACAATTGCTATCTTATTTTTTAAGCGCATAGTGAATAGTTTTTTATTATAACTTATATCCTAAAAGATACTATAGTACCATCTGCCTGGAGATTAACTTGGTATTTTTTATTATTGTACGTTATATTTATTATACCGCCTTCATGTAACGGATCTGAAATAAATATCTCTTTTTTAGTGATTATGGCAAGACAGGGTTTATCTACATATAATGCCATATTTCCTAAATGAATATTTCCCGGTTTATAAAATGAAACTGCGGAGTTATTATCTTTAAAAATAACAGCCTGGCAGTCTGCATCATTTCTGATGATGCGGAACGGCTGTTGCTTAATAGCTTTATTTGTATTCTTATTTTTCGAACAAGCCACAACATAGGCGGCACACTTATTTCGCGGTTGATGGAGGATGGATGGCATAAAAACTTTTTCAACTATCTTTTCTACAGAATAACCCCTATTAATTGAATACCAGTTTCCACTTACCGTATCTGCAAATAAGGATAATTCATTGTTATTATCTAAAGCAAAATAAACGAAATCATTATGCCGTATCCATTTCAGATTTTCCGATTTTTTTATATTCTTAGAAAACAGCCCTTTATTTGTTGTTATTGCGCCTCTCCACCTTGCCTGATCCAAAATTGTGTATGCGTGTTTTAGATTTATCATTTCTATATTGCTCATAAGACACAACACATAATTATCATAAACAAACCAGGATTTTTTACATGAGACACTATTACTGGTACCTTTGCTCATTATAGAATAATCCATTGAAACAAGACCAATTTTCCCATCAGAAACAGAGCCGTTGAAAGACTTCCTATCAATTCGGTCTGCTCCTTTAAATGCGGAAATCCCTGGTAATTTCTCCCAGTCCCATACCGGCATCATATTAAAATACTCTTGGCCGTCGCGCATAAAATAAGTTTCCCCGCTATTTAGTAGTCGGCCCCTTAAGTTTTCATTATTGATAGACTCCGATGGTAGTGTTCTCGAAGAGATCGTTTTCAGAAAGAAACTGAAATATTCATTATGATATGAAGTAAAATCAGAGTAAGGAAAATGCCGAAAACCATCCAAACTTTTTCCGATGTTATTTTGTCTTGCTTCTAAAGCATTTAATTCATTAGCCTTAGCCGGTACTAATTCCTTGAAAAAACTCAGATACAAACGTACATCCGCTTTATTCAATTCATCAGCCCTAGTAGATGAGCGGTCCATTGTTTCAGGAACTGTGTAAATACCACGGGCCATCCATTGCCATCCTTCTAGCAGCATGGATGTAAGCAGCTCAGTTTTTTCCGGGGGATAAGCCCAGCGGCTTTTTTGCAATTCCCATGCTATCCGAATATTATCGAGTAAAAAAGCGGCGCCGTACTGATACATTTGCAAGCGCGCACCATGCTGGTGAAAACTGAAGTCCGGCTTGAGGCCATCTTTCTCACTAAATTTTATTTCATTAACTATGGCAGATACTGCACTATCAATCAGCTTAAAATCTTTCGTAAATAGTCCATAAAATAAACCGAGGTCTGCACTCCAAATGAGATTTGCGCCATCGCTGGCGATGCGATGCTGCTTTAATATAGGCAGATAGTTATTGATTTGCGCAGACGACAGATCACTTCTTATCAAAACCAGAATATCTCGCATCAGTTGCGGTACCCCAATTTCGTTA
>JAEWKC010000009.1 GCA_023386235.1 Bacteroidota bacterium | reverse complement strand
AAAAATATTATGCCTCTCCGAATATGTCCGGCGAAAAAACGCTGGATAACCTTACCAAAGACATAGAAAAAATAAGCACGGTAAGCGGTGCCGACATTCGCGCCGTACTCTACGCGCTGGTAGATGTAATGCAAACTGCGTTGGCTGAAGGCAATATTGTGCGCATGGGCGAGCTGGGCAGCCTGCGGGTAAGCTTTAGCAGCGAAGGCAAAGCCACCGATAAAGAAGTAACTGCGGCAAGCATTAAAGATGCAAGAGTAATCTTTACACCCGGCAAAGGTATTAAAGATGCGCTGCAAACCCTGTCTTTTGAAAAGATGTAGCCTGTATTATCAAAAAACAATGCTTATGTTTTTAAAAAGCAATAAGCATAAAAATAAATCCGATGCTTATTAAAATAAATCCGATAAGCATCGGTTTTTTTTACACCCACTATGTATTGTTATTATTGTGTGGTTGTGTAGATGTTTATTTGAAATAAATTCATCATTTACAATTAATCATTCACCATCCATAATTGTTCATTGATAATCGTTCATTGATTAAAATCTTTTTATCTTCGCAAAAATTTTTTCACTGATGAATTTAATAGAAGAACTACGCTGGAGAGGCATGTTGCAGGACATAATGCCCGGTACAGAAGAACAACTAAATAAAGAACAAACATCGGCTTATATAGGTTTTGACCCCACCGCAGAAAGTCTGCATATTGGTAGTCTGGTTCCTATTTTATTACTGGTACATTTACAAAAAGCAGGTCATAAGCCTTACGCTTTGGTTGGTGGTGCCACAGGAATGATTGGTGATCCAAGCATGAAAAGCGCGGAACGTGTATTGCTGAACGAAGAACAACTGGAAAAAAATGTGGCAGGCATAAAAAAACAACTGGAAAAATTCATTGATTTTACTTCTGATATTCCTAATGTAGCCGTGATGGTTAACAATTACGACTGGTTTAAAGACATCAGTTTTATTGGCTTTCTGCGCGATGCAGGTAAACACATCACCGTAAATTATATGATGGCCAAAGACAGTGTAAAGAAGAGAATTGAAGGCGATACAGGAATTTCTTATACAGAATTTGCCTATCAGTTGATGCAGGGTTACGATTTTTATCATTTGTATAAAACACAGAATGTAAAACTTCAAATGGGCGGTAGCGACCAGTGGGGCAACATAACCACCGGTACAGAATTTATCCGCAGAAAAGATGGCGGTGATGCATTTGCATTTACCTGTCCGCTTATAAAAAAAGCCGATGGTACTAAGTTTGGTAAAACGGAAAGCGGCAATGTATGGCTTGACGCGGAGCGAACAACTCCTTATCAATTCTATCAATTCTGGTTAAACGCGGGTGATGAGGACGCAGAAAGCTGGATTAAGATATTTACTTTTCTCGATAAGGACACTATTGATAATTTAATCAATGAACATAAGCAAGATCCCGGAAAAAGACTTCTACAAAAAAGATTGGCAGAAGAAATCACTCGCTTTGTACACAGTGAAGAAGATTTACAAAACGCCATTGCCACCACTGAAAAACTATTTGCCAATGCCAATGCTCCGGCTGAAAGCCTGAGTGTGGATGATCTGGAAAATATGGAAGGCGTTTTGAAAGTAGAGGTTGCAAAAGATTGCATTGCTTCAGGTGTAGATATTGTAACGTTTTTAGCTGATAGCAAAATTTTGCCAAGCAAAGGTGAAGCCCGCAAGATGGTACAAAACGGAGGGATCAGCATCAACAGAAATAAGGTTTCAGATGTTCAGTTTCAAGTAGAGTCCTCTTTGTTGCTGCATGAAAAATATCTTTTGGTCCAGAAAGGAAAGAAAAATTATTACCTGATTCAATTTAGTTAACCTTGCCAGATATCCGCACAGTCAACGTTACCCGATACATCACGCCCTTGCGTGAAGGCGGCTCTATGCCGGCTATTGTGGAAGCGAACGATGGGTTTATGTATGTTATCAAATTCAGGGGCGCGGGGCAGGGAATCAAAGCATTGATTGCAGAATTTATTGGCGGTGAAATAGCGAGAGCCATCGGGTTAAAAGTGCCGGAAATTGTGTTTGCAGAACTGGACGAAGCCTTTGGCAGATCTGAGCCCGATGTAGAAATTCAGGATTTACTGAAAGCCAGTCGCGGCCTTAATGCAGGACTGCATTTCCTAAGCGGAGCCGTTACTTACGAACCTTCTATTTCTAAAGTAGACGGCATATTGGCGTCTAAGATTGTCTGGCTCGATGCTTTTTTGGCCAATATGGACCGAACGGCTAAAAATACAAATATGCTGCTTTGGCGCAATGAGCTTTGGCTGATTGATCATGGCGCGGCATTATATTACCACCACAATTGGGATAGCTTCTCAGACAATGCACTCAACCCGTTTGCTTTAATCAGATATCATGTATTGCTGCCTCAAGCCAATAAACTGCGGGTAGTTGAAGACGAGATCAAACAAAGACTTACAGTTGAAAAAATCACTGATATTGTCCATGCAGTTCCTTTGGAATGGTTTGAAATAATAGCGCCCGGAGAAGCAGAAGAAGCGAAAAATAAATACATCACTTTTCTTACCCACAGATTTAACAACTCCTCTTCCACATTTTTAAAAGAAGCAATGTATGAATGAAAAGATTCTATATGAATACGCTGTAATTCGCATTGTACCTCGTGTGGAGCGAGAAGAGTTTATCAATGCGGGTTTGATTCTATTTGCTAAAAAGCAGAAAAAAATTCTTTGCAAAACCTTTATTAATCAAAAGAAAATTGCCTGCTACCCCGAAGATACAGACATGGATCTTATAAAAGACAACCTGGCTTCTTTTGAAAAAATAGCCAACGGCGAAAACTGCGACAGTCCCATTGCCGCTTTAGACGAACCTTCCAGGTTCAGATGGCTTACCGCGGCTAAAAGCACTATTGTTCAATGCTCGCCCGTGCACCCGGGATTAACGGATGATGTAGATGCTGTATTCAAAAAATTATTCCAGAAACTGGTCATGTAAAATACAGGCGCTTACAAAAGGCCATTTAGCCGTTACAACCCGCGCACTCTCCTTTTACTACTACTTCCGTTTCGCGAACAGCATAATTTCCGGGCAGGGAAATCTTGGGCACATGCACATCTTCGATGCAGGTAGTAGTACCGCATTTTTCACAAACAAAATGTACATGATTATGCTGATGATGGCCGTGTTCGCAATTTTTGCATAGCGCGTATTTAATGCTGTTGTCATCAGAAGGAATAGTATGTATCAATCCTTTTTCCATAAAGCATTGCAGGGTGCGGTATATGGTAACCCTGTCAAGCGTTTTGGCAGATTTTTCTATTGATGCGTGCTCCAGCGCGCCCTTGCTTTTTAAAAAAAGCGAGAGTACTTTCTTCCTTGATTCAGTTACGCTGAGTCCGTTATTTTTTAAGATATTCACCATTTCCTGCTCCATAGTATTATCTTTTAAGCTAAGTTACTGCACCGGATTATTTCCGTAAATATTATTCACAAAAGGATTGCTTCTCTCTTCTTCTTCCAGCAAAATATCTATTTGCTTTACCAGCTTTTTTATCTCATTGCTTTTCAAACCATCATATATCTGCGCTCTTACTCTGCCCTGCTTGTCTACCAATGCCCAAAACTGGGTATGTATAAATTGATCGTTAATATTTTTTACACTGTTTGTAGGATCATCGAGCAAATAGCTTCTGCGTGCCATTTGATAAAGGCTGTCTTTTCGTCCGGTTAAAAATATCCACTGCCTGCTGTCTGCACCCAAAGAATCGGCATATCTTTTCAGCACGGGCACCGAATCTATTTCGGGCATAGAAGTATGCGAAATAAACTGTACTTCCTCATTCCCTTTATATTGATTATACACCTGCTTCATATTATTGTTGAGTTTAGGACAAATCCCCTGACAAGTAGTGAAAAAATACTCTACAACAGAAACTTTTCCTTTCATATCATTATCGGTAAATGCTTCGCCATTTTGGTTTACAAACGAAAAAGGTTGTACATAGCTCAATATGGGCGATTGTTTCTTCCAGTTATTTGTTCCTAAAAACGTGCCCAGCCAAAACAACAAAACAATTCCTATAAAAAAAGAGACATATATCCAAGCTTTTTTATTTTTCATCCGTGTAATATTTTAGTTTTTTTCTTAATGGTCATTATTATCTTGCACAAGGCAATAGGATTATTTCATCCTGCATTTTTTCAATCAGGTAAAAATAAGAAAAATTTTTCATTATAATTCTTGCAACAATGTTGCAAAGATACTATATTTGCCAAATAATAACTACCAAAACCGTTTTTCGGTTATTACTACCTGGAAAAAACATAAAAATTACACGGATGAAAATAAATTGGGACGCTTTAGGAATCACAACATCACTTGCCTGCGCCATTCACTGCGCGGTGTTGCCGCTGCTTATGACAAGCCTTCCTCTATTTGGCATCAATATAATTCATAATCACGCCTTTGAATATACCATGATAGCGCTTGCATTTGTCATTGGCGCAAGAGCCTTATATCATGGCACCAAGCATCATCATCAAAGCAAAACGCCCGTAATTTTATTTTCAATAGGTATATTGTTGCTTGTTTTTAAAGAAGTATGGCACGATTATGCTGTTTATTTTTTAATTCCTGCCGTATTTTTCATTATTTACGCGCACTATCTTAATTACAAAAAATGTAAAGCAGTGTCGCATTGCAGTGATACTACCTGCGCGCATCAACATTGATAAATCTATTATCTTTGTGCCCGTGATAAGATTAATCAAAAAACTTTTTAAGCTGCTGTTTGTATTACTGCTGTTTTCAGTGATATACGGATTTGTTTGCAAATGGATAATGCCACCCGTGACCCTTACCCAAATAGCACATGTAGCAGATGGTTATGGACTAAAAAAAGATTATGTAAGGCTTGGTGAAATTTCGGATAATGCCAAACTTGCCGTTATTGCCGCCGAAGATCAGTTATTTGGTTTACACAAAGGGTTTGACTGGACTTCGCTTGGCAAAAGCCTACAAGGCGAAAATCTTAAAGCCGGCAGAGCAAGAGGATCAGCAGCCAGTACCATCTCGCAACAAACTGCCAAAAACGTTTTCCTCTGGCAGGGCTCCGGGATTTGGAAATACCTGCGCAAACCATTAGAGTTTTTTTATACCTGGTTTATAGAAATGGTCTGGGGGAAAGAGAGAATCCTGGAAGTTTATCTGAATGTAATAGAAACGGGGAAAGGCGTGTTTGGCTTTGAAGCCGCCGCACAGAAATATTTCAACAAACCCGCTGCCAAACTTACGCGACGGGAAGCCGCTATGATAGCCGCTTCTTTACAAAACCCGAAAGTTTATACTATTGTACCTATGAGCAAACACGTGCAATGGAAAACCGGATGGATATTAAAACAAATGAATAATATTCAGAACGACAGAGATATTAAGCAGCTATTAAAGTAGAAACAGCTGTTTCGCTTTACTTCAAAATCCTGATTACCTTTACAAAATGTTTCCTGTAGTAACCTTCCAAGGAACTAATAATCACACCAATATTGCGCGAAGTGGCGGAATGGATAAATTGAATGGTACCATTGTTATTTTCTGTAACAATACCCATGTGGCCTATTTTTTTATTGTCGGAACCGGTAAATAAGATGATATCGCCTGCTTTTGCCTGTCTTTCGGCTATTTCTTTTCCTACATGTTCGTATTCGTAGGTAGAACGGGGAGGATTAATATTAAAATGCGTAAGTACATGATAAACAAATCCCGAACAATCAAACCCGTTCACCGGATTGATGGAGCCATATTTATAAGGCACGCCTATAAATTGCTTGGCATAGGTGACCATTTCTGTACGGTTTATATCCAGGGGCTGCGCAATTGTTTTAGCCGTTGAGTAGTTTTTAGAAACAGGCGCCGGTTGATTTTTTTGCGCGGCCTTCCTCGATGTGCCGCAAGAACTCAGTAACAAAGCGGCAAAAGCCGTGAATAACCACAATAACCTATTTTTTGCAAACAACATCTTCCTCATACGCTGTAATTTTTCTGTAAGGTATAAAAATAAAAAACAGTAGTCAAAAACCTATGACCACTGTAATAATAAAATGTAAAAAAAGATTTTTTACTTTTCCCTGTAAACGATCGGGGTTCTGCTGAAGCTTTCTTCTAGAGAAATGAGCGTTTCCGTTCTGTCTATACCTTTAATGTTTTGCAGCTGTTCGTGCAGAATATTCTTTAGTTGAATAATATCTTTACACAGCAGTTCTAAAAACATGCTATAATTGCCTGTAGTATAATTAAGGCGTATTACTTCGGGTATTTTTCTAATATCACTGGCCACAGACTCGTAAAGAGAGCTTTTTTCTAGATAAATACCAACAAAAGCAATCACATCATAACCAAGTGTACGCATGTCTACAATTAATTTAGAGCCTTTTACTACTCCAAACTCCTGTAGTTTTTTTATGCGCACATGAATAGTGCCTCCGGAAACAGACAAACGCTTACCCAAATCGGCGTAGGAAATCTCTGCATCTTCTATCATTGCTTGAATTATCTGCAGATCAAGATTGTCTAAATTTAACTTATGAGACATATTTATAGTTTAATTTTATACATTTTTCAAATGTAATAATATTTCTTTGAAATAATAATAATTTTAAGAAAATTTCCTTGAATTTTTTTTAAGTAATTATTTTTCTACTTATCTTTGCATTCTGCCAGCATAAACATTGCTGCATACTGTGGGGTGATGAAATTTTTGGCAGACATGCCCTCTCGTCTCGGGGGTTGGGAATAAGGGATAAACGTAGTGTAGAGCCTCTCGCAAGAGAGACCGGGGTTGACCACCGGACTTTGCATTATGGCTAACCGCCCAGTGAAGGTTCGAATCCTTCCCCTACAGCAACTAAAAAAACCGGTAATTTAGCCGGTTTTTTTTGTTTCTGTTATCTTCTGAATTTCAACTATTGCACAATGCCGTAAAAACCAATTTGTTCTCTCTGATAGCTTATTACGCTTAAAGTGGCATAACCGCTTTCTGATATGGTGAGATACATTTGCTGTATTTCATTGGAGTTCTGCGGGTAAATGGTAACATCTATATTCCCCTTTCTTCCTTTGGATTGCTTAATAGTGAAATTGGTGGTTGTAAGCTTTATACCGCCTTTAGTAGGATCCATCGGTGCTTGAAATGCTCTGCCGAAAAAAGGCAGGTCTACAACGAGTGAATCATTCATTACTTTTACTACATAACCCGGCGAAAGGTTAAACATTTGCGCATTAGCAGTGGGAAATATTTGTGATATTCTGTAATCGCGGGGCAACACCTGCTGCGCATGAAAAGTAAAGTCGCGGTTTTCTATGGCACTCTTTAATGCTGCGATGGCAGCAGAGTTTTTTTGCGTGGTGCAAGAAGGCAAAGCAAAAACAAATACAAATACAAGCACCGCTATATATTTTACCTGTTTCATATTATATATTTTTTTGTAAGCTAATAATCCTGCGCGTTGTTCACTATCAACTGCTGCAAAGCTCTTTCCAACTCATCATCGTTAGGTGCTACACCATGCCACTTGTGTGTGCCTTCCATATAATCTATACCCTTACCCATAATTGTTTTCATCAATATCACCACAGGCAATCCATTGCCCAGCAATGTTTTGGCTTCGTTCAATTTGTTGATGACCATTTGTATATCATTGCCGTCTTCCAACTCCAACACCTGCCATTTAAAGGCTTCGAATTTAGCTTTCAGGTCGCCCAAATCCATTACCAGTTTGGTAGGTCCGTCAATTTGCTGTCCGTTGTAATCAACCGTCAGTATTAAATTGTCCACCTCTAAATTGGGGGCCGACATTATAGCTTCCCAGTTTTGTCCTTCCTGCAATTCGCCATCACCGCACAATACAAAAACCGTATTATCATCATTGTTGTATTTTTTAGCTAATGCCGCGCCTATACCTACGCTAATGCCCTGCCCTAACGAACCGCTCGCAATACGTATGCCCGGCAAACCTTCGTGCGTGGTAGGATGGCCCTGTAGCCTTGAATTGACCTTTCTGAAAGTAGCTAATTCCGACACGGGAAAATAGCCCGCTCTGGCCAGCGTTGAGTAAAACACCGGGGAAATATGACCATTGCTTAAAAAGAAAAGATCTTCATCTATACCATTCATATCAAACCCTTCTTTGCGCTTCATAACATCAAAGTATAATGCTACAAAATATTCCGTGCAGCCCAATGAACCTCCGGGATGCCCGCTATTTACACCATGCACCATTTTTACAATATCTCTTCTAATTTGCTTAGATAGTTCTTCGAGTTTTTGAATATCCGCCATATATCTGTTTTCTTTTTTCAAAGGTAATATAAATCAGCAACAAATCTTTACTGTAATATTTAAAAACTTTAAAGAATATAGGCTTTATGTAATAATAATTTTAGTTATTTTTGTTTTACAAAAAAAGTAAAAGTCATGTCTGAAGAAATCGGAAACATTATTGCACACACTACTTTGTCAATGACAAAGGCTATTAATCATTTAGAAACAGAACTTACCAGAATAAGAGCCGGAAAAGCTACCCCGACTATTTTAGAAGGAGTGCATGTAGATTATTATGGCAATCCTACGCCGATAGCACAGGTGGCCAATGTAAGTATCCTTGATGCCAGAACTTTAAGCATACAACCTTGGGAAAGAAATATGCTTGGGCCAATAGAAAAAGCAATAATGGCTGCCAATATTGGCATTACTCCTCAAAACGATGGTGTGCAAATACGCCTGTTTTTGCCTCCGCTTACGGAAGAACGCAGAAAGGAATTATTTAAAAAAGCCTCACATGAAGGTGAAAACGCTAAAATAGCTATCAGAAATATCAGAAGAGATGCTATTGAGCATATTAAAAAATTGCAGAAAGACGGCTTAAGCGAAGACGCCGCTAAGAACACTGAAAAAGATGTACAGGATATTACCGATAAATATATATCGGAAGTGGAAAAGCATCTGGAAAGAAAGGAAAAAGAAATGATGACCGTATAACAGCACCACCCGGCTATTTGAGAGAAACAATCAGGGAATAAACAGAAACAAACTCAAATTTTTTTATGAAAAAAATATTCATTCTTTGCTTTTTGGCTGTTGTTGGTATTATTTTTTATTCATGCAGCACTACACGCGCAACCACTGTAAAGCCCGAGAATATTGCCTTTAATGACAATGTAAAACCGATACTTATCAAGCATTGCACATCGTGCCATTCTGAATTTACAAACAAGGAAGTAGTAGCGGGAAGCATGAACAGTATGATCTCTCTGATTGAAAAAGGCATCATGCCGCCTAAAGGCGACAAACCTACCAAAGAAGAAATTGCCATTTTAAAAAGCTGGGACAGAGTGCGATAACACTCCTGTTAATATAAAAGGACTGCTATGTGATTTTCAAAGAAAGCATAGCAGTTTTTTTTGTTTAAATCTTCTTAATAAAATATTTAATTTTATATGTACTTTTTTCTGTTTAATTTTAATAAAATTTAAACTATGGAAAACAACGAATTCAACAGCACTTTTCAGGAAATGAAATCCGGCGCCGAAAGTGTTGTTCACAGTAAAGAAAATAAAAAAATTCTTGCCGGAGTACTGGCTATTCTTTTAGGTTCGTTTGGTATTCACAAATTTGTGTTAGGCTATACTAAGGAAGGCTTGATACTGCTTGCCGTTACCATACTTGGCTATATATTGCTGATAGTATTGATAGGCGCGTTATTGTTGTGGATAACCGGACTTATAGGTTTGATAGAAGGTATTATTTACCTCACTAAATCAAACGATGAGTTTTACAACACATACCAGGTGCATAAACGCCCGTGGTTTTAAAAGAAATTTTACCCTGATAAAAGCGGTTGTTTCAAATGCTCTGAAAACCTTTTGTAATGCTGAGTCTCGTTTGAAACGAGAAAGCATCTGACTATCAATTGAAAAACTCTTGTCATGCTGAGCATAGCGAAGCATCTAACTATCAAATATAATGTAGATCCTTCACTTCGTTCAGGATGACAAAAACATTGCATTCAGGATGACAACTTTTAAGTCGACAGAATAAGTCAGCGAGGCGTGAACGCCTCGCTGAACAATAAAATAGCTGAACAATAATCTTTATTTAAAATCAGCATCAGTAGCTTTGTTAACTTCTATGGATTTTACATCAAATGTAAGATCCATGCCGCTTACGTTGGTTTTCATAGTAAACGGAAATTGTACACCTTCCACAACTTTGTAATCAGAGAAATAAGTAGGCACCACTGTATCGCCCTGCTTTTCGGTTTCGCCAATCTTTAGACCGGTTTTTACAGAATAATAATATGTTTTGTCTTTACTTTTTACCACGTACGCTTCTTCACCGTTTATATTTTCAATCGTGCCCAGTTCGTAGTCTTTACTGTTTGCAAAATGCAATTCGGGGAATAAATGCTTATTGGCAGATAAGGCGGTTTTCATTTCATCGGGTAACGGCATTTTTTGTCCCTGTACTTCAATTGATCCATCAGTGCCGTTAAATACCATTTTCTGCATAACCGCGCCGTTCATTTCCATAGACTGAGCTACAGCTCCGCCTTCGCGACTGATTATTTTCATTCCCAAATCCATGCCTTGTACTTTTGTAGTGGCATTCAGGGTAAAAGATTTAATTTTTTCTACTGTCGCTTTTCCGCCAATAGCGTCAATGTATTTATTGGCAACATCTGCCAGCGTTACGTTTGCCTGTTTTGCTTCCGGCTTAGGGATGGTGTTGCCATACGCATCATAGTAATTTACTTTATAGCCCAGCGCTTCTAATTTATCGGCAAAATCCACTGCTTTGCCCGCCACAAATATTCTTAATTTTGAAGGAGCGATAAAAGATTGGGTTGCATTCTGTACACCCGACTGCGTAAGCGCATCAATAGATCTGAGATAATTGTTGTAAAAATCTTTCGACAGATTTTGCGTAGCCTGATTAAGCGCGAACTGAGCAATGGTTTCAGGTCTTTCAAGCGACATGATGAATGAGCCTTTCAGTTTTGCTTTTGCATTATTCAACTCATCGGCAGTGATTGTAGAAATGCCGTTCAGCTCTTTTATGAATTCTTGCACAGCCTTATCGGTCACTTCGGTTCTAACGCTGGCAGAAGAGGAAAAAGAAGGTGAATATTTACCGGTATTCAGTCCTGAATAAGCACCATAGGTAAACCCGTTTTTCTCACGCAGGTTCATAAACAACCTGGCATCTGCGCCACCGCCCAAAATATAATTGGATGCCACAGCTGCAAAGTATTGCGGATTGTTCATTTTTAAATCATGCAGATTGCCTACTTTAATAATTGACTGTACGGCATTGGGCACATTCACTACATCCACTTCTGTTTTAGTCAACACTGCCGGTTTTTCTAATGGCTTATATGTATACGTTCCTTTTTTCCAGGCACCGAAGTTTTTCTCAACCAAGCTTTTTATCTCATTAAATTTAACATCACCCACAATTACCAGATAAGCGTTGTTAGGTGTATAAAAATTTTTGTGCGCGTTTTGCACATCAGTGAGTGTAACGCCTTTGATACTCTGCTCTGTAATAAACTCTCCTCTTGAAGTATTTTTGCCGTATGTAACTACATCGTGTACACGACTGGCAATAGATTCAGGATTTTTTTCATCGGCCTTTAAACCTTCAATAGATCTTTCTTTAGATTTGTTCAATTCTTCCTGTGTAAACTTCGGGTTGATAGCTCCATCCGCCATCATGGCCAGTACTTCAGGAAAATATTTTGACAGCGATTGCGCGTAAGCGCCACCAGATGAGTAAGAAACTCTCGCACCGAGGAAATCTATTCTTTTATTAAAATCGTCTTTCGACATGGTTTGCGTACCTTCTCCTAACAGATCAGACATCAGAGAGATATAGCCGGCCTTTTCTCCTTCAAAAACCGGAGGTCTGTCCATGCTCAGGTTGGCGCTGGCTCTGGGCAGCTTGTTATTTTCCACCACCATTACGGTTAATCCATTGGCCAATTTAAAGGTTTGTGGCTGTGCGATATTCACCTTAGGCGTAGGTCCCGGCTTGGGCATCGCATCTTTATTTATGTTTTGCGCAAATGCAGAGCCTGTAAGCAATACGGCCGACAATGCATATATAATTAGTTTCTTCATTTTTATTTTTTATTTTTTCTCGGGTAAATAATTAACGACTACACGCTGGTTACTGCTTAAATATTTTTTAGCGGCTTCCCTAATGTCCTCTTTGGTAATGCTTCTGTAAATGTCAATCTCGTTGTTGATAAGATTGGTATTGCCGCGCAACATGTTGTATGTAGCCAGTGAGTGCGCAATGCCTTGTATGGTAGAGTTGGCATTTACGAATTGATTTTCAAAAATATTCTGCAGCTTCTGGAAATCTTCATCGCTGATAAGGTTTGTTTGCAGCTTGGCAATTTCAGCATCAATATCGGTTCTTAAAGTAGCTTCGGAAATACCGCTCATGGGTATGGCGAAGAAAGCAAAAATGCTGTAATCTTCCTGCCCTATATTTACCGCCTGTACTTCTAAAGCTTTCTTTTCCTGGTCTACCAGCTTTTTATACAATACAGACGATTTGCCCGAGCTCAGGTAAGTAGAGATCATATCTAAAACATACGCGTCTTTTTCTTTATTAGAAGGTGTTCTGTAAGTATACAAATAAGCAGGCAATTGTATATTGGGGTCAAAGAATTCTGCTTCTTTTTGTTGTGTAATGGGGTCTTCCTTCGTAAAGTTTCTCTCTATCGGGGCGCCTTTGGGAATATCGGCAAAGTAGGTATTGATCCAGCTTTTGGCTTGAGCAGGGTCTATATCTCCGGCCACTACCAGAGTGGCATTGTTGGGTACATAATATTTTTTGAAGAAATCCTGAAACTCGGCTAAAGTAGCGGCATCAAGATGTTCCATTTCTCCAATGGTTGTCCAGCGGTAGGGGTGTTTGGTGAAAAGATTTTGCTTAATAGCTTTGAAGAGGTTTCCGTAAGGCTGATTATCTACCCGCATTCTTTTTTCCTCTTTCACTACTTCGTTTTGTGTTTTTACACCTATCTCATTAATTACCGGATGACGCATTCTTTCGCTTTCCATCCACAGGCCCAGCTGTAAATTGTTGGAAGGGAAAGTTTCGTAGTAGTACGTTCTGTCGTCGCTGGTATTGGCATTGTTGCTGCCCCCGTTGGAAGAAACAATTTTCATCCATTCTCCACGCTTAATATTTTTAGTACCTTCAAACAAAAGATGTTCAAAGAAGTGTGCAAACCCCGTTCTGTCGGGCTTTTCGTCTTTAGCTCCTACATGATACATAACGGCTGTAGTTACCACAGGCGCTTTATTATCCTGATGAAGAATAACATGTAAACCATTGGCTAAATCATATTCTTCAAATTTAATTTCCTGTGCATTCATCGACATAGCGACAAGCAAGAAAGGAAGCGAAGCAAGTATTCTTTTCTTCATATTGTATAATTAGTTTAAGGATCTAAAGATAATTATTTTTACTTATCTGATATATTTTTCTATAAAATAAAAAATCAGAATAGAAATTATTCTACTCTGATTTGATTTAGCTTGTACGTCGTCTTTCCGTTTAAGAAACAGGAGGATTGTCTTTTTTCTTAAAACTTTAAAGCAACGCCTGCGTTTAGTGCCGAAACACCATATCCTAATTCTGCAAATGCGGCTATTTTATCTGTAAAAAACCATCTGCCTCCTACAAAAAAAGCATAGCCCAAGCCACTGCCATAATTATTGGCTCCCTGGTAATCTCCGGATACGGAATAGGTTACAAAGTTGTATCCTAACATTAAGCCGGCATAAGGATCCAGCTTGGGTACATTATTAAAGCCATTGTAATGATAAGCGCTTCGCAGGCCTACAACATTATAATTCCACTTTTGGCTATAGCCGGCATCTTTATAGCTATATCCTGTATTGCCGGCGTAGGCTCCCAGGCTTATTATACCTTTTCCCGCATCCCACATACCTTTTTCGTACGATAAGCTTATTGCCGGCCGTCCCGTGCCTAAGCCTCCAAGCGTTGAGCCAAATCCGACTCCTAAGTTGAGCGCGCTGGTACCTTTTTGAAATGGTTGCGCATGAATAACTGAGGCGAATATGAGCGCCAATAGAATACTGATTGTTCTTTTCATTTTTTTAATGTTTAAATGTTTATTGTTTTTTTGATGTCTAATCGCTTCGCTGCCGGATATCTGCGTTCTGTTATCTGACCCTTACGGCTTTTCTGCATAGCGGATATTGGCGCTCGCTTCGTAATGTTGGCTACCAATATTATACAACCCAAGCCAATCACCTTTGGACGGAGTGGTTGCATTGCCATCGCCATTAGTGTCTCCACCTACGGAATCGTCTTTATAGGAAGTGAGAATAGCGGATGGATTGAGAACAACGTTTGATGCGGCATTCCGGGAAATTCCGGCACCCGTACGCTTGAATTTCACCACGACATTAGGCCCTATATCAATGACTTGCGAACCGTGAACTTGTATCCTTTCATCCAAAATATAAGGCACTTCGGTAACGTGCCATTTCACGGTCGCGTCCAAACCGCCGCTACTGCGAATCATAGCAATTCCGTTGTGGCTGTTTTTTTGCTGCGGATTCTCCGGATTGTGAAACTTATTGTTGGGATTCACCGTGTAATGTGTCCAAACGTACAACGGTTTCCCATTATCATAGAATGCGTTATTGGTAAATTTATGCGTTTCGGGGTTACTCATATTCGAACCGCCGTGGAATGCCGTGGAGCTTTCATAAGATGCCGCCGGATTAAACAGGGTATGTGCGAATCGGCAGTTGTCAAACTCAAACGTGGAACCACTGATTTTTACGGCATTATAAAAACCGCCGCTGTTTTGTCCGGCATAGAAAAAGTCCACATATTTAAATACGTGCCCTGTACCGTCTTGGATATAAAGCTGTTGCCAATCTCCCTTTTGGGGCTGGGACGCTGTACCATCTCCGTTGGTATCGCCACAATAGCGGTCATCGGCAAGCGAAGTGAACACGATGCGTTTCTGTGCCGTACCGGTTGCTAGTATTTTACCGTCATACACATCAATCCGGGCATCTTTCAGTTTAACGATAACACCGGGCTCAATGGTTAAAACACTTCGAACCGATATACGCCGTTTAATGACATATACATTTCCAGCCGTCCATGTGGTAGGCGTAGTAATGTCTGCCGTTACTTCCACCATAGCACAGTTTTGCGGAATTTCTTCTTTTTCGATAGCTTCTTTTTCGCAAGAAGCGAACGCTATGGCTATTGCAGCCATAAACATAAATTTGAAATACTTTTTCATTACCATTTTAATTTTTTTAATTGTGAATAAATAACCGGCATGAGCGTGAATGATTATTTGCATGCCAATTCAGGAATTTTTCCGACCTTTAGTAATGCAAAACTACACTGAAGAGAAAGTGAGAAATACCCCCAAAAAGGGGTTTCTGTCACCTTGTATTGGTGGTACTTTTGTATTAAATAAAGTATTCTTCACAAATAAAAGCTCATAACATGCTGATCAGAAAATACTATGCACAACACATTACACTGCTTGTAGGGCTTTTATTTTTATCTGTACCCACCATAGCACAGAACGTGGATTCCCTTATTTTGAAGCATACCGATAAGCATGGAAAAGTGAATACAGATTCTCTTCTTTCAGTTTCAAAACAATACTTATACAGCCGCCCGGCCAAGGCTTTTGAAATTACGGAACGAGCCGTCCATTTGGCAGAGAAGCAAAACGATCCGATGCAGCTTGCCAACAGCTATCGCAGCAAAGGCGCCGCTTTCACGTTGATTAACACCGATTTGGATTCATCTTTTCGTTATCTTGAAAAAGCAGAGCATATCTATCGTTCCTTAAAAACAAAAGAGGCAGTTGTAGGCGAAGCGATGGTTTTTCATAATTATGGTACGCTCAAGCAAATTCAGGGAGATTATGTAAAAGCCATTGATTATTATATCCATGCATCAAAATTGTTTGATGAAACCGACAATGAAAAAATTCGTCATTACACATTAAATAATCTTGCCAACTTGTATGCCCTTGTAGACGATTTTGCGAAATCGGAAAAATACGCGCGCGAGTGTATTGAATTGTCTCAAAAAAACGAAGATGAATTTATAACTGCCACCGGACACACCAATTTAGCCAATGCTCTGATAAATCAGGGCAAATACGAAGAAGCTATTCCATCGCTCCAACAGGTGCTGGCATACGGTGAGAAGTACGACGATCCTTATAAAATATTTCTATACCATTTGAATTACGGAACGTATCTGATGGAGTATAAAAAAGATTATCCCTCGGCCATAAAAGAATATGAAAAAGCGCAACAGCTTGCCACACAAGTGGGTGATGAATGGGAAATTATGAGAAAAAACGTGGCTCTCTCGGAGGCCTATTTAGAGAACAGACAATTTGCCAAAGCAGAAGAAACTGCGGCAAAAGCGCTAGAAACAGCCATCACGCTGCAAGCCAAGGACAAGCAACGCGAAGCATTATGGGTATTGGCACACGCGAATGCCCATAACCGCAATTTCGAAACTGCCTTTCATCAACTCAACGCGGCTTATCTTTTAAAGGATACGGTTTTTTCCGATAATAATCAGCGTCAGATTGCTTTGCTCGAAACTGAATATCAAACCGAGAAAAAAGAAATCCGCATCAGCGCATTGGAAAAAGAGCGCATCCTTTACGGCATCATATTCGCCGTAAGTTTATCGGGGATAATAATCCTCTTGGGCGCGCTGTACCTGCGTCAGCGGGCAAAAAAGCATTTAGCTCAGCAGCAGGTGATTCAATTGGAAAAAGAACAACAACTCATTGCCACGCATGCCATCCTTGAAGGAGAAGCCACCGAGCGCACACGCCTGGCGCGCGACCTGCACGACGGGTTGGGCGGAATGCTGTCGGCAGTAAAACTCAATTTATTCGATATGAAAAAAGGTGGAGCGCTTCTCGCATCGGATGATGTGATGCAATTCAATAAAGTGGTGGAAATGCTCGACAGTTCCATCACCGAACTCAGGCGCGTGGCACACAATATGATGCCGGACTCGCTATCTCGCTACGGACTAAAAGTTTCGTTACAAGACTTTTGCAACAGTCTTTCCCACGTGCATTTTCATTATTTCGGAGATGAGTCCCGCCTTGACAGCAAGTTGGAAATCATGATATACCGCAGCGTGCACGAGCTGGTAAACAATGCGCTGAAACACGCCGAAGCGGAAAATATCAATGTGCAGATTGTGCAGCAACCCGATCGTGTTTCTGTAACTGTGCAGGACGATGGAAAAGGCTTTGAACCTAATGCTGAAAAAAAGGGTACAGGACTAAATAATATCCGCACCCGTGTAGAATCGGTTAATGGCACTATCAATATTTTTTCCGAACCCGGCAAAGGCACGGAAATTAACGTGGAATTTAAGTTATAGATAAGACAGATGAGGGGTGTTAGATGAAACTTGTAAATAGTAAATTAAAATGATAACGGTACATATTGTTGACGATCATAAAATTTTAGCGGAAGGTTTGCAAAAGCTTGTAAACGAATCGGGCTTTGCCCAAACAACCGCCACGAGCTATACCGGTAAAGAGTGCCTTGCAAATCTCCGGCAAGAGCAGCCCGATGTGCTCTTACTGGACATCAACCTTCCAGATGCCAGCGGCATAGATTTGTGCAAAGAGATAAAGGAAAAATATCCATCCATAAAAATAGTGGCGCTTACCAGTTATTCAGAATATTCCATCGTAAGACAAATGACAGAAAATGGAGCGTCGGGCTACGTGATCAAGAACGCCATGCCTGAAGAAATCCTGATGAGTATTGAAACAGTTGCCGCCGGTGAAACTTTTCTTTGCGAACAGATAGATATGCTGATGAAACGCTCCACTAAACAACATGTCTGGCTCACTCCGCGCGAAAAAGATTTGCTAAAATTGATTGTTGATGGTTTTACCAATACAGAGATTGCGCAGCAATTATTTTTGGGAGTAGAAACCGTGAACAGTTACCGCAAAAACCTGCTTTTTAAATTAGGCGCACGTAATACAGCCGTATTGGTAAAAATGGCTTTGGAAGAAAAGTTGATTTAAAAACTATAATTCCAATAAAGTCTTTACAGGATCTTTTCTGAAGAGCAATAAATCAGGGTTTTCCAAGAGTTCTTTTACTCTTACCAGGAAGCTTACACTTTCTTTTCCGTCAACTATTCTGTGATCGTAACTCAAAGCCACGTACATCATTGGAAGTATCACCACCTGTCCGTTTACGGCCATAGGTCTCTCTTGTATTTTATGCATTCCCAAGATGGCGCTTTGTGGCAGGTTGATGATAGGTGTGCTTAATAAGCTTCCAAAAACACCCCCGTTAGTAATTGTGAAAGTGCCGCCCTGCAATTCTTCCATACTCAATTTGCTATCGCGTGCTTTAGTGGCCAGATCAATTACTTTCTTTTCTATTTCTGCCATGCTCATACTTTCCACATTCCGCATTACAGGTACAGTAAGGCCTTTAGGTGTGCTTACGGCAATGCTGATATCGGCATAATCGTGATATACAACTTCGTTGCCATCAATGTAAGCATTTACAGCAGGAAATTCGCTTAAAGCAATAGCGCAGGCTTTGCTAAAGAAACTCATGAAACCCAAGCCTACTCCATGCGCTTCTTTAAATTTATCTTTATACTGCTTGCGTATATCCATAATACGCGTCATGTCTACCTCGTTGAATGTGGTAAGCATGGCAGTAGTGTTTTTTGATTCTACCAAACGACGGCTAATGGTTTTACGCAGGTTGCTCATTTTTTCTCTGCGCTCTTTCCTAGTGTTTAGCTCAGCATCTGCAAACGCGTGCTTACCGGGATTTGCCAAAGCTTCCAACACATCATTCTTCATGATTTTTCCATTGGCGCCGCTTGCTTTTATATCAGATGTATCTACTTTTTTATCGGCTATCATTGCGGAAGCAACGGGCGATGCTTTTACATCTTTTTTCTCCTGCTCAGCGGATTGCTTTTGATTTTCTTCTTCAGGTTTTGCTTCTTCTTTTTTAACCGGTTCGGTTTCATCCTCTTCAGATACGGCCACATCCGAATCAATTTTAGCTACCAATTGTCCTATCTGCAGCACGTCGTCTACTTTTGCCAACAGTTGCAATTTGCCAGATTCTTCGGCGTTCAGCTCAAATGTAGCTTTTTCACTTTCCAGCTCGGCTATTGCTTCATCTCTTCTCACCAGGTCTCCTTCCTGCTTTAGCCATTTTATTAAAGTAACTTCATTGATTGATTCGCCTACCGTAGGCACTTTCACTTCTATTATGCCTTTTCCTGCGGCTTTGGCTTCTTGCGGCTTTGCCTCTTTGGCTCCCTCGTTTTTAGAAGACTCGGAAGGAGGCTCTTGATTCTCTACTTTTTCTTCTTTCTTTTGTTCTTTTTCAGCTTCTGTTTTTTCGTCTTCCGATGCCGGCCGTTCGTCTTCTGCTTTTGCCTGCTTAGCGGTCTCGTCAATTTTTGCCATCACATCGCCCACTTTCAATGTTTCGTCTAACTGTGCCACGTGATGCAATACGCCTGCCTTTTCTGCATTCACTTCAAAAGTAGCTTTTTCACTTTCCAGCTCGGCTATCACCTCGTCTCGTTCTACATAATCGCCATCATTTTTCACCCATTTTATTAGTGTAACTTCGTTGATTGATTCGCCTACCGTAGGCACTTTTATCTCTATCATTATTATTCTAATTTATATTTAGTTTTCAGTTTTGTGGATTATCCTGTAATTGTTTAAGCTGAACTTTTTATATGGAAAAAGCGGTTTCTATTATTTCTTCCTGCTCTATCTTATGCACTTTTGCAAATCCGGTGGCCGTGGCCGCTGCCGGGTTGCGGCTTACAATTCCGTATGTAAACGCTTTGAAAGTTGTTTGCAGATAATATGCCGCGCCCATATTCATAGGTTCTTCCTGTGTCCAGAACCAGATGGCGTTTTTATACTTCTTCTTCAATTCCACCAACTGATTTTTTGGCATGGGATACAATTGTTCCAGTCTTACAAGCGCTACGTCTGTTCTGTTGTCTTTCTTTTTCTTTTCGAGTAAATCGAAATAAATTTTTCCTGAGCAAAAAAGAACTTTCTTAATTTCTTCGGGATTTTCTACCAATGCGTCATCAATCACTTCTCTAAAACTTCCCTGTGTAAATTCGCTGATATGGCTGAAGCTTTCCGGATGACGCAGGTTGGCTTTCGGCGAAAATAGAATTAGCGGTTTACGGAAATCCCAGGTAATTTGCCGGCGCAAAGCATGAAATAAATTGGCGGCGGTTGTGATATTTGTGACTACGTTATTTAATTGCGCGCAGCCTTGTAAAAATCTTTCGGGGCGTGCATTAGAGTGATCAGGACCCGCGCCTTCATAGCCATGTGGCAACAGCAATACCAGCCCGGACATGATTCCCCATTTTTCTTCGGCACTCGCTACATACTCGTCTATTACCATTTGCGCTCCATTGGCAAAGTCGCCATACTGTGCTTCCCAAATGGTAAGCGTTTCTGGGTTTACCAAACTATAGCCATATTCAAAGCCCATTACTCCATATTCACTAAGCAGTGAATTAAATATTCTTAGTTTTCCCTGACCCTCTCCCAGCCTGTCTAAACGATTGTATTGCTCGTTTGTTTCTTCGTCGTAAAGCACCGCGTGCCTGTGCGCGAATGTTCCTCTTTTTACATCTTCGCCGGATATTCTTACATCTTTACCTTGGGAAATAATGGAAGAATAAGCCAGCAACTCTGCTGTTCCCCAGTCTATTTTATTATCGTTGTTAAATATTTTTATCTTATCATCTAACAGTTTTTTTACTTTTTTAATAGGCGTAAATTCTTCATCTATATCAAAAATACGGTCTATCAATTCTCTCAGACGCGTTTCTTCTACACCGGTTGCAGGAGATTGCAGAAAGTCGTCTCCCCTCGCATAGCGCATATCTCTCCATTTCTTTTCGGGTTCCTGCAACTTATAAGGTAATGGCTGCTGCTTTACATCGTCCAGTCTTTCCTGCAGGTCTGACCAGAATTTTTTCTCCATTTGCATGGCTATTTCTTTGGCATCTTCATTACCATGCTTCAGCAGGTACTCTGTATATACTTCTCTTGGGTTAGGATGATTGTCAATCAGCGCGTACAAGGTAGGCTGTGTAAACTTGGGTTCATCACCTTCGTTGTGACCGTGTCTTCTATAGCAAAGAATATCTATGTATACATCTTTTTGGAATTTCTGCCGAAACTCAAAGGCCATTTTTGCCACGTGCACCACGGCTTCAATATGGTCGCCATTTACATGAAAAACCGGAGATTTGGTAACATCGGCAATGGATGTGCAATAGTAAGATGTGCGGGCATCATCATAATCGGTAGTGAAGCCAATTTGATTATTGATGGTTATATGTATGGTTCCTCCTACGTTGTAGCCGGCCAGCCCGCTCATTTGCGCCAGTTCGTAATTTATGCCCTGGCCTGCCTGGGCGGCATCGCCATGAATTAGTATAGGAAGAATATAGCCAAAATCGGTATTATAATTGGTATTGGCTTTGCCTCTTGTAAATCCCAAAGCTACCGGCCCTACTACTTCCAGGTGAGAGGGATTGGGCATCAGCTGCAGATTGATTGTTTTTTCTCTGGTGGTTATATAATCACTTCTAAAGCCCAAATGGTATTTTACGTCTCCGCTTCCCTGCGTGCCTTCTGGTGGAATGATACCTTCAAACTCTGTAAATATTTGCTCGTATGTTTTTCCAAGAGTATTGGCCAATACATTTAGCCTGCCTCTATGTGCCATACCTATCACTACTTCTTTCACTTCATCTTCGGCTGCATCAAAAATTATTTCGTCCAGCGCGGGAATTAAAGCTTCTCCGCCTTCCAGCGAAAAACGCTTCTGTCCTATATATTTTGTATGTAAAAACTTTTCAAAAATGACAGCCTGATTGGTTTTTTCGAGTATTCTTTTTCTTTTTTTAGTAGTAAACTCCTCGAGCATTCTTTTTTCCATGGCATCAATGATGAACGCTATTTCTTCTTCGTTGTATAAAGAATGAAATTCTGCGCCTACCGATGAGGTGTACACTGCTTTTAACTTATCTTCTATTTCTTTCAGCGTTGCATTGGGCAGACCAATAAGATTACCTGCTGCAAAATGTGTATTATAATCTTCCTCTGATAAGCCGTAGTATTTCAAATCAAGATTGGCATGGCGATTCTTTCTTGGCCTGATAGGATTTGTGTTAGATACGAGATGCGCTTTTTTTCTGTACCCCCAAATGAGGTTAAAAACGCTGAGTTCTTTGAGCAACTGGTCTGCATTAATATTTCCGGTGTCGGTTCCATTGTCGGAAAAACTACCTATGGCGTAATCAAATCCTTCAAAGAATTTCTTTAAATCGGGGTCTATGCTTTCCGGATCATGGGTATAATCCTTATACAAACGCTCAATATACGAGGGGTGCGAATTGGTAATAAATGAAAAATCCTTCATACAATTTAGTCTTGACTTTTATCTTTAGGTCTAATTTATCTACAAATATCAATTATAATCCTTGTTTAAAAAAGAAAACATTTGTTATTTTGTGCATATTGCAAATATTTTTTTGAAAATGATACATGGAAGATAATCAGAAAATTATTTTTTGAATAAGAAATTTTGCCTTACCTTTGCCGTCCGAAATAAAAAATACTCAAGTAAAAGCATTAAATAATTATGGCAAATCATAAAGCTACCAAGAAAGATGTTCGTCAGGCTGCTAAACGCAGAGACAGAAACCGTTATTATGGCAAAACTACTCGTAACGCAATTCGTAAAATAAGAACGCTTACAGACGAAAAAGCATACGATGAAGCATTGCCTTCTACAATATCTATGATTGACAAATTAGCGAAGCGCGGTATTATTCATAAAAACGCGGCCAGCAATTTAAAAAGCAAATTAGCTAAAAAGATTTCTTTAAAAACAGCTTAAATTAATTATCTCGTAATTATTTGAGTATTTTAATGATAATAAAACCGGGTACATTCAGTATCCGGTTTTTTGTTTGTTTTATATTAATTTTACCTTTCATACTTTATTTTTACCATGCTTAAAACTACCCATTTTCTTATTCTAAGTCTGATGATGCTTATGTTTTCCTGCACAAGAAACAGCTATGTTTTTACCGGCACATATACCAAGAATGATAAAAGCGGTATTCACATATATAAGTTCAACGAAAAAAGCGGCAGCTTGTTACCGGCATCCAAAACGGAGAATATTAACGATCCTTCCTACCTGGCTTTCTCTAAAAATAAAAAGTATCTCTATAGTGTAAATGAAGGCGATGGCAGGGTTTCCTCATTTTATTTCGATCAAAAACAGGGCAGTTTACTCCCTATCAATCAGCAGTCATCAGAAGGTGGAGCCCCTTGTTATATTGCTGTAGACAAATCGGGCAAATTTCTTTCTGTAGCTAACTATACGGGTGGAAATTTTGTAATATATCCATTATCGGAAAACGGCGAAATTTTACCTTCTGTACAAAACATACGATTCACTGCAAGCGATAATAAACCTTCTCACGCACACCAGACAATATTTTCGCCCGATAATAAATATCTTTTTGTGACCGATTTAGGTGGCGACAAATTGTATCAATATTCTTTTAACGCAAATGCTCAAACACCCGTAGCTAATAATCCGAAAGTATATAAAATATCGGCAGAACACAGCCCGCGGCATTTAGCGATAGATGCTGCCGGCAGGCATCTTTACCTGCTAAATGAATGGGAAGGAAATATATTCACTTATAAAATAATGGAAGATTCGCTGCGCTTTGTGCAGGAGAATATCTCTACCGGCATAGTCAATCCTCAAAACAAAAACAAGGGAAGCGCGGCAATTAAAATATCTCCAGACGGGAAGTTTTTGTATGCTTCCAATAGAGGCATTACCAACTCAATAGCTATTTTTAAAATAGATAAAAACGGTATGCTTTCAAAAGTGGGCGAACAAAAAACAGATGAGCATCCCAGAGATTTTATGATTTCCCGGTCAGGCAAATTCCTGCTAATAGCCTCCAGAGACGGCAACAGCATTAAAACTTATCTTAGAAATTCACAAACCGGACTACTCAATTATTCGGGAGTAAGCACTTCTGTTTCCATGCCCGTAATGCTGCTGGAATATTAAGGAATAATAGTAGTAAACAAATAAGTAGCAAAAAGTACCAATAGCGCTACGCCCTGCAATATATTGGTTCTGCCATGAGCAAGAGATAGCATATTGATAAATATAGCCATTACTACAAGCACTGTAGACCGCTCATCAATACCTAAAGTAACAGGAAGATCAAGTACCAAGGAAGCGACCGCAATAGTAGGAATAGTAAGACCCACGCTGGCCATAGCCGAGCCGAAAGCCAGGTTGAGACTTGTCTGCAGCCTGTTTTTCCTTGCGGCTCTTACCGCCGCGATGGCTTCGGGCAATAACACAATACCGGCAATAATAACACCTACCAGACTTTTAGGAGCACCTATTTGTACTACCCCCGCTTCAATATCGGGAGAAAGCGCTTTACCTAAAATAATCACCACGCCCAGGCTTATTAGCAGCAAAACCGCGCTAGACCAGGCAGTAATATTACTTGGGGGATCGGCGTGATGATCTTCGTAATTATTATTAACAGAGTCGGTATCTTCTTTATTATCGATTTCGGCAGTACCAAGCTCTTCCCTTTCTTTCTCGTTAGCTTCTCTTGCATCCTTAGCGTCTTTGGCGTCTTTAGACTCTTTATTACTTTCAAATATCGGGGGAAGGAAATAATCTCTGTGCCTTACTGTTTGCACCAATACAAAAGTTAAATAAATGATTAATGTAACAACTCCTACAAATATTAGCTGCGATGTATTGAAATAAGGCCCGGGCTCGCTTACCGTAAGATTAGGAAGTATCATAGAAAGCATCACGATCACCGTAAGACCAACCAATGCCGTATTCACCCCTCTCAGCACAAACTGCTGCTCTACAAACTTAAAGCCTCCTACCAGCAAACAGATACCTACTATCCCGGTTAAAATGATCATAACCGCGGCAAAAATTGTATCTCTGGCATAGGTAGAGGCGTCGGGGCCTCCTGCAAGCATCAGTGAAATAATAAGACCGGCTTCAATAACTGTAACCGCTAAGGCTAAAATCAATGTTCCCAATGGTTCTCCTACTTTGTGGGCCACAACTTCCGCATGGTGTACGGCAGCCATTACGCTCCCTATAAGCAATGCCCCCATTACATAAGAATAAAAATCTCCTAAATTAAGATAATTCAGCGCATAACTCAGCCACGCTACAAGGGGAATAATAATTGACCATTTGGGTAAATTAATTGTAGTTTTTCCTAAAGTAAGTGTCATAAGCGGTAGTTATAATTTTGTAGTATCGCAAAAATAACTTCAATACAACTCTTTTAAAAGAATTTTTGCACAAAAAAGATATAATTTTGCAGCGCGTTTATGAATTTAACTTCTCTACTGAATGCTTTTTCTGCATCTCCCCGGCTCAATCAATTGTCGGACAGGCTTTCTTTTGCTTCTTCGGAAAAGATTTATTTAAAAAATCTTTACGGAAGTTCTTCAGAATTTGTGGCAGCTTCTGTATTTATGCACGAAAGGCTAAAAGAGTTTAATCATGTTTTTATTTTAAATGATGCCGAAGAAGCCGCGTATTTCCATAATACACTTGAAAACCTGACCAACGCTTTAAATATCTTTTATTACCCGGGATCGTTTAAAAGCAGGAAAAATTTTGAAGCACTCAATACGTCGCATATAATGTTGCGCACAGAAGCGCTTACCAGATTTGCACAGCCTACGGGTGCCAGATCGGGAATGATTATTACTTACCCGGAAGCTATTTTTGAAAAAGTAGTGATGCCCCGGTCTTTAAGCGAAAACATTATCCAGATCAGCACCAACGATGCGCTTGATATAGATGCACTGCTGAACAAACTCATTAACCAGGGATTTGAGCGAACCGATTTCGTTTACGAACCCGGACATTTTGCCGTTCGCGGCGGCATTCTTGATATTTATTCATTTGGAAACGAAAAACCTTATCGCATAGAGTTGTTCGGAAACGATGTAGACAGTATCAGGCTGTTTGATCCGGAGACACAATTGAGCGAGAGAAAATTACTACAGGTGTCCATTATACCCAATGTAGAAAGCCAGTTTGTATCGGAAGAAAAAATATCTTTTTTCGATTTCCTTCCTAACAATACCATCTACTGGCTAAAAGACTGGGATGTAATAGAAGAAGCCATAAAAAAACAGTGGGAAGATCTTGAAGAATTCATAACTAAAAAAAATACTTCCATTACTTTAGAAGAGCCGTATACGTCAGAAACACAAGTATGGAAAGATGTAAATAAAGAAGACTTTATACCCGGAGAAGATATCAACCTGCATTTACAAAACAGCAACCTGATAGAAATGGGCTATCAGCCACACTTTGCTACTTTTGAAATAGAGTTCAGCACCAAAACACAGCCCTCTTTCAACAGGAACTTTGAATTGCTGATAGAAGACCTTAAATCTTACGAAAAAAAACAGTACAATATTTATCTTTTCTCCGACCAGGGCAAACAACTGGAAAGGCTCAACAGCATCTTCACCGATTTAAATACTGAAATCCAATTTACACCTATAGGCAAAAGCATTCACCAAGGGTTTATTGATGATGATCTGAAAATGGTTTGCTATACCGATCACCAGATATTTCAGCGATATCACAAGTATAAAGTAAAACAGGCTTTCAACAAAAGTAAAGCGCTTACATTAAAGGCGCTAAAAGAGCTGCAGCCCGGTGACTATGTTACGCACATAGATCATGGAGTTGGCGTGTATAGTGGCTTACAGAAGCTGGAAGTCAATGGTAATGTACAGGAAGCCGTAAGAATTATTTATCAAAATCAGGATATACTTTATGTAAACATCAATTCTTTACATAAAATTTCTAAGTACACCGGCAAAGACGGCACAGTACCTAAAATAAATAAACTGGGCAGCGACGCATGGAACAGGTTAAAGGAAAAAACCAAAGCCAAAGTAAAAGAAATAGCTTTTGATCTAATAAAGCTATACGCTGAACGCAAGGCACAGCAAGGCTTTGCGTTTTCTCCAGACAATTATATGAATACAGAGCTGGAAGCCAGTTTTATATATGAAGACACTCCTGACCAAAGCAAGGCTACTGCCGACGTAAAACGCGACATGGAAAATTCTGCGCCTATGGACCGGCTTATTTGCGGAGATGTGGGCTTCGGGAAAACAGAAATAGCTATTCGTGCCGCATTCAAGGCGGTAGTAGACGGCAAGCAAGCCGCAGTGCTTGTGCCCACAACTATTTTGGCCTATCAGCATTATAAAACTTTTGCAGAAAGATTAGAAGAATTTCCGGTAAAAGTAGACTACCTCAATCGTTTTAAATCATCCAAAGAAAAAAAAGAAACCCTTCATCAATTGTCCGAAGGAAAAACCGACATCATCATAGGCACACATGCTCTGCTGGGAAAAGATGTAAAGTTTAAAGACCTGGGCATTATGATAGTAGACGAAGAGCAGAAGTTTGGTGTGGGGCATAAAGAAAAACTGAAAACCATAAAAACCACAGTAGACAGTCTTACACTTACCGCAACGCCCATACCGCGTACTTTACAGTTTAGCCTGATGGGCGCCAGGGATTTCAGCATTATTAATACGCCGCCGCCAAACCGGCAGCCTATACAAACAGAAGTACATACTTTTAACCAGGACTTTATAAGAGACGCTATTTATTTTGAAGCAGAAAGAGGCGGACAGGTATTCTTTATTTTTAACAGGATACAAGGTGTAAAAGAAATGAGTGCTCTATTGCAAAATCTTTGCCCGGACCTAAGCATTTCTTATGCACATGGACAAATGGACGGGAAGGAGCTGGAAGGAAAAATAATAGATTTTATAAAAAGGAAATACGATGTACTCGTGTGTACCAATATTGTAGAAAGCGGCGTAGACATTCCTAATGTAAATACGATCATTATTAACAACGCGCATCACTTTGGATTAAGCGATTTGCATCAATTGCGCGGCCGCGTAGGCAGAAGCAATAAAAAAGCTTTCTGCTACCTGATAGCTCCGCCTATGAGTACACTACCAGCCGATTCCAGAAAAAGACTGCAAACACTGGAGCAATTCAGTGATTTAGGCAGCGGCTTTCAAATTGCCATGCGCGATCTTGATATTCGCGGGGCAGGAAACTTATTGGGAGGTGAGCAAAGCGGATTCATGGCCGACATTGGCTTTGAAATGTATCAAAAAATTCTGGAGGAAGCCATCAAGGAACTAAAGCGAAATAGGTTTAAAGAACTTTTCAAAGATGAAATTAGCTTACAGGATAATTTTGTGACCGACTGCACTATCGACAGCGACTTAGAAATACTAATACCCGATGAATATGTAGAAAGCATTTCGGAAAGACTTTCGCTTTACACAAGATTAGACAGCCTGGAAACGGAACAGGAATTAAAAGATTTTTATAAAGAACTGACCGACAGATTCGGGTTGCCCCCCAGGCAGGTAGATGATTTGTTTGCTGTAGTAAGAAGCCGTAAAAACGGCATCAACATTGGGTTTGAGAAAATCATTTTAAAAGATAAAAAAATGCGGTGCTACTTTATTAATAAAAATAATTCGCCTTATTTTGAAAGTATACTGTTCAACAATATTTTACAATATCTGCAAACCGGCACCAATAAAGCCAGGCTGAAACAAATAGGAACCAACTTTCTGCTGATTGTTGACGACATACCGAACGCTCTTTCCATGCAGCTGTTTTTACAAAGAATGTGGGAAGCCGTAAATCCGAAAAAAAATAATAATGATTAATAAAATGAACGACAATAGCAACCCGCATGAGCACCACTCAGCGGGCGAAGAAATACGGCATATAATGATAGAGCGAGCCAAAGCATTGTGGAACTGGTACACTCCGGATAAAGATGACAAGCCTGCTAAGAAAATTATCATTACTATACTTAAAACACCTGTGATGCTGTTAGTACTTTTGTTTTCGCCCATTGCAGCCATTGTTTTACTATTTACATTTATCGCCGCTTTTTAATGAGCAGTCATCTCCTTTTTATTATTTGTCTTGTATTATTCCTAATACATCAGGTTATGCAAAAGCTCATGAATATTAGCTTTCCATTAGCCGACAATTATGCCGATCCTCTACTGCTTATGCCAGTATTGCTGCATTTAATAAAAATAGAAAGGCAGTTCCTCTTCCAAAAAAAGTACAACTTCACGCTACCTGAAGTAATTTTATGGTCGGTAGTAATCAGTATTATTACAGAATATTTTTTTCCGAAATGGAATACTAAATTTGCAGGAGATATAATTGATGTACTTTTATATTTTGCCGGCGCGCTTCTTTACTTCTTTACTGACAGAAGTAAAATGAACAAACAGCTTGAAAATAAAAAATAATTATTTTGCACTTTTCAGCAAACTAATACTAAATAAATAAACTATACAATAATTTTAATATGCAGGTAGAAGTAAGAAATTTAAAGTTAGAAGATTACGATCAGCTCATCAGTTCCATGATCAGTGCGTATGACTATGAAACAGAGGTATGGAAAAAAACAACAATTGAAAGATTGCTGCATATTTTTCCCAAAGGACAAATATGTGTAGAAGTAGACGGAAAAGTAGTAGCAGTGGCGCTTTCCATAATTGTACGTTATAAATTTTTAGGTGAAAAGCATAGCTACGAAGAAGTTTTTGACAATGCCAGGTTTAGCTTTCATACCAATTCCGGCGATGTATTGTATGGCATAGAAGTGTTTGTACATCCCGATTACAGAGGTTTGCGATTGGGAAGAAGAATGTACGACGCCAGAAAAGAACTTTGCGAAAGACTGAATCTTAAGTCCATCGTTATCGGCGGCCGTATGCCCAACTATCATAAATATTCGCATGAAATAAAGCCTGCCGAATATGTGAAAAAAGTAATCAATAAAGAAATATTCGACCCCGTACTCACTTTCCAGTTGTCTAACGATTTTCATATCAAACAAATATTGCCCAATTATTTAAAAGATGATAAAGAGTCTAAAGGCTATGCCTTGCAGATGGAATGGAATAATATTTATTATTCCTTAAAGAAAAATACTTTGGCAGACAGTACCATTCGCTTAGGCTTGGTACAGTGGCAAATGCGCCACTTTGCTACGATTGACGCGTTTTACGAGCAGATAGAATATTTTGTTGATGTGCTTAGCGATTATAAGTCTGACTTTGTTTTATTCCCTGAATTTTTCAACACACCATTACTCGCAGACCTTAACCATCTTGCTGAGCATGAAGCTATGCGCGAGCTTGCGAAGAAGTCGGAAGAAATAAAAAACAAGATATCTGAGTTTGCCATATCTTATAATGTAAATATCATTGCCGGCAGCATGCCTACAGAACAAGATGGCAATCTCTACAACACAAGCTACCTGCTGCACAGAGACGGAAGCATATCTGAATACAGGAAAGTGCATATAACTCCCAACGAAGTGAAATATTATGGCATGACCGGTGGCGATAAAATTGAAGTTATTGAAACCGACTGTGGACCGATCGGTATTCTTATTTGTTATGATGTAGAGTTTCCCGAACTACCAAGAATACTTGCTGACCAGGGAATGAAAATATTATTCGTACCCTACCTTACCGATACACAAAATGCCTATACGCGTGTACGCAATTGCGCTGCCGCCAGGGCCATCGAAAACGAGTGCTATGTGGCCATTGCAGGCTGTGTAGGCAATTTGCCTAAAGTAAGTAATATGGATATTCAGTTCGGTCAGGCTGCTGTTTTCACACCTTCGGATTTTGCATTCCCTACTAACGGCATTAAAGCGGAAGCTACACCCAATACAGAAATGACGCTGATTGTAGATGTAGATCTAAATCATTTGAAAGACCTGCATCATTTCGGTTCTGTACAAACTATGAAAGACAGAAGAATTGATTTATATACTATCAGTTTGAATAAATAGGAAATTATTTTTGAAGCATACACACGGAATTGATATCTGCGATCGCCTACCCGTGTGTATTTCGCGGAGAATGAATAAGATAATCATTCAGTACTTTTTGCTGGGCTTTATCTCCTTTCATTACTTGCTTATTCCGGCTTTGACTCTTCGTTCTTTTGTTGCGCATTATCAATAACTTCGGAAAAGCATTTTTAAAACTTACATCCGGTATTTGCAGTCTTTTATTTGTTTCCGCATCCAGTAAAAACCAGTTGCAGCATATATGCAGATAACGCAGTCTTTTGCGCATGTACATTCTTTTATAAATTGTCGATTCTAAATTTTCATTCAGTAAGGACTTTGCCAGCATTACAGAATCCACATCGGAAGAGGGCTGAATAGAAGACCATAAGTAAAATTGCTCGGTAGCTTCTCTTGCATTATCAGGAATGTATTCGGCAGGTATTCCTATCAGGTAGCCTACATATTTCCACAAATGAAACAATCCCAATTCCTCTTCTTCAGAGATTTCCATTCCTAACTTTTTTAATCCTAAACAAAACGTGAGACTAAAGCCGATGTAGGTGGCTATCATATCCCAGGAGTTAACGGGCAAGCCCCATTGTTTTGTATTCCAGTTTTTCATCTTCTCTAAAATCATCAATCTTGAATAAGAATGAATCATCCTGGTCTTAGCACAAAATTCATATCCTTTGGCGTGTATCTGCAAAGCATTTACGCGCGTAACATTCACCCAAAAATCCAGCGTATCGGTTAATCTTTTTACAGCACCTTTCTTCAAAGCGCCTGTAAATATCAAAGGCTTGTTCAGGTAGGCATAATCGTATCCGCCCATTAAAGTAAAATCTCTTAGTACCACCAGCGCGTTTAACCCGGATCTCATGCACAGTTCAGCGCCTGCTTGCAGCAAAGGGGTATTTAACCAATCAGGTTGTGTCTGCATTTGCATAAATAAATTTCTTACGCTTTCCGGCACATCGACTGTATCATCTATTCCGTGTACAGCGTAGTTTTCTATGCGTTTATATGCTTCTGTAAACGGCATTGTAAAAAATAAATCCTTTACAGCTAAGTCGCCCAATGTATCTGCTTCGTAATACAAATGCGCATATTCATCAAAACCTTCTAATGAAACCTGTGCACCAGACATGTCTATCAGTTCTTTGCCGTTGCCCTGCTTCCAAAAGGTTTGAAACTCTTTTGTATCTTGATATTGAGGTTGTAGCCACATAAAAAACAATTGTCAAAATTCAAGCCGAATAAAATGGTATTATGATTTATTCACCCGATACAAACTTTTCATTCTTTTTAAAAATCAATGATAATATAAAACCGGCCAACAGAATTATCAAACCTATCGCGAAAGAATAAACGCCGGCTTTATCGCCATAATTATCTTTCATAAAAGCTACTATTTGCGGGCCTATAATGCCTCCTACTCCCCATGCGGTAAGTATAGCGCCGTACACTACGGGCATTAGCTTTGTACCGAATACATCCTTTACAAATGAAGGCACCACGCCAAAACCTCCTCCGTAGCACAACAATACAAAGCATACCAATACCGAAAAAATAACAGGCTGCTTAAGAAAAATCAATATTAAAAATACTATAGCCTGTGCGCCTAATAATATTCTGAAAGTTTGAATACGCCCAATTTTATCTGACGCCGCTCCCCAAACAAATCTGCCCAGTCCATTGCATAGCGAACTGAGTGCGATCAATGTAGCGCCAGCAGAAGCCAGATGTGCTACCGTTTCCGGCGATTGAATATCTATTCCTTCAGGTATACGCAACCGCAGCAAATCCTGCAACAAAGGCGATTGAAAAGAAATAAATATCATACCGGCTACCACATTAAACATAAATATCAGCCACATTATAATAAACTGCCTGGAGAACAGCGCGTTTTTCACCGGTGGTTTCGCAGCGGGATTATCTGTATTTTTATTTTGTTTTTCCCCGTCAGGAAAACGAAGGAAAGCAGCCGCAGCAGGAAGTAATATCAACATGGTAAAACCTATGTAGAGAAATACTTTACCCATATCATTTTCTGTCATTCGCATAAATACAGGAGCCAGTATTTTAGACATCAGCACTGCGCCCAAACCAAAACCCATTACTACCATACCTGTCACCAATCCCTGCTTGTCAGGAAACCATTTAGAAGCGGTTGTAACCGGTGTTACATACGCCAAACCAAGACCGATACCTCCTACAACTCCAAAGCCAAGATAGAGCAATAAAAGATTGTGCTGCGCCAAAGCAAAAGATGCAATAAAATATCCTGACGCATACAATAGCCCTCCGATGATTGCTAATTTTTTCGGACCGAACTTAGGCATAACCGTACCGCCCCACGCCGCAGATATACCCAACATGAATATAGCAATGCTGAATGCCCATGCCACTTGCGAGTTGCTCCAGCTATACGCCTCAGCAATTGGATTTTGAAAAAAACTCCACGCGTATACAGTACCCAACCCTAACTGTAAAACAGTACCCATAATGGCTATCAGCCACCTGTTATTTGTTTGCATCTGATAATTTTTTATTGCTGCAAAATTAGTTTTTTACTTTTGCGTTAAAGATGATATTACTCATAAACATTACCTATCAGAACAAATAATGATTACATTTGCAAATAATTTTTATTCGTAATAAAGTTATTTTTATTTTGTACTAATTCCGTTTTTAATACACATGAAAAAATTTTCGAGCAACTCATTTTATCCATACATCATCATAGGCTTGGTGATTGGCGCAATTCATTATGTACTAATATCGGTATTTGACGTAAACAGGAGCTTTGCTTTCTTTGGGTCTGTTGTAGCGGCTTTGCTTGTATATGCTTTACTTGTAGAAAGAAAAGAATAAATCCCTTGCAAAGACTAAGGGATATTCATATATTTATGCACCTGCAGGCTTATTTCCCATTGAGGGTTTTGTTTGATATAATCAATTATCAACGGTGTCATTTTTTCTTTTACGCTCCATTCCGGCTGAAAATATAATTTACAATTATCTCTTACCCTTGCGGCGTATTTTTCTCCCCAGGCAAAATCTGATTTGTTGTAAACAATTATTTTCAGTTCATCGGCCTTTTCCAAAATCTCCGGCAAAGGTTCTTTAAATTTTTTTGGCGAAAGGCATACCCAGTCAATGTTCCCACTGAAAGGGTGCGCGCCGGATGTTTCTATATTTATAGTGAATCCTTTATTATGCAAGGTATTTGTGAGCGCATCCAGATTGTACATCAAAGGTTCACCACCGGTAATAACGGCGATGATATTTTGCGCGCTGCCCCCTGTTTCCTGCAAAGCTTTTTCTGCTATGGCTTCTACTGAAAATTCAGGATGCGCCGCAGCGTCCCAGCTTTCTTTCACATCGCACCAGTGACAGCCTACATCACAGCCTCCCAGCCTGATAAAGTAAGCAGTGTGCCCCTGATAAAATCCTTCTCCCTGAATGGTGTAGAAAGATTCCATCACCGGTAATACATCATATTTATCTGTATCACTAAAATGCATTAATTAAAAAAATTTAGAAACGCAAAGATAAAAGAAATAAAATTGCTCGTTGCGGATAACTACAATTCTTTATACATCCACACATTGCAGGATGTATGCCCGGATTGACCCAGAGGTGCTGAAAGGTGCGTAAATCCTGCTCTTTCATACATATTTACCGCATTAGAAAAATGTGGCAGACTTTCTATATACAAAGATTGATAGCCTAACAATTTAGCCGATTCTATACATTTATTCATTAATTGCTTCCCGATGCCTTTGCCTCTCGCGGCTTTATCCAGATAAAGCTTTACCAGTTCCGCGCAATCATCCGGCAAGCCTGCCGTATGATAGACACCGCCGCAACCTGATATTTTTCCATGTTCTTCCGCTACCCACAATACAGATTTTTCATTTTGAAACAACGCGAACAAATCATCTGTAGCAGCATCGGAGTAAACAGTGCCTGTTTGCGGCGCATCATACTCAACAAATGCCGAACGGATAATGGCTGCAAGCTTTTCGTTATCTGATCGTTGTATTTGTCTGATGATTATCACGGATGAAAGAGATTTTTTTACAGAGCTACTCTATTCTTATACGCCGCCAAAGTATTCTTAAGCAAGCCCGCGATGGTCATTAGTCCCACGCCGCCGGGCACAGGGGTAATATAAGAAGTTTTGGGAGCTACTTCATCATAGGCAACATCGCCTTTTATCTTGTAACCACGTTTTGCAGAAGTATCATCCACGCGCGTGATGCCTACATCTATCACAATAGCACCTTCCTTCACCATATCTGCTTTTACAAATTCCGGCTTGCCTAATGCAGCCACCAAAATATCGCCCTGCAGGCACATTTCTTTCAGGTTTTTTGTACGGCTGTGACACAATGTAACGGTACAGTTGCCGTAAGCTGAATTATTGCTAAGTAAGATGCTCATGGGTCGGCCCACAATATTGCTGCGGCCTACAATTACCGCGTGCTTGCCGGCTATTTCTATACCATAATGCTGCAACATCAAAACTATGCCGTATGGTGTGGCCGGTATAAAAGTGGGCATGCCCAGCATTAAATTGCCGGCGCTGATAGGATGAAAACCATCCACATCTTTTGCGGGATTGATGGCTTCAATTACTTTTTGTTCGTTGATATGCTCAGGCAAGGGCAACTGCACAAGCAATCCGTCAATAGCTTCATTGTTGTTAACTTTTTCAATTTCCTGCAACAAAGCGTCTTGGGAGATAGTTGCTTCAAAGCGAAGCAAAGTAGAGGTCATGCCTATTTCTGCACATGACTTTTGTTTGCTGGTCACGTAGGTTTCGCTGGCACCGTTATTCCCTACAAGTATCACCGCCAAGTGTGGCGCTCTATTGCCACTTGCTACTATTTTATCGACTTCTTTTTTTAGTTGTTCTTTTACCGCTTTTGAAGCTGATTTACCGTCTAAAATTTGCATTGGAAATTTATTTATTGTAATACCTCGCCTAATTTGGCGCTTAACGCGCTGCCTCTTAAATCGCTTGCAATGATTTTTCCCTGTGGATCTAACAACACATTGAAAGGTATGCCTTCAAACCTGTAAGCCGGTACAGCTGCCGACTCCCAAAACTTGAGGTCGCTCATATGGCTCCAGGTAAGATTGTCGTCTTTAATAGCTTTTTGCCATGCGTCTTTTTCTTTATCGAGCGATACTCCTAAAATAGTAAAGTTTTTATCTTTAAATTGGTTATAGGCAGCTACCACATTCGGATTCTCTGCACGGCAGGGTCCGCACCAGCTTGCCCAAAAATCTACCAATACATATTTTCCTTTAAAGTCTGAAATTTTCATTGATTTGCCGTCAGGAGTCTGCATGGTTAAGTCAGGTGCCTGTTGGTTCATTAACGCGTAAGCACCCGAACCGCCTGCAATATTATTATTCATTGCCGCTACCTGCGTGCTTATAAGATTAGACAGGTTTTGCAAATCTTTGCTGCTTTTAAATTTAGCAGAAGCCTGTTTTGCCAGTTGCTCCAGTTGCTTTGGTTCTATGCTCCTTACTCCTAAAGCAGACAGCGCAAAGTATACACCCGCGGGGCTTTCGGCATTTTTCACAAATTGAATTACGCTGTTATTCAGGTCGGCAACTCTTGTATCTCTTCCCTGCATAATAGCCGCCGCGAGGCTGTCTTCAGAAGCCGTAAGATTGCCTTTTTTCTGCAATTCATCTAACTTACTAAAATCATTCATCAGCAAAGAATCTTTTGCATTGTATTCGTCCATAAAAGTATAAAGCTCCTGCGTAGCCTTAGAGCCGGTTGCTTTTGAGCGAAACAGGTCTGCCCCATTCAATGTTACTTCCATATCCTTGTCGTCATTTATAAAAATCCATTGCTTGCTATCGCTTCCGTCTATTACAATTCTATAGATTTTTTCTTCCCCGGCATTTCCTTCCAACTTAAAAGTGCCGTCAGCTGCAACTGTAGCGGTATCTACCGACATTGGATTGCTGTTTTCCAAGGATAAAATATCAAGCGCTATATTGGTGGCCGACAGGTTTTCTAATTTACCCGTGATGGTAAACTTACCACCTTTATTATTGCCACAGCTTATCATTAAAAAAGCTGCCATAGCTAATACAAAAAAATGCTTCATTATTATTTTTTTTAAACTTAAAGAATATTATGCCTGCACAAAAGGATTGTTTTTCTTTTCATGGCCTATAGTTGTCGATGGGCCGTGACCGGCATATACCACTACATCGTCAGGCAGTGTATAAATTTTATTTTGAATGTTTGAAATAAGTTGTTCGTGATTTCCGCCCGGCAGGTCGGTTCTTCCTATACTTTCTTTGAACAATACATCGCCGGCAATTAATATCTTCTGTGCCGGGTTGTAGAAACACACGCCACCCGGCGAATGCCCCGGCGCTTCTATCACTACCAGTGTTTCATCTCCTACCTGTATTGAATTGCCCTCTTTAAAAAATTCAATTAATCCCGTATATTTTTCAAAGCTCAAACCAAATTTTTCCGCCATTTCTGTTCCATTGTCCAAAAGTTTTTTTTCATCGGGATGAATGGCGATGTTTACACCATATTTGTGGTGTGCCCATTCTACGGAAAATATATGATCAATATGGCAATGGGTATTCACTATTTTTTCAACCTCCCAGCCCTTTCGCATAATTTCCTGTTCCATGCGTTCTTTTTCGGCGGTAAAATACATACCCGGGTCAATAATTATCGCGCTGCCTTTATCATCGGCTAAAATATAAGTGTTCTCCTGAAAAGGACTAAAAGTAAAACTCTGAATTGTAATCATATCAAATTTATTAAACTTCCCATTCAATTTCTCCAAAATCAAACTCTTCCAGCATGGAAGTCTTTATCATTAATTTACCTGTATTATTTACGCCGATAACTTCTCCGTCGAAGCTGATATTGTTTTTCTTAAAGCGCACGGTTTGTCCTTTTTTGTACAGGTAATTGTTGTATTCGTTGAGTAATTTTTGGTATTCCTCCTGCTCAAACAACGTGTAGTATTTCTCTACGTCGGTATACAATTCTTCTGCAAGCTCTGCTATGTCAAAATCAACGCCTCTAATCATTTTAAGAGATACCGCCTTTTTAGGAAAGTGCTGGTCAAAATCTTCCTGGTTAATATTTATTCCAAAACCTACTACCGCCCAATCCCATTTTTGTCCGATTATTTTATTCTCAATCAGCATACCTCCTGCCTTTATGTCACCCCAAAAAATATCGTTTGGCCACTTTAACTTAACTTTCTCATCTGTATACACGTGCCGGGAGAAGAAATTGCGGGCAGCCAAAGCCATTGCTGCTGAAAGGTAAAACTGTTCTGTTACAATGGTATCAAGCCTTAAAGCAATGGAGAGCAATATATTTTTACCTTTTTCACTTTGCCATTTTTTGCCTCTTTGTCCCTTTCCTGCTGTTTGATGCAATGCCAGCCAGGCGTCGCCATGTTGTGCAGCGCTGTCATCTATCATTCTCATGGCATAGTTGTTGGAGCTGTCTGTTTCGTCTAAAATCGTTAAATGTCGGCTTAATATTTGCATTAATTTAATGAAAAGATTGTTACATTTGCGAAGATAAGATTTTACGCCGTTTTTTACTAATTGCAACTTAATTAACTGCGTATTTTTAACGGAAAAAATTTATTTAACAGTAAAAAGAAAAAGAAACTTTTTTGGGTAAACAAAAAATCGAAACGCAAGAGCGTACAAAATACAAAAAGCTCGCTAAAAATGCCAAAATCCTAAAAGTGATAGTAGCTGCCATTCAGGAAAAGAAAGGCGAAAATATTCTCTCACTGGATTTAAGAAAAATTGAAGAATCAGTTGGCGATTTCTTTATTATTTGCGAAGCTTCGAGCACTACACAAGTCAAAGCCATTGGCGATCACGTACAGGAACGGGTAAAAGAAAAATGCAAAGAAAGCCCTTTTAAAGTAGAAGGTTACGATGCGCTGAACTGGATTATCCTTGATTATGTAAATGTAGTAGTACACATAATGCTTCCCAATATCAGAGGATATTACAAATTGGAAGAATTATGGAGCGATGGCGTGGAAAGCGCTTACGCAGACCCTGCACAACAAAATAAAAAGTTTTAAAATAATTAATTGAATGTCGGACGAGAAACAGCGGCCTAAAGTTCCCGGGAACTTTGGCAACAACAAAAAAAACAACGGAAGGAACATTTACCTGATATACATGGTTATATTCATGGGTATTATCGGATACGTAATGTTCTGGAATCCTTCCAGCAGCGATACACGCGCCATTACCGAGCAGGTATTTAAATACGATATGGTAAAAAATGGCGATGTAAAAAATATAGAACAGGTAAAAAACAAAGAAGTTGTAAGAGTTTATATAAAAAAAGACAGCCTTGCTAAACCCTACTACGATCAGTTTTTCAAAGATTTACCTAAAGCAAATGTAGACGCCATAAAAAAAGCTGCCGAAACGCAACCTTTGTTTTACTTCACGGTTATTAATTGGGATGCCTATGAAGCCGGGATGACCGATTTCTATAAAGAAAACCCGGAGGTAGCACAGGTACCCTCAAAAGTTACAGATGAAGGCGGGTGGATGAACTCCGGGTGGTTCAGCACCATCATCACATTGATACTAATGGTATTTATCTGGATCATTCTTATGCGAAAAATGAGTGGCGCAAGCGGAGCCGGTGGCGGCGGTGGCGGTGGTATCTTTTCTATAGGAAAATCCAAAGCCCAGCTTTTTGATAAAGGCTCTAAAGTAAATATCACTTTTAAAGATGTAGCAGGATTAGATGAGGCTAAGGTAGAAGTGATGGAGATTGTAGATTTTCTTAAGAATCCTAAAAAATATACTAACCTGGGAGGTAAAATACCTAAAGGAGCCTTGCTAGTAGGTCCTCCGGGAACTGGTAAAACGCTTATAGCCAAAGCAATGGCCGGCGAAGCCCAAGTGCCGTTTTTCAGCATGAGCGGATCTGATTTTGTAGAAATGTTTGTAGGTGTGGGCGCCAGCCGTGTAAGAGATTTATTTAAACAGGCAAGAGAAAAAGCGCCTTGTATCATTTTTATAGATGAAATTGATGCCATTGGCCGTGCCCGCGGCAAAAACGTAATGATGAGCAACGACGAGCGTGAAAATACACTGAACCAGTTGCTGGTAGAAATGGATGGATTCGGAGGCGAAAGCGGCATTATTATTCTGGCAGCCACAAACCGCCCCGACGTACTGGATTCGGCACTTTTACGACCAGGACGTTTCGACAGGCAAATCAGTATAGACCTGCCCGATGTAAAAGGAAGAGAAGCTATATTTAAAGTTCACCTGAAACCGATAAAAGTTTCAGAAACCTTAGACCTCAACAAACTGGCGGAGCAAACACCCGGATTTTCCGGAGCGGATATTGCCAACGTGTGTAATGAAGCTGCGCTTATAGCCGCCCGTAAAGACAAAAATGCCGTAGACTTTTCTGACTTCCAAGACGCAATAGACAGAGTGATAGGAGGACTGGAAAAGAAGAACAAAATAATTGCTCCCAGCGAGAAAAAAATAATTGCTTATCATGAAGCCGGACATGCAGTTTGCGGATGGTTTCTTGAACATGCCTACCCGCTGCTGAAAGTTACCATTGTGCCCAGAGGCACAGCCGCGCTGGGTTATGCGCAATATACGCCCAAGGAACAGTATTTATATGACACGGATCAATTGATTGACCAGGTATGTATGACATTGGGCGGAAGAGCAGCAGAGCAAATATTCTTTGGCAAAATTTCTACCGGCGCCTCTAACGACTTGCAGCAGGTAACTAAAATAGCTTACTCAATGATCATGGTATATGGCATGAACGAGAAAATCGGAAATGTAAGCTACTACGATCCGCAGAATGAAAATGCCTTCAATAAGCCTTACAGCGAAGAAACCGGTAAAATGATAGACGAGGAAGTAAGAAGAATTATTGAAGAGGCTTATGAACGCACTATCGCTTTACTTACCGAAAGAAAAGAAGAAGTAGAAAAACTGGCAAAAGCTTTACTGGAAAAAGAAGTACTCTACAAGTCTGATGTAGAAAAGCTGATCGGCGAAAGACCCTTCGGTACAGAAGAAGATATTGCACATCACAATACAGACGGCGGCATCAGCGTGGGTGTTCCTCCCTTTAGCATTGACGACCAAGAGCAGATAGAGCCCATAGAAGAAAAATAATCATTCACAATTTTTATAGTAGTAAACCACAGCTTTTTAGTTGTGGTTTTTTTATAAGAAAATAACAGGCTTACAATAAGTAGATGCATACAATAAAAAAACTATTACTTTTGAAACAAAAAACAATCATGAAGTGCTTTTTATTATTCTCATTTTTATCCTTCATTCAAATAGTATCATTCTCTCAAAATGTAGATTCCCTCACATTTGTAAGTGCCGACTGGAATAAAACAAAAGTGAAGAACAAAGTACATTTTTACCGGCATCATTTCAACGAAAAAAATCTTTTCAATTCTAACCAAAACATTTCATACGTAGAAATAAAACGCGGCTGCTTCGCTCCTAAATTACAAATCGGTTATCATAAAAACCAACTCATAACTACCGGCAATTTCGGCAAACAATACAATGCCGCCATAGCATTGAACGGCTCTTTTTTCGATATTAAAAACGGGGGGTCGGTTAATTATCTTCGCATAGACAATGAAGTTATTGATACTAACCGCATCAGTTCGCAAACCGTACGCGGGCAGAGAGCTCTGGCCGCAGTGGGCATAGATAAAAAAGGGAAATTGCATATAGCAAAATTCAATGAACAGAGTAACTGGGAAAAAGGCTATAACTGGCCTCACATGCTGGCTTCAGGACCTATTCTGCAATACAAAGGCAATACAGAAGAGCTAAAAAATGAAAAATTTAATACGGCAAGACATCCCCGCTCGGCCGTAGGCGTAAAAGCGAATGGCAATGTAATTTTGTTAACCGTTGACGGACGACATGCCAACGCTCAGGGTGCAGATATGTGGGAAATGCAAAAAATAATGCGCTGGTTAGGATGCGTCTCTTCTATCAACCTTGACGGAGGAGGATCTACAACACTGTGGATTAAAGGATTTCCGGATAATGGCGTTGTCAATTATCCTTCCGATAACAAACAATGGGATCATTATGGAGAAAGAAAAGTTGCCAACGTTATTCTGGTAAAATAATTTTTCTAAAAAGAAGGATGATTGCCTATCAATCTATTCATTAAATAAATAACTTTATACAAAATTGATTCATAGTATGCCCTTCAAACATTCATCAACCGTATGCTTCATTCTTTTATGCGTTTGTGTAAAAGCACAAATCGACACGCTAAAATTCGATACAAGTTATTATGAACGATACAAGCATAAGTTGATTGTATCGCCGTTTGTAGTAAAAAACTTTCAGGCAGTTACACTTTCCGCTCCCGAAGCTGCCGATAAAATTCGCTATTACGCCAATGCTCCGTTAGGCATAGGTCTTCGGGTGGGGTACGACTGGCTGGCCATAGGCGCCTCGTATGGCACAGGATTTATTGATCCTGATTTTGATAAGGCAAAAGGCAAAACTAAAGCCCTCAACTTACAAACAACTTTCGCGGCTAAAAGCCTGCTGATAGATATATTTTTTCAGAAATACAAAGGCATGTACTTGCGCGGCAATGATATACCTTCTTATACCAATGAATTGCATTACGTACGGCCTGACATAGAAAGCAGGATGCTGGGAGCAACAGCCAGCTATGTTTTCAATGGTAAAAAATTTACCATCCGCCCTCCTTTTAAATTTGATGCCTGGCAAAAAAAATCTGCCGGTTCGTTCCTCGCTGGCGTAGAATACCTGATAGGTTCTGTAAAAGGAGACAGCACACTGATTCCCGTGGCGTACGCGTCTGATTTTCCACAAAAGAATATCACGGAGATGAAATACATGGTTTTCGGACCCAACATCGGTTATGGCCACACATTTGTAATCAATAAGCATTTTTATGTTTCTGGACTAGCTGCTTTCAATGCCGATATAGGCTACACAAAAGAATACCTTACCAATGCCGCGGAAACCTTTGACAAGCGCTGGAGCTTTTCGCCCAACTTTAGTTTCAGAGGCGGTTTAGGTTATAACAAGCCCGACTGGCAGCTGGCGCTCAGCTATTTTACCAAAAGAATATACATGAACGGAAAGGCAGAAGGAAGCCTGTATCGCGCGCATAATGACGATTTCAGATTGTCTTATACCAAACGTATACATGCTGGGAAACGTATTCCCAAAGTGGTAAACTGGGCAGGAAATATTATTGAACAACTAGGATTAGGATTTCTGATACGATAACTCACTTCCCTATCTTTTATGGCATACAACTTACAATTGGCACAAAAATTAAGAAAACATCTTTCAGAAATATCGGGCATAACGGTGGAAGAAAAGAAAATGTTTGGCGGACTTGCTTTTATGGTAAACGGTAAAATGTGTATAAACGTGAGCAACGATGGGCTTATGTGCCGGTTTGATCCTGAAAACCAGGAAGCGCTTTCTAAAAAGAAAGGGTATCAAAAAATGATAATGAATGGTAAAGAGTACAAAGGATTCTGTTACGTACAAACGGAAGCCTTCCGCACTAAAAAGGATTTTGATTTTTGGGTGAATCTATGCTTAGAGTATAATGAAAAAGCACCTGTATCAAAGAAGAAAAAATAAAGTTTCTATATCGAACAATCACTTTCGCTCATCAAAAAATGATGAAGTAAATATTGGTTATCTTCGCCAAAAATAAAAATGTATGTCTGAAATAGTTAAGTGCCCTAAATGTGATTCGGAGTTTACTTATCCCAGCGATGACCTGATGGTTTGTTCTTTGTGCTTTCATGAATGGAACCCGGAAGAAATAATTATTGATAACCACGACACAGGAAAAGTACAAGATGCCAACGGTAATGAATTGCAAAACGGAGATACGGTGATTGTTATAAAAAACCTGCCTGTAAAAGGCGCTCCCAAACCTGTAAAAGCCGGCACAAAAGTTAAAAACATTCGGCTGACCGAAGGCGACCATAATATTGATTGCAAAATTGACGGCTTTGGCGCGATGGCGCTAAAATCGGAGTTTGTAAAAAAGGCGTAAGCAAAACGCGAACATACTTCGGGCAGGGATTGAAGCGGCATCCTTTGTGCAGCGCAGCGAAACAAAGATATAGCGGAAAGCCCGGTGCAAAGCAGCCCGCCGAAAAAATACAAATCCTATTTCGTACATTTGCTTTCCTAATTTTAATTAGCTTATGAAGATTATTCCTTTGAGCGAAGGCGCATTTACGATAGACAAGTCAAAGCAGATGATACCCTTCAACATGTCGGAAGACGAGTTGAACGACAGAAATAAAGGCAGCCTGCTGGTTGGCATTAACAGCTTCCTGGTCATTACTTCCAACGACATCATTCTGCTTGATGCGGGTGTGGGGACACAACAAAACGGACAATATACCCTTCTGAATATTTTGCAGGATAACAAAATCAGCGCCGGCGATGTTACGAAAGTGCTGATGTCGCACCTGCACACAGATCATGTAGGTGCCATGAGTTTTACAGACACAAACGGACAGCAGCAGCTAACCTTTCCTAATGCCAAATACTATATCCAGGAGCAAGAATTGGCTTATGCGCTAAGCGGCGAAAGCCAATCGTATCAACCAGAAAGCCTGCAATTATTAAAAGACAACCCTGCTGTAATTTTAATAAACGGCGATGGAAATATTGACGATTATATTTATTACAATCTTACTGCCGCGCACTCAAAATATCACCAGGTTTTCTGGATTGATGAAGATAACGAAATGATTTTTTTCGGAGCCGATGACGCGCCGCAATTAGCACAAATGAAAAGCAGATTTGTAGCCAAATACGACTATGACGGAAAAAAATGCATGGAGCTGCGCCAACAATGGTGGGAAACGGGTAAAGCCAATAAATGGACCTTTCTTTTCTACCACGATATAAAGAATCCTGTTTTTATGGCAGATTAATGTAGATTTGTAAGTATGATAAAATCGCTTTTCAACGGCAGAACTTTGCTCGCCATTATTGGTCTTGCCATTGTTTTGGGAAGTGTATTTTACGCTAATTATCTTTCAACAAAAATAGCTGAAACCGAAAAGCGAAAAGTAGAAACCTGGGTAGAAGCACAACGCACATTGCTGAACACAACTAGCGGCAGCGAGCTGGATCTGGCCATAAAAATATCTACCGAAAACAACGATATTCCTATCATTGAAACAGATGAACACGATACGCCCACCGGCAATTTTAAAAATATTGATGTGGCGAAAGTGGATAAAGACACCTCCTATTTATACAACAAAGTAAAAGAATACAAGCAGCAGCACGAGCCGTTTATACTGGTGATAAACGAAGCGCCACGCATCGTTAATAAATATTACTATGGCAATAGTCTGTTGCAAAACGAACTGAAATATTTCCCTGTCATACAGCTGCTGATCATTGCTTTGTTTATAGCCCTACTGGCAGCCAGCCAGAAACAGGCTAATAAGAATGTACAAAATCGTTTATGGGTAGGTATGGCCAAAGAAACGGCCCATCAATTAGGCACGCCCATTACAAGCCTCACCGGCTGGACCGAATTGTTGAAGGCGAGTGCACATACTTCCGCCACAGGCGTTGAAATAGAAAAAGATGTGGAACGCCTGAAACTGATATCGGACAGGTTTGGAAAAATCGGCAGCCATCCCCCACTGGAAATGCACAATATTGTACAAGCCATAAAAGATGTGGTTGCCTACATGCAGCGCATAGCCGGCGAAAATATTGTATTTGAAGTGAATGCTTCCGCTGAAAACATACAGGCGAATATTTCACCGCCTCTATTTGACTGGGTAATAGAAAACCTGCTAAAGAACGCCCTGGACGCCATAGACAGGAAAGGAAAAATTACAATAGACATTCAGCAAAAAGAAGAAAAAATATTGATTGACATCGCCGATACGGGCAAAGGCATCGCATACAAAAATCAAAAGAAAATATTTGAGCCCGGCTTTACTACCAAAAAGCGAGGCTGGGGCCTGGGGTTGGCTTTAACTAAAAGAATTGTAGAAGAATACCACAAAGGAAAAATATACATCAGGCATTCAGAACCCGGCAATGGCACTACCTTCAGGATAGAGATATCATAAGCCGCGCGCAATCTTTATTGTAGATATTTATCTATCACCGGCTGTGCTTTCATTTGTATATATTTTAAAGCCTGGCCTTCATTGGCAGGCCCGCCGGAGTTGAAATATCTTACTATACCTTCCTTATCTAAAATAATATTGGTAGGATATCCGCTTTCATAAATGATATCCGCGCAGTTGGCATCAGGCAAATAATACATGGGAAAGGTTAATTCAAAATCATTCTTCACTCGCTTCATTGTCATCGAGTTTTCAAAAGTTACCGAAATAAATTCAAAGTCCGGATTGTCTTTATATGTTTTATACAACCAGTTGAGCGTACGAAACTCGGCTCTGCAGGGCGGGCAATTCTCGAACCAGAAATTTAGAAATACTACTTTTCCTTTCAATGATTCGTTGGTAAATTTTTGTCTGCCATTCTTTATTTTAAACTCATGAAATGGTTTGTCAAGCACCGTTTCAGCAATAAATTGTCTTTTAGCTGCAAAAGCTGCAGCCCGCGTGTCGGCCTGCGCATACATTTCGGTAATGCAACAAACCGATGCTATCATCATCAACAAAAACGACAGACAAGTATTTTTCATATTAATTATTTTACCAAACAAACTTACATTATTTTTAAAATAATCTAAAAAACAATTAACCTTGCATTATTTTTATTAAATAAATTTTTATACCCTATATTTGCCCACTAAATTAGTAGACTTTTATGCAGGAACTCTTAGAGGATATACAAAAAAAGTTGGAAGGGCTTTCTGAACAAGGAGCTTTGCAGGCGCTTTCAGAATTATTTCCCGGCGAAGTTACCTTCTCCAGCAGCTTTGGTATGGAAGATCAGGTAATTACGCAGATGATACTAAGCAATCATTTGAATATTTCAATATTTACCTTAGATACCGGCAGAATGTTTTATGAAACCTACTCTACCTGGAGCGCTACTAATGAAAGATATAAAACCCACATTACACCATACTACCCGGATGCTGAACACATAGCTGATTTTGTAAGCACCCACGGGCCTAACGCTTTTTACGAATCGCCCGAATTAAGAAAAGAATGTTGCAGAATAAGAAAAGTAGAACCATTAAATAAAGCATTGAAAGGAAAAAAAATATGGGTAACCGGTCTGCGTGCCGCGCAATCTTCTGCAAGAGTGGATGTGCCACAATTGGAGTGGGACGCCGACCATGCGCTTTTTAAATTTCACCCACTTATCAAATGGTCTACCGAAGATGTAAAAGATTATATCAAACAACACAATATTCCCTACAATATTTTGCACGACAAAGGCTTTATCAGCATCGGTTGCGCACCTTGTACCAGAGCGGTGAAGGAAGGTGAAGACTTTCGTGCCGGAAGATGGTGGTGGGAAGATAGCAGCAAAAAAGAATGTGGCCTGCATGTACACAATAAATAAATATCGAACTAAAAACATGGATTATCATATAGATTATTTAGAACAATTAGAAGCGGAAGCCATTCATATTTTCAGAGAAGTTGCCGGGCAGTTTGAAAAGCCTGCACTTTTATTTAGTGGCGGCAAAGATTCCATAGTAATGGTACACCTTGCCTTAAAAGCTTTCAGACCTTGTAAATTTCCCTTCCCGCTGGTTCATATAGATACCGGGCACAACTTTCAGGAAGCGTTAGATTTCAGAGATGAGCTGGTAGAAAAATTAGGCGAAAAACTGATAGTTTGCAAAGTAGAAGACACTATCAAAGAAAAAGGGTTGAAAGAACCCAAAGGAAAATTCGCCAGCCGCAATGCCCTGCAAACCTTTACTTTGCTTGATGCCATAGAACAATATCAATTCGACGCGTGCATTGGCGGAGGCAGAAGAGATGAGGAAAAAGCCAGGGCAAAAGAAAGAGTATTCTCGGTAAGAGATGACTTTGGCGGGTGGAATCCTAAATTGCAGCGTCCGGAACTCTGGCACACATACAATGGAAAAATTCATAAAGGCGAAAACGTAAGAGTATTTCCAATAAGCAACTGGACCGAACTGGATGTATGGAATTACATCAGAAAAGAAAACATAGCATTGCCCAATGTATATTTTTCTCACGAAAGAGAAGTGATAGAACACCAGGGACAACTGATAGCCGTATCGCCTTACATACAAATTGACGAGAACGATATTATACAAAAGAAAAATGTGCGCTATCGCACAGTAGGCGATATGACCTGTACGGCGGCTGTGGAATCTGAAGCCTACAATATTGACGATATCATTAATGAAATAGCAGCTACAAGAACCAGCGAAAGAGGCGAAACCAGAATAGATGATAAAGTATCTGAAGCGGCAATGGAAGACAGAAAAAAAAGCGGGTACTTTTAGCAATTCATACTTAAAATCACTGAATGGAAAATAATTATGCTCTATTCATTATTAATTTAAAATAACACATGGACTTATTAAGATTTTTAACGGCGGGCAGTGTAGACGATGGTAAGAGCACATTAATCGGGCGTTTGTTATACGACAGCAAAAATATTTTGGTAGACCAGTTAGAGGCACTGGAAAGAAGTAGTAAATCCAGAGCCGACGGAAGCGTAGACCTGGCGCTGCTTACAGACGGGTTAAGAGCAGAACGTGAGCAAGGCATTACCATTGATGTTGCCTACAAATATTTCAACACACCCAAAAGAAAATTCATCATAGCAGATGCTCCGGGGCATATTCAATATACCCGGAATATGGTTACAGGCGCATCCAATGCCGATTTGATCATCATTCTGATAGACGCAAGAAATGGCGTAATTGAACAAACCAAGCGACATTCCATTATAGCCTCTTTATTAAATATTCCACACGTTGTGGTAGCTATCAACAAAATGGATTTGGTAGAATATTCAGAACAAACATATAACCACATCAGAGAAGAGTACCTGAAAGTGGCGTCAGCGCTTAATCTGAAGGATATTCATTTTATTCCTATCAGCGCGCTCGATGGTGATAACATTGTAGATGCTTCTGAAAAAATGCCATGGTATAACGGTACTACGCTAATGAATCTTTTAGAAACCGTAGAATTGCAAAGCACCATTAACCTTGTCAATGCAAGGTTTCCGGTACAGTTGGTTCTTCGTCCGCAAACAGAAGAACTGCACGATTACAGAGGCTATGCCGGAAAAATTGAAAGCGGTATTTTTAAAAAAGGCGATAAGGTAACTATCTATCCCTCTGAGGTAGAAGCCACAATAAAAGCAGTGGAAATCAACAGCAAAGAAGTGGAAGAAGTTTTTGCACCACAAAGCGCGGTCATTCATTTAACAGAAGATGTGGATATCAGTCGCGGAGATCTGATCGCTAAAAAAGACGATAAGCTAAAAGTAGAAAACGATATAGAAGCGGTAATGTGCTGGATGGATGAAAAGCCCATGAAAGCAGGAAATAAATATTTATTGCAGCACAATACCAGAGTAGTAACAGCTATAGTGAAAGAAGTAATAGAAAAAATTGATGTTAACACCCTCGAAAGACATAAAGATATAGAATCTGTAGCATTGAACGAAGTAGTTTCAGTACGCCTGAAAACCTCATCACCATTGGCTTACGACAATTATCAGGAATTAAGAGATACCGGAGGCGCTATACTTATAGATCAAACAAGCTATGTAACCGTAGGCGCAGTATTATTTAAATAAAGCACGTGGAAATATGAATTTTAAATTGATTAAAATTCATATTTTTTAACTATAAAGTCTATTAAAAAGATAGAGTAATGAATAAAAGAGGAAAAGTTTTTTTGATTGGAGCAGGGCCCGGCGACCCGGAATTGATAACCATGAAAGCCGTAAAGCATTTGCAAACTGCCGACGTGGTTCTTACCGATCGTTTGGTGAGCGATGAAATTCTCGGGCTATACGTTGCCCACAGCACGAAGATCATTTACGTGGGAAAAGATGGCTGCAATAAAGATAAATCTGTTTCGCAGCAGCAAACCAATGAACTCATAGTAACATATGCACGTGCAGGAAAAAAAGTAGTACGATTAAAAGGTGGTGACGTGGCTTTCTTTTCAAACGTATTAGACGAACTTATCGCTTTAAAAAAATTCGAGATTGAATACGAGATTATTCCCGGTATTACTTCCGCTTCGGGCGCATCCGCCTATGCAGGAATACCGCTTACAGCAAGAGGATACAGCAAGGGCGTACGTTTCCTTACTTTCTCTGCAAGCCAACATGACAGCTACTGGAAAGAATTAGCTCAAACCGAGGATACACTTGTATTCTACATGACAGGGCAGGCCTGGGATACACTTGCCGCCCATCTCATAAAAAATAATATTGATGCATCAAAGAAGATGGCCATTATAGAGCAGGCTACCACACCTTATCAAAAAGTATTTATTTATGACTTTGAAGAATTAAAAAATAAAAAAATAAAAAGAACATTTGTATCTCCTTCTTTAGTAGTAATAGGTAATGTTGTAAATCTGTATGAACATTTTGCATGGAAAACTAATACTAATAAAACCGAAAACTATTTTAAATCACCTAATGAAAAAGCTGTAGAACTGGTTACAGTCAACCAACAGTCTGCTTAAAAGAAATATTTATGCTCAACGATCAAAAATTAGAAAATCTTAAAAAATTTATAGAAGGCTTTACCAGTGAAGAATTAATATGGATCAATGGATTCATATCAGGCAGGTTAGCAGCCGGCTCCAGCGGCTCTGCTGTGACGCCCGCAAATAACAGCATCAATACAAAGCTTACACTTATATACGGCACAGAAACCGGAAATGCTAAGGCGCTTGCTACAAAGCTTGCTGCGGAAGGCAAGAAAAACGGATTAAAGATAAAACTCGCACCCGCTGAAACATACAAAACCAAAGACTTTGAAAAGGAAGAAAATGTAATTGTTGTGATCAGCACGCAGGGCGATGGAGAGCCGCCGCTTTCGGCCATTAAATTTTATAAAGCTTTGCATGATGATGCTTTGAAATTAAACAACATAAAGTATGGCGTGCTGGCGCTGGGCGACAGCTCTTATCCACTTTTTTGCCAGGCTGGCATAGACGTAGATGCTCAATTACAATTGCGCGGCGCGGAACGAATTTTTCAATTACTGAAATGTGATACAGATTACGAAACTGAGGCTACTGCATGGTTTCAGAGCGCTGTTAGCAAATTACAAAATGGACAAAGCCAATCTGTAGCACCGTCGTCTTCCTCAATAAAAAAAGTAAGTACAGGCAAAAAAATATACTCCGGAAAGGTAAATGTAAACATTAACCTGAACGACGAAGGCTCCAACAAAGAAACACATCATATAGAAATTGAGGCGGAAGATTTAGAGTATACACCCGGAGATGCCATTGGCATTGTGCCGCATAATAGTGATGCTGTCATTGAAGAAATTTTGTCTTTTGAAAACGGCGCTTTACAAGACACAACAGTTACATGGCGCGAACAGCAATTGTCTATAAAAGACCTGCTGAAATACAAAGCGCAAATTTATTATTTACCCGAAAGAGTTGTAAAAAAATATAGTGAAATAGTAGAGCAGGCAATACCAGAAACAAGAATTGATTTGCTTGATTTGCTGAAAATATATCCCACACCCAACAAGGAAGCTTTTATTAAAGTCATAGAAGCATTAGAGCCTATAACCCCGCGTTTATACAGCATTTCTTCTTCGCTGGAATCGGTTCCTGACGAAGTGCATATAACTGTTGCAATAGATAAATTTAAGGTAAATGACGAAGTAAAACACGGCCATTGTTCTAATTTTTTAAGTGTATTGCAGGAAGGAAACCATGTTGATTTTTATGTACACCCGAATAAACTCTTTCGTCTGCCATCAGAAAATGAAGATGTCATTATGATCGGTCCCGGCACAGGCATAGCGCCATTCAGAGCTTTCTTACAGGAAAGAGATGCACAGGGAGCCAGCGGCAGGAATTGGTTGTTTTTTGGCGATCAGCATTTTACCACAGATTTTTTATATCAAACAGAAATACAGGCATATCTCGAAACCGGCGTGCTTACAAGGTTTAACGGAGCTTTTTCCAGAGATCAGGATTTTAAAGTATATGTGCAGCACAAAATGCTTCAACACGCCGAAACGTTTTTTAATTGGCTCGAAAACGGCGCGCACATTTACATCTGCGGAGCTAAAGACCCGATGAGTACAGATGTACATAACGCACTTATCGCCATCATATCTGAACAAAAAGGCATCGACGAAAGTCAGGCTGTTAATTACTTAAATGACTTGAAAGAAGCAGGAAGATATCATGTAGATGTTTATTGATTCAATCAATGATATACAAATAACATAAATTACAAACAACAAGATAAAACTTAAAAATATTATGGAAAGTCCGGTAGAAAAAATAAAAAAAGAAAGTCACGGGTTGAGAGGCACCTTGCTTGAAAGCCTTGCCGATGAACACACAGGCGCCATTAGAGACGACGATACCCAACTGGTAAAATTCCACGGAATGTACCAGCAAGACGACAGAGATAAACGTGAAACAAGAGCAGAAAAAAAGCTGGAAAGATTGTATTCATTCATGATACGCCTGCGCTTACCCGGCGGTTTTCTTACTGCAGAGCAATATGAAAGCCTCCATCACATTGCAGGAAAATACTCTACAGGAACAATAAAAATCACTACACGTCAAACTATTCAGCTGCATGGCATCCTCAAAAAAGATGCGCGCCCTGCTCATCAGGAATTTAATCTGATGAAGCTGGATTCTATTGCAGCCTGTGGCGATGTAAACAGGAACGTAACCGCTTCGGCGCATCCGCAGGTTTCACCTATACATGAAGAGGTGTATCAATACGCGCATCACATAAGCGACTTGCTGCTGCCCAAGACCAAAGCCTACTATGAGGTTTTTATTGGTGATGAAAAAATTGTGGATACCAACGAAGAAGATCCTTTGTATCAAAACAGGTATCTGCCCCGTAAATTCAAAATCGGCATCGCCATTCCTCCAATGAATGATGTAGACGTATTTGTAAACGATCTGGCTTTAATAGCTATTGTAGAAGATGAGGAACTAATGGGGTACAATGTTGCTGTCGGCGGTGGTATGGGCACTACACACGGCAATCCAGACACATATCCAAGACTGGCGTCTTTATTCGGTTTCGTAAAAAAAGAAAATATTGATAAAGTAGTATTTGAAATTGCCACCACCCAAAGAGATTTTGGCAACAGAAGCGACAGAAAGTTTTCAAGAGTAAAATACACGTTAGACAAAATGGGCGTAGACGTTTTCAAAAAAGAAGTAGAAAACAGAAGCGGTATCCTCTTTGAAGAAACCAGGCCTTATGAATTCACCCGACGCACAGATGATTACGGATGGCATAAAAATCATGAAGGAAAATGGTTCTATACCGCATTCATTGAAAACGGGAGAATACTGGATGAAGAAGGCTTGCAGTTAAAAAAAGCGTTTTTGGAAATAGCTGAAAATAAAAAAGCCGACTTCAGGTTTACATGCAATCAAAATCTGGTGATAAGCAATGTAAACGAAGAAAATAAACAGTGGGTAGAAGATGTATTGAAGAAGTACAAAGTTATACAAAACACTGATGGCTCTTCAGTTGTACGTAAATCTGCCATGGCGTGCGTAGCGCTTAACACCTGCGGACTTGCTCTTGCCGAAGCACAAAGATACATGCCCTCTTTTCTTACAAAAGTAGAAGAACTTTTAAATAATCATCAGCTTCAAAAGGAAGACATATCCATAAGAATGACCGGTTGCCCCAATGGCTGTGCCAGACCTTATATGGCCGAGATTGGCCTGGTGGGCACTTCGTTAGGACATTACAACCTGCTGATAGGCGCAGATGCGCTGGGCTTCAGGCTGAACAAAACATACAAGGAAAACCTGAACGAAGAGCAAATACTTACTGAATTAAACTCTATGTTTAAAGCGTATGCTGCTGAAAGAGAAAGCAATGAATCTTTTGGAGATTTTGCTTATAGAACATTACTAAACTAAAAACATTTATCATGAGCAGTAAAAATTTTATCAGAAAAATATACAAACACAATAGCGAGCTCTATAGTAATCTGCCCGACAAAGAACTTACCTTTCAATTTATAAACAAATTATTTGAATTCTTATTCCTACCAAAAAAAGGAGTGAATCTATCCGAAATTGAAATAGAGAAAGGATTGTATTCGCTGAAAAATCATCTCATCACGCTTCTCTATGAAATAAGCAACAACGGAAACAAATCGCAGGAAACAGCAGAAACTTTTTTTAGTGAATTGCCCGCTGTGTATGATTTATTGCTCAAAGACGCAGAGGCTTTTATAAAAAATGATCCTGCCGCACTAGGGGTTGTAGAAGTTATAAATTCTTATCCCGGATTTTTCGCTACGTTTGTTTACAGAATATCTCATCTACTATGGAAAGAAGATACTAAAATATTGCCGCGTATGTTTACAGAATACGCGCACAGCAAAACGGGTATTGACATTCACCCGGGCGCTACTATTGGAAAGGCTTTTTTCATAGACCACGGCACGGGTGTGGTTATTGGAGAGACAGCTGTAATTGGTAACAATGTAAAAGTTTATCAGGGAGTAACCATCGGCGCATTTAATTCAACAAATAGTGAAATAAAAAGACACCCTACTATTGAAGATAATGTGATCTTATATTCCGGTGCCGCTATTTTAGGTGGCGATACGGTGATTGGCAAAGACAGCATTGTTGGTGCTAATGTATGGGTTACCTATTCCATTCCTGCTAAGTCGTTGGTTTTTCATAAAAGTGAAGTAGTAGCTAAAGGAAAATTTTCACATCAGGATGCGGTTGCTGATATTCTAAAAAACAATTAAAAGAAACGGATGCACGGACATAAAAATTATTCCGATCAAAATAACCTGTTCCCTGTTTTCCTTAAACTGGAAAAACTAAAAGTATTACTCATTGGCGGCGGAAATGTAGGCGTAGAAAAGCTTTCGGCAATTATCAAAAACGCTCCTAACACAAAAGTGCATGTATTGGCAATTGAGATAGATGAAAGAATAAAAAGCATGCAGCTGGCTTATCCAAACATTACAATTGAAGAAAACACCTATACTCCTGATGCAATAGACGGATATGATTTAATTTTTTCGGCAGTAAACGACCAGAATCTTTCTACAAAAATTGCTAAAGATGCCCGCAACAGAGATATTCTTATAAACGTTGCCGACAAGCCGGCGCTTTGTGATTTTTACCTGGGCTCTATTGCTGCTAAAGGAAGCTTAAAGATCGCGATTTCTACCAATGGAAAATCTCCTACATTCGCAAAAAGATTAAAAGAAATACTACAGGATGCAATTCCTGAAGTAACAGAAGACACACTGCATAACCTGGAAGAAATAAGAAACAAACTAAGCGGCAACTTTACCAGTAAAGTACACAAATTAAACAAGATCACTTCAGAGCTGGCAGTAAATCCTAATGATGAAGTAGAGCAGATAAAATCAGCCATCAAATGGAAAAGCATAGCCTGGTTAAGTTTGGGCGCTTTTGTTTTTATGATTATCGGTTACATACTCTTTTCTTACATCCCTTTAAAAGAATTAGGTACAGAAATTGGCTATCTCACTTCTACTTTAGACAAAGCATTCTACTGGATGATTGTTGTGGGCTTTGTAGCTCAAATGGTAGACGGCGCGCTGGGCATGGGCTATGGCGTTACTTCCACCGCCGCGCTGCTGAGCATTGGAGTTCCACTGCCTGCCATCAGCGGCAGCATTCATACAGCGGAAATGTTTTCGAGCGGCGCATCTGGTTTTAGTCATTATAAATTTGGCAACATCAACAAAAAATTATTAAAAACTCTCATTATCCCGGGTGTGCTGGGGTCAGTAGTGGGCGCTATACTTTTATCTGTTTTAGGCGTAAAATATGCAAGCATCGTAAAGCCTATACTGGCAAGCTATACCATGCTTTTAGGATTAAGAATTTTATACAATGCTTTTAAAAAGAACAGAAAAAAAAAGAAAGTAAAACGTGTAGGCTGGCTGGCTTTAACCGGAGGCTTCCTTGATTCTTTCGGTGGAGGTGGCTGGGGTCCTTTAGTTACCAGCACCTTGATATCAAAAGGTAAAACACCGCGCTATGTAATAGGCACAGTGAGCCTTTCAGAGTTTTTTGTAACTTTCGCCAGCGCACTTACTTTCTTTACTTTTTTAGGTTTAAGCCACTGGCAGGTAATAACAGGATTAATTATCGGCGGATTGGTTGCAGCTCCTTTTGCTGCCAGATTAGCCGGGAAACTTCCAATAAAAACCATGTTTATCGGCGTAGGTACCTTGGTAATTCTCTGGTCGTTGAATATTTTAATAAAAACTATTTGGGGATGATAGGTATATCCCATAGGGATAATAGTTAGTAAATATCAAAACAACAAAGCAGTATCGAAGCTTAGAAAATCATTAAGCAAAAATTTATCCCATAGGGATAATTGGTTGGTAGATAACGTCGGAATAAAAATCAGGCGTTCCTTCGGAACGCCTGATACTACGTAATTCTATTGCTACCTATCTGTAATTGTCAACAACAATAACCATCATAGGCTATTAAAAAAACAAGTTCATAATTTCAATAGCCGCGACATCTAACTTTTTACCACCCTCCACTGGCGCCTCCGCCGCCGCCTCCGCCGCCTCCGAAGCCGCCAAAACCACCACCAAAACCACCGCCACGGCTGCCACCCCAACCTCCGGGATCTATCCATACTGGCGGAATATAATCTCCATAACCTCTGCGGCTCACCATTCCGCCTCCTTTACGTCCACTATTGCCTCCGCCTTTATTATTTCTGCCTCCCATTATAGAAAAAATAAATAAGAAAAGAATAATCAGGAATATAATGGTTCCCAAATCGGGGCCGCTGTCTTCTCTCTCATATTTGCGTGGTTCGCGATATTCACCTACGGCGGCTAATGCCAGCGCGTCTGTTGCTTCGTCAATTCCACGATAATAGTTTCCGTTTCTGAAATTCGGTGTGATATGGTTATCAATAATACTCTTTGCCGTAATGTCAGGAATGGCCCCTTCCAGTCCATAGCCTGTTTCTATACGTACTTTGCGGTCATCTATAGCAATCAGCAACAATACCCCGTTATTATGATCCTTGCCTCCCACACCCCATGTGCGTAACACTTTTAATGCATAATCTTCAATAGGATAATCGTTAAGCGTAGGAATAATAAGCACGGCAATCTGGTTAGAGCTGCTATCATCTACCAAAACCAGTTTTTCTTCCAATAGCTCTGCCTGCTCATGCAATAAGACATTGGCTTTATCTACCACCAATCTTGGCGGATCAGGTGGTGGCACTATATCTTGCGCATTCAAAAAAGTAAGACTGAATACAACTAAGATAAAAGCTGATAAAAAACGGTTGATTGATTGCACTTAATTTATATATATATTTATTTCCCGAAAACAATATCGTCGGGCAATTCATTTTTATTTGTTGCTGCTTCGGCAGAAAAATGTTTTTTTAAAACTTCCCCCACATCGTTTATCACATCAATTATGCCTTCTACATAATGTTCATTACTGAATTCAGATATGATCTTTTCCAATTCCTTATTCCAGAAAATTTCTCCCACCCTATTGTGTATGCCTTCATCTCCAAAAATAGCCAACTGCCTGTCTTTTAGCGCTATGTATATTAGCACCGCATTCCTATTGACAGTCTGCTCCATTTGCAAATGATCAAAAATAAGCAAAGCACGGTCCAGCGCATTCACATATTTGCATTTGCTTTCTACAAATAATCTTACCTCGCCAGTGGTGTGCATTTCAGCTTCCTGAATGGCGAGAATGATTTGCTTCTGCTCTTCTTTGGAAAAGAATGGCGAATTAGATTGTGTTCTGAAAAATTTTATCATATCCCACTGGTGTCTGCGGCTTTGGGTACGGTGGCAGAAGGTGTGGCAGCTGAAGGAGTACCAAAATCTACAGTCGGCGCATTTTGAGTTCCCGCGTCTGCTTTAAATCCTTCTTTGGTTTTAAAACCGAACATGCCTGCTAATAAATTGTTAGGAAATTGACGAACATACGAATTGTAATTCTGTACCGCTTTGTTGAAATCGTTTCTTGCTACGGTAATTCTGTTTTCGGTTCCTTCAAGCTGTGTCTGCAGGTTTCTAAAGGCGTCATTGGCACGAAGCGTGGGGTAATTTTCCGCTACAGCCAGCAATCTGCCCAACGCGGTAGACAGTTGTCCCTGCGCATTTTGATATTGCTGTACAGCTTCCGGCGTTAAATTTTCCGCGTCAACTTTTACTTGTGTTGCCGATGCTCTTGCATTGATAACGTTTTCCAAAGTTGTTTGTTCAAAGTTCGCTTCGCCTTTAACCGTAGATACCAGGTTTGGTATAAGATCGGCACGTCTTTGATACTGGCTCTCTACGTTATTCCAGGCATTTTTTACAGTTTCGTCCTGATTAACCATATTGTTATAAGGGCCGCATCCGGTAAATACGAACGCAAGCACAGATACTATAATAACTAAATAAGATTTTTTCATCTGCTTGATTATTTAAATTGTTTTTAATTTTTAAAAAGTGTATTATATAATTTTACGATACAAATCTAAGCATATTTACAAATATCTTACCACAATCGTTTACCAATTAATTTCTATATAATATATTTGAAGAAATCAAACTGTTATGCGAAGATTTCTTTTTATAGTTTCTTATATAATTATAGCTCACACATCATCTGGTCAATCTGCTTATATTGGCGCCGGCAAATCCATTGATCCTTTTACAACGCAAATTGTAAAGGCACACACGTTTAATAATGGCGCTGTATCATCCGCGCACCCGCTTGCTTCAGAAGTAGGCGCTTTCATCCTGGTAAGAGGAGGCAACGCTTTCGACGCGGCTGCGGCTACACAATTCGCTTTAGCGGTTGTATTTCCTCAGGCCGGCAATTTAGGAGGTGGTGGGTTTATTACCGCAAGAAAACATAACGGAGAATTAATAACCATAGATTATCGGGAAGCTGCCCCTGCCAAAGCACACAGAGATATGTATCTGGATAAAGAAGGTAACCCTGTTGACGGACTTTCTTTAAGCGGGCATCTGGCTTCCGGCGTACCGGGTGCTGTAGCAGGCATATTGGAAACCGCCCGATATGGCCGGCTGTCTTTGAAAGAAATTATTGACCCGGCCATTTCTCTGGCAGAAACCGGCTTTGTCATTACAAAAGAGGAAGCAGACAATCTTAACCATTGGAAAGAAAAATTTTTGCAATACAATACGCGGAATACCGCTTTTGTAAAAAACGAAGAATGGAAGCCCGGCGATACGTTAATTCAGATAGAACTGGCCGAAACGCTCAAACGCATAAGAGAGAATGGAGCAAAAGGCTTCTACGAAGGTAAAACCGCCCGATTGATAGCAGAAGAAATGCAGAGAGGAAAAGGAATTATTTCGCTGGAAGATTTGAAAAATTACACAGCCAAACATCGTGACCCTGTTATTTTCAACTACAGAGGCTATGAGGTCATCAGTTTTCCACCACCCAGCAGCGGAGGACTGCTTTTAGGGCAGATGCTGAAAATGGCAGAACCTTTTCCTCTGAAAAACATGGGACATAATTCTGTAAAAACCGTGCACCTGATGGCGGAAATTGAAAGAAGAGCCTATGCTGACCGGGCGGAATATATGGGCGACCCCGATTTTTACCAAGTGCCTGTAACCCAACTTTTACAGGATGCCTATTTAAAAAACAGAATGCAGTCTTTCCATCCTGATAAGGCTTCTAAAAGTACAGATACTAAGGCCGGCACCATTACCGAAAGCACACAGACCACTCATTTTAGCGTAGCAGATAAAGAGGGAAATATGGTATCGGTAACTACTACGCTCAATACAGGCTACGGAAGTAAAGTAGTAATTGGCGGAGCAGGCTTTTTGATGAATAACGAGATGGACGATTTTAGTATAAAACCTGGCGTGCCCAATATTTATGGAGCTACCGGCGGCGATGCCAATGCCATTGCGCCCGGAAAGCGTATGCTAAGCTCTATGACACCTACTTTGATTGTAAAAGACAATAAACCTTTTTTGATTGTGGGCACACCCGGCGGCACCACCATTCCTACTTCTGTATTTCAGAGTATTGTGAATATTATTGACTTTGGCATGTCGCCACAAAAAGCAATAGATGCTCCCAAATTTCATCATCAATGGCTGCCGGACAGAATTGATGTAGAAAGAAATTTCCCCGACAACGTTTTGCAAGAATTAAAAGCAATAGGGCATACCGTTAATAAGCGCGGCACTATAGGACGTGTAGAAATTATTCAATTTGATGAAAAAGGGAGATTGTTGGCTGCCGCCGATTCCAGGGGTGATGATAGCGTAGCCGGGTTTTAGCTTTCTTTGGGCTTCACTTCTTTCTGAAAATACTTGCACGCAGGCTTTAGTCCGCAGATGGCGCATTTAGGTTTACGTGCCACGCAAACGTATCTGCCATGTAGAATAAGCCAGTGATGTGCTTTGTATATGAGGCTTTGAGGAAAATATTTTATCAGCTGCTTTTCTGCCGCCAAAGGAGTTTTGGCATTCAGTGTAAGACCTATTCTGCGCGCCACCCTGAACACGTGGGTATCTACAGCCATATTGGGTTGCCGGTCTACCACAGAAGTAATTACATTAGCGGTTTTTCTGCCTACACCGGGCAGCTTTATCAATTCCTCTACAGTAAGAGGTACTTCGCCGTTGAAGTCTTCCATCAGCATTTTTGCCATTCCTACCAAATGCCTGCTCTTGTTGTTAGGATAAGAAATGCTTTTTATTAATCCGAACACATCATCTACCTCTGCCTTACTTAAAGTGCCGGCATCGGGGTATTTATCAAAAAAAGCAGGCGTGGTCATATTTACACGCTTATCAGTACATTGCGCGGAAAGAATAACCGCTACTAAAAGCTGATACGGATTGTCATATAGCAGTTCGGTCTCGGCTTCAGGAGCATGTTGTTCAAAATAATCAATTACAAATTCGTACCGTTGCTTTCGGTTCATCAGGCAAAATTCCTTAATATTTTTTGAAAAGAATTATTTTTTTACTGCGAAGGCTAAAATACGCTCTACCGATTTTTGCGAGGGAGATACGGGCAGCAAATACCTGTCTATCCATTCTTTTGCTTCTTTTATGGCGTAAAACTCTGCTTCTTTCTGTGCATTGGCAAATATGTGTAACTGAAAATTGCCGACTTCTTCTGCTGACAATTCGTTGTAGAGATATAGTAAAGATTTTTGTGTAAAATTGCCCATTTTATTATTTCGTTTATTTAAAATAAAACGACAAATGGATGCACTTAGTATACAACAAGATAAATTATTTTTCTGTAGTGGAATCAATAGCCGGCTCCAGTATAAAAATATCTTCATTACTTTTTTTCATAAAGAGATTTTCTCTGGCGTAGGTTTGCAATTTTTCAGGATTTGTTTCAAGTTCGGTAAGCTGATCGCGCAGCTTATTCACTTCTTTTTCGTAAAATGCCTGACTTTGGCGCAATTCTTTTAATTCTTTTTCTTTTTCTAATTGTACAAAAACGTCATTTTTATCATAATACAACATAAAGACCGCGAATACCACAAAAGCAATGAAGTATTTATTTTTAACAATTTTGAATATGGTATGGAGAAAGCGCATTACTGCAAAGTAAAATCTTTTTTAAGTAAAATCTGTAAAATTCAATCTTTTTTTAACAAAGCGGCATACATCGTATCGGCTTTAGTATGATAGCCTATTATATATCCTGATTGCACCCGCTGCAAATCAGGAAAACGTTCTTGCAAAAAACTTATGCGACTTTCATTTTCGAGCTCAAAAACAGAGCAGGTGATATAAAACAGATAACCTCCCGAGGCTATATGAGGATATATATGTTCCATAATGGCCGATTGCCGCAAAGCATATTCATTTATTTTTTCTTCTTTAAAATAGCTGAGTTGTTCGGGCATTCTTGCCCAAGTGCCTGAGCCTGTGCATGGAGCATCACAAATTACTAAATCAAACTTTTCATCTATATCAATAGGTTGTGTTAAATCTGCAATGAATACTTTCTGATAGGGTACTCCGGCCTCTTTTAGTCTTTTCTTTAAATTAGCGATAATACTTTCTCTGATATCTGACATCATCATTTTTGTGGGTCTAAAATAGTCGTAAGCCAAAATAGTTTTGCCGCCGCTCGCTGCGCAACAGTCCCAAACAGCTTTAATCTGATCCTTATTTGTCAGAGTAAAAAACATGGCTGTTTTTTGCGAGCTCAGATCCTGTATAACCGCATCTTTATTCAGTTTGATCACATCTTGCAAATGCGCTCCCTGGCGTAGAGCTAGTGTATTTTTTTCAATTTCAAAAAATGTAATTCCATTATTCTCCAAAGCTGCTATTACTTTTTCATTCGTGCCGGGTCTGGTTCTCAAATAAGTTAAAGGCTGTGCAAAAACAGATTGCACAAAAGCTTTTTTGTCAATACCTCCGATATGATCGTGAAATGCAAATACATCTTCCAAAGAAAATGCCTTATATTTTTTTTGAATAAAAGCAATTCTGTCTTCCAGGCTGTCACTGTGCTGTTCTATATAATCTTTATTGAACAACGATGACCATTTATCAATATTTTCTTCGCAAAGAAAAAGCGCGACCAGCAATCTTTCTCTGAAAGACAGTGACAATAAAGCTTTTCCCAGCCTGAAATAGGTATAGCAAAGATGCGAAATAATTTTCCTGTCTCTGGAGCCATGCTTTTTATTCTTAGAAAAATAGTTTTTCAACTCATGTTGTAAAGGAAGACTGCCTGTATAATTGATACAAATATTTTCGGCGGTTTTTATATGTTTTTCAATCCATTGCATTGAATGCTAAAATATTAATTAATTCCCAAAATCACAATTCCATTTTTCAGGTTATAAAATAGTTGGGTAAATTTGAAAAAATATAAAGTATCATGTTACTAGAGATTGCAGTATTCAACATCTCATCGGCCATACAGGCGGCCAATGCGGGTGCAAATCGTTTGGAACTGTGCGAGAATCCTTTAGAAGGCGGCACTACACCCTCTTACGGAACATTAAAAACTGTAAGAGAAAGAATCAACATTCCTGTGTTTCCTATTATTCGCCCCAGAGGCGGCGACTTTTTTTATAACGAAGAAGAGTTCGAAGTACTAAAAAAAGATGTAGCACTTTGTAAAGAATTAGGATTTCCCGGACTGGTAACAGGTATATTGAAAAAAGACGGCACCATTGACATTGAAAGAACCAAAGAACTTGTGCAAATAGCAGCGCCGCTGGAGCTAACATTTCACCGGGCTTTTGACAGAACAAAAGATCCTTTTCAGGCATTGGAAGATGTAATAACCACAGGCTGCAAACGTATACTCACCAGCGGGCAGGTGCCCAACGTAGGCAACGCAACCAGTCTTATTAAACAACTAATTGAAAAAGCGGATGGAAGAATTATTATTCTTCAGGGTAGCGGAGTTCGCTCATCTAATCTCCAACAACTAATAAATGAAACAGGAGGCGTGGAATATCATTCCTCTGCAAGAAAAAATAAAAATTCCGATATGGAATTTACCGTAGCCTCTATGCAAGAGTCGCTGACAGAAACAGTTGTAGACGAAGAGGAAGTAATAAAGATGAAAAAAATACTATCTTAAAAAAATATACGGATGAAAAATATATTTCTGCTTGCTGCCTGTGTAGCTTTATTGTTGAATGCTTTATATGCGCAAAACAGTTCATTAATAGCATACGATAAGAATTTAACAAGCGTACAATATCCTTATCCTGTTCATTATATTGAATTGGAAAATCAAAACCAAAAGCTACAAATGGCTTATATGGATATTCAGTCCAAAAAAGCCAACGGCAAAAATATCTTATTGCTGCATGGTAAAAACTTCAATGGTGCTTATTGGGAAAAAACCATAAAAGCTTTATCGGACAATGGTTACAGAATAATTGTACCTGACCAGATTGGTTTTGGCAAATCTACCAAACCTCAAAATTTTCAGTATAGTTTTCATCAACTGGCAGAAAACACCAAAACTATTTTAGACAAATTAAACATCAGTAAAACCGCTGTACTCGGACACTCTATGGGCGGCATGTTGGCTACCCGATTTGCTTTGATGTATCCGAAAACAACAGAAAAACTAATATTGGAAAACCCCATTGGCCTGGAAGATTACAAACTTTTTTCTCCGTATCAAAATGTAGAAAAGAATTATCTGAGCGAATTAAAAAATACTTACGACAGCTATAAAAAATATCAACTTACATTTTATTACGACAATAAATGGAAACCTGAATATGATCGTTGGCTGAACATGCTTGCCGGATGGACGTTGTCTGAAGATTATCCCGCCATTGCATGGAATGCGGCGCTCACAAGCGATATGATCTTTACACAACCTGTAGTTTATGAATTTGAGAAAATAAAAACACCAACACTACTTATTATAGGCACAAGAGATCGAACAGCTATTGGCAAAGCAAACGCACCAAAAGAACTTCAGCCTTTAATGGGAAGATACGACCAGCTGGGAAAAACTACTGCCCAAAAAATTTCGGGCGCTCAATTGGTAGAATTAGATGATGTAGGCCATTTGCCACATATAGAAGTTTTCAACAGGTTTATCACCCCTTTACTTAATTTTCTGGAACAGTAAAAAAATAATCTGTAACTTTAGCAGAGCTAAAAGCCATAATATGAACAGAATAATCATAACAGCCATTATTGCATTTGTCGCCATTATTTGTTTTTGGACCATTGGAAACGCTTATAAATACAAGTTTCGTGCTCAGGAAAACATTACGGTAACCGGCTCATCTGAAGTGGATTTTGAAAGTGACCAAATTGTTTGGAAAGCCAGCTACTCTCGAAAAACAATGGATTTGCAGGGAGCATATGCGCAATTAAAAAGTGATGAAGGACAAATAAAAGAATATCTTTTGTCTCGCGGAGTAACCGCGGAAGAAATTGTTTTTTCTGCCGTGAATATCTCTAAGGATTACAGCTATACCTACGATTCGGAAGGTCGCACATCCAGCTCTGTTTTTACAGGATACAATCTTTCTCAAACCGTAACGGTAGACTCAAAAGATATTCCTAAAATAGAAAAAATATCAAGAGAAGTAACCGATCTTATTCAAAGCGGCATTGAGCTGAATTCTCAAGCCCCATCTTACTACTACTCGAAGCTTGCCGATCTAAAATTAGATCTTTTAGCCAAAGCAAGTGAAGACGCGAAAAAACGTGCCGAAACCATTGCCAAAAATTCCGGTAAAGGCCTGGGTAAATTAAAGAAAGCCTCTATGGGCGTTTTTCAGATTGTAGGCAAAAACAGCAATGAAGATTACAGCTACGGCGGCGCATTCAACACTTCAAGCAAAAGCAAAACCGCAACCATTACGGTGAAAGCGGATTACGCGGCGGATTGATTTTTGCTACCACTCTGCAACTATCTTAAAATTTAACAGGCGAGGTGTAAGCCGATTAGGCATTACAAATGTATTATTGCTGAAATCTTTGATAGTCATATAGCTGATAGTATTTGACTTATTAATAAGGTTAAATACTTCCAGAGTAGCCCAGATATTTTTGAAATTTTTAAATGGCGAATAACTCCTGCGCATTTTTTCAGCATCTAACAACAATGCGCTGAAACCTATATCTACTCTTAAATAAGCGGGAATGATTAACGCATTGCGAAAACGATTGTTACCGGGAATATTATAAGGCATATTGCTGCCATACAGCGTATTGAGGTAAACTTTAAAATTTTTATTGCTGCTTAAATAGTCCTGAAAAAACATCCCGAAAGTCACGAGCCTGTCTGTAGGTCTTCTTACCCATCCTACTTCCTGGCTAACAGAATCCGCAATAACTTTATCGGGTGTGCCGGTAGAAATAACCTGCCCTGCTGCATTTAAATAATTGGTAAATGTAAGTCCTTCAATTTTTTCTTTTGTCTGCATCAAACCCAAGCTTATCCAGCTTTCGGCGTCTTTAACCAACTCGCCGAACAATCTCGTTTCAATACCTGCTGCATAAGCTTTACCGTTATTGTTCCCATGATATCTTATTCTCACATTGTCCATATCGTATGGGTTTACATCATACAAGTATTTGTAATAAGCTTCCATGGTCCATTTAGCCGGGCGTTTAAACAATGTAAAATTATAATCTACACCGGCTACACCCTGCCAGCTTTTTTGCGCCAGAACGGAGGTATTCAAAGAGCCATCATATTTACGCAGTTCCCTGTAAAAGGCAGGCTGCGCGTACATTCCGGCAGACGCGCGCAGTACCACATCTTTTTTCCAGGAAGATGGTGAATAGGAAAACCCCAGCCTTGGAGATAAAAGCATTTCTTTGTTCAGATCGTTGTAATTGACACGCAAACCCACGTTTAGCAACATATCATTTCTAAAACGGATATTGTCCTGAACAAACGCAGAATAGCGCTTTACATTGATTGTTGCTGTTCCTTTTTGCACATCATGCATGGTCAGCTTACCTTTTTGATAAGGAATAGAATATCCGGCAGAATCTATATACGTCCAGCGATTCAGCACATCATCAATATGCTGATTTTCTATATTTACTCCCCATTGCACAAAATGTTTGTTGGCATTCCAGTTGCCCCGGTGCTGTGCTGTCCACAACTGAATGCTGAGTTGATTTCTCGCATACTGGTGATTAATTCCGGCTCCTAAAATGTTTTCAATCTGGCCTGCACTTCCGTCAGCGGTTGTTGTTCTTTCTCCGAAAAGATAAGTAGCTTTTATATCTGTGTTTTCCGTTTCATTATCTTCAAAGCGACTGAGCATCCATTTTAGCTCTACGTTTTTATTGACTTGTTGTATAGCGCTAACGCCAATAAAATTAGTTGAGTATTTATCTTTTTCACTACCTTCAAAATCAATATTCATGCTATAGTTAGCACTTATAAACGGCGACAAAACGCTGGATGTAAGCTGGCTTTGTTTCGGATAAAAAGAAAACTTTGTCTGCGCGTAATTACCCAGCAATTCCAAAGACCATTTTTTTGACAAATGCCAGGTAAGAAATGCCTGAATATCGGAGGAAGACGGAATATAATTGCCGGTAGTTTCCTGGCTTTGCAATATGTTTCTGTTGTTTCTATTGCGCAAACCTGCGAGGTAAGTAAATTTTCCACCGGCAGAAACGCCCTCCAGGTGCGCGCCCTGCTCCAACGGGCTTATATAAGCAGAACCTCCGAACGCTGTGGGTTTCCTGTAAAGCACATCCAGTACCGAGCTCATTTTATCTCCATAGCGCGCCTGAAAGCCTCCCGTGAAAAACTTGACATTATCCGTTAAAAAAGGATTGATAAAGCTAAGACCTTCCTGCTGCGCGGCGCTCACTAAAAACGGACGAAAAATTTCATAGTCATTTACATACACCAAATTTTCATCGTAATTTCCTCCACGCACACTATAGTTGGAGGTAAGTTCATTATTACTGCCTACATAAGTTTTTATTAATCCTTCAATACCACCAACAGGCGATGGATTAAGAATGGCTTTATCGGGCGTAAGATCAATAGTGCCGATATCTCTGTTTACGGCATCGGCTGTAACAAGCACTTCGCTCAGATCTTCTTTTTTGCCGGTAAACCGCATGCGTATGCTTTCCGTTTCGCCTTTGGCCAGTAAAAATATTTTACTATTTGTTTCATAATTTACGTGTTCAAAAACAAGTGTGGTTAATCTGGCAGGCTCAATAGCTATGATAAAATAACCGGAGTCGTTGGTAAAAACACCTTTGCGCGCTCCTTCTTCATGAACAAAAACCTGCGAAAGCGCATCGCCATCTTCAGTAAAAATATAGCCTGATACAAAAGAGGATTGTTGCGCCAAAGCGACACTGCTCATTATTGAGAGAACAATCAGCAATAAAAAATGTAAATGCTTCAAAAAAGTATTTTATTAATCAATCAAAGATAGAATATTTTAATATAGTCGTAAAATCACTGAAAACAGAAAGCGGAATTGCATTCATTTACCGATGGTTTCTTTTCTGCTTGAAACAATGCGCTATCATTTGGGCAGTGTAAGCAAATGTCTTCCGGGCGTATATTCTTTTTCCAGCGCCTGTAATATTGCATTTACGTGGTTTTCATTGTTTAAAAAATCAGCATTGGACGCGTCTACAAATATCGTCTTTAAGTTTTGTTGTTGTATATAAGTCAGGTATGCTTCCTGTATTTGCAGCAGGTATTCATCAGAAATATTTTGCTCGTATCCCCTGTTTCGTTTTCTAATATTGCGTTGCAAAGCATCTACCGGCGCATGCAGGTAAATAAGGATATCCGGAAATATTAATTGCTGATGTATAATATCGAAAATGCGTTGATAAAGTTTGTACTCTTCTTCCTGTAAATTCACTTTAGAGAACAAAAGACATTTCAAAAATAAATAATCAGACAGGGTTATTTGCTGAAACAAACCGGCTCCGGCAATCATTTCTTTCAATTGCTTAAAACGCTCGGCCATAAAAAACAACTCCAGCGGAAAAGCGTATTGATCGGGCTTTTCATAAAACTTGGGCAGGAAAGGATTGTCTTCAAAGCCCTCCAGTATTTTGCGTGCATTCAGTCGCTCTGCCAGTATATTGGTAAGTGTGGTTTTGCCTGCGCCTATATTGCCTTCTATAGTTATAAACTTGTACCGCATACAGAGGGGCGAAAGTACAATATTTGTATTTAAAATTAAAAATGCTGTATTATTTCCCATCCTTTTCGGCTTCGTGCGCCGTGTTTCCAGCATCCTACCTTCCACACCAAACTTCCCCACAATTATCCAACTACCATAACTTTATCTTAATTTTGTAGTATGCGTATAGCTTTATATTCACGAGATTTCGCTGCTAAATACAGCACTCATCTTTTCAATATTTTTTTTGAACTGGAAAAATATTGCAGGTCGATACTGGTGCACGAAACCCTTTTGACACAATTTCCCGAAATTCTTCAGCGTTTTTCCAACATTGAAATTTTCAGAGGCGCCGACGACCTGAACAGTTCGGTAGACTTTTTACTGAGCCTGGGCGGTGACGGTACTATTCTTGATTCTGTGACGCTCATAGGCAATAAAGGCATTCCTGTATTGGGCATCAACTTTGGCCGGCTGGGTTTTCTGTCAAGCTCGGGAAAAGACGATATTAAAGCTACACTTCAGGCATTAAAAGATCATTCTTATATAATAGACAAAAGAGCTTTGATTCATGTAGATTCTGACAGGGAGCTATTCTCTAATGCTCCTTTTGGACTGAACGACTTTACCATATCCAAGAAAGACACTTCTCCCATGATAAAGATCAAGACTTACGTTAACGGAGAGTTTTTAAATAATTATTGGGCAGACGGCCTAATCGTTTCCACTCCGGCTGGCTCTACGGCATACAATATGAGCTGCAACGGACCTATACTTTTTCCTTCCACATCCTGTTTTGTAATTACGCCTATAGCGCCGCATCACCTGAATACGCGGCCGGTAGTGATCCCTAACGACCAGATTTTATCTTTTGAGATAGAAAGCCGTGTAGATGGCTTCATCTGCTCGCTGGACGCACGCAGGGTAGAAACAGACATCCACACACATATAGCGATACGCAAAGAGTCTTTTTACATCAACATAGTGCGCTTGCAGGAAAACAGTTTTCTCACCTCGCTAAAAACCAAGCTTGGCTGGGGAATAGATTCAAGAAATTAAATATGTCTTTAAAACAATATTTTGCTACAAAAGAAGTTTATAAGAAATAAGTTTACAGCGTGTATGATGAAACGACTTATTTTATGTATCTTTTATGTTTTATTGCTTAATCATGCGTTTGCGCAAATTGAAACCTATGTATCTAAAGGGGAATGGGGAATAGGTACAGGCGCTGCCGCTTACCAGGGCGATTTAAACCCTTACGCGAAATTTAATTACTTATCTCCCGCTGTAAATGTTTTCTTTCAAAAATATTTCAATAATTATATCAGTCTTAAAGGCGCTTTGAGCTACGCTCACTTGCGCTATGATGATCAGCAGGCCTCTAACATTACATACAAAACACGAAATCTTAACTTTAATAATCATACGACCGAATTGTCTGTAAGCGGTGTATTTCATTTTTTCCGCTATGCGCCGGGTTATGAAGGCAGCAATTTTACTCCATACATATCATTAGGCGCCGGCGTTTTATATTCCTCACCATACACTATGCTTGACGGCAAAAAGCATCAACTGCGCCCGCTTGGCACGGAAGGACAACATAGCACTACACCGCACGACGGTAAAAAATATTTGCCCGTAACCGCTACTTTTCCTCTTTCTGTAGGCATAAAAAAAGCCATCAGCGAGCGGCTGGCTCTATTTGGAGAAGCAGGTTATCGCTTTACCACTACCGACTATCTGGATGACGTAAGCAGTACCTATGCCGGAAGAGCAGCCTTTCTGCCCGAAAATTATAAGGGCGCTGACGCTGCCATAGCGCTGCAATTGCAGGACCGAAGCATCAACCACACAGGCAAACAAGGCTTGCAACGAGGTAATTCACTCGCCAAAGACGGATTTTTCACCGCTCAAATAGGCATCTCTTACAATTTAAGCACCTGCAATTGTCCTAAAGTGTATTAAAGATATTACCTTTGAACGGCAAAACATTTTTAATACTATTATAATTTTCGTTATTTTTGCCTCCCTTATTTTGTTTCCATGCTCGAAGAGTTAAAGAATAATATTGATAGAAATCGCATCCCCAGCCACATAGCTATTATTATGGATGGCAACGGACGATGGGCAAAAGAAAAAGGCGAAGAAAGATTATATGGGCACGCCAACGGTGTAGGCAGCGTAAAAGCGGTAACCGAAGGCTGTGCCGAATTAGGCGTAAAATATCTTACATTGTATACTTTCAGTAAAGAGAACTGGAGCCGCCCGCAAGATGAAGTAACCGGATTAATGAGCCTGCTGGTATCAACAATAAAAGAGCAGGTAGATGAGCTGGATAAAAACAATGTGCGCTTTGGCGTAATAGGCGACCTGGAAAATATGCCCGAAAAAGCTAAAAAAGAACTGGAATACGGTATCGCGCGCCTCTCTGCCAATACCGGGCTTCACCTGATTTTGGCTTTAAACTATAGCAGCCGCTGGGAAATACAGAATGCCGTAAAATCCATTGTACAGGCCGTAACCCACCGACAACTACAGCCGGAAGATATCTCTGAAGAATTATTACAGCAGCATCTGACCACGCGCCACATTCCCGACCCGGAATTAATGATAAGAACCGGGGGCGAAAGGCGCATTAGCAATTTCCTGCTGTATCAGTTGGCTTACGCGGAATTGTATTTTACAGAAACCCTCTGGCCCGATTTCAATAAAGAACACCTGTTTAAAGCAGTGATAGACTTTCAAAACAGAGAGCGCAGATTCGGAAAAACAAGTGAACAAATTAAAAATAATTAACAAACAGTTTTCAATATTCAGATTAACTTGCCTCATTTTATCGTACGGAAGTAAGTGAACAAGGAAACAACAAGATAATATTCAAGATCTCAATGCGTAGAAATATTCGATTTTTTTTAGTGATAGCAGCCAACCTGATTTGTGCAATTTCATTTTCTCAAATTTTCAATCCGGCTACTACCGCTGCTCCGAGAACCCAAACCACCACGGACACGCTTCCGGAAAACATTATTATTGATTCAAGTCTGACCAATATACTCAATCAGCCTACATCAAAAAAATATACACTGGCAGGCGTACTGGTGTCGGGCAATAATACTTTCGACAGAAATCTTATCTCCAACATCTCGGGCCTCATAGTAGGCACCACCGTTTCGGTACCGGGTGGCGATGAAATTTCTAAAGGAATTAAAAAACTATGGTCGCAAAACGCTTTTAGCGAAATAAGAGTATACCTTGTAAGGCGTGTAAATGAAAACCTGTTTATTGAAATAAACGTGACGGAACGCCCCAGGCTATCCCGTTTTGTATTCAGAGGCATTTCTAAAACGCAGGCCGACGAACTCAAAAGCAAAACCGGACTTGTACCCGGCAGAGCCATTAACCAAAATATGAAGCTTACCGCTGTAGATGCCATCAAAAGATACTACAACGAAAAAGGATTCAGAAATCTTACAATTGATATTGAAGAAAGACCGGACTCTACCGTAAGCAACGCCGTACAATTGATTTTTAATATAGACAGAGGAAGCAAAGTAAAAATAGACAGGATTGGATTCTACGAAAATGACGAAATAGAAGGCGGTATACTGAAAAGAAAAATGAAAGATACCAAGGAAATGAACCGCTTTACGCTTTTCCCTTCCAAAACAATCAGCCCGTGGGGCGAACCCAATGAATACACTTGGGATGAATATGTAGACGATTTGGGGTTTTTCACTTACACCAGAACCAGAAGATTACTGGATAAATACGTAAAATTTTCGTTGAACGCGTCTAAATTCAATGAGAAAAAATATGCCGATGACAAGCAGAAAATACTTGACTATTACAACTCATTAGGCTATCGCGATGCTCAGATAATGAGAGATACCGTTTACTACAACGACCAGAATCATCTTAAAATAGATATCGAGGTGAATGAAGGCCACAAATATTATTTTGGCGACATTACCTGGAGAGGCAATACCAAATATTCCGACAGCCTGCTTGCCAGCATACTGGGCATTTATAAAGGAGATATATACAACGCCGAACTGCTGGAAAAAAAGCTCAATAGCGCCGAAGAATGGAGCGTAAGTAAACTGTACCAGGATGTAGGTCACTTGCGATTCTCTGCCAACCCTGTAGAAAGAAGCATTTATAACGATACCATTGATTTTGAGATCACTTTAAGAGAAGGCCCGGTATATACCATAAAAAATGTAACCATTTCCGGCAACGAAAAAACCAATGAACACGTATTACGCCGCGAAATAAGAACGCTGCCCGGCGAAAAATGGAACCGCGACCTGCTGATGCGCTCTTACAGACAATTGGCATCACTACCCTACATCAATCCGGAAAAAATAAATCCCGTTCCTAATCCCGACGATGAAAACGGAACCGTTGATATCAACTATGGAGTAGAAGAAAAATCGGCCGACCAGATAGAACTGAGCGCCGGCTTTGGTGGTGGCATTGGCTTTACCGGCACGCTCGGGCTTACCTTTAGTAATTTCTCCATCAATAATATCTTCAACAAAAAAGGATGGGATCCTTTGCCTACCGGCGATGGACAACAGCTGAACGTAAGGTTCCAAACCAACGGTAAAATGTATAGCTCTTATAGTGTAAGCTTTGTAGAACCATGGCTGGGCGGAAAAAATCCAAACGCACTAAGCGTATCTTTCTTCCGCACAAAGTATGCACCGTATGAAAGCCCTATCTATTCTTCTAATTTCAGAAACCCGTATTTAGGTTATAATACCACACCAATTGATACCAATGTAAGCTTTGCAACCACTACATTGGGTGTAGGGTACAGCAGGGCATTAAGATGGCCCGATGATTATTTCCGTTTTGGCGTGCAGGCAAACCTGACCAGGTACGATCTTACCAACTATGAAATAGACAGGGTAAATCTTCCTTTCTTTAAAAACGGCGTTTCCAATAACTTTAACCTGAAGTTCACTTTAGAGCGCAACTCTTTGGATAATCCTCTGTACACTCGTTCCGGCTCTCATTTATATGCCAGCGCGCAGCTTACGCCACCTTATTCTTTATTTAATAAATCCTTACAGGACCTGGCTTTGAATGATCCTAAGAAATTTAAATGGATAGAATACCAGAAATACCGTTTTGGCGGCGACTGGTATCTGCCGCTTTCCAGGCCAAGAGGAGAAGATAACAAGCAGCTGGTATTTCGCGCATCGGTTAAGCTGGGCTACATTGGCAATTACAACTCCAATATGCCTGTTTCACCATTCGAACGCTTCCAATTGGGCGACGCGGGCATGAGCAATACCTATCAATTCTTTGGATACGATATAATCTCGCACAGAGGTTACCCGGTTTACGAATCGTCTAACCCGCGCTTTAACCCCGATCAAAATATGGCCAGACAATATTTTACCATATTTAATAAATATACCGCTGAGCTGCGCTATCCTTTAACGCTGGCACAAAGCAGCACTATTTATGGCCTGGCATTTTTTGAAGCGGCCAACGGCTGGTACAATTTTAAAGAATATAATCCGTTTAAACTACGTAGATCTGTTGGCCTGGGTGCCCGTTTCTTCCTGCCTATGTTTGGCCTGCTCGGTTTTGACTACGGTATTGGCTTGGACAGGGTAACGCCGGGTGGCGGACTGAAAGGTGCCGGCAAATTCACCTTTATGATGGGTATGCAACCCGATTAATGCTGTTTAATATCCTGGCTTGATGACCTTAAAAAAAATAGTAATCCTCGTTTTTCTTATTGCAATGGCATACACCGGCTATAGCCAACGCTATGCTGTGATAGATGTAAAATACATCATCAACCGGATGCCCGAATACCAGGAAGCCAATCAAAAATTAGAGGAACTGGCAAAAGCCTGGCAAAAAGAAATTGACGAAAAACAGCTTTTTCTGGATTCACTAAGAAGAGATTTCGACGCCGAGCAATATATGCTAAATGAAGAGCTGAAAGAGAAAAGAGCGATGCAAATAAGCAATTATACGCTGGAACTGCGCGACCTCCAAAAAAAATATTTTGGTTTTGAAGGCGACCTCTTTAAACAAAAGGCTACCCTCATGCGTCCAATACAGGATAAATTGTACAATACGGTGCAGTCGCTCTCTGTATCAAGAGGCTGGGATATTGTTTGGGACAAAAGTGAAGGCACCGGCGTTTTCTACTCTGACCCTAAACTCAATAAAAGTGATGAGATTTTGACGGCAATGGGTATTAAATAATTTAGGTAAATAGGATAAAATCCTCCATATTTGCAAAAATTTAATTTTTATAAAAAATTAAAATCAATAAAACAAAGAAAATATAAGCAAATGAAAAAATTAGTGTTTACATTGGCTGCGGCATTTGGATTGATGGCAATAACCACTCATGTGCAGGCACAAAAAATTGGTGTTTTCAGTTCGGAAGAAGTAATACAGGCGTTGCCTGAGCATGCACAGGTACAGCAAAAGCTGGAATCTTATCAAAGAGATTCTTTAGGCAAAGCTTATGATGAATTGCAGGTAAAATACGAACAGGCTCAAAAAACTTACAGGGAAGATTCCATAGCTAAAAAACCAAAGGCTATCCTGGACCTTGACGATAAAAATCGCAGAGAGCTGGCTACACAACTTTTATACTGGCAACAAATTGCTCAGCAACAAAGCCAGATGAAATATATGGAACTGAGCGAACCATTGGCAGAAAAAGTACAAAAAGCTTTACAGAAAGTACAGAAAGCACAAGGCGTAACGGTTGTATTTCGCCCCGAAGTGTTTGATCAGTTAGCTGACCAAAGCGGTATTGTAAACCTGATTATTCCGGTAGCTAAAGAACTGGGCATTAAGGTAGATGAAACACCGCAGGCAGGTGCTGCCAACTAATACGGCAACGAAATATTTATAATACCTACAGAATAAGGCGATGGAAATCCATCGCCTTATTCTGTTATAGTTTAAAAAACTTGTAGTTACTGCTTGCCCCACTCCGCCATGCCGCCGGTAAGATTTTTTACATTGGTAAATCCCTGCTGCTCAAGAAACATACAGGCATAAGCGCTTCTGTTTCCGCTTCTGCAATATACAATGATCTCTTCTTCTTTCCAGTCATTCAGGCTGTCTGTTTCCATATTCCTGATCTCACCCAGTGGTAAATGCTTTCCACCGATATTAAATTCTTCTCTTTCTTCTGCTTCTCTTACATCAAGCAGATGCAGGTTTTCGCCTGAGCTTATTTTTTCTTTTACTTCACTTACAGATATCTGTTGCATGTTTGTTGATTATTTAGTTATCATTATCAGGCGTTTCATCAGTCGACGCATCTTCGTCCGGTGTGGCGCCCAAAGACGGTAAACCGGGAAGCTTTATCCATAAATTTATAGGATACCCGTATTTCACCCTGGTGTAACGCGTGCCTTTTTTTATTTCATCTCTCATATCTCTTTCAGGATCCTGCCTGTACACAATGGCGGTAAGCGTATCTGTAACGCCCGCATCTAAATATACATCTCCTACTTTCAGGTTCATTGATTGGAGATATTGCCTGGCTTCGGCAAAAGTCATTCCTGTTAAATTCGGTACCTGCATGGTGGGGCTTCCTTTTCCGTCACCTAAAGACAGATGAATTACCGTGCCCTGAGCTACTTTTGTACCGGGGTTAATGTCTCTGAGGCTATCAAGTCTTTGCTCTTTGACCACATCTTTACCCAAATCGGGAATATAACGTACCGTACCTTCCTTTAGCCCGAAGCTTCTTAGCAAGAACTGGGCGCTTGTATGCGAAAACCCTCTTAAATCGGGCATTTCCACTAAGGGCGCCTTCGCCCTATTGATGGTAAGATAAACCATTCTTTCGGGCTTTACACCTTTTATTTCGGCAGAGGGAGTCTGCGCAATGACAGACAACGGAGGCAGGCTATCGTAATAAACCGAGTCCTGAACAAAAGCCTGCAAGTTGGCCGCTTCTAAAACCTGTATGGCTTTGTCGTATCGCATACCTATTACATTAGGCACTTTTACCTGCTGGCCATGTTTGGTAAACTTATCAAGTGAAAAGAAGGCGATAAGCGTTACAGCCACTGCAATGACGATAGCCGCGGTAAGGTTGAAAAAAAATGATCTTCTTGTAATAAAATTTGACACTTTATTTTTTAAATGAGGTTATAATTTAATTTTCCCGGAAGCAATAGCTTCTTCTAAAAAGCCGGTATACACAGACGTCAAACTTTTTCCCGCCGCATTTATTTGCTGGGGTATAAAGCTTGCATCAGTTTGTCCGGGCACCGTATTTATCTCTAACATGTAAGGCAGCTTCTTTTCCGTATCATAAATAAAATCTATACGCACAATGCCTTTACAATTCAATGCATCGTAAAGTATTTCCGCCGCCTTGTTGATTTTCTCTTTAATTTCATCATCTACCAACGCGGGTGTTATCTCTTCTGTTTTGCCACTGTATTTAGCTTCAAAATCGAAATATTCTTCTTCCGATTTAGGCTTCAATATTACTTCAGACATAGGCAGCACTACCGTTTCTCCGTGTAACTTATAAACGCCTACCGTAAGTTCTCTTCCTTTGATAAATTCTTCTACCAATACCTGTTTATCTGCTTCAAATGCCTTATTTATGGCTGCTTTTAACTTCTCTTCATCATAACTTACCACTTTAGAAGTGGCCACGCTGGAGCCTCCGTTATTGGGCTTTATAAATACAGGAAAACGTAAATGCTTTATTTTGTCTAACTGATAGCCATTGTCTTTTATTACCAATACAGAGCCTGCAACCGTAATGCCATTAATGGCGGCAAGGGCTATAGTGAAGCGCTTGTTGAAAGTAATAGCCCCGATAGCCGCATCGCAGGAAGTATAAGGTAACCCTATCAAATCGAAATAGCCGGGCAGCTTACCATCTTCTCCGGGAGAGCCATGAATACACATCAACGCAGCATCGAAGTGTAGCTTTTGCCCGTTTACTACAATAGAAAAGTCATTCTTATCTACCTCTTGCCTGCTGCCGTCTTCTGAAACATAAAGCCAGCCTTCTTTACAGATATCTATGGTATAAACATCAAATTTATCTTTATCAATTTGCGTTTCAATATTCTTTGCACTTTTATAGCTTATTACCGCTTCTCCGCTGAAACCTCCTGTAACCAATGCTATTCTTCTCTTCATCAGAATTGTAATTAATATTCTAAAATAATTAATGCAAAATAAATAAAAAATATCGAGTATAATTTACTTGAGCAAATTTCTTTTATATTCATCTTTATACACGTGGCGGAACCTGCGGTGGCTCCAAAGATAATTAGCCGGATCTGTTTTGATGTTTTGCTCTATTAAATGCACGATGTTTTTGGTAATTTCCCCTCTTGCCGTGTTTTTTGCATCTTTCGTAACCAGCATGAGCACGTTGCGGTAATAACCTCTTTTTAGCCTGTATATTTTACCAAATACTACCGCATTATCGTTGAGAACAGCGCTTTTTTCAGGGCCTTTTACAAAGGGAACAAGATGGCCTAAAAAGTTGGTCCAGTAGGCTTTACTTACACCGCTGCCGTAAGGGTTTTGATCTGCCGCCAATATTAAAGAATATCTTTCTGTATTGTATTTTCTTATAGCAGAGCTAAACTCTACAGTAGCAATCATTTTGGTATTAAAGCGGCCTCTGAGCCTGATCATTATTTCCTCAAAAAAACGACTGGCTACTTTTCTGTAAATCACGAGCTGGTGAAACGGGTTATGCACTGATAACGCAGGGTTACCCATCTCCCAGTTAAAAAAATGGCCTAATACAATGGTTACATTTTTATCTGTTTCGGTATATAATTGTTGTAAAAGCGTATTGTCTGTTTCAAATCTTTTAGTGAGCTCTTTTTCCGATATAGATAATATTTTTAGCGTCTCTAAAAAATTATCGCAAAATCGCCGGTAAAATTCTTTGGCAATCTTTTCAATATCTTTTTCAGACAAGTCGGGAAAAGCTTTTTTTATATTTTCTTTGATCACATCGGCTCTGTACTTTATAACTTTTGCTAAGAAAAACGCCACTATATCGCTGATAATGTACATCAACCAAAAAGGTATTAAGGAAAATAAATAAAGTACCGCATAGCCTGTATTGAATAGGATTTTCTGCATTATTTAATACAATTATAAAATAATGTTCTGAAGTATATCGCTCTTTTCAGGATAGTCTGTATTGAAATGGAGACCACGGCTTTCTTTTCTGAACTGTGCTCCTTTTACAATCAGAAACGCAATGCTAATGAGGTTTCTAAGCTCGCAAAGCTGAGGCGATACCTTAGTGTTTATATAGAGGTTGTTGGTTTCCTCAAAATACAGATCCAGTCTTTTCATGGCTCTTTCCAGGCGCACATCATTTCTTACAATGCCCACATAATCGCTCATGGTTTGTTCCAGTTCTTTGCGCGTTTGAGTTATCAGGATCATTTCCTTAGGATCTACCGTACTTTTGGTTTTCCAGTCGGGCACATCGTTTTGCTGTAGTACTTTATTAAACGATTCTTCCGCGCCGTTATAGGTATAGGCGGTAACTTCTTTATAGATTCTATGGCCGTATACAAGCGCTTCTAACAGGCTATTGCTAGCCAGGCGATTAGCGCCGTGCAATCCTGTGCTAGAGCATTCTCCGCACGCGTATAGGTTTAATATAGTTGTTCTGCCCTCTTCATCTACCTTTATGCCCCCACAGCTATAATGCTGTGCCGGCGCCACAGGAATCCAGTCTTTTCTAAAGTCTATACCAATGCTTACGCATTTTTCATTGATGTTGGGAAAGTGGCTTACAAATTTTTCCTCGTCGAAATGTGTACAATCCAAATATACATGTACCGTACCTTCTATTTTCATTTCGTTGTCTATGGCGCGGGCTACAATATCGCGCGGGGCAAGATCTTTTCTTTCATCATATTTTTCCATAAAGGCTTCTCCTTTATGATTGCGCAAGATGCCACCATCGCCACGGACCGCTTCGGTAATGAGAAAAGAAGGAGAAACACCTTCTTCGTATAATGCGGTGGGGTGAAACTGCACAAATTCCATATTTTCTATCCTTCCTTTTGCACGATAAACCATAGCTATCCCATCTCCGGTGGCTATTTTAGGGTTGGTGGTAGTCCTGTACACTTGTCCGCAACCGCCGGTTGCCAACACCGTAGTAGGAGACAGAAATTTTTCAATTTTGTTATTTACCTCATCCAATACGTATACGCCGTAGCAGGTAATATCCGGTGTGGATTTGGTAATCAGGTAGCCGAAATGATGCTGGGTAATTAAATCTATAACGTAATGATGCTCTAAAATATCAATGTTTCCCGTTTGCCTTGCCCGTTCTGCCAATGCTCTTTCTATTTCTTTTCCGGTAATGTCTTTGTGATGCAATATTCGGTATTCGCTATGTCCGCCTTCTCTGCCAAGCTTGTATTCTCCGTTCTCATCTTTATCAAAGTCGGTGCCTATATCTATTAATTCTCTTACTCTTTCCGGTCCTTCTTTTACAATAATTTCTACTACCTTTTCATTGCACAACCCGTCGCCGGCAATAAGCGTATCTTCAATATGCTTTTTGTAATTATCTTTTTCTAAATCCCATACAGCGGCAATGCCGCCTTGCGCATACGCGGTATTGGTATCTTCTATAAAAGATTTGGTTACGATGGTCACTTTTTTATCAGGAAATTCTGCTGCGATTTTTAAGGCATAGGTTAACCCGGCAACACCTGAACCCACTACAAGAAAGTCTGTATACATAATGTAGGTATTTATATAACAATTCGTTTTTTATTACTGAGCCTTACTGTCTCGTTCCCTTCTTAGCTTTCTGATTCTTTTCAGCTTTCTTTTGTTGTTATATATTGAATAAAAAATAGAAAAAGAAACACTCAATACTATCACCGCCAGCGATACGCCAATCGGAATATGAATGTTGAAATATTCAACCAGCATCTTTAAGCCGATATAAATAAGCACTACCGCTATACCCTGCTGCAAATATTCAAACTTATCTGCCATGCCCTGCAATAAGAAGAAAAGACTGCGTAAACCCAGAATAGCAAAAATATTACTGGAGTAAATAATCATAATATCCGTATCGGTAAAGGGAGTTGTAGGACTGTCTCTTACCAGTGATACTACGGTTGGGATACTGTCCACAGCGAAAACAACATCGGTAACGGCAATTACCAACACTACTATTGATAATGTTGTAAGGTATGTTTTCCCATTTATTTTGGTAAAATATTTTCCTTCGGAGTCTTTATAGGTAATAGGTAAAACCCGGTTGGCCCATTTAAACAGTTTGTTGTGTTCCAGATCCAGCTGATGATCTTCGCCTTTCTTCTGAAACATTTTAAGTCCCGTATACAGAAGAAACGCACCGAATACATACATGATCCAATGGAAACGTGCAATAATCTCGACACCGAGGGCAATAAACACTATTCTGAAAACAATAGCCAGCAATACACCTATAAGCAAGGCGCGGTTTTTATCTGACGCTTTTATATGAAAATAGCCAAAAATTATAATAAAGACAAAGATGTTATCAATGCTAAGCGATTTTTCCATTAGGTAGGCGCTGATGTATTTGGTAGCGTACTTTGTACCATCTTCATACCATACGAAAATCCAATAGGCAAGCGCGAGGCCTATCCAGAATATGGTTTGATATAAAGCTGTTTTAAGGGTCATTGTTTGTCCCTTCTTGCTAAAAACGCCTAAATCGACTATAATAGCGGCTAAAAGAACAATTATAAATATCGTATATTCAAAAGTAGTATGATCCATAGCCTGCAAAGGTAGTTATTTTATTTTTTACGTAAACGGTCTTTTTTGCTTTTGCCGGGCAATAAAAGTCTTAATTTCAGTTAAATTATAACTGCTTAAATTATTCTCTTTGGTTAGCCCTGCTTTTTGTGCCGACAGCACACCATAATGAATATCATATAACCCTCTAAGATTGTGCGCATCGGGATTAATGGATATCAGTACTCCTTTATCTAATGCATAATCAATATATCGCCAGTCCATATCCAATCTTCTGGGGTTGGCGTTGAGTTCTATTACCACATCGTTGGCGGCGCAGGCGTCTATTATTTTTTTGTGATTTACGGGATAGCCGTTTCTCATTAACAGCAGCCGGCCCGTCATATGTCCTAAAATGCTTGTATAAGGATTTTCAACAGCCGTAATAATTCTTTTCACGGCGTTCTCTTCATTCATACCTAAATTAGTGTGCACAGATGCAATGACCAAATCAAACATACTTAAAACATTATCTTCATAATCAAGGCTTCCATTGTTGAGTATATCGGATTCAATACTTTTAAAAACAGTAAAATCTGTAAAGCGATCATTAAGCTCGTCAATTTCTTTATGCTGCGCCATCACACGATCTTCCTTTAACCCTTCGGCATAAAAAGCTGATTTGGAGTGATCGGAAATAACCAGGTATTCAAACCCGTTTTGTCTTAGCTCATTTACAATTTCTTCTATTGTATTACCTCCGTCGCTCCAGCTACTATGGCAATGGATAATCCCTTTAATTGAATCCGTTTTAATAAGCGGCGGTATTGCATCTTTTTTTGCATACTCTATCCACTTTACATTATTACGCAGGCTGGCGGGAATAAATTGCAGGTCAGCCGCTTTAAATATATCTTCTTCAGTTTGCTTAGCTGTATCATACAAAGATGAAAATTTTTCATAAAATGCTTCTGCACAAGACAGTTCAAACTGTTTACTTACCAACATTTCAGGCGCTTCCTGTACAAACCGAATTTCTATTCCGCTTTCATGCATATAGCAATTATCGGCACTACTATTTGCAGCGTCTTTTAATCCATATAGACTTTTTATTTTCTTTAGCAACTCATCGTCTGCATCTGTAACCCATTGAATTTTGTCTACAATATTGTTGTGCATATACACATCTCCGGTAAGCAGAAATTTATTTTCAGGAAAGCTTATTTTTAATGCGCTATCCATTTGCGAAGCAAAGTTTAAAACAGTAGCCAATAAAGATTTACTTTGATTTTTTATATGAAACTCTATTGCCTCTTCTATCTTCTTTTGAGTTTTTTCTCCAAATCCTTTTACTGTACTTAGCCTGTTGTCTTTGCATGCCTTCAACAAATCTTCGGGGTTATCAATGTTTAATTCTTTCCAGATTGTTTGCAACTTTTTCACGCCTATGCCTTTTATATTCATCATATCTATTACACCTGCGGGCGTAGTGGCGATCAAGTCTTCTAATAACTGCATAGAACTGGTTTGCAGCAATTCCGATATTTTATTGGCAGTGGCTTTTCCTATTCCTGGTACGGCACTTATTTCTGCAAGGCTCATTTCAGAAAAAAAAGCCGGATAATTTTTTATAGTTCGGGCGGCGTTTTGATAGGCGCGTATTTTAAAGCTATCTTCATTGTATAATTCCAACAGCCTGGCCAGGGCATCAAAGTTTGCAGCAATATCTGAATTGGTCATTGAATTCAATTTTTGTATTATAGCAATAAATGCAGTTTATGCTTCAAATGTAAATAAAAAAAAGTCCCAAAAAATTTGGGACCTTATCAAAAATAATAATTTGTATTATTTTTTTGCAGCGGCTTTTTTAGGAGCGGCTTTCTTTGCAGGTGCAGCTTTCTTTACAGCAGCTTTTTTAGGAGCAGCTTTTTTTGCAGGTGCAGCCTTTTTAACAGCAGCTTTTTTAGGAGCGGCTTTCTTTGCAGTAGCGGCTTTTTTAGGAGCGGCTTTTTTTGCAGTCGCCATAGTTTTTAAATTTAATGGTTAGTAAATAATATCGTAAAATTATAAACAAATTAAATAAGAATAAAAAAAATAATTATGTTTTTTATTCTGCTTATAAAAACTGTTTATAAAAACTGTATGCAATATGGAAGCAATAATTTGTATTGCAGCCTGTAACTGTTTGTTCATCAGTATTTCAAAGAATTTTATTTTTTATTTTTATAGGATACTACAAAAATAAAAAATGGAGCAGAAAATTTTATCTACTCCATTTTTAACAGTTAACTGAATTCTTTTTTGTTTAAAACAAGCCTTTCCTGGTTAAATCTTCCGCTATTGATTTTGCATAATCTTTACCTAACGTTTGCGCCGATGAAGGATCTGTAGTTTCAGAATGTGCGGAATAAATAAGTTGTTCTGACCTATTTAAATTGTACAGGTTGGTTTCAAATGTATAGGCAGAATAATTTCTGATATATCCGTAACCAGGCCCCCACATAAACGGTGACCAGTAAGAGTAATAGCCCCACCAGGAATAAGGACCCCCAATGTAATTATTAACGTATTGCTCTTTTTTATTTTTATCAATCATGGTAATGGTTATCACACCATCAATACCCGATTGATCCATTTTGCTTATAGCCTCAGCTTCGGTAAGTTTATCGAAAGCGCGAGGACCATATACATCTGTAGACGCTACGGCATTGATTCCTCTGTTTTGAAGCTCTGTAACCAAATGGTTTTCCATACTTACATTAGAAGACCGGTTTTTATTGCTGAGTAATCCCATAACAAGAATTTTGCTGAAATTGTTTCTGGAAATATTGGCGTCTTTAGAAACCCAGCTGGTAGTAACTTTTGAGGAACTACAACCTGCTAAGAATAATAATGCAGGCAAGGCAAGTAATAATATTTTTTTCATTTTTATGTTTTTATTAACTGTGAATGACTTATTTATTAATCATAAAATTACAACAATTAGACCACTAAGATTATAAAAGTTTAATTATTTTTTAATTGTATAAATTTTTTGTGCAAATCTATCACCTGCGGTATTAGAAGCGTTAATTCATCATTGAGAACCACATAGTCGCAAAGTTTCATCTTTATCCGGTCGTCTATTTGTTTATCCATACGCTGCAAAACATCTCCTCTGCTTATCTTGTTGCGCTGCATGGTTCTTTTTATCCGCAAATGCACCGGCGCATACACGCCTATCATGTAATCTATATCTGCAGCCGTTCCGGATTCAAACATTATGGCGGCTTCTTTTATTATGTAGGGTGCTGATTGTTTTTCTTCCCATTGCTTCCAGGCTTTTATGGTAGCAGGGTGTACAAGTGCGTTGAGCGTTTGTAATTTTTTTTGATCCTTAAATACCATCTCGCCTAATTTCTTTCTATTAAGCACACCATCTTCATATACTTTTCCGAAGCTGTAAGTGATTTTTTTAATTAAATCTTCGTCTTCATTCATTATTTTTTTCGACCAGCTATCGGCATCAAAAACAGGAATCCCCAATGTGGAAAACACTTTGGACACAATTGATTTTCCGCTGCCTATACCGCCCGTAATGCCTATTTTGATCATACTTTTTTTTATTTTCAAAGCTACTGAAATAAAAAAAGCGCGACACATTTGTATCGCACTTTTTATAGCACTTCTTATGAATATCTTAGTTTGATAATCCTTCAAAAAGTTTATTGTACTTATTAAACTCTGCTTCGTACTTATCTACCAGCTGAGGTTGTACACCTCTTGCTTTATTCGTTTTCCATTCGAAAATGTTGGTCATATTACGATAAGCGTTTCTAAGATAGTTGGTTTCTCTTCTGTCTCTGTCAGTTTTAGCTTCCAGGATAGGAATTGCTGTCTGGTACCATTTAATGCTTTCGTCAGAGGCTTTGTGTTGTTTTTCTACAATCGCATCACGCTTGGCTTTCAGCTCGGCACCCTGTCCGGCATTTTCTCTGAATTCATCTTCCAGATGATAGTAAATCTGATAGTTTACAATAGCTGCATTTAAAGCGTAAAGTGGATCTTTATTTTTTTCAAAAAGCTTGGCGTACGCTCTCGCGCCGGCAGATTTGGCTTCTATCATTTGGTCTGTTGACAGTTCATTTGCTTCTTTTCCTGAAAGAGTTTCGGCAAAATTCAGGTACGCATTCTCATCTAATGTACCTGCGGCATCCCCTTCGTTAAATTTATTTACCAGATCAGAAAGATTAGCGTCGGCGGCCAATAAATCCATTTCATATTTTGCCCAGTTAGCAGCAAAATCAGGATAATTTTTCTTAGCTACAGGCAGTAATTTTTGTGCTACCTCTTTGTTTTTTTCTTTAATGGCGCGCTCAATCATAAACTGATAGGCTGCGGCCATTTCAGGGGTTGCTATATCTCTGTCTACTATTAATTTTTTATAATAAATAGCTGCGGAATCCGCGTATTTAGGATCATTTACAGAAAGATTTTGAGCTGCATAGGCTGTATATAAAACAGTATTGGTGTCTAACCCGTTTTTGTCGCCGCTTGAAAATCCGTTTGATAAGAGAAACTCAGAGAGTTCCGCTGATTTTTTAAAATGATCATAAGCACCGGCATAGTTCTGAGAGTTAAACTCTTTTAATGCCAGATTGAAATTTCTTACATATACGTTATTTACGCCATCCACACCCGCAAAATTATTGTCTTTTAACAGGGCATTGAACTTTGCAGTATCTGACCCAAACGCTGCTTGCTGCTGCTTGAAAATTCCATAAGCTACATCGCCCGCATCGGGATATTTAGCATTTAAAGCGGTATCTATAAATACCCTGCCATGCGTCATTAGCCTGTACATATCCAGGTTATTGTTTCCTGCATTCTGCGGATCGGCAGCCATCTTCTCTAAACTGGCTCTGGCATCCTCTAAGTTTTTAGCCTGATCTTTTTCAGCAAAAATCATTCGCTGAACTTTAAAAATTTCCGTGTCGTTAAATTTTTGAGCAAACAGCCCAAAACCTAATGACAGGAAACTCATTGTGAAAAGTACTTTTTTCATTGTGTTAATATTTTATTTTTTTTAGTTTTTTAATGTCAAAGGAAATATTTATAAAATTTTATTTTTTAAAATCTCTTTTAACGGTACTGAAATTTAAAATGGTTTGTTTTTATTAAAGATAATTTTGTCCAAAATTACTAAAACATTTTAAAATATCTTATTCTTTATCTTCCTCGTCAGCAATATTATTTTCCTCATTACCTGCTTCGTCTTCACCAGCGGCCTTATTCTCTGTATGTTCTACATTCAGCTCTTCGGCATTATCATCGGTAGTTTCAGCTATCTCTTCTTCAACTTCAGTGTCTTGTATTTTTGAGATTGCCGCTATTTCATCATTGCCGTTTAGCTTAATCAATATTACACCCTGTGTGTTTCTGCCCGACTCTTTTATACTGGACACTGCTGTCCTTATAGTGATACCGGACTTACAGGTTATTAATAAATCTTCGCCATCTATGACATCCAAAATACCTACAAGTTTACCTACTTTCTCTGTTACATTGATCGTTTTAACACCCTTTCCGCCCCTGTTGGTAATCCTGTATACAGCTTCACCGGTCTCATCTGTTATTTTAGTGCGTTTGCCATAGCCTTTTTCACTTACCACCAGCACGCTTATATGCTCATGTTGTTCAGGCACACAAATCATACCAACTACTTCATCGTTTTGGTCATCCACCTCAATGCCTGCTACCCCGATAGCGCCGCGACCGGTAGGTCTTACTTTTGCCTCGGGAAATCTGATAGCTCTGCCGGATTTAACTGCCAGCATTACTTCGCTGCTGCCATCGGTGATAATAGCTTCCAGCAACTCATCGCCTTCATTGATTGTAATAGCATTAACGCCATTGACTCTCGGGCGGCTAAAATCGGCCAACCTGGTCTTTTTGATAATTCCTTTTTTGGTACACAATAAGATAAAATGATTTTCTGTAAACTCTTTATCATTTAGCTTCTTAACGTTGATAACCGTTTTTACTTTATCGTCAGGCGGCAATTGTATGATGTTCTGAATAGCCCGGCCCTTCGTATTTTTTTCACCTTCTGTTATTTCATATACTCTTAACCAGTAGCAGCGTCCTTTTTGTGTAAAGAACAACATTGTATCGTGATTAGAGGCTACAAACAAATTAGCAATATAATCTTCCTGTTTGGTAGCAACACCTTTGCTTCCATGTCCGCCACGCTTTTGCTGGCGGTACTCAGTAGTTGGAGTTCTTTTGATATAACCCAGATTAGAGATGGTTATTACCACATCTTCATCGTCAATTAAATCTTCAATACTGATTTCATCAGCTAAATATTCAATCCGTGTTCTTCGTTCGTCTCCAAATTTTTCTTTTACTTCCTGCAACTCTTCCTTGATTACATCGTACCTCATATTTTCATCAGACAAAAGCAGATTTAAATGGCCAATGGTTTTCATTATATCTTCAAACTCGCCTTTGATCTTGTCTCTTTCCAATCCGGTAAGTCTTTGTAATCGCAACTCGAGGATTGCTTTGGCCTGTGCTTCGTCTAGCGGCTTGCCAGCCTCTTCTTGTCCTAACAGTTGTATAGCATGTTCTGCTTTCAGCACTAAGTTGGCGCTGATTAAATTTTCTTTTGCTTCGTCGGGTGTAGCGGAGCCGCGGATGATGCTGATGACCTGATCAAGATTATCCAACGCTATCAGAAACCCTTTAAGCACATGGGCTCTTTCTTTTGCCTTATTTAAATCGAAGCGTGAACGACGAATGATAACCTCCATTCTGAAGTCGATAAATTCGCTGATCAGATCTTTAAGATTTAATGTGCGCGGACGTCCTTTTACAATGGCTACGTTATTAATACCGAAACTGGTTTGGAGCTCGGAATATTTATACAACTGGTTGATAACCACATTAGCGACAGCTTCTTTTTTAAGCTCTACCACAATCCTGATACCGCCACGCTTACTGGTTTCGTTGTTTACGTAAGCGATACCTTCTATTACTTTATTGGTAGCGAGTTGCCCGATTTTATCAGTCAGCGCATCAAGGCTTACCTGATAAGGTACCTCTGTAATGATAATTTTTTCTCTACCGCTTTCTTTGGTTTCCACATGACATTTGCCTCGCAAAACCACACGGCCTCTTCCCGTACGCATTCCCTGCACCACGCCTTCCATGCCATGAATGATACCACCCGTAGGAAAATCGGGAGCTTTCACATATTGCATCAATTCATCCACCTCTATTTCTCTTCCCTCCATTCTTGCATCTACAAGCGCCACACAACCGTCTGCTACTTCATTCAGATTATGAGGCATCATATTCGTTGCCATACCTACCGCTATACCGCTGGAGCCATTTACCAACAGCTGCGGTACTTTTGTAGGTAAAACAGTGGGTTCCTGCAACGAATCATCAAAGTTCAATTGAAAATCTACCGTATCTTTTTCGATATCGTCCAGAATATGCTCGGCCATTTTTTGTAGGCGCACCTCTGTATAACGCATGGCCGCGGGCGGATCGCCATCCTGCGTACCAAAGTTACCTTGTCCGTCAGCCAAAGGATAACGCAGTGTAAAATCCTGTGCCATACGTACCAGCGTATCGTATATAGACGAGTCGCCGTGAGGATGGTATTTACCCATTACTTCACCTACTATACGTGCAGACTTTTTATAAGGCTTATTGCTGTGGTTGCCTAACTCGTTCATGCCAAATAGCACGCGCCTGTGTACGGGTTTAAATCCATCTCTTACGTCGGGCAGCGCTCTTCCTACTATTACGCTCATTGAATAATCAATGTAAGCGGTTTTCATCTGTTCCTCTATGTTAACCGGAATAATCCTATCAAAATCCTCGGTTTGCTCAGGTAATTTATTTTCTTCTGACATACTATTTTTAAACGTTAAATCAAATAGCTTTCTTCGCTATTTATAAACCTCAAAAATAACGAAAAAATCCTACATTTTGCGTAATTAAATCATATAAAAATATTGAAGGAAATACTACAAATTAAGTGATGTAATGATACAATTTACGAATTCCGCCAGCCCTTTAATTGTTCAAAATTGTTTCATAGGCCGATACGCTTCTATCAACCAACTCCACACGCTGGATATTTTTAAGTAAAGTTTATGTTTTCCTCATTTTTCTGTTAATTTACTTCGGCATATTTGTTGTGTATCGAATTAAAAACTATTTTAGATATCTGAAAATTTAATTCTAAAGCGTGCTGTACAAACTTTTAAGAGATAATGTAGAATCGGGTCCTTACACTAAAAGCGAATTGATGAATATGGAACTTCTATCGTCAGACTTTTTGCGTCCTGACGTTGAAGGAAGTAAATGGATATTGGCCAATAAATATACCGAGCTTAAAAATAAGGTTAATGAATCTTCATTGAACCCGGAAAATAAACCTAAACCCAAATACAAGATTACCGCCGATGGCAAGATGGTGGAAGTATCTACAGAAAATAAAACAGATAAAAAAAATACTACATCCCCCGAAATAAAGGATACTCCTCCCACAGCCGATAATAGTGGCGCTGACGCTCCGCCTCCTTTTAAACGCACTCCTTCCGCGCTCCCCAAAAGAAAAGAGGAAGAAGAAGTGAAAGAAAGAACTCCTTTTGAATATCATTCAAAAAGCGATATACAAAACAATGCTTCCAAAGCTGCTACCACCAGCGTATTCGCTTCAGAGCCCAAACCGCAGATTAAAGAAAAAAAGAAAAAAAACGCGGGCAATATTGTAAAAGAGTTTGTAATACCTATTGCCATTCTCGGAGGAATTTTTCTGGGTTGGAATTATTGGAACAACCAGACGGGCAATGGCAGTAAAGAAACAAGAGAAACGCTAAATGCCATGCTCGAAGACCAGGAAGGCTCTACGGATTTAAGCTCTTTACCTTCAGAAAATGTCAATACAACACCTTCTCCTATTACAACTGTACCTGTGCAAATGCCTGTCGCCGACAGCACTACCACCACCCCCGCCCCTCCTGTAAGGAAAAACGCAGATTCCATAGCATTGGCAGAGGCCAGAAAAAAACGGACAGATTCCATAGCGCTGGCTAAAAAAACCGCTGAACAGGAAAAAGCGCTGGCAGCTGAAAAGGCGAAAGCAAAAGCTGAAGCCGATAAAAAAGCTGAAGAAGCTAAGAAGGCTACACCAACTGCCACTACAACCGCCAAAAATACGGAAAACACTAAGCCTGCAACACCAGCCTCCAGTACAGCCACTAAAAAAGGCGGCAGTGTACGAGACTATGTGCGGCTACAACTCATCAATCCTGCAAAGCAGGGTTTTGTAAACGCTAAAATTAAAGTAAATAATACCAGCAACACTAAGCTGGACGTAGCAGTAGTAAGAGTTCGCTATCTTGACGAGAAAAGCAATGTGATTAAAAGCGAAACTATCCAGGTAGATAATATTCCTGCCGGAAGAAGCGTAATCGTTGGCATCCCGGATAATAAAGAAGCAGCTAAAATATCTTATGGAACTACTATGATTAGCGGAGAAGATGTGTATATTATGATGAAGTAATGTGTAAGGATGTGTTTGATACCGGGTGAGAGATGTTTGTGTTGGATATAGTGTTCTCACAATAAAATCCTATCGTCAATTTTTTTTTGATACGAGAATCCTCTAAAAGAAGAAAAAACAATTTTAAAGAATAAGAATACTGTACTCAAACAGACTGTATGACAAAAATCTTGTTAGGTTAATCTTTTAGAATATTGGCTTTCCTGCAATAAAAAAATCCCCGTTTTCGAGGATTTTTTTATAAACAGCTTAATTTGATAATGGTATTTACAATTTATCTTCTCGCAAATGTATAAACAATAGTGCCGGCATTGCCCTCTACAGAAACGGGAGCTTCTAAAGTAAACCCGCTTTGAGAAACATTGGTTATATCCATAATATAACCGTCGGTAATTTCTTTAGCCTTTCTACCATCTAAAACTTTCATTTGCATAACACTCTTGGCGCCTGAAGTTCTTACCGACCAGTTGATATTTCTTTTCCCTGTGTAGCAGTCTGCTCCGGAAATAGTATAAGATCCATTCCCGTTGTGTGGCAATACCCAGTCGGAGCCGATGAAACAATCAGAACTTACATCATTCAACAAGGTTACTTTATATTTGGCATCTGACGGAAGCCCCATCAGCTGTACATTCTGTAAAACATAATTTCCGTCAAGATTGATCCTGTTTACGTAATGAGAACTTGTAGTTTTACATGAAACAAAAAACAATACAGCCGCAAATGCTGCACATACAAATAATAAATTCTTTTTCATTTTGATATAATTTAAATGTTAGTTGCAGAAAGGGATAATGAGTATCCTTCTGTAAATTTTTCTATTTGACTGAAATAAATCAAAAATGTTGCCGAAAAAAAATAAAAAATTTCAGAAAGTATTTTACGCCTGTTATTTACCATTCTGCACGGGCACTGGGAGATACGTCAAGCGATTCAAACTGACCGTCTAAATATTTGTAATAAGCTGTAATGGCAATCATGCCTGCGTTGTCCAGACAATATTGAAACTGAGGCACATAGCTTTTCCAACCGTTGGCATTTGCCATGCTTATCAACCCTTCTCTCAAAGCAGAATTAGCGCTTACACCGCCGGCAATGCAAACAGATGTGATACCTGTTTTCTGTACGGCTTTTTTAAATTTTTTCAAGAGAATATTTACTATGGTGTATTGAATGGATGCACACAGATCCGCAAGATGGTTTTGTATAAAATCGGGATTTTCTTTTGTTTTTTTCTGTAAAAAATAGAGTACCGAAGTCTTTACACCACTAAAACTAAAGTTCAATTCAGGTATTTGTGGTTCTGCGAACTTAAACGCATGTGCATTTCCTTCTTTGGCATATTTATCTATCAACGGTCCGCCGGGATAAGGCAATCCCAATAGTTTGGCTGTTTTGTCAAAGGCTTCGCCAGCTGCATCATCAATCGTTTCACCTATTACCTCTAAGTTGAGCGGAGAATGCGCCACTACTATTTGTGTATGACCACCACTTACCGTAAGGCAAAGGAAAGGGAATGTGGGTGTTTCATCGCCTATGAGATTTGCAAGAACATGTGCCTGCATGTGGTGCACGCTTATCAATGGCTTGTTTAATGCCAGGGAAAGCGATTTAGCAAACTGTGTGCCTACAAGCAAACTGCCTATCAGCCCCGGCGCTTTAGTAAAAGCTATGGCGTCTATATCTTGCAGAACAGCATCGGCCTCTTTTAAGGCCACGTCTACTACCGGTACAATATTTTGCATGTGCACACGGCTGGCCAGCTCGGGTACAACGCCTCCGTACTTTTCATGGATTTTTTGTGAAGCGATTATATTGGATACTATTTTACCATTTACACAAACCGACGCGCTGGTTTCATCGCAGGAGGATTCTATTGCTAATATATGTATATCTTTTTTGCTCATGCAGGCTGCAAAAATAAAGAATTTTTACGTGCTTGCAGAATGCCGTTCATTGTCGGCAATATTAATCAGATTCCATTCTATCTTTTTTTCAAAAGCGTGCAATCTTACGCTGCAGTCTTTTTTCAGGCAGATTGCGCAGCTTTTTTCCCGGCAATCGTCGGTATGCACAAAAAATTCAATGGTATCGCCAAATTCTTTTTCCACTATATCAGTTAAAATGTTCAGCTCTTTGTGGGCGTCTACCAAATTCATATACCAGGGCAGTGTAAAGTGGCAGTCAATGTGCATCATAGCACCGTATTTTACTACACGGAGGTTATGTATATCTATCCAGTTGTCTCTCCTGTTTTCATTAAGCGCTTTCACTACCCGCTCCAGGATTTTCACATCCGCTTCGTCCATAATGCCGGAAAAGGCGGTACGAATGATTTTTATCCCGTTGTAAATGATGAGCAGACCCATGATCAGTGCAATTATTTTATCAAGTATATAATATTTTGTGATCAAAATAATTATTAGCCCTATAATGATTCCGATGGTTGAATACGTATCCAGTTGCAAATGCCTGCCGCTTGCCTGCAGCGCAAGAGAATTATTCCTTTTCCCGATTTTTATACAAAAATAACCGGCGAGGTAATTAATGACTGCTGTAATGAACACGAGGATTAAACCTGAATCCAGTTTATCTACCGGTGTGTGGCTTAAAAAGGTGGTAACGGTCTCGTATAAAATAAATAATCCGGCCAGTATTATCATAGTGCCTTCCGCGGCGGCCGAGAGGAACTCTGCTTTTCCGTGTCCATAAGGGTGGTTGCGGTCGCGGGGTTTTGCCACTACATACAAGCTTACCAATCCTATAAAACCCGCTATTACATTTACCGTGCTTTCAAGCGCATCTGACAATATAGCCATGGAATCTGTCAGTCGCCAGGCGATCATCTTAATAATAAAAAGAGTAACAGATAAGGCAAATATCCATTTTTGTACTCTAAGATTTTCCAGCGCTTTACTATTTGACATAGTTTTTTTAAGCAGCCTTCTCTGCTTTTTTAATTATACCCAGCTTATGTAAAAATTTGCGAATTGATTTGAATATACGATAGTAAGATTCTTTGTTGAATAATGTAGAATCGTGCATGGCTTTGTAGGTAAGAAACACACCGATAGGTAAAAGTATAATGGAAGACAACCACATACCTTCGGTAGCTGTTAATACGCCCTGGCGTGCAAACTTCTCTCCAAAAGTATTGAGTATATAAAACAACACAAAAAAGATAATAGCAAACACCAGCGGTAAACCTAAACCACCCTTTCTAATGATAGAACCCAATGGTGCGCCAATCATAAACAAAATGATACAGGCCACAGATAAAGTAAATTTTCTGTGCCATTCTATCCTGTGCATACGCAATGAGCTTTGCTTATCCAGGTAATCCTGCATTTGAAATTCGGTATTGCTGCGGAGTGTACTTATTTGTGAAATGCTGTTTGCAAAATAAACATTTTTTAATGAGTCGGGGTAACTGCTTAAATAGCTCTTTGCATTTGTTTTGCCTGTATAATCTTTCCAGGTGCTATCCTGGTATTTTATAAAGCCGAAGTAGTTGCCCATTTCTCCTTTCGCGAAAGCAGTAAAAACACTGTCTCCTCTTTTAAGCGAATCTATAGTAGGCGCAAGCTGACGAATAGTAAGCATTTTAGGAGAATATTTAAATCCTTCTTCATCAGTCTGGTTCATTTGAAAGCTGGACATGTTGAACATCTTCTTGTAGGTTTTAAAGCCCGTTCTAACAAGCTGTGTTTTGTTATTTTCGCCTGTATTACCAGTTTCTTCGTACCGCCAGCCTTCTTTTAATACAAACTCAAGGTACTGATTATCGGGCGTGATGTCCATTTTGCCGCTTTTAGCTACAAGCAGATTGTCTTGCAGTCCGTAGTTTTTTTCAAATATCAATACGTCATGAATATTTTTATTGTCAGCTTCTTTGCTACCCACTCTTATCACGAATCCGTCAATTTTATCGTAGAAGGTTCCCGACTTGATATCAAAGGCGGGTTTGGCCATGATGATATCGTACTTTAGTCTGTCGAGCTTTAAATTGGCAACAGGAATAAAATTATTAGAAAGAAAAAAAGCCACAACGCTCAGCAGAATTGCTACAAAAAGCAATGGGCGCATAAAACGCAGCAGCGAAATACCGGCCGATTTTAAAGCCACCAGTTCAAATGTTTCGCCCAGATTGCCCAAAGTCATGATGGAAGAAAGCAACAATGACAATGGCAGTGCCATAGGCAGTATGGACACGGATACGTAGCCTACCAGCTTTAGAATAGTAAATAGATCTAACCCCTTGCCAACCAAATCATCTATATACAACCAGAAAAATTGCATTACCAATACAAAAATGGAAATGAATAAGGTGGCAAGAAACGGACCTATAAAAGCCTTGAGTATTAAAGTATCTATCTTTTTTATCACGAACTATTGGTCTTAAATCTTATTAAGAAAAGCAAAAATATTCTTTTAGTTTGAATAATGGTATTAGAGTTTATATAAAAAATCCTGCGTGCGCGGCAGGATTCGTAGATTTTGCTATAAATAAAAAAAATCAGGCTCCTATACGATGAAAAAGATCCTTTACCTGATGCTCCCATACCATACTTTCATCTTTGACTTCGTCTTTATTGGCAAAAGCGGTAATCACCAAAATGGTCTGGTTAGATATTTCAGCAGTAATTATTTTAAATTCAAAATACTCCTTGGCGTCTTCATGCAGCCAGCTGTATCGTGCACATACGTTCTCCTCCCGGGATACTATTTTTGCCTTATCAGGTGTGCCGCCACTCCATGAAAAGCTCATTATTCCGTCACGTTCGTCTACCGTATCTGCAAACCACTCCTGCAACCCCGATGCTGTAGATAGAAAATTATATAAAATACTAGGAGAAGACCTTACCGGGTACTCTAATGTATAGATTTGCCTTTTAGCCATAATTGTTAAATATTATAATTCCGAATTGTGTGCAATAATAATAAAATTATCGACATATAAAAATATATTTTAGAAAAAACTAAAAATCAACTGTTTGAAATAAATACGACCTTGTAAAATAATTACCCGAGTCAAACGATTATTTTTCAATAATTAATTAACTTGCCCTACATTTTCTACACTATAAAACTGTATAATATACATGAAGATAATAGCCCCTACCATTTCTAAGATCGTTCGCATGCGCTACAAAAGTATAGAAGTATGGATGACACACCCGCTTGAAACGCAGCGCAATGTATTGCAAGATCTTATAGCCAACGGGCAATATACTCAATTTGGAATGGAACACGACTTCAACCATATTTTTACCGCAGACGATTACAAGCAAAGAGTACCGGTACAGGAATACGACCAACTAAAGCCATACGTAGAGCGCATTATGAATGGCGAAACAAATGTACTCTGGAATACACCCATCAACTGGTTCGCTAAAAGCAGCGGCACTACCAGCGACAAAAGCAAGTTTATACCCATATCCCAGGAAAGCCTTGCAGAATGCCACTTTGCGGCCGCTAAAGATGTAATTACCATGTATTACAACGATGTGCCGGAGGCCGATTTAATCAACGGCAAAGGATTGGTAATTGGTGGCAGCCATCAGGTAAGCCAGCTCAACGATGATATTTACTTTGGCGATTTAAGCGCGGTATTACTGCAAAACACCCCGTTTTACGGACAATGGATAAAAACACCCCAGTTGTCCATAGCCCTGATGGACGAGTGGGAAAGCAAAATAGAAACAATAGCACAGACTACCATTAACGAAAATGTCACTTCCATTTCAGGCGTACCTACCTGGACCTTAGTATTGCTAAAACGCATTCTTGAAATCACCGACAAAAAACAAATAAAAGAAGTGTGGCCCAACTTTCAGCTATACATGCATGGCGGCGTATCTTTTACACCATACAGAGAACAATTCAAAAGAATCATGGGCGAAGGAGTACAATACAGAGACATGTACAACGCCAGTGAAGGCTTTTTTGCCGCACAGGACAAGGAAAACGCAGATGGCATGTTGTTAATGCTGGATTATGGTATCTATTACGAATTTATGCCTATAGAAGAGTATGGCAAAGAGTTTCCGGTTACCTATAATCTTGATAAAGTAGAAACAGGAAAAAAATATGCCATTGTCATTACCACCAATGGTGGACTATGGCGCTACATCCCCGGCGATACTATAGAATTTACCAACCTCTTCCCTTTCAGAATAAAAGTAGTGGGCAGGCTAAAGCATTACATCAATGCGTTTGGCGAAGAGCTGATAGTAGAAAATGCCGATAATGCCATATACGCCACATGCAAGGAACTGAACGCCAGCGTAAGCGAATATACTGCCGCCCCCGTATACTTTACCGATAATGAAAACGGCGCCCACGAATGGGTAATAGAATTTGAAAAAGAACCGGAAAATCTTCAGCAATTCATTGAAGTGCTCGACAGAGAACTAAAGAGTAACAACAGCGATTACGAAGCAAAAAGGCATAAAGACATAGCTTTGCGCTTACCTATATTGCATACCGTGCCGGCAGGCACTTTTAATAAATGGCTTAAAAACAATGGCAAGCTGGGCGGGCAACACAAAATACCGCGCCTTGCCAACGAAAGAAAATATTTAGAAGAAATCTTAGCAACGGCAAATGATGCGTAAAAAAAATACCAGAAAAAACAGATACCAGATCTTTACTATAGGCAGCGTAATATTGGCTGCCGTATATGCTTATGCATTGTACAACGCCATTCAGGCCGAAAACCGTTCTAAAATATTTATGTACGGCGCCATTTCCCTGGCCTGGATAATACTGGCCTACTACTGGATGAGAAGCGCTGCCAAGGAAGAAGAGTAAAAGATATACATCATGCAGATCCACGCTAACTATGTTGATATTCTCAACAAAAAAATAACTGAAGCTGTTATTCATTTCGATAAAAAAATAAACAGGATAGAAGTTCTGAACAACACGGAAAATACAAATCTACCCTACGTGCTTCCCGGGTTTGTTGACAGCCACGTGCACATTGAAAGCAGCATGCTGATACCTTCCGAGTTCGCGCGGCTTGCTGTATTGCACGGCACCGTAGCCACCGTTTCCGACCCGCACGAAATAGCCAATGTATGCGGCATAGAAGGAGTAAAATACATGATTGACAACGGGAATAAAGTTCCTTTTAAATTCTTTTTTGGCGCTCCCAGCTGTGTGCCTGCCACGCAGTTCGAAACCGCAGGAGCAGAACTGAACAGCGATGCCGTAAGAGATTTGCTGTCGATGGAAGAAATAAATTATTTGTCTGAGATGATGAACTTTCCGGGCGTATTGTATAATGATGATGAAGTATTGACCAAAATAAGATACGCGCGCGAATTGGGGAAACCTGTTGACGGACATGCACCCGGACTTAGAGGTAAAAACGCGCAACACTACGCGTCAGCGGGTATTTCCACCGATCATGAATGCTACACGTATGAAGAAGCGGAAGAAAAAATAGGTTATGGCATGAAGATACTTATTCGCGAAGGAAGTGCCGCCAAAAACTTTGAAGCACTGATTGGCTTACTGCACAAGTATGAAGATGAGATAATGTTTTGCAGCGACGACAAGCATCCCGACAGCCTGGTCATCGGGCATATTAATGAATTGTGCAAAAGAGCCGTAGCCAAAGGTGTGGATGTTTTTAAAGTATTAAAAGCCGCCTGCATCAATCCCGTGAAACATTATAAATTAAATGTAGGACTCTTAAACATTGCCGATGCCGCCGATTTTATTGTTGTAAAAAACCTGAAAGATTTTGCAATACAAGCTACTTACATCAATGGAGAACAAGTAGCGCAATACGGCAAGTCGTATATACAATCTATCAAAGAAAAAACTATCAATCGCTTTGTAGCCTCTTTGATTCATGTAGAAGACATACAGGTAACAACTGATGATTTTGTAAAAGACAGCAAAGGCAATATACCCGTAATAGAAGCTATCGACGGCCAGCTCATCACTCATAAATTATGGATGCAGCCCAGTGTAGCAAACGGTTGTATACAAAGTAACACAGAACAAGATGTATTGAAAATCGTAGTCATTAATCGATACCAAAAAGCAAAACCTGCTGTTGCCTTTATAAAAAATTTCGGATTTAAAAAAGGCGCTATCGCTTCAACCGTAGCACACGACAGCCACAATGTTATAGCTGTGGGTGCAGATGACAAAAGCATTGCAGCTGCCATAAATGCCCTGATGCAATCGCAGGGAGGTGTAAGTATCGCCGTTAATGACACTACAGAAATCCTGCCGCTGCCCGTAGCCGGATTGATGACCAATGAAGATGCATTTGAAGTGGCCCGTCAATATGAGCATCTTGATAAAAAAGCTAAAGCCCTTGGCAGCCGACTACAATCTCCATACATGACACTAAGCTTTATGGCGCTACTGGTCATTCCGCACTTAAAACTCAGCGATAAAGGCCTGTTTGACTGTGATAGGTTTGGGATGATGGGTGATAAGGAATGAGGGATGAGGGATGAGAGATGAATAAGATCTGTGTACCATTTCTTCCGCTGATAGATATACCCTTGGCCATTACCTTCGTCGGTTTTGTTTTATTGAGCACAGAGCGAAACATCTGATTTTTCTTTTTTCCCGCATCTGGAAAAGGACACGCGCTTGTTTGGGTAGCGAAAGGGAGAGATAACATATCGCCTGCGGCGATAGCATACAACTACGAAGCGAAGACGCTTCGTAGAACGGGGAACATTACCTTACTGGCAAACAAATTTCTTTATTACGCTTCAATAAATTCAGTCAATAAATTATTCAAAGTTGGCGTCTTAAAAGCAGATGAATTAACCAAATCCAATACGGCTTTTGCTATTAACTGCATTTCACCTTTTGCAATTTTTGCGTGTGGCGCTATGGCTAATCTACCCATATTTCCCTTCATGGCTTTTTGCCAGTACCAAACTGAAAACCACTTGGGCATTATTAGAAAAATAGTTTTTAAATTCTTCGGAGTAATTTTCACGCCGATTTCTTGTAAACTTTTAAATCCTTCTGCCACACTGTTAATCATTTCCCTAACGGCGTTCTTATTTCTTCCTAGCTTCACACTGTCTCCGTCTTGTTTGATAATTGCAGCTACAACACAGGAAATAAATACAGCGTGTGTTATGAGCCAGGATTTCATATGCTTTTCAATTTCGGTATGAAACCCTGAATTAATTAGTAACTTTTTTATTTTTAAGGTTAAGCCTGAAGTTTCTCCGGCTATATTTCCGAGGGTTGTTTTTTGTTGTTTTAGTTCTATATATTCAATAATATTATTTTTCAAAGCTCCACCTATGCCCGGGAACCCTAAAATTATTTCTTTATCCGGATATTTTTGTTGTAATTTATCGATGTTTTTAATGTTGTTCAACATAAACAGAATAGCCTTTGCTGATTTAGCGTTATTTAAGACTTCATCAATACTATCTAATTGATCAAATCTCACAGTAACAATAATTAAATCATAATTTTCTTCAGGGCTAATTTCAGTTACCACCGGTATATGATACGTATTGGATTCTGAAGTTAAAATATTTCTTATCTCCACTCCTTTTTGCTTTATCGTTTCGTAGTTTTCACCACGTGCCAATAAGGTGATATCAGCTCCGGATTCAAAAAGTCTGGATGCATATATTTTTCCAATTATGCCTGCTCCTAATATCAGTATTTTCATTGAGGTGTTCGTTTTTGTTTCCTAATAACGATTGCTCTTCACAAAGAAACCTTTGGAGACAGCTTTTCTTTACATAAATTGAGTTTGCTGCTACTTTTGCACAGAAAATTTATAGTAAGATATAGTATGATAAGTTTTTCCGGGAGCTAACAAAGTAGAAGGGAAATTCGGCTGATTGGGCGAATCAGGATAATGCTGTGTTTCTAAACAAAACGCCGTACGGAAATCATCTTTGTAGCCGCCAAACATGGTGTTTTTACCCTCCATAAAATTGCCGCTGTAAAACTGCATACCCGGTTCCTGTGTGTATACATCCAGTACAATGCCGGACTTATCGCCTATGGCAGTTGCCGCGTGTTTCATTCCATACAAGCCCTGCGTGCTGTTTAATACATAGCAATGGTCATATCCTTTCCCCAATTTCAACTGTTCATTGTCTTGCTCAATTCTTTCGCCAACAACCACAGGCTTAGTAAAATCAAAAGGTGTACCTGCTACCGCATCTTCTCTTCCAAAAGGAATAAGTGTAGAGTCTACGGGAATATATTTATCGGCATACACCTGCAATGTATGATTAAGAATAGTGCCACTGCCTACACCGTTTAAATTAAAGAACGCGTGATTGGTAAGATTAATTACAGTGTTCTTATCTGTGGTAGCCGTATATTCCATTTTTACCGCGTTATCATTGCTAAGGCTGTAAACAATTTTCACGTTTAAATTGCCCGGGTATCCTTCTTCCATATCGGGGCTCAGGTAAGAGAGCTCCAATGTAGTATCGTTGGGCTGCACAGCATCAAATACCACATACTGAAATCCTTTTTTTCCGCCGTGCAATGTATTGGGTCCGTTGTTTAAAAACAGGTTATACTCTTTGCCATCCAATGTAAATTTTCCTTTAGCAATCCTGTTGCCGTACCTGCCGATGGTAGCACCGAAGTATGGCTCGGTAGCGTTTTTGTAAGCGTCTGCTCCGTTCATACCAATAACTACATCAGTCAGTTTTCCATTTTTATCAGGAACAAGAAGGCTTACAATTCTACCGCCATAATTTGTCATGTACAGCTCTACACCGTTTTTGTTTATCAGTTTATACAATCCGGCCTGTTTGCCATCTACCGTAGTGGCGAATGCTGCCGTATCTAATACAGCCGAAGTATCGCTGCCATTGGCGGAAGATGAATCTTGTTCGTTTGTTTCGTTGGAAGTATTGCAGCCAATAAATATTATTGACAGGAAGAGAATAAAATTAAAGAATGCGGTTTTCATCTGATTATTTTTTATTTAGTTAAAAGCTGTTTTTTATAATGGGCAAGTTAAACAATTATTCCGAAGGAATTTTTAATACTGTGGAAGTTTTTAATGGTCTGCCGAAATTGGGTGTACCATCTTTGTTCCAGGTAAACTTTTGCGCGCGCGGCTTACGCTTCATGCCGCAGCCTTCTCCGGGATTGTCGTTGGCGTGATAAAGGATCCAGTCTTCTTTTCCGTCGGGCGATTTAAAGAACGAATTATGTCCGGCAGCATAAACGCCATTCTCGGGCGCTTCTTTAAAAACCGGCTCCGGCGATTTTTGCCAACTGGCCGGGTCTAGCAAATTAGCTGACGCGTCGGCTGTAAGCATTCCTAAAGTATATTTATCTGTCCAGCAGCCATTAGCCGAATAGATAATGAAAATTTTATTCTTATGCTTTAAATACTGCGGTCCTTCATTTACATACACATACTCAGGATTCTGCCCGGGAAGGTGGCCGTGCTTTTCCCAATCCAGATCGGGACTGGATATTTTCACCCTGTGGCCCTCTATTGTCCACGGGTTGCTCATTTTAGCGATATAAATATGCTGCATACCATTTACATCTCCTTCCCAGCCGGACCATATCATGTACAGCTGGCCTTTTTCCTCAAACACATCCGCATCAATTGCCCATTTGTCTGTGGGATCAGCTACTTTTCCTTTAAATATCCACTCTCCTTTTGTAGGATCGGCATGGCTGTTTTCAATTACATACATTCTGTGATTGTGATTATTACCATCGTCTGCCGCGAAGTACATGTACCATTTACCTCTTATGAACTGGATTTGCGGTGCCCACAATTCTTTTGAATACATGGTACCTTTTGGCGGCGTCCAAACCGTGGTTCTCTCCGCTGTGCGCAGGTCAGCAAGGTTTTTTGTTTTCCATAGCACCAGCTTATCCTGCATGGTATGTGTATAATAGTAATAGCCGTCTTTGTAATAACTATATGGATCGGGGCCATAATCAAGCAAAGGATTGGTAAAGGTTTGAACAGAAGATTGTATCTTTTGTTGGGTACAACCTGCAGTGATCATTGCAATCAGGATAAATAAAAAATATTTGCGCATAAATTAATTTTCTTTAAGGAATTGAAAGGTTTTAATCTGAGGAGTGAACACCATTGGTTTATTGCCCGTTTTTTTCACCTGTAATTTTATAATTGCCGTTTTTCTCGGGGCAACTTTTGCATTGGAAAAATGTGTATGAAAAACATAGTTGTACACTCCTTTTTTATTCTTAAATATTTCGCCATGCCCGGGACCGTTTTGCTGAATATCTTTTCTTGAAATGATCGGGTTATTTTCATGCCTCATCCATGGGCCGTAAGGCGATTCTGCCACAGCGTAGCCTACCGCATAATCGGGATTTCTGAAATCATTGGCAGAATACAACATGTAGTAATACCCGTTTTTTTTAAACACACTTGGCCCTTCCGCTACTTTCCATTCTACGTTTTGCGTATCTTCCCATCCGGTGGTTGCCGCAATACATTCTTGTAAGGTAGATGGCATCATTTCAAAATCCGCGTTTAGCCGGGCCACAAAAATCCGGTTTCCTTTATCTAATCGCACATGATATAGATACATTGCAGTATCACTTATAAAAACAAACGGGTCTATTATTCGCACATCGGATTTAAGAGGCGCTAATACGTTTTGCCTGAATGGGCCTTCGGGATTGTTGGCCACAGCAATAGCTATGTTTTCATTTGCCGTATAAGCCATGTAATATTTGTTATGATGCTTAAAAATCTGCGGAGCCCAAAAGCCCACGGTACCATAGGATTCTCCTTTTTTTAATGCCAGTCCTTTATATTTCCAGTCTTTTAGATCATTAGAAACATATACTTTAAAGCCCGCTGCTTCGCTTGTACCGTAAAGATAGTATGTATGATTGTCTACGAAAATAGTTGGATCTGCCAATTGTATTATTTCTCCTTGCGAAGAGAAATGCCTGCTGCTATTGCAAGCAGCAAGCATAGTAACCGAGACAAATAAAAGGACAGCTATTTTTAAATATCTTATCACAGGAATTCTATTTTCTATTATTTATACAGAGCATCATGCTGCTGTTTCAGTTCTCTTTCAGGCATTTTTACTTTCTTTCTATCGTAGGTCATGATGCCATTTGTTTCTATTTCCACGTCTGTGGTTTGTGTGTACACCGCTGCGGATAAGCCCAGTGGTATCAATCTTTTGAGATCGGTCATTAAGCCCTTGTACCTGTTGAACAGCTCTTCTTCATTTTTAAAACTTTGATAGCCCCAATTGTCTTTTTGCTGCCAGGTATGTCCATCAACCGGCAAACCAAGTCCGCCATATTCTCCTAATACCAAGGCTCTGTCCCCGGTTCCAAATATTTTAGGATCAGGCATTGCCGGATCTGGATAGTTATGTAAATCAAGAATATGACCGGTGTTGAAAAAGTTTCCTCCGCTGGCGCTATTCACTAATCTTGAAGGATCATATTTCATTGTCCATTCAGTAATTTCAACGGTTTTAAATTGTCCCCAGGCTTCGTTAAACGGCACCCAAACTACAATTGAAGGAAAATTTATCAATGCATCCATAATAGCCTTCCATTCTTTTCTGTAGTATCCTTCTGATTGTGGAGTACGCTCTTTGTCAAGATTTCCGCCAAAAATTTTACCCGGCTGCATATCCCAATGATTTCCGCCCATATCTCCGCTTGGCATATCCTGCCATACTAAAACACCTTCTTTATCGCAGAACCAATACCAGTGTGCAGGCTCTACTTTAATGTGTTTGCGGATCATATTAAAACCCCATTCTTTGGTTTTTACCACGTCAAACTCTAAGGCTTCTTTCGAAGGGGCCGTGTATAAGCCATCGGGCCACCCGCCCTGAGCAAGCGGACCATACAGAAATAAAATTTCATTGTTTAATGCCAGTCTTGGAATTCCTTTTTCATCTTTTTGTAAAGAAATTTTACGCATGGCGAAATAGGTTTTTACTTCATCAATTATTTTCCCTTTTCTTGTCAAGGTAATTTGCAAATCGTATAAATGAGGTTGATCAGGCGACCATAACTTAGCATTCTTAACAGGTATAGAAAAGTTTTTGTATACACCATTTGTAAATTCACCCACAACATTGCTGCCATCCATTACTTTATAGGTAATGATATCACCTGACTGAGCGCCCTCTATTTCTACTGCTACATCTAAAGATTCTTTGTCAATATCGGGGGTTTGTTTGGTACTTACAATATAAGAAGTAGGTACTTTTTCCACCCATACAGTTTGCCAGATACCGGTAACAGGTGTATACCATATTCCATGTGGGTTTTTCATTTGCTTACCTATGGGCTGAGGTCCATCATTTGTTGGATCCCACACCCGCAAAGCTATTTCCTGTTGAGCTCCTCTGTTTAGATAGGAAGTGATATCAAACACAAACGGATCGAAACCTCCTTCATGTGTGCCAACTTTCTTCCCGTTTACATATACCTCACTCTGCCAGTCTACTGCACCAAAGTGTAACAGCACTTTCTCATTCCTTGGTTTTGTAATATTCACCACATTTTTATACCATAGCAAACTGTCTTTCCCTACTGTTTTGCCCACTCCTGAAAGAGCAGACTCTACTGCAAACGGCACAAGTATTTTTCCGTCGAATTTAACAGGGATAGAAGTTTGATTTTTATCTGTAATAGCATATTGCCACAATCCATTTAGGTTCTGCCAGTTATCTCTTTTCAATTGTGGTCTTGGGTAATAATCGTGTACTTTATTTACATTTATTTGCTCTGCCCAAGGAGTCATAATTTTACCCTTCACAGGCTGCCAGTTATTCTGTGCATTTGCTTGTAAGACAAGCACGCTGATCATTAAAGAAAGAAAAATAGTACGTAACATAACTTAGAATTTGATTTATAAAGGTTGATTATTAAATAAAGTTTATTGAGCATTCACATCCGGAGCAGGCTGTGGAGTAGTAGTGGGCCCGTCTATTACGAGCGCGCCTTTTTCATCCACTTTCATTTTGTCTATAAACACCACCCGCTCATTGCCTGTTTTTGTAGTGCGACCATGATATACAGTGTATACATCGCCGTTACTGAGCCATAGCGCCATGTTATGGCCGGTACCTGTAACATCGCCTCCCTGTTCTGTATTCTTTTGAAGAATAGGATTGTTATCAGCTTTCTTAAAAGGCCCTAAAGGCTTATCGGAAGTGGCATAGCCTACGGCATAATTTTGTCCGCCAAAATAATTGGCAGAATACATCATGTAGTAGAGATTGTTTTCTTTAAAAATAAAAGAGCCTTCTGTCCACCTTCTGTTTACTTCCTTTGATGTTACTGAACGACTCTCCCACTCAGCTTGTTTATCATCCATTGTTTTAGGAGGAGACAGCAGCAATACGGGTTCGCCTATCACATCTGAAAAGTCTGTTTTTATTTCTACTCCATAAATCCAGCTTTCTTCAATCTCCTTGGCAAAGCCTTGGTTCCTGGCCCATTCGGCTATTTCGCTTTCTACCGGATGCTTGTATGCACATCTTGAATAATATAAATAGGCTTTTCCAAGACTATCGTCAAAGTAAACATTCGCATCAATAATTGGATATCCCGGATCAAAAACAGGCTTATCATACATGTCTTTGAATGGCCCCGTAGGCTTGTCGGCTACGGCAACTCCTATACGAAAATTCTCTTCTTCATTATTAGGATTATGCTTCCAGTTAGCACTAAAAAATAAATAATACTTTCCGTTTCTTTCATACACTTCCGGTGCCCAGAAGGCATCTACCGTCCAGGAGCTGTCAGTGCCGCCGGTATATATTTTTCCTTCATCATTCCAATTAACCATGTCGGAAGAAGAATACGTTCTGAAGCCGTCTTCGCCGGATGTGCCGTACATGTAAAACTTTCCGTCGGCGGCTTTTACAATAAACGGATCGCCAAAAGCTACATTGAGTGGGTTGGAGAAAGAGTCTAAAGAAGGTTCTTCACCTTTTACATTGGCATCATTACACCCTGCGACCGCAGCTAAAAAAACTACGGCAAATGTTATTTTTTTAAATAAGAACTTTACAATCATCATTATTTTTTCGGGTTAAATAGGTTATTATTATTTTTACAAATTAGGCTTTATAGCAGATGTGTATACCAGCATGATTTTTATTATTTTATTTTTCCTTTTATCATCCAAATCGCATTATAATCATTAAATGCATTGGTAGCGGTAAGGGCTATAATGGTTTTGTTATCATTTAATATTACAAATGAATTCCACAATGCTGATTTATCGCCGGGAATACTAAAGGGTGGATCAAGTATCCTGAAATTCTTAAATTCTTTATCAAAAGATACCATATAAAAAGTGGACAAGTTCCACGTATGCGTTCTTTTATACGTTGACTGGAAAGATAAAAAGAATTCTCCGGAATTTAACTGGCGCAGGAAAGGCGCTCCGGCATATACTTCCTTTGCAAAAGTATTTCTTAGCACTTTCTTTCGTTTATCGCTATGCTCATCTATTATGTCTCCGGTCCAGGGCAAATCTGTAATAAGTACAGAAGGTTTAAATTCGCCACCATCTGAATTATCTTCAATTGAAAAAATCAGTTTACCGCTGTTATCTACTATGGGCACGGGCATACCGTCTCTTGCGTTTTTTGCAAAGCTGATGATATCGGGTGTATTACTCCAGGTATTTCCGTTGTCGTGTGATTTTAATACAGAAATATTTTGCTCTTCGCTGTGAACATAAATAGCTTCGTTAGAGAAAAAAAGATACAGGCTATTATCCGGCAGCTGAACCATAGCAGGCTCCCAGCAGCCGTTCTCAAAACTATGTCCGCCTTCATAAAGTATTTTTTCTTCTGACCAGCTTTTGCCTTTATCGCTGCTTTTTTTTATTGCAATGGAAAATTGCTTAGAAGGATCATATTCATTATTGCTATCTGTTTTGGGGCGTAAATTGTAGGCAATAATGATTTCACCGTTTTTTAATTCTACTATCTCCGGCACTGTAGCATTTATATTATTTCTGTGCGCTGCAATTAATTGATCTTTTTGCCAGCTTTCGCCAAGATCACTGCTAACATTCATGTATACATTTCCATTACATTCGTATACGTACATTAAATCGTTGTTAGACAAATGTATCATTCTTGGGTAAGAATAATAACCTTTAGAAAAATCACTATTCTTTAACTGTACGCGCGAAACTTCCAGCCACTCCACTTCGGGAAGCTGCTGACCGGAATTTTCAACGGATGATTTTTGATTGATGTACTTGCCACATCCGGCTGAAAGCAATGCTATGTACAGTACATATAAATATTTCATTACGATGTTAGTAATTAGGATTTTGCTCTAAATTGGGGTTGTTTAAAACTTCTATTTCATGGGTACAAACCTAACTTAGTAAAGCTAACAAAAGTTATTAATTTGTCTCAAAAAAATTCCAATTTGTCTCATTTTTATCTTAATTTAACTTAATGCATATATTTGTTTGATTAATTTTTATTCTTGAAGATATATATCCTATACCTGTTGTTATTAGTTGTCCGTTTTACAGCAATCGGACAGAATCCTGAATTTCTGCATTATGAAACCAGTGACGGGCTGAATAATAATACGGTTTATAGCATTATACAAGACCAAAAAGGATTTATCTGGATTGGCACAAAAGATGGTGTAAATAAATTTGATGGCATAAGGTTTACTTCTATTCCTATCAACAACAATGAAGATAACATTGCCAACACCATCAACACTTCATTATGTCTCTTTCAGGATAGTGACCAAAACCTGTGGCTCGGCACCGAACAAGGCCTCTTTCTCTATGACAGCACAAAAGAATACTTCAAACTTTTTTCAAAGGATATTGTTTCTACCGTTCTTTCAATAGTAGAAAACCCGGCTGAAAAATCAATTTATATTTCATGTGGCAATCAACTGTTTAAAATAAACAAAACCAAAAACAGTATTACATTCATTAACGTAAATAATTTTGTAAATGCTATTTCTGCTATTAAAGATGATAAGGTATGGTTTGCTAATAATAGCGGCGATATACTTTGCTACAATATAAAAAAGAATACTTATAATTCCTATAATGTGTTTAGTCATTCCAGGCCGGTAGTTTCTTATGGAATTGAAAAAACATATTTACTCAACGATAGTACTTTACTCATTGGCACTTCCAACCAGGGTGCCAAAGTTTTCAATATTCATTCAAAAAAATACATAGATTTAATTTCTCAAAACCCCGACGGCGGCGATTTGTATGTAAGAGATTTTCTTTCTGTAAATGACGGGGAATTGTGGATAGCTACCGAAAGAGGTATTTTCAGCTACGATCTGTCAACTAAAAATTACCGGCGTTATTTAAAAGAATTAAACAATCCTTATTCCTTGTCAGACAACTCTGTATATTGCTTGCATAAAGATAAGGAAGGAGGCATTTGGATAGGCACTTATTTTGGCGGTGTGAATTACTTTCCTAAAAGATACAACCAGTTTCAAAAATACTTTGACCTGCAAACAGAACATTCCCTGAAAGGCAATGTTGTTAGAGAAATAGTTGAAGACAAAAATAAAACCATCTGGATTGGAACAGAAGACAACGGGCTGAACAAATTAGATGTGCGTACGAATGCTTTTACGCACTTTAAACCCAACAATGGCGCACGTTCTGTAAGCTCTACCAATATTCATGGTTTATTGTCGTACGAAAATGAATTATGGGTGGGCACTTTTGATCATGGACTTGACATACTGGACATCAACACGGGAAAAATGATCAGGCATTATAATTACAGCAGTAATCATTATGGATTAAAAAGTAATTTTATTCACTCAATGGTGAAAAATGATAGTGGCAGCATATTTCTAGGCACTTCCAACGGACTTTATTCTTACAACAGAAAAGACGATAATTTTATACAGGTTGAAAATGTGCCCTCTAACGCGTTTTATTCCGCGTTGTTAACAGATAAAGACAATCATATCTGGGCCGGAACATTTACAAGAGGTGTGTATGTAATAAAAAGCGAAACCAACGAGGTAAAAAAAATTCAGCTGATTAATAAAAATAATATGGATGTTCTTGCATCTAAGAAAATAACCGATTTATTTCAAGACAGTCAAGATAAAATATGGATAGGCACTGAGTCGGGATTATTTAAATATGATATAAGCACCCGGCAATTCAAAGAATATGCTGTAAGCAACGGATTGCCCAGCAATCTGATTTACTCTATGGAAGAAGATGATGCAGGCGTATTGTGGATCAGCACATCTAACGGACTTGCCTCATTAAACTTAAAAGATGAATCGCTGAGAACATACGATAACAACAGCGGTATACTTTTTAACCAGTTTAATTATAAATCTTCTTTTAAAGACAGCGAAGGATACTTGTACTTTGGAGGAATTAAGGGTTTAATAAAATTCAAAACTGAAAATTTTATCAAAGATACATTTCTCCCTGATCTATACATTACAGGCATTCAATTAGCCAATGGGCAGGATGTAAAGCTGAACAGCGCCAATCACATTCATCTGAAGCATAATCAATCTTCCTTCAATATTAATTTTGCAGCCTTAGAATACACAGCTCCTAAAAGCATTCAATATACTTACAAGCTTGAAAACCCCGATGACAACTGGGATACGCTATCCACCAACAGAAAAATTTATTACAACAATCTACCTCATGGCCATTACACTTTTAAAGTAAAATCAACCAACGCTGCGGGTAAATGGATGAACAATCAGCAGCAGCTAAAAATCATCATAACGCCTCCTTTTTACAAATCGCAACTGGCATACCTGCTTTATATTTTCAGCTTTATAACCATTGGATTTTTAATAGTGTATTTTTACAGAGAAAGAAACAAGGAAAAGATCAGACAAAAAAATGCCATAAAAAAAATAGAAGATGAAAAAAAAATATATGAAGCCAAAATTGATTTTTTCACCCAGGTAGCGCATGAAATACGTACTCCTTTAACCCTTATCAAAGGTCCGCTTGAGAAAATAATAAAAAGCGAAGAGCTACCTGTGAAGTTAGAGAAGAATGTAAAAATAATGGAGCGCAATACCAATCGCTTACTGGATCTTACCAACGATTTGCTCAACTTCAGAGAAAGCGAAACATCAAAATTTTCGCTCAACTTTAAGCCCGTGAACTTTACAAAACTTATTGATGACGTAGTGCTTCGTTTCAACAACGCCTTTGACCAGAAAGGTATTCATTTGCAAATAATAAAAGCCCCCCGGGAAATAATTGCTTTAGCAGACGAGGAAGCAATTACAAAAATTATCAGTAACTTGCTAAACAATGCGCTCAAGTATAGCGAGCAAAAAATTGATATCCATTTGTCGCTCACAGCACAAAACAAGGACATATCATTGATCATAAATAACGATGGTAAAACAATTCCCGAAGAGTTGGCCAACAAAATATTTGAGCCATTTTTCAGATACAGAAATACAAAAGAACCCGGTACCGGCATTGGATTGGCGCTAGCCAAATCATTGGCAGAACTGCACGGAGGTTCATTAAAATACGAAAATGCATTGAACAATATCAATTCTTTTGTATTATTAATACCTAATAAAAAATAAAGTAAATATGCCAACCGTTTTACTGATTGACGATAATGAAGATTTACTGGAATTTCTGACAGATGATTTGCAGGAAGTTTATGAAACTCTTACAGCATGCAATGGTAAGAAGGCGTTGGATATATTGAACGAACAACATGTAGATGTAATAGTATGCGACATTATGATGCCGGTAATGGACGGTATGGAATTTTGTGAAATAGTAAAATCTAATATTGATTTCAACCACATCCCGTTTATTTTTCTTACCGCTAAAAATACAATCGAATCTAAAATAAAAGGACTGAACCTGGAGGCAGACGCCTATATAGAAAAACCTTTTTCTCCGGAATATTTACGTGCGCAAATATCAAGCTTATTAAAAAACAGAAATAAGCTTAAAGAGCATTTTATCAACTCTCCCATTACACACATCAACAGTATCGCTCATTCTAAATCTGACGAAATATTTCTTGAGATGCTTAACAAAACAATCATAGACAACATTGCCGATACGGAACTGGATGTGGCGCATCTTGCTACACTTATGAATATGAGCCGGCCCACACTTTACAGAAAAATAAAAACCATCTCCAATCTTACCCCTAATGAAATGATCAACTTAACAAGGTTGAAGCAAGCGGCGTTAATCATGAAAGAAGAAGGCGCCAGGATCAATGAAGTGTACGCCATTGTTGGCTATCATAGCCCTACACATTTTACAAGAAACTTTCAGAAGCAGTTTAACGTGTCGCCCGTGGAATTTATAAAAATGAAGCAGGAGAAAGACAGGTAAAAAAAATGATTGACAAGCGCTATCTTCTAAAAATCCTTTCCTTATCTACCAGGCATACATTGGTTTTACCAAACCATTGATAGCGCTTTCCTGCAATCAATTGATAAACGAAATCCCGAACAAAACGCGGGAATATTTTTAAATAATAAAGATATTTTTGGGGGGCCTTCAGGTAGCGCACAATTTGTAAAGCCGCATTACTTTCGGTAAACACCTGCCCTTTATCTATTAACACTACAGAATTGTTTCGAGAAGTATCAATAGCATAAGCAGATAAAATTTCAGAAGCCAGCGGAGCTTTTAACTCCAGAAATTGAAAATATCCGGCAGGGTCGTTCCTGATTATCCATTGAGCAAAACGATTGCACAACACGCATTCATCGTCAAAAAATATTAAAGCTTTACCTTCATTCAACATTTCTATTTTTTACAAAGCCCTGATAAAATCATTGATCTGTGTGTAGCTGTTCTTTTCTATCACTTCATCGCCCTGCATCAGCATATAGGTAGGATTGACTCTTGCCACCGTTTTGTTCACTACGGGATCAAGCTTTAACTGCTGCACATTCGGCGGAAGAAAATCAACCGCATCACTGGCCATAGGAGAAACCACAAATACCGGTATACCTTTACTTGCAGCGGCATCGTTCACGGTTTTCAGAGACAAAACCGTTTCTTTAAGTTTAGAAAAATCCTGTGCAAAAATAAGCACGTATTTGCTTTGCGTGTTTAACAACGCATCTGTAGTATCCGTGCCGTCTAAAGTAATTAAAGCAAAGTCCTGTATCTTGGGTGTGGCATTTCCTTTTCTTACCACTTTATCTATCCTGTCAATATATTCATAGCTGTCATCAAAATCTTCAGGAAAATTTTCAGCGTCAAACTCCACTACTTTTCCATCCTTCCTGTATTGAAAAACGATTGCCACACTATCGGGTACTGAGCCGGGTGGCGCCTGCATATCTTTCAGTAAGTAGTTGCCTTTGCGATAAGGCAAACAGTCTACAAAAGGCAAATTCTTCAATACATACAATTGCATTATTAAAACAAAAACCGTAGTGGCAGCCAATAAAGTAATATTGATAAAACGACTATCGATTAAAGGCTTTACCTGTTTGCGATATTTAAAAATAATCAGTATTAACACCAGCAGCACTACATCTTTTAAGAAAGAAGCCAAAGGCGAAATAGGTAAACAATCGCCCATGCATCCGCAGGTTTTAAACTTGCCACTTAGCGCGGAATAACCCGTAAGAAAAGTAAACCCGATAATTAATAACAATAGCAGCCAGCTAAAAAAATTCATGGCAAAGCCCAGTATAATCGCTACTCCGGCCAGTATCTCCAGTATATTCATGGCTATAGCCAGCGAAAGCGAAAAACTATTCAATCCGCTCATGCCCCAAATATCAAAATATTCCTGCATTTTGTAGCTGAGACCATGAGGGTCATTAGCTTTCATCAATCCGGAAAAAATAAAGAACAAGCCTACAAACCATCTTAAAACCGTAACCCATGTATTATTTTTTCGCATAGTAAAATATTTTTGGTTATACTTTTTTTTCGCTGTCTGTAATCAAAGCAAAAACAGCGTAGTTTACAATATCTACATAGTTGGCGTCAATTCCTTCACTTATCAGGGTTTTGCCATCATTGTTTAAAATTTGTTTTATACGCAGCAGCTTTACAATTATCAAATCCACAAAACTCTCCATCGACATTTCTCTCCAGGCCTCGCCATAGTCGTGGTTTTTAGATAGCATGAGGTTTTTGGCAAAGTTGATCTGTTCTGTATACATGCTGTCGGCCTGCTCTATGGAAAGTTCTTCAACCGTTGGATTATTTGTTTTTAACTGAATAAGCCCGATGATGGCGTAGTTTACAATTCCTTTAAACTCGCTTATTATATCGTCTTCTACTTTCTGTGTTTTCAGCTCCTGAATATTCCTGATGCGCAATGCTTTTATAAAGATCTGATCTACAACGGAAATGGTACGCAGTACCCGCCACGATGTGCCGTAGTCCTTGGTTTTCTTTAAAAAAATATCTTTGCTGGCATCCACCACTTTATCGTATTGCAGCGAGGTATCTGACATAAATGAAATAAAATTTATTTTTGCAAAAATAACAAATAAATGTTTAGTATCAATTGCCGTGGCAGGTTACTGTCTTTAGCACGTCCTGTAGTGATGGGCATCATCAATACCAACAGCGATTCTTTTCATAAAAACAACCGCAAACCTGAAGTAGCAGAAGCCGTAGCGCTTGCCGGCAAAATGCTCAGTGAGGGCGCGGCCATTATTGATATTGGCGGGCAAAGCACTACACCCGCCAGCACGCTATATACAGCAGCCGAAGAGTTGCGCAGAGTAATGCCTGTGCTGGAAGGAATACTGCATCACTACCCTGATGCTGTTATTTCAATAGATACTTTTTACGCGGAAGTTGCCGCGCAAACGCTTAAAAACGGCGCTTCCATTATCAACGATATTTCCGGTGGAATGATGGACGAAAAAATGATTAAAACCGTGGCCGAATATAAAGCTCCCTACATTGTAATGCACATGAAAGGCACGCCGCAAACCATGCAGTCACTGGCCAGCTATACCAACATAACACGCGAAGTATTGGATTATTTTATACAACGCATAGACCTTTGCAGAAAAGCCGGACTGGAAGATATAATTGTAGATCCCGGATACGGATTTGCCAAAACCAAAGAACACAATTTTGAATTGTTGAAAAATTCTGAAGTTTTTACAATTCTGGAAAAGCCCATACTCACGGGTATTTCCAGAAAATCCATGATATACAAAACATTAGGCGTTACTGCAGGTGAAGCCTTGAACGGAACGACCGTCTTAAATACCATAGCGTTGCAAAAAGGAACGAACATTCTTCGGGTACACGATGTGAAAGAGGCTGTGGAAACCATTCAGCTGATGGAACGATTGAATACCATACCGTAGCTTCAGCAAGAATACAATTGTAAAACAGTACCCGCCGCTGCTTTCTTTTTTATACAAAACATTAATTTTTTTTACTTTCCTTATACTTACTTATTTTTGAAACGTTTGACACCTGTATCATTTTATTACCGTACAGAAAACTTACAGAGAAAAAAATTATCTGCCGGATGCAAGAAGAATTGTTAGAAAAATACGAAGTTGTAATTGGCCTGGAAGTACATGCGCAGCTATCCACCGCTTCTAAATTATTTTGCGGAGACAGCGCTTCTTTCGGTGCCGAGCCCAATACACATATCAGCGCTATTACTATGGCGCATCCGGGCATTCTTCCTAAAATAAATAAAAAAGCGGTTGCCTACGCGGTAAGAATGGGATTGGCCTGTGACTGCGAAATTGCCAGATTTAATTATTTTGCCAGAAAAAATTATTTGTATCCCGATCTGCCCAAAGGATTTCAAACCACGCAACATACAACACCCATCTGCGTAGGAGGCAAAGTAACCATTAAAACAGAAAACGGAAAACGTGATATACAACTTCACCACATTCACATGGAAGAAGATGCCGGCAAAAGCATACATGATGTGTATGCCGATGAAACCTGCGTAGACCTTAATCGTGCGGGCACTCCGTTAATAGAGATTGTATCTGAGCCCGACCTGCGCAGCGCGGAAGAAGCCGGGCAATACGTTACAGAACTGCGCAAGCTGGTACGATGGATTGGCGTATGCGACGGCAACATGGAAGAAGGAAGCCTTCGTTGCGATGCCAACGTATCTATCAGGCCAAAAGGAGAAACCAGACTGGGCACAAGAGTAGAAATAAAAAACTTAAACTCTATCAGGAATATAAAAAAAGCCATTCAGCACGAAGTAGAAAGAATGGTTGCGCTGGTAGAAAACGGCGGAACCGTATCGCAGCAAACACTTAGCTTTGACGCTACAACAGATACTACTTTTGCCATAAGAGACAAGGAAGACGCCAATGATTACCGGTATTTTCCCGAGCCCGACCTAGCGCCATTACAACTTTCGGAAGAATACATAGCAGCCATTAAAAAGAATTTACCCGCATTGCCGGAGCAGCTAATATCAAAATATGTTACGCAGCTATCGCTCGGCGAGTACGATGCCGAACAGCTTTGCATAGACAAAGAAACAGCTGATTTTTTTGAAAAAGTAATTCCTTTTTCTACACATTACAAAGCTGTTGCCAACTGGATAAACGGCCCGCTCAGGCAATATTGCAATGAACATAAGATACATTTTGACTCTCTGGAATTACAACCCGGGCAACTGGCAGAAATGATTGCGTTGATTGACGAAGGAAAAATAAATTTTTCCGTTGCCACCTCAAAAATTTTACATGAGCTGGTAGGGCATCCCGAGGCTACGGCTCGTGCAATTGCCGAAAAGAATAATCTTATACAAACAAGCAATACCGGCGAACTGGAACAATGGGTAGAAGAAGTGATAGCGAAAATGCCCGACAAGGTAAAAGAATATAAAAACGGCAAAAAAGGCCTGATAGGCTTATTTATAGGAGAAATCAAAAAAATAAGCAAAGGAAAAGCAGATCCTAAAAAAGTAACACAACTGCTGGAACAAAAATTAAAAAGTTAATAAAATTAAAACGCAATAAAGTATATTTGCAATTGAAAGAAACAGCATGTTAAACGTTATTATCTTCGGACCTCCGGGCAGCGGCAAAGGCACACAAAGTAAAAATATCATTGAAAAATACGGTATTACACATTTAAGTACCGGCGATTTACTACGCGATGAAATAGCCGCTAAAACGCCTTTGGGCAAAGAAGCAAAAATATTTATTGATAAAGGACAACTCGTTCCCGACGAAATTGTCATTGGCATGATTAGCACTGCACTGGAAGAAAGCTCCAGGAAAAAAGGCTTTTTGTTTGACGGGTTTCCCAGAACCACGCGCCAGGCGGAAGCTTTAGACAAACTGCTGAAACTGTACAATACCGAAATTGACGTAGCCATATTATTGGAAGTAGACGAAGAAGAGCTGGTAAAAAGAGTACTGAAAAGAGGCGAAACATCCGGCAGAAGCGACGATGTGAGCGAAGATATTATTCGTGACAGAATTGTTGAATACCGCAGCAAAACCGCTCCCGTAGCGGACTATTACAGAAACCTCAATAAGGTAAAAACCATCAAAGGCGTAGGCAGCATTGAAGATATTTTTGCCGCAATAAGTCAAACCATTGACATATTGAGAAATGCCAAGCAACAAGGATAGACGGCAGAAGTGGGAAACTGGTAATGATTATAAAATTACATCCTAAACTTATTTCATCGTTTAGATAAGGAGCAAAATTGTCGTAACATTGGTACAGTTTCCATCTCAGCCTCTCTACCAAAGGACACGCCGCTTACACGGATCTCCGCCGTTGTAAATTTTGACGTGGAATATTTTCCCCGGCCAAAGCCCTTCAAAAAAATCTGGTAAAATTATCCTGCAGCAGCACATTCCCACCGTTTTGTTTATACTTTTGTCTCTGAAAAAAACAGTGGCCGATAGTGATTACTTTCTGGAGAATACTTCTTATTGTATTACTTGCGGCGTATGGCATGTCCTGCGCTTCGGCATTTTTGCCTACGCGTGTTTTTTTATTTTCCAATATTTTTTCCATCGCGTTCCCGTATCTTTTTGTGTCTTCAGTCTTTGCCACTTTACTGCATTTTTTATTTTTCAGAAGCAAATGGTACCTGATTGTACTGGTGTTTTTATTGGGCGGTTATAATCTTTCTCATCTTTATGCATCGGGAAACAAAAACTTTTTTCTGCAAAAAAATGACAGGGCGCTGCGCATACTTACCTGGAACACAGCATCTTTTTCTCCTCCCGGAGCGTATATTTCGATTGTAGACACCTATGTTCCTGATGTGATTTGCATACAGGAGTATATACCCACTAGAGAGGCAGAATCTTTGCTGAAAGAAAAAGGATATTTATACAATGCCACGGCAATAGACAGCAGCATTATTGACGGCGCACAACACAGCATGGCCTTTGGTGTAGCTATTTTTTCAAAACATCCTGTTGACAGCATTCAGAGAACGCCGTTTTCGAAAGACGATCATATCAGGCAAATGCTTTCAGCAAATTTATCTTTCAACCACAAGGTTGTGCGGGTGCATACTTTTCATCTTTTATCTTATCAGATCTCACAAAGCAAAGAAGCATTGGCTGACGAGCATAATTTGAGATACACCATAAGAAGACTGGTGCGTGTATCTGAAAACCAGGAAAAACAGATAATTACATACAACAAAGCTATCAGCGCAGGCACCCTGCCCAACATTGTTTGCGGCGATTTCAATAACGTACCTACGAGTTATATATACAATAAAGCCAAAAAAAATAAGCACGACGCTTTCCTGGAAGGCGCGCGAGGATTTGGTGTAACCTTTCCCAACTTCTTACGTTCATTAAGGATAGATTATATTTTAACCGACAAAAGGCTGAAAGTAACGCAGGCTAAAATAATAGAGACTTCTGTCTCAGATCACTACCCGGTAGTGGCAGATATAGCGCTATGATGCTATTGTATAGCTTACCTCGCCGCTTTTTTCGTCTTTAAGAATAACTCCTATAGCTGCCAGTTCGTTCCTGATTCTATCGCTGGTTGCGTAGTCTTTTTTGGCTTTGGCTTCTTTTCTCATTTCTATCAAAAGCTTTATGGCGCCGCTTAATTGTTCGCCCCTGTTTTCGTCGGCAACTTTCAGGCCCAGGATATCGGTGATGTACACATTCATTTTTGTCTGTAGCTTTTCAAGGGTTTGCCTGCCAAGCGCTTTTTCAGAAATGTGTTTATCTTTAATACCATTGATTACAGGTACTATTTCAAAAAGATTGGCCACTACTTTGGCGGTATTAAAATCATCATTGATAAATTCTTCCAATTCGTTCAGCAGCGTATTTACTTTTGCATCCAGCTTTTTATCTTCCGCTTCTTCCTGAGCAATAAACGAGAAATGCTGGGCGGCTTCATTCGCTTCCAGCAATCTTTTCAGCCCTTTTTCAGAGGCTTTCAGCGCCTCATTGCTAAAGTCGAGCGTAGATCGGTAGTGCGTTTGTAAAATAAAAAACCTAATGGTCATAGGATGATATGCCTTCTCCAGTTCAGGGTGATTGCCGGAGAATAATTCCGTAAGCTTGATTACATTATTATAGCTTTTACCCATTTTTCTACCGTTAATGGTAATCATATTGTTGTGCATCCAGTATTTGGCTGGCATTTCGTTATTGCACACAACACTTTGCGCTATCTCGCATTCATGATGCGGAAACTTCAAATCCATACCGCCCCCGTGAATATCAAACTGTGAGCCCAAATATTTGCTGCTCATGGCAGAGCATTCAATATGCCAGCCGGGAAAGCCTTCACCCCACGGGCTTTGCCAACGCATAATATGTTGGGGCGGCGCTTTTTTCCACAAGGCAAAGTCTACACTGTTTCTTTTCTCCTCCTGGTTTTCCAGGTCGCGCGTACCCTCTATCACAGAGTCTAAAGTACGACCGCTCAAAATTCCGTAAGGCAGATTTTTCTTAGCGTAATCTTCGTTGTATTTCAATACATCAAAATACACCGACCCGTTTACTTCGTAAGCATATCCGTCGGCCAATATTTTCTTGATCATTTCTATCTGCTCTACAATGTGCCCGGTAGCGGTAGGCTCTATATTGGGTGAGAGGGTATTAAATTCCTGCATGCCCCAGTGAAAAAGATCGGTATATTTTTTCACCAGTTCCATGGGTTCCAGCTTTTCTAAAAATGCTTTGGAAGAAATCTTATCTTCCGCTTCTTTTCCTTCTTCTTCAAAATGCCCGGCATCGGTAATATTTCTTACATACCTTACTTTGTAGCCTAGGTGTTGCAGGTATCTGTTCACCACGTCGAATGTAATATACGGGCGCGCGTGCCCCAGGTGCGACTCGCCGCTAACGGTAGGGCCGCAAACATACATGCCTACATAACCTTGGGTAATAGGCTCAAAAACTTCTTTATTTCTAGTAAGAGAATTGTATACTTTCAGTTCCATAATCGTTCGGTTCTGAAACTGTATTCAGAACTTTTGCGAAGATAAAAATTTTATATCAGTAATTTTAATTTGTTTGCCGCATTGTCAAATCGCTTACCAGCAGCAGGTGATCGCTCAGGTCTTCGTCTATGCGGTCAAACTGCATTACATTAAAATGATCATCGGGCAAAATATAATCAATGCGCAGGGTGGGCGCAATGGAGTAGAATGTGCGGCCTATACCCCAGCTTTTTTTAAGGAATGCGTCGCTGTTTTTATGCCTTATTCTAAAATAAGTGTAGGAGCCGGGTACGTCGTTAAAATCGCCGCAAACGATGTGTTTTCTGTCAGAGCTGTCAATGTGGCTTCTTATAATATCTGCCTGTACGCCGCGTTTTTGAAAAGCGTGCTTCATTTTACGCGCTACACCCCCGGAGCTGGAAAAAACAGATTGCTTATTTTGCTGGATGGTATTAATTTCTTCGTAATCTTCGGGAGAGAATTTATAAGACTGCAAATGAATATTGTACACTCTAATGGTATCTGACTGATATAAAATATCGGTATAGATAAAGCTTTCCGATATGCCCTGCGGATAGTCTATTTTAGCGCTGTCAATGATAGGATATTTAGAAAAAATAATACTTCCCGCCTGGTAAAATCCATCGCGCTTGTTTATATCTTTTGAAAAATAATGGTACGGATAATCTTCCGAAAACATGCCTATATTATCGGCATGCGCGCCTTGTGTTTCCGAATGATTAAACTCTTGCAGACAAACAATATCAGGCCGCAGATCTACTATTGATTTGGCAATTTCAATGCGGTCGCGCTGCTTGGCTTCGCGGTCATTGCTTACACCATACATGCTGCCTACGTTCCAGCTCAAAACTCTTAATCCTTTTTTTTGCTCCATATCGGTGGTAAACATGGTTTTGAACCTGAAAGCAAACGCGGCGTCTATCTGCTGCCAGCCTATCAGCAGGCTTACCAGCGGTATCAGAGATAATGCCGGCTTCATAGCCAGCCAGAATATAAATGCGAATAATAAAACAATGGCGAGATAAGGAATAGCAAGACTTAAAACACCGCCCGGCCAAAATTTATTGGGGTTGATAAACGAAGATACACAGGCCAAAATAAATAAGGCTGCAACAGGCACAGTAAGTACAATAAAAAAACCTTTTATAAATTTTCTTATAAATCTCAGCATATATAAAGTAAAGATAATAGTTTTTTTGAATTGTGAAAACGAAGAGAATTAGAAGTTAACATGTAGGATGCCCAAAGCCGGCTGAAAATATGGAAAGATACAGGAAGCAGGAAGTTAAACACAATAACAAGATGTTTTACCAAGCGTCTTCGCTTCTTAGATTTATTCTGTCGCCTTTGGCTACTACATAATTTGGTTAATCTTTCCACTGCAATTGACATGCTCTTTACTATTTGACAAATAAAAGACCTTTTCTATCATGGGTTTGGGATTTATAGTGTAAATTGCAGGCGAAAATAGTAAAAACTTATATCTGAAATGAAGAAATTACATATTGTGGTATTGGTTGTAATAGGTGTTGTAATAGCCTTATTGATTTCGCAGATGGGTAATGTTTCTACTTACGAAACCATTGCCTCTGCCAAAGAAAAACAAGGCAAAACCGTAACTGTAATTGCAAAACTTGACTTACAGTCATTGAATTACGATCCGGTAAAAAATCCTAACTACCTTACTTTCACTGCGGTAGATACTTTAGGAGCTAAAATGAATGTAGCTTACTATTTTGAAAAACCACAAGACATTGAAAAGAGTGAGAGAATTGTATTGAAAGGTCAAATGGATGAAGCAGGTATTTTTCAGATAAGAGACCAAAGAGGCATTTTGTTGAAATGTCCTTCTAAATATAAAGACGACCCCAATGCACTGCCAGAAGGAATGAGCGCATCAATTTAATTTTTCGCGGTTCAGGCGAAAACCACAAACTAACTTTTACCAGAAAACGGAATGAATTTTATAGGAGAAAACTTATTACCCGGGCAAATTGGCTACTTTCTTATCACTTTAGCTTTTGTCGGGTCTATTGTTGCTGCCATCGCATTTTTTGCCTCTAACGGAGCTAAAGACGAAACACAAAAAAACAGTTGGTTCCGCATAGCCAAATGGTCGTATGTGGTTTCTTCCTTAAGCGTCATAGGCATTATAGCCTGCTTGTATTATATTTTATACAATCATCTTTTTGAGTATGAATATGCCTGGAAGCACAGCGACCGCTCATTGCAGCCGGAGTATATTTTCAGTTCGCTTTGGGAAGGACAGGAAGGAAGCTTTTTGCTTTGGGCATTCTGGCACGCGGTATTAGGCGTATTCATTTTATTTACAAAAAACAAATGGACGGCCGGCGTGGCAGGTGTTCTCAGCATAGCACAAATTGTTATTCTGTCAATGGTATTAGGATTGTATATAGGCAATCTGCAAATAGGGCACAACCCTTTTATCCTGATCAGAAATTCAGGTCTGCTGGATGGCGCTCCTGTATTTTTTGACGCCGCGGGCCAGTTAAGAGCAGATTATCTTTCTATGATATTGGATGGCAGCGGGCTAAACGCTACTTTGCAAAATTACTGGATGACCATACATCCGCCCATGCTGTTTTTAGGTTTTGCGGCTACCATTATTCCTTATGCTTTTGCTTTTACCGGTCTTATTAATAATGACCATAGCTGGACCAAACCTGTGCTGCCTTGGGCGAGCTTTGCGGCTTTTTCTCTGGGTGTAGGAATTATGATGGGCGCAGCCTGGGCATATGAAAGCCTGAACTTTGGCGGCTACTGGGCATGGGATCCGGTAGAGAATGCCTCTCTTGTTCCGTGGCTGATGCTGGTATCAGGCCTGCATACCAACCTGATTTATGTTCACGCCAGGTACTCTCTTAAAAGCACTTATTTATTTTATATTCTGAGTTTTGTATTTATTATTTACTCCACTTATCTTACCCGAAGCGGCATTTTAGGAGATACATCCGTACACTCTTTTACGGGCAATGATATGAACTGGCAATTGCTTACTTTTATTTTTACATTTTTGCTTTCTGCCGGGTTTCTTCTTATTAAGCGATGGAAAATCATTCCTTCTATCAAGAAAGAAGAGAATATGTACAGCCGCGAGTTCTGGATGTTTATCGGATCGCTGATATTGTTTATTTCCGGATTAATAATCATTGGCAAAACTTCTATGCCGGTATTCAACAAAATATTTAAAACCAATATCGCGCAGCCCGAAGATGTGCTGTTTAGCTACAACCAGGTACAGATTTTCATTGGTATACTGGTAGGTATTCTTACTGCCGTTACGCAATATTTAAAATACAAAAACACACCTGTAAACTATTTTGGCAAGAAAATACTGGTGCCTACAATTATAGCGGTTGTGGCATCGCTGCTTATCAGCATCTTTGGCAATGTAAGCTATACCGAGCACGGAGCAGGTTTTTTGCTGGCTATACACTTGGCTATCTTCTCTGCCATTTACGCTATTGTAGCCAATATCGGCTATATATTGATTGTGCTGAAAGGCAAGATAAAAATATCAGGAGCATCTGTGGCGCATATTGGTTTTGGAATGATTTTGCTGGGCGTTCTGCTTTCTTCATCCAAAAAAGAGATATTGAGTATCAATACTACTTTTCAGGTGTTTGAAAAAACGAAAGACGAAGATCCCGCTGAAAACATTACTTTGTTCAGAAACATTCCTATAGATATGGGCAAGTATATGGTTACTTATCTGAACGACTCTATCAATACCCGCGATAGGAAAATGTATTTCCACATCAACTTTAAAACGAAAGACGGAAAAGAGGAATTTGATTTATACCCTTATGTACTGAAAAATAATAAAGGCAACGAAGGCTTTGGCGCTACGCCCAACTCAAAGCATTACTGGCATAGCGATATCTACGCTTACGTAAGCGCTTTTCAGAAAGCAACTACAGATACTTCTACCTTTAGAAATGTAGAAATGAAAGTGGGCGACACTACTTTCTATTCGGGTGGCATGATCATACTGAATGACGTGCAGGTAAATACACCTCAACAAACTACTACCGCTGCCGGCGATGAATTGTCTATGACGCTGGATATGACCGCCATTGCCAAAACAGGAGAAAAGTATCCTGTAAAACCTGGTGTAACCGTACGCAATGGCAATGAAGTAACTACCGTAAGCGATACCGTAAACTCGCAGGGACTGGTGGTTAAGTTCAATAAAGTGAACGACAGCAACAGAGGCAATCTTGAAATCGGTATCAAAGAAAGCTCTACCATCAACGATTTTCTTACTTTAAAAGTAATTAAATTTCCTTTCGTAGGCGTATTATGGCTGGGTATTGTGGTAATGGCCATAGGATTTGTAATGAGTATCTTTCAAAGAGCCTCCAGAAGATTCAGGTAAGAATCAGGAAATAGATAATAGATAGATTTTCTTCCGGCTGTTTCTGTATAATTTGTAATTTTAGAATTCTAAAACCAATTATTTTACAAATGAAAACTGCTTTGCAATTCCTTTCTCAACTCAAAGAAAACAATAACAGGGAATGGTTCAATGCGCATAAAGACCTGTTTGAAACAGCTTTACAGGAATTTAAATCTTTTATGCAGCATGTATACCAGGCAATTGCCGCTACCGACAGTATTGAGCCTCCTAAAGTTTTCAGAATATACAGAGACCTGCGTTTTTCAAAAGATAAAACACCTTTTAAAACCAACTTTGGCGCTTACTTCATGCGTGGCAAAGGCGGTTATTATTTTCATTTGGAACCGGGCAATATATTTGGCGGCGGCGGCTTCTGGCACCCGGAAAAAGAAGATTTATTCCGCATAAGAAAAGAACTCGAATACAACCCTACAGATATCAAAAAAATAACCCGCACAGCTTCGTTTAAAAAATATTTTGATGAAATAAAAGGAGATGAATTAAAAACCATACCCAAAGGCTTTGATAAAGAAGCCGAAGCAGCCGACCTGATAAGAAAGAAAGATTTTTTATTGTTAAAAAGATATACCGATAAGCAAGCGCAGGCGCCCGGGTTCAGAGAAGAAATGATTGATGTATTCAAGGCCGCCAAACCTTTTCTTGTGTACATGAGCGATGTACTCTCCACCGACTTAAACGGTGAGCCGATCGCTTAAAAATTTCCGTTTTTTTAGGTTGATTTCTTTTAGCTGAAAAACATATTGCCTACCTTTGTCGCGCGTTTGTACAGCTCAAAAAACAGAATAACAACGCATAATACAATATAAAGAAATGTTCAATGAAAAAGCTAATTGTAATACGCCACGCTAAAAGCGACTGGACCAATAATACCAAAGATTTTGACAGACCTCTTTCTAAACGGGGAAACAAAGATGCGCCCAAAATGGCAAGATTGCTGCTACAGCAAGATATACAGATAGACCATTTTGTAAGCAGCACCGCCAACCGTGCGCAAACTACCTGTAAACTTTTTGCCAAAGAATTTAAATCGGGCAGCATTCAGTTGGAAGACAGCCTGTACATGGCCGCACCGCAGGATTTTGTAGAAGTGATAACAAAGCTGGATGATAAATATGATACGGTAGCCATTTTTTCGCACAACAACGGACTAACTTATTTTGTAAATGACCTGAGTGAGAAAGACATTGACCACGTGCCCACCTGCGGCGTTGTGGGCTTTAATGTTGATACAGATAACTGGGCTGATTTTGTAGCCGCAAAAAAAGAATTTCAGTTTTTCTTTTATCCTAAAATGTTGGGATAGATAAATGCATGCATTTAAAATGTAACATAAAAAAAGGTTTCCGAATTGACCCGGAAACCTTTTTTTATAAAAGTGTTGAATCCTATTTTTAATCCCCAAAGCTAATGCCTACGCCTTTAGCCGTATGCACCATTTGAGAATGCGGATCTACTAATTTCTGAGAACCTATGGCTTCTTCTAAAGGCACAGATATCACCTCAAAGTTGCGGTAAGCCACCATTTGTCCGTATTGTTTTTCCAGTACCATTTCAAAGGCTTTTACGCCAAAAGAAGTAGCCAGGTTTCTGTCAAAAGCGCAGGGTATGCCGCCTCTTTGTATATGCCCTAACACCGTGGTGCGAATGTCTGCGGCAATGCCATTTTCTTTCAGTTCGCGGGCCAGCCTGTCGGCCGCGCCAAAATGCTTCAGGTTTTCATTGCCAATTTCGCCGTATTCTTCCGCCAGCACTGTACCGCCTTTGGGCAAAGCGCCTTCCGCTATCACAATGTTGGCAAAGCCTCTTCCCTCTTTATCGTAGCGTTTTTGAATTCTTTCCACTACTTTATTGATATCGTATGGTATTTCTGGAATAATGCACACCTCGGCGCCACCGGCTAACGCGGAGTTTAAAGCTATCCAACCCGCATCACGCCCCATCACTTCCAATATCAATATTCTGTTGTGGCTGGCGGCAGTTGTATTTAATTTATCTACCGCGTCGGTTGCTACCTCTACGGCCGTTTGAAATCCGAATGTAAAGTCTGTAGCTTTTAAATCATTGTCAATTGTTTTGGGCACACCAATGATGTTGAGTCCTTTATCGTATAGCCTTTTGGAAATGCGCTGCGAACCATCGCCACCTATGCTGATAACGGCTTCTACACCCATATCTTTCAATTTATTGATCATGTATTCTGACCGGTCTTCAAATTCGTAAGTGCCGTCTTCTTTCTTTATGGGCCATGCAAAAGGTCCGCCTTTTGTAGTAGTACCAATAATAGTTCCGCCCTGGTAATGAATGCCTCTTACAGCCGCCTTATCCAAAACTCTTACTTCTGTTTCCTCTTTTAATATCCCGTCAAAAGATTGGATACTGCCAATCACTTCCCAGTCTTTCTCTTGGGCGGCTCTGTACACGATAGCTCTGATGACAGCATTCAAGCCCGGACAATCGCCACCTCCGGTAGCAACTAATACACGTTTCATTTTATTTATTTTAATTGTATTATACGAATGATAGTTATAATTTTTCAACTCCGCAAATATAGAATATTATCCAATCTCTAAAATAGGATTTATATCATAAAATGAAACCACTAATCTCATTCTTTAGCATTTGTTTAAAATAATATTTACATTTGCACATCTTTAAAATTCAGCTGCAAAAATCCTTTTATGACAGAAAAAATCATCATTCTCGACTTTGGTAGTCAATATACACAATTGATAGCCCGCGCCGTAAGAAACGCCAATGTTTATTGCGAAATTCAACCTTATCACAAACCGGTAAGTTTCGATAGCTCGCTCAAAGGCATTATTCTCAGTGGTTCCCCTTTTAGTGTGAATGATGAAAACGCTCCCTGCATAGATATCCCTGCCATTGCCGGCCAATTGCCTGTATTGGGCATTTGCTACGGCGCACAGCTTGTGGCTAAAGAGTACGGTGGTAAAGTAGAGAAATCTGATAAAAGAGAGTACGGAAGAGCTAAACTGCATAAAATTGTTGAGGATGCTTTACTGAACAATGTATCGGAAAAATCGCAGGTTTGGATGAGCCATAGCGACAGCATTAAAGACATCCCTGCCAACTTTGAAATACTGGCTAATACGGAAAGCATACCGGTAGCAGCTTTCAGAAAGAAAGACGGTGAAGCGGGCAATCCTATATACGGATTACAATTCCATCCCGAAGTATATCATTCTACCGAAGGAAAAATAATTATAGAAAATTTTCTTACAAACATCTGCGGCTGCCACCAGGATTGGACGCCTGCCTCGTTTGTAGAAGAAACCGTAGCCACGCTGAAACAACAAATCGGAGACAAGCATGTGATAATGGCATTGAGCGGCGGCGTAGACAGCACTGTGGCTGCCACGCTTATCAGCCGGGCCATTGGCGACAGGCTACATGGCATTTTTGTAGACAATGGTGTTTTAAGAAAAAATGAATTTGAAACCGTATTGGAAACCTATGCCAAACTGGGACTGAATGTACAAGGCATTGACGCTAAAAAAATATTTTATGATGAGCTTGCCGGTGAAGCAGAGCCAGAAAAGAAAAGAAAGATCATCGGTAAATTATTTATAGATGTGTTTCATGAAGAAGCGCTGAAAGTAAAAGAAGCCTCTTTCCTGGGACAAGGCACCATTTACCCTGACGTGATTGAAAGCATTAGTGTTCACGGGCCTTCGGTAACCATCAAATCGCATCACAACGTAGGCGGGCTGCCCGATGTAATGAACCTGGAACTGGTTGAACCCTTGCGTTTTTTATTTAAAGACGAGGTAAGAAAAGTTGGCCTTGAGCTTGGCATTCCCGCAGAAATGATCAATCGTCATCCATTCCCCGGACCCGGATTAGCCATAAGAATACTGGGCGATATTACCGAAGAAAAAGTAAAGCTACTGCAGGAAGCCGATTATCATTTTACCAATAAATTAAAAGAGACCGGTTTATACAACGAAGTATGGCAGGCCGGAGTAATGCTATTGCCGGTTAAAAGCGTAGGCGTTATGGGCGATGAGCGTACCTATGAATACACTGTGGCGTTACGTGCGGTAACTTCGGTTGACGGTATGACTGCTGACTGGGCACATCTTCCTTATGAGTTTCTGGCAGATGTATCTAACACGATTATCAATAACGTAAGAGGCATTAACCGTGTAGTTTACGACATCAGCAGTAAGCCACCCGCTACTATTGAGTGGGAATAATCATCCTACGACTCGGGTGGTCTATATTAATGATCATGTGCCGCGTCTGACTCTTCTTTAGTTTTGTGCACAGCACCTTTCGGATGCTCAACGGGCGCGTAAATAGAATAAATTTTCAAAGGTGAATTGCCTGTATTTACTACATTGTGCCATTTACCTCCGGGAACCATTACAGCGTCATCATCCGCGATATCTTTTACAAAATCCAGTGAATCTTTTGCATTACCAATGAATACTTTTCCTTCTCCCTCTTCTACTCTTAAAAACTGTTCCATACCTTCATGCATTTCCAAGCCTATCTCGCTGCCTACCGGGATAGACATAAGTGTTACCTGCATATTGCTTCCCGTCCATAACACAGTGCGAAAATTTTCGTTCTGTTTCGTATAGGCATCAATGTTCAATACGGTAGATTCTGCGCCATAATCTTTCAATATTACTTCAGCCGAATCTCCGCTTTCTTTATTACTGGCAATTTCAGCGGCATGATCCGTATTGCAGCTAATGACGAATAAAGCTAAAGCAGGCAAAGCATAACTTAGTAATTTACACATAATTCAATTTTTTTTATTAACAGGTAATATAAGAATTTCACATCAATTTTCCTACATAAATGCCATTCTTTTACTGGTGTAACAAAATCCTTTTATACTTTCACATAAATTTTCTTCTTATCCATCCAATACACAATCAGCCACATAAACGTAATAAAAACAAGCGCGTACAGAAACGATGCGTTCTTCTCATTTTCAAATAAAGGCTTACAGATATTCTGGTAAAACCATGATAATGGTGTGAGGAATTTTTGCGTACCATCTGCTCTCAATCCATCCGGAATGCGAACAAGCGCGAGGGTTTTAGGCAAAAACGCGCTAAACACGAAAATAAACAATGGATTTTTACCAAATACATTGAAGAATTTACTCCACGCTCCGCGCCAGTTTTTAAACTCAATCATCCAAATGATGATAGCAATGATAAAAGTGGCCAGCCCGGTAGTTAACAGCACATAGCTACTGGTCCATATTTTTTTATTGATAGGTGTAAAAATATCCCATAAATATGCCGCTGCTACCAGGAACAGACCTGCAAACAACAAGTGCATGACCATGACTGAGTTCTTTCCTTTAAACCGTATATACCATCCTACAAAGTAGCCGAATATCACCTGTACAATTGGCGTAAAACCGGAAGCCAACCCCTCAGGATCAAAAGGCTTTACCACATCACCACGATATAAATGCGACTCCCCTAAGATAGCTTTATCAAATTCTACTCCGAAAACATAAGGCGGGTCATCGGCATTGTAATACATACAAATCGCTGCATATACCAGTAAGATCAGCAGGCTGATGATAGCCGCTCCTTTGTTTTTAAAATAATAAATAATCAGCGCCGCAAAGAAATAGGCAACGGCAATGCGTTGCAAAACGCCCATGATACGTATGTTTTCCCACTCTTTAAACACCAATTGATTGTCTTCCCACCTTATAAACGGATACCAGTTAAGCAGCAAACCAATAATGAAAATCAGCAAAAATCGTTTGGTAACTTTTTTTAAAAACACGGCTTGTCCTGCTTCTCTTAAACGCGGCATTACAAAAGCCAGCGCATTGCCCACAGCAAATAAAAAGAAAGGGAAAACAAGATCGGTAGGCGTCCAGCCATTCCAAGGCGCGTGTTTCAGCGGCGCGTACATGTGCGACCAGGAACCCGGGTTATTTACCAAGATCATCAAGGCTACCGTCATACCGCGAAATACATCCAGCGAATAATATCTTTCTTTTTTCATCCCCTATATTTTTTAATGGTGTTAATGGTTCCCGATAGTTAGAGCTGCGCATATACACAATCCTGTGTGAGAATAGTTTATCATGCTCCGTGTTATCTCAAATATTACTGTTCTTCTTCGGGTAATATCTTTTTGTATACCGTCTTTTTTTATAATAAAATATCTGCGATGTTTAATTGCCAGGCTTCCTCCCAATTGACCAACGCATTAAAAAGTTTAATTTTTCCGAAGTTACGCAAATCTGCCATTGAAATATCTTTAGTGTATATAATTTTGTTGTTTAATAAATACTGCCTTTGTACGCCGTTTAATAAAGGCTGCCGGGGTGTGAACCATCGCACACCATCAAACAAAGCAATATTGGCATAAGAACTGTCTGTGAGCAATTTATTTTTTACAATAATAATATCCGTTCCTGTTTTAGAAGTTGATTTTAATTTATCAATGTGTCTCCTGTCTTCGTATTTGTAGCTGTAATCAATCGTATCATCTATTTTTACAGACAGCTTATTGATCACGGCCTGCTCATATTGCTGAAACGTAACGCTGGCAGTACTTTCATCGTATAGCAGCCTGCATTTGTATTTTATGTTTGTTTCAAAAGAATATTTGCCTGTTTGTGAAAAAACAATTTCCTCCAAAGGAGGATGCAGTACTTTTCCCCATGCCGCCATCTGTGTGGCTTCAATTCTTTTTTGATGCAGCTGCAACAAAGGCATTGTATCATTTTCAAAGCGTATGGATTCAATAAAGCGGAGCATAAATTTTGTCTTTCAGTTCCTGATATTCTTTTTCAAAATTACTGTTTGAAGTAATGCCGCCGCCGCTTTTATAGAAATATTTTTCATTTCTTTTTTCCAGGTAGCGAATTATTACGCAGCTGTCTATGCTATTGCCGTCATACACACCCCACACACCTGTATAAAAATTTCTGTTGTGCGTTTCTACTTCATCAATAATCTCCAGCGTTTTCTGCTTTGGCGCACCGCATATAGAGCCCGCGGGCAACAACTTTTCAAATATTTTTCCCGGATATGAACCATACTCTTCTCTTACATCTCCGGTTATTTTTGAGCTTACGGCAAGCAGCTCCTTCTGATTGGTTTTTAATTTTTCTACATACCTGAATTTTTCTACCTGTACGTTTTTTGCCACCATGCTCAAATCGTTCCTGATTAAGTCTACAATAGTGTACTGCTCATTTAGCTCTTTTTCATCTTGTAAAATAATATTTTCTGCATCTTCCAAACGCCCGTCAATAGTACCTTTCATAGGAAAAGAAGCTATTTTGCCATTTTCAATGATTACGAACGGTTCGGGAGAGAAATGTATAAACGCATCTTTGTAAAACAATTTATATTTCGATTCTCCTTTATAAAAAATATGCCTTAGTTCAGTATCTGTAGCCACTTCCGACTCACAGGTCAGGTTTAGCAAGTAAGTATTTCCCTTCTGAATTTCCTGCATAACTTTATCGTACTGCTGCGAATATTTCTCTTTGGCAAAAGGCAGGGGCTTCCATAATGTATGAGCTTCTTTAACAGGAATGTCTGACAGGTTATTATGTTCAGGAGTTTTAAAAAATATATCTTCTTTATCCAGTTCGCTCAATGGCAACACGTTTCCTTTAGTTTTATCAAAACTGAGGATAAAGAAATAAGGAATTTTCTTTTGAAAGAAAGTATTCATTTTATCAAAAAGCGTTTCCTTTGCCATGAGTAAATCATTTATGCCGACAAAAATATTACTTATTGACCACAACGATTCGTTTACTTTCAATCTTGTGCAACTATTTGAACAAATAGAAAATGTGCAGGTAAAAGTAATGTCCGTACATGATTTTCCTACAAAAGAAATAAACGAGTACGATGGTATTGTGCTCTCGCCCGGGCCGGGACTGCCCCAAGATTATCCGCAAGTAGCAGCTTTTTTAAAAGACCACTACACCGTAAAACCTATACTGGGTGTGTGTTTGGGATTGCAACATATTGTGCGTTTTTTTGGCGGCCAGCTTTACAACCAGGAAAAAGTGCAGCATGGCAAAGCAATAGTTTTAAAAAATATGACGGATACTATTCTTTTTCGCAGTATTCATTTACCTGTAAAAGCAGGGCTGTATCATTCCTGGGCCGCGGAGAGAAAGCATTTCCCGGAGTGTTTACAAATCACGTCTGAGTCAGAAAACGGCGTTATCATGTCTGTACGGCACATTGATTTACCCATAACAGCCGTGCAATTTCATCCTGAATCGTACATGACTACACAGGGTAATGTAATGATAAAAAACTGGGTGGAAAGTATTAGTATAAAAAAGTTTTCAAATTGAAAACTTTTTTATATACCTTTGTCTTATGAACATAGTAGCAAAAGGAACGCAATTAAAATATATAGAAAAATATCCCGAAGCTAAAACGGCATTACTTTCATGGTATAAAGAAATGCTGAGAGCTGTATTTAAAAATTTCAATGAATTAAAATCTGTATATGGAAATGCAAGTTTAATAGCTAATAACAGGGTAATTTTTAATATTAAAGGAAATGATTACAGGCTGATAATAGCAATAAACTTCAATAAGAATGCAGCTTATATTATTTGGTTCGGAACATATAAGGAATATGATAAAATAAATGTTTCTAAAATAATATTTAAAAAATAATTTGCCATGAACAATTGGAAAGTAATAAAAAATAAACGCGATTATAATAAGGCATTTAATAGAATGACTGAAATTTTTGATGTAGAAGAAAATACGCCAGAAAGTGATGAGTTAGACCTTTTATTGGTATTGATCAAAGATTATGAAGATAAACATATTCAATTACCTGCACTAGATCCGATAGAAGTAATAAAACTAAAAATGGAAGAACAAGGACTAAAATCGAAAGATCTGGAAGAAGTTATCGGCTCTAAAGGTCATGTATCATCTATATTGTCAGGAAGAAGAGATTTGACATTAAAGACTGCACAAAAACTAAAGAAATTCTTTGATATTCCGGCAGATGTTTTCATGTAAACACAGCATTCCTCCTGATATGAAAAAAAAACACCTCAAAATCACTTTTCTTGGTACCGGCACCAGCAGCGGTGTACCCATGATTGCCTGCGATTGTGCTGTATGCACATCATCTGACACCAAAGACAAAAGACTGCGCAGCAGCATACTGGTACAGTCTGAGTCTACGCATGTTGTAATAGACACTACTCCCGACTTCAGGCAACAAATGCTGCGCATCAACAATAAAAAATTAGACGCGGTTGTTTATACACACGCGCACAAAGACCATATTGCCGGACTGGATGATGTAAAAGCATATAATTATTTTCAGAAAAAAGACATGCTGCTGTATGCCGATGCTTTTACACAAGAGGAACTCAGGAGAGAATTTTATTATGCTTTTGCTGAGAATAAATACCCGGGCGTTCCGGATCTGATATTACAAACCGTTACAAAAAACAAATCTTTTACCGTGGGTGATATTGATTTTTTACCCATAGAAGTCTGGCATTACCTGCTGCCTGTACTGGCATACAGAATCGGCAGCTTTGCTTATATTACCGATGCCAACCGCATTGAAGAGGATCAGTTAGAATTATTAAAAGGTACGGAAACCCTTGTGGTATCTGCCTTACGAAAAGAAAAACATATATCGCATTTCACTCTTGCCGAAGCTATTGAGCTAGTTGAAAAACTGGAAGTAAAGCAAGCTTACTTTACACATATCAGTCACCAGTTAGGTTTGCACAACGAGATAGAAAAAGAATTACCTTCCAATATGCATTTAGCTTACGACGGATTAACATTGTATGTATAAAAAATATGTATAAACATTAGCTTGCGCCTTCTGCTACAACATCTTTATTTATCTTACCTACCAATCCCTGTAAAACTTTGCCCGGGCCCACTTCTGTAAATTTCGCGGCGCCATTGGCTATCATCGCTTGTACACTTTGTGTCCATTTAACCGCGCCGGTAAGCTGGGCAATTAAATTAGATTTTATTTCATCGGAATTTGTAATGGCTTTAGCTGCAACGTTTTGATATACGGGTATTGCAGCATCATTAAAATGCGTTTCCGTTATGGCTTTTGCCAGCTCTTCCCTGGCAGGCTCCATCAAAGGCGAATGGAAGGCGCCGCCCACCGGCAATACCAAAGCTCTTTTTGCGCCTGCGGCTTTCATGGCTTCACAGGCTTTTTCTACACCTGCCACAGAACCACTTATAACCACCTGACCCGGACAATTGAAGTTTGCCGCCACTACTGTTTCTCCTGTTTCATTTTGCACCTGCTCGCATATCTCTATCACCTTTTCATTGGGCAAAGCCAATACAGCCGCCATTGACGAAGGAGTAAGCTCGCAGGCTTTTTGCATGGCCTGCGCACGAATGCTCACCAGTTTTAAAGCGTCTTCAAAACTTAAAACATCATTAGCAACCAAGGCAGAAAATTCGCCCAAAGAATGTCCGGCAACCATATCGGGTTGCGGATTCTGCAAAGATTTATACGCCGCTACAGAATGAATAAAAATAGCAGGCTGTGTAACTTTCGTTTCTTTTAGTTCGTCGGCGGTGCCGCTAAACATTATATCGCTTATGCGAAAGGCCAGTATTTCATTAGCCTTTTCAAATATCTCTTTTGCTGCAGAATTATTATCGTACAACTCTTTGCCCATACCGGGAAACTGAGAGCCCTGCCCCGGGAAGATATATGCATGTTTCATTTGGTAGTTTTTTATTTTCTTCTGCGTAAGCAGAATTATTATTTTAATAATGACGGGATGCCTTTGGAAGTTTTAATCAGCCGAAAGCATTACAGTCATGCAATTTGCGGTTAATTTAATTTAGAATTGATGAGTCTTAAAAATTCACTTCTGGTGCGGTCTTTATGAAACTCTCCAAAAAAGTGCGATGTAGTAGTAAGAGAATTTTGCTTGCTTACGCCACGCATCATCATACACATATGATTGGCCTCAATAACCACTCCTACACCTATGGGGTTCAGCGCTTCCTTTATTGCGTCAGCTATTTGCACCGTAAGTCTTTCCTGTACCTGTAAACGTCTTGCGTATACATCTACTACACGGGCAATTTTGCTCAGGCCTGTTATCCACCCGTTGGGAATGTAGGCTACATGTGCCTTGCCGACAAAAGGCAGCATGTGATGCTCGCATAAACTATACAGTTCTATATCTTTTACAATGACCATTTCACTTATATCTTCATGAAATTTGGCCGAATTAAGAATGTCTACCGCATTCAGCGAATAGCCCTGTGTAAGATATTGCATAGCTTTGGCTACTCTCTCCGGTGTTTTCAGCAAACCTTCTCTTTCCGCATCTTCACCCAGATCGGACAGTACCGTTTTGTATGCCGCCGCCAGCGATCGTGTAATATTTTCGTCGTAATGCTCTGTTTTTTTGTATGCCACTTTTTCTAATTAGTAATGAATAATTAATAATGGTTGGTGCTAAATGGTTAATGGTTGGTTACACAGGATATTCTACAAAATTATTGTCGGTTTCGTATAAACGCAGATGCAGCGCCAGATTGGCGTCAATTTTTGCGCGTAGCTTATCATACAAAACAATGATGATATTTTCTGCCGTAGGATTTAACTGCGCAAATTCGGGTAGATCCAAATTCAGATTTTTGTGATCAAATTCTTTGATTACTTCCCTGGTTATTTCTCCTAATATTTTCATATCAATTACATAACCGGTTACAGGGTCTACTTCGCCGGTTACGCGCACCTGGATCTCATAGTTATGCCCATGATACAGCGGATTGTTGCATTTGCCAAAGATCTCTTTATTTTTTTCTTCCGTCCAGTCTTTTACATGCAACTGATGTGCCGCGTTAAAATTTTCTATTCTGTATACTGATACTTTACTCATTGTTTTGATTTACTATCCAAAATATTCCACATAGATCTTAGGTGTTTCGTGTAGTCTCACGCAATGCATCTGTACATTTTCAGGCAAATGTTTTTGCATTTCATTCCATATACCTAATGCTATATTTTCTACGCTGCACAATTTATCTTTTAAGAAATCTACTTCCAGATTAAGATTCTTATGATCGAGCTTTTCAATAATCACATCGTTGATAATTCTGCCTAAATCTTTCGCATTCATTACAAAGCCGGTTTCCGGGTTTACGTGTCCTTTAATGGTAATGAACAAATCAAAATTATGCCCGTGCCAGTTTTCATTGGCACATACACCAAAAACAGCATCATTCTTTTCTTTCGACCAGTCGGGATTGTAAAGTTTATGCGCCGAATTAAACTGCTCTTTCCTTGTAAGATAAAACATTTTCTTTCCTCTAAATTTTGTGCAAAGGTAAATAAAAGTTCCAAGGGTTAAAAACTCCCGGAATATTTATGAAAATTATTAAATATATTTGACAAACTATGCGCATCATTGTCACTTCCGCCACAGAAATGGAAACAGAAAGCCTGAGACAAACACTCAATGCAAATTATTCGTTGCCTCATTCCATAGACTATCATGTATCGGGCGTGGGCGTGCTTTGCACTACCTATTCCCTTACTACGCTGTTGTTATACTCTAAGCCAGACCTCATCATTCAAACAGGTATAGCCGGCGCATACAACACTTCCGTAGAATTAGGAAAGGTAATGATTATGCAATCTGACGCACTGGGCAATACAGGCGTGCTTGAAAATGAAGAATGGAAAGATATTTTTGATACAGGCTTCATCGCTGCCAACCGCTTCCCTTTCACAGAAAAAAAACTGATCAATCCCTGGCTAAATAAACTCCCCGTTACCTTGCCGGTGGCAACAGGTATAACTATAGACGAGATCACTACAGATAAGAACAGAATAGATATGTTAAAAAATAAATACAATGCAGATACAGAATCTATGGAAGGAGCGCCTTTTCATTATGTATGCCTGCAACAAAACGTGCCCTTTATGCAAATAAGAGGCATTTCCAACTACGTGAGAGAAAGAAATAAAGGTTTATGGAAAATAAAAGAAGCCTTGCATAATACAACTGAAGAAATTGCCCGGTTTTTAAAAAAGTTATAGATTTTTTATTTATTTTCACTCAATATTTTCTAATACCAAATATTACCATTTAAGACAGAAACATACATAAATTATGAAATATACACTGGGATTTAGTCCCTGCCCCAACGACACCTTTATTTTTGACGCGTTAGTAAACGGAAAGATAGAAACAGACGGAATTGAATTTGAACCCATACTGGAAGATGTGGAAACCCTGAATAAGTGGGCTTTTGAAAGTAAATTAGATTTTTCTAAGATTAGCTACGGCGCGCTGCCTAAGGCGTTAGAGCATTATATTGTACTGGCCAGCGGCGGCGCTCTCGGCAATGGCGTAGGGCCACTGCTCATTTCAAAAGAACCGATAGAAATAGACGATATAAAAGAGTATACTATTGCTATTCCTGGTGAAAACACTACGGCCAACCTGCTTTTCAGCAAAGCATTTCCCGAAGCAAAAAATAAAGTATATATGCTCTTTAGCGAAATTGAAGATTTTGTATTGCAAGGCAAAGGCATTGGCGTAATCATTCACGAAAGTCGTTTTACTTTCGCAGAAAAAGGCTTGCACAAAGTGCTGGATCTTGGCGACTACTGGGAAGTGCAAACACACCAGCCCATACCGTTGGGCGGCATTGTAGGCAGAAGAGATTTGCCTATAAAACTGGTAAAGAAAGTAGACAGCCTTATCTGCTCAAGTATTGAACACGCTTATGTAAACGACAGGGATAACCTATCGGAATACGTAAAATCACACGCGCAGGAACTAAGCGAAGATGTAATGAAAGAGCACATCTATTTTTATGTAAACTCCTTCTCTTTCAAAAACGGGAAGACCGGCCGCGACGCGGTCAGAAGCCTGCTCGACGTTTATAAGCAGGATCACCCTGAATTCACGATTGCCAGAGACCAGGTATTCGCTAAGGATTTTTATCTCAAAGCTTAAGCGGTATGCAAATAAAAGAAATTATCGGTTTTTTAGAAAGCGTTGCGCCGCCTTATTACCAGGAAAGCTACGATAATTGTGGCCTGCTTACCGGCAATGATTCCTGGGAATGCAAAGGCATATTATGCACGTTGGATACCCTTGAAGCTACTGTAGAAGAGGCCAAAGCCAAAGGTTGCAACCTGATAATATCGCATCATCCCATCTTGTTTTCAGGCATAAAAAAACTGAACGGAAAAAATTATGTAGAACGCACCGTAATTGCCGCGCTTAAAAACGACATAGCCATTTATGCCATTCATACCAACCTGGACAATGTGTATACAGGCGTAAGCAAGAAAATGTGTGACATCCTGGGTCTTATCAATACAAAAATTCTTGCACCCAAGGCAGGCGAACTATTACAGTTCTCTACGTATGCACCCAAAGCATTTGCCCAACAGGTAATGAATGTGCTTTTTGAACACGGGGCAGGCCATATTGGCAACTATAGCGAATGCAGCTTCTCCTACGAAGGAAAAGGCTCTTTTATGCCGGGAGAACAATCTAATCCTAAGATAGGTGAAGCGAATAAAAGAGAATATGTAGACGAAATAAAAGTAGAATGCCTGCTGCCCAAACATATTCCGCTGGCAGGAATTGTTGAAGGATTAAAAAAGATAGGCTTTTACGAAGAAGTGGCCTATAATGTAATCCCGCTGCAAAATATCCATCAGGAGGTGGGAAGCGGCATGATTGGCGAAACGGAGAAGGAAATTGACGAAAAAGATTTTCTACGTTTGGTAAAGGACAAATTCCGACTGTCCACCATTCGGCATACCGCCCTTTTAAACAGAAAGATAAAGAAAGTAGCACTGTGCGGCGGCTCCGGCTCCTTCTTATTACCAACCGCAAGAAAACAGAAAGCCGATGTATACATCACCTCCGATGTAAAATATCACGAGTTTTTTGACGCGGAAGGAGAAATTTTACTGGCAGACATCGGGCATTTTGAAAGTGAACAATTCACTATTGAACTTTTATTTGATATTTTACGGACAAAATTCAGTACCTTTGCCGTCTTAAAAACGGAAAATTGTACCAATCCGGTTTATTATATGTAAGCGGAACGTACGCATACCAAGTTTGATATTTTTAAATTGATAAAAATAATATGGCAGCCATCAAAGACTTTTCAGTATCAGAAAAACTATCTGCATTAGTAAAATTGCAGAAGCTGAGCAGCAAATTAGACCAGATTCAAATCCTTAAAGGCGAACTACCCATTGAAGTAAGCGACCTGGAAGATGAAGTAATAGGACTAAACAACCGCAGAACACGCATAGAGGAAGAAATAAACGGCATTACCGACTTTATAGAACAGCAGAAACAAGTAATTACAGACGCTGCCGAAATGGTAAAAAAATACGAAGCTCAAAGCGAAAATGTAAAAAACAACCGCGAGTTTGAAGCCATCAACAGCGAAATTGAAATGCAGCAGCTGGAAAGCAAACTGGCTGAAAAAAACATTAGAGAAGCCAATAATGAACTGTCCGATAAAGTAAAAGTACTGGAAGATCTTAAGAAAAAAATAGCTTCTAAAGACAGTATAAAAAATGAGAAGAAAGGTGAGCTGGATAAGATAATTGCAGAAACTGAAAAAGAAGAAACGGTATTGACCGCAGATATTGACGCGCAACGCGAATCTATGAACGAAAGACTACTCTATTCTTTCGACAGGATACGTAACAATTACCGCAATGGCCTGGCTGTGGTACCGGTAGAAAGAGATGCTTGCGGCGGATGCTACAATTCCATTCCTCCACAAATACAGAGCGAAATTCGTCAACGCAAAAAAGTAATGGTTTGTGAAAACTGTGGCAGAATTCTTATTGACGATGAGCTGAACGACAGCGTAGAAATTTAATCTCCTGAAAAAAAATTTATAAAAAAGCATCCTTCAACCGGGGTGCTTTTTTGATATAAGTATAAGCAGTAGGTGATTGTTACAGATCGCGTTTGTCATTTCGAGCGGAAGGCGAGAAATCTACCTCATCCTGTCATTGCTAACGCACAGCGAGAAGTCCGGTCTCTTTCAAAGAACCAGGTAATAAAAAAGCTAATCGGTAAACTTATAACCCATTCCTCTCACCGAATGGAAATACCGCGGATTGCGGCTGTCTTCTTCAAAATATTTTCTGAAGCTGAGTATAAAATTATCAATAGTGCGTGTAGAAGGATAAACATTGTAACCCCAAACTACCTGCAATATTTTTTCGCGGGTGACCACGTCGTTTTTATTTTCAAACAAAAGCTTTAAAAGCATGGCTTCCTTTTTGCTCAAATCAATATTTTTACCTTCCCAGTTCACAGCATTCTGCGCGCTGAAGTTCACTTTATTTTTTCCAAATTCAAATTCATCTCCAATAGTAGATTCTTTATCCTGCAGCTTTTTATTTTTTTCTATCAGCTTGCTTACACGCAGCAGTAGCTCTTCCAGGTCAAATGGTTTGGTAATGTAATCATCAGCCCCTTTTCTTAACCCGAGCACTTTATCGGAAGTATTATTCTTGGCGCTTAGCATTAATATAGGCACTTCGGCATTTTGCAGGCGAATGCTTTCGGTAACGCTTATGCCATCCATTTCAGGAAGCATGATATCCATGATTATCAGGTCGAAATACTCGCCCTGAGAGGCTTTCAGCGCCTGCATACCATCGTAGGCCGATGTTACAGAGTAGCCTTCTATTTCAAGATTCAGTTTCAGCGCCTCGTGCATATTTTCTTCATCTTCTACCAGTAGTACGTTGGCTTTATATTCTCTAAGCATAACTATTATTTTTTTAACAATGGAAAGTTAATGATAAAAACGGTACCTTTAGGTGTATTGTTCTGCAAAGTGATGCTGCCATGCATGTCTTTTACAATTTTCTTACACAGATACAATCCCAGGCCGGTGCCTTTTGCTGTTCTTACAGATTCGTGGCCTACCCTGTAGAACTTATTGAATATTTTATTTTTTTCTTCTTCTGATATGCCGTTACCCTCATCGGCGATAGAAAGTGTTATTGTATCGGTATATGTTTTTAAATTAATGGTAATGGAACTGTCCACGGGCGAATATTTCACGGCATTGTCCAGTAAATTACTTATTAAAAGATTTAAAGAAAGTTGCTCGCCATGCACAAAAACATTTTCCTCTACAAAATGAATAATATCCCTGGTCGTAAATCTTCTTCTGAAATCCTTTATCACTTCCAGTAATACATTGCTTATGTTAACCGCATCGCGGTGCGTATTGTAATTGCCGCTTTCCAGTTGTGCCGAAAATAAAATATTATTGGTAAGGCTGTGAAGGCGCGAGGTTTCCAGCAAGGTATTATTGATGAGCTTTTGCTGCATTTCTTCAGGAAGTTTTCTTTTTTGCAACGTTTCTAAGTTTAGCTGCGATACGGCGATAGGCGTTTTGAGCTCGTGCGTAATAGCCATCATAAAATTTTGCTGCTGTTGTGTAAACCTGAATTGTTTTCTTGTATGATGATACAGGAAAAACGCGCCAAACAATATCAACCCTAATGAAACCACCCCTTCGCCGATGTACTGAAATGATTTTCTGCCTCTCGCGTCTTCCAGTAAAAAAACTTTTTCTACGTATCGCGGGTCTTCTTTAGACAACTCCAGCATACGAAACTCAAACATCATTTCGTTTTGCATTTCTAAAGATATAAACCACCACACCAAAGCCGCCACTATGTATAACAGCCATATCCAGAATATAACATTAATAAATGCCAGCCGGTGTTTGCTAAATATATTAATCATCGCCAACAAAATCAAGTATTGTTTCATTTACGCCGTCAGGCTCTTCTATCATGCCCATGTGCGCTACATCAGAAAATATTTTTATAAACGTTTCATCGGCCAGGTGTGTTTGCGGCAATACAACATCCAATTTAGCGGAATTGTCTTCTTCGCCCAAAATAAACAATACAGGTACATGCGCGTTTTTGAGTACCCCGGTTCTGTCGGGTCTGCTAATCATGATTTCGGTAAATCGTATTACCGCTTCCTTTGTTATGGTTTTAAAATGATCAATCAGCGTATCAATTTCAGTTTTTAGTTTTGTTTGATTTGCTTCGGTAAACAAACCGGGCACCATTGTTTTCACGAAAGGCTCGCTGCCATATTGTTTCAGGGATTGAATTGTTTTCTTTCTGCCTTCAATTTTTTCTTCATCGTCTGCCAGCGCGTGCGAATGAATAAGCCCGAAGCCTTTCAGTTTGTCAGGATACTTTTCGGCGAAAGCCAGCGTAATGTAGCCTCCCATGGAATGCCCGAACAAGTAGCACTCGTTGATGTTTTCTTTTTCTATCACCGCATTTACCGCATCGGCAAAATCATCTATGGTTGTAAGCGCTTCGTTGTACTCCGATTGCCCGGCACCTGGCAGATCGGGCACCAATACGGTAAAATGCTGTTGTAGAAAGGCAACCTGCTTGTCAAACACGATGCCGTTTTGCGGATAGCCATGCACCAACACAATTGTTTTTGCACCACTGCCCTGTTTGCTATAATAAATATTTTTGCCTTTAAACGTTGCAGTCATAATAAATGAGTTTTGAATGAAGTAAAAAATGACGAATACAAAAATAAAGATAGTTCATTTATTTTGTAAAATCTTCTTACGGTGCAGGAGCAAAATATGGAAATATCGCATAGTGAGGAAAATATTTTTTTAATAAAAATTGGATGAAAATATTTTTTATCTAAAATATTAGTATAATTTCGGATAAGAAAAATGAATAACCTATGTCGCTACTCAGACACTTCAGGAGACTGGCGTTTAACGATTTTCTCATTCGAAGAAAAGCTACCGACAATTTGCAGACGTTCGCTGCCAAAAACAGACTAAGCAAAAGAGGTATGCTCAATGTGCTGCAAGATATGAAGTCGCTTGGTTATGACATTCATTACAACCGCATACAGCAAACTTATTACTACGGAAATGAAAAAGACAGTAAAATAAAACTTAATCTGGCGAATATGTCTCATGCAGAAATACTCACAAGAGAGCAGTTGAAGAAAATTGTGGGAGGACCTTCCTGATCAGCAAAAATGGGTCGACACGGGCAGATGTAGAGAAAAGAAATGTTATTGGACTGCTATATTTTAACCTGAAAAATAGAAGCTGTTTCAAAAGATCGAGAAAGCTTCTATACAAAACAAATTTATGAAAAAACTATTCATTCCATTGTTAACACTCACTATAGTTTTGTATGCTTGTAATACTATCAGACCAATTATTCTATCTGCTGATGCATCTATGTTTGCAGAAGAAGACCATGCAGTTTTAGTATATAATGATAACGATTTTTTAAGAACAAAAAGCTTGTATTTCTATCCTGCTCAAAACATAACCCTGAACGAAAAAGGTCCGATATATATTAATCAAGGAATTTTTTCGTACATCAACAAATTCTATCCCGGCGATGTTGTACAGGTAAGTAAAATAAAAATGGAAAAATCAATTACCACATAAGCAATAATCAAAAAAGAAATACGGACATAAAAGCTTCTAATTTGCTTGACAGTATCATGAAGGTGAATAATGAACTATTATTTGCTAAAACTTATTCTGTTGACTCTTTCGATATTATACAGGCTATGAGTGCGGCTGAATACCAAAATTTTTTTGAACAAAGCCTAGAGCCCAGGTTAGAAATTCTGCAAGCCTTAAATCTATCTTCATAGGATTCAATAAGCAATCAATATACTATATCTAAAGAACAGAAGAAGGAAATGTATGATTACATATATTATTCCTCTGTCATTAAAATGCATGCAGCTAACAATGTGGGAAACAAAAGCAGAGAACAAAAAACAGAAAACCTTGCGCAAAGAATAAATTTTATTGACAGCATTTACAATCAAAGAAAAGATAATTTTTATCATATACAATTATATGGCCTGCAAGTAGCGCTGAGGCAGTTAAACAACCTGCCTTCACCCATAAAAACAGAAAGTGCTTACCAGGAAGAATACCGTTTAATTGATAAATGTTATACAGGTCTTTCAAAAGAATACCTGCTAACCGATTTAATGCAACGTACAGTGGCTGAAGACAAAGCATTAACCAACACAATCAGGAATAACTTCTTTAAAAACATTAACAACAAACGATACAAGGCATTTATAAAATCTGCAATAGAAGAAAAAAACAAAACAGAGAAAAATAAAGCAGAAAATCTAGTTGATGTTGACTATAAAGCTTATACTTTAGAAAACATTCTGGGAAAAAATAAAGGAAAAGTAATATTGATAGATTTATGGGCAACCTGGTGTGCACCCTGCATAGAAGAATTTCCGCATGGTAAAAAACTAAAAAACAATTTTGATGAAAAAGTTTTTACCATAATTTATCTCTCTATTGACAAGAACAAAGATGCCTGGCGTATAAATAGCAAGGAGCTGAATTTTCAAAGTACTGCCAGCTTTGCCCTGGCAGGCACACAGTATCCGGCAAAGATCAGAAAGTATATAAAAAGAACCATCCTCAATACATCCTTATTGGTAAAGATGGCAACATCATCTCTGCAGATGCGCCCCGTCCCAGCGATCCGGAACTAAAAAAACTGATAGAAGAAAATTTGTAACGTCTTCCTTTAGCTTTTTCTCTCGGCAAAATACAACTGTGCGTACCTGTATATCATCAGCATTACAAAAGGAAGTAGAGCAAAGTTCAGCTGCTGCGGAAGAAAAAACCAGCTTACCAACAGCAGTGCATTAATGAGCAAAACAAGCAGCCAATAGAATTTTAAAACGCCTTTTTTCCTATTAGGCATAAATGCTGCGATAATATTGAATGGCACCGCCCAAAGTAAATTATAATTGTTATTGCAACTTTCATGATCGGTAAAAAACCACATGAACAACAACAGGCAACCCAGCGCGCCGGTTATAAACAGTAATGCGCTGTCTAAAACATTTACAAGAAAATCATTTTTTCTCTTAAAATAATACAAGGCAAACAAGCTCAACGAAAAAATAAGCATGACCACAAAAGGCACATAGTAGTTAGACTGTTTTACATCATCTCCATGCACTATGGTTCTCTTAGCCGTTACTATTGGCGAGCCGTTGCGGGTAGCCACATCAAAGGCGTTCATTAAAAATTCCGGAAGAAACATGCCGGAAAATTTGTTCATGGCTGTATCTATACCGCTGCCTAAAAGTATATCTATACCCAGCTTTGACCATGCCTGATTTTTACCGTTATCAAGATAATAATGAAATAAATTTCTCGCGGTTGTATTTTCCTGAATGTAATCCTTTTCTATTTTGTATCCCGGCAATACATCTAAAAAAACATCGCGGGCCCTGGTGGCGCAGTTATCATAAATAAAATCGTATTTATAATAGCGGTTTTCCTCCTTCAGGTTATTGTACAAAAAAGAAAGTATACTTTGTTTTTGCTGCCATGTTAAATGTATATCCTGCTCCCACACACTTCTTCTAGTGAGCTGATATTCGTATAAGAACTCGTTGAAGGTTTGTATACCCAACATGTAATCTAACTGGCCTCTTACAAATTTCAAATAGAAATTAGGCTCATTAAAATCGAACAAGCCATAATTAAAAACATAGTCGGTGTGATTCATGCTGTCAGTAACACGCACAGCAGTATGACCAAATGTAGAATACAGCTCTTCGCCCGGCGCGCAGGTAAGCAGACTGATCTTTATGGCTGAAGTATCAGGCTGCGCATAACCGGCAGTGATAGAAAAAAGAAAAAAGAAAAAGAAAAATTTCTTCATTGATTAATGTTCATTTTTATTTTCACATTCGCCGCAAAAAAACAAACGCAAGAAACACAAAGTATTATTTCGAACTTCGAACTTCTCATCCACCCCCTGCCCCCGTCAGCGCGGGATGTGCTAAACTTCGGTTCGTTCTTCCAGTATCCCGTATCCATCGCTCTTACAAATCCTTATATACGTATAGCTCATCAACTTCTGAATGAAAATCCATGTGATAAATAGGGTTGATCAACCCGTTTTGCAAACCATATACCCAACCATGCAGTTGCGGCATTTTATGATGCTTCCATGCTCTTTGTATAATGGATGTTTTTGCCAGATGCTTTACCTGTTCTATTACGTTCACTTCCACTAACCTGTCAGAGCGTTTTTCCATATCTTTAATATTGTCCAGTTCATCGCTATATAACTTGTATACATCTTTAATATTGCGCAACCACATGTTTAATACAATATCAAAATTATGATTAGACATTGCGGCGTTAATACCTCCGCAACCGTAGTGGCCGCAAACAATTACATGTTCTACCTTCAAGGTTCTTACCGCGTAATCCAGCACACTCAATAAATTAACATCGGTATGAATGACCAGGTTGGCAATATTGCGATGCACAAATATTTCTCCCGGCTTGGTGTTGGTAATCTGGTCGGCGGGTACACGGCTGTCGCTGCAGCCTATCCATAAGAATTTAGGAGTTTGTAATTTTGCCAGATCCGAAAAAAAATGAGGTGTTTCTTCGTTTACTTTATCTGCCCAGTTTTTGTTGGCTTGCAGTATCTTTTCTATATCTGTCATACTAAATATTTAAGCCTCCGCAAACGCTGATTACCTGCCCGGTTACATACGCGCCCATGTCTGAAGCAAGATACAAAGCGGCATTGGCTATGTCTTCCGCCTGGCCGAACCTGCCCAATGGTATGTTTTTCATATAATCTTCGCCGGCATTTCCTTCTTTAAGGTAATGAGTCATATCTGTTTCTACAAAGCCCGGCGCTATTGCGTTGCAGCGAATATTTCTACTGCCCAGCTCTTTGGCTACAGACTTTGTAAAGCCGATGATGCCCGCTTTGGAAGCCGCGTAGCTTGCCTGCCCGGCATTGCCTATGATGCCTATAATAGAGCTCATATTGATGATGCTGCCCGACTTCGCTTTCATCATAGGACGAATAACCTGCTTGGTTATGTTAAACACACCGGTAAGGTTGGTATTGATTACATCATTCCACTGTTCGGTGCTCATACGCATTAAAAGATTGTCTTTGCTGATTCCCGCATTGTTTACACAAATATCAATTTTGCCAAACTCTTGCAGCACCTCGTTTACAAAGGATTCCGCGGCGGCAAAATCTGCGGCGTTGCTTTGGTAAGATTTTATTTTTACACCCAAGGCTTCTCCTTTTTTTTCTATGGCTTCCGCTTTTTCTTTGCTACTGTCACTTACATAGGTAAATGCTACATTGGCGCCCTGCTCGGCAAACTTCAATACTATTGCTTCACCAATGCCACGTGCCGCTCCGGTAACGATAGCCACCTTATCTTTTAAAAGAGTCATATTGTTTTGTTTTATTTGCTCAAAAATAAATGATTTTGTGTTGATACATGCAATCAATCGTATAAAATAACAGTGCCGCAACTGATTATTTTGATATTATCTCAACGGATTGGCGGCTACGCCTTCATTCGTCATTACCACGGGCTTGATCATGCCGTTGGAATCGAAATACATTCTTTCAATGCAGGTGGCTCTTGCGTTTCCGCTTTTTTCTGCGAGTGGCCTGCGATGGTACACAATATACCACTCGTCTTTTTTAGGCACTTTTATTACCGAATGATGACCCGCTCCGTTGGCAATAGTATCATCCTGTTGCAATATGGTTCCTATTCTTTTAAACGGACCAAGCGGCGAATCGGCAATTGCGTAAGCCACTTTATAATCGGGACCTGTCCATCCACCTTCCGACCACATAAAATAATATTTATTGTTTCGTATAAACATTACCGGGCCTTCCACATATTGATCGGGAGTAATTTCTTTAAAATAACTACCATCGTTAAAAGGTAAAAATCCTGAAAAATCATCGTTTAGCTTCGCGATGTTGCAATGCCTCCAACCGCCGTAAATAATGTAATGCGTACCGTCCTTATCTTTAAAAACAAACTGGTCTATGGGTTGCGCGCCATTGATAAAACTATCAATTAAGGGCTTGCCCAGGTGATCTTTGTAAGGGCCCTGCGGCTTTTCCGCTACTGCCACGCCAATGCCTCCGTGCTCTGCATTGCTTTGAATATCATTCGCTGCAAAGAAAAAATAGTATTTGCCTTTCTTTTCAATTACACTGGGAGCCCACATGGCACGCTTAGCCCATTTTACGGCAGCGGTATCCAATATACGGCTGTGCTTTTGCCAGGTTACTAGGTCGCGGGAAGAAAATGCATCGAAGAAAATCTGGTCTTCGTAGCGCGCAGAGTAGGTAGGATATATCCAATATTGATTGTTGAAAATTAAAGCCTCAGGATCGGCATACCAACCGGGAAACAAAGGATTGCCCGACTTTTGCTTAGCTATTGGTTTAGATACAGAACAACCAATGAAAAACAGCGAAATGAAAAATAAAAAATAATTACGCATGATTAATGTATATTTCTGAAAATGGTAAAAAGAATAATTATTATAAGTATTACAATAATAGCACTTCTTCCGAAGAAAACTTTCCTTATGGAAGAATATTTTTTTCTGATTGCTTTGTTTTCAAAAATCAGCGCCAGCAGCACGTAAGGCAAAGATGTTATCAAAAGCGGGTTAGCCTTAAAGGCCTCGCCAACATTGGCATGCAGCAGCTGATGCACAGCACGCTGAGACCCACAACCCGGACAAAGAAAACCCAAATATTGATTCGTAGGACATCGGGGAAAAAAACCATCCGATGGATTATAGGTATAATATAACCATAACGAACCCGATATTACAAGCAATATCAAAATTATTTTTAAAAAAGCATTGATATGTATGGAAATCAGCCGCATAAAAACGTACCTGTTTCTTTTTTCAAAAATAGGCACTGTATTATTAAATTTATAACATCTTCAAATTTATTTTAAGAGATGCAAGTTTTTCCTATATTTGTTTTGCAAACTTGTTCCCTATGGCAAATAAACTCTCCGCGTTTTTCGAGTCGCAGTATGCCACTTGTACTTTTAAAGAAACAACCGGTCTTGATTGTCTTGGCTGCGGCATGCAGCGCAGTATACATGCTTTGCTGGAAGGAAACATCAACGCTTCTATACATTTTTACCCGGCCATGATTCCATTAATAATTATGTTCGGCTTTTTGGCTTTGCACCTGCTTTTTAAATTTGAAAAAGGCGCTAAAGCTTTATTAATTATGTTTATTGTGAATGCCTTAATCATCAGTATTCATTTTTTCAATAAAATGCTGCCTTTACTATTTTATAATAATTAAATAAAAACACTAAACTATGTATTCAGAAAATCCTACTCCCGAACAGCAAAATCAATATCAGCAACAGTTCAACCAGCAAAACTATTCGCCCATGGGTGAAATAGCCGTACCCAATGCTTCTACGGTAATGACCTTAGGAATAGTTTCTATTGTTACGGCCTGCTGCTGCTATGGTATAGTCGGGCTCATATTAGCGGTGATAACGCTGGTGATGGCTAAAAAAGCCAAAGAAATTTATTATGCCAATCCTTCGGCTTATACCGCAAAGAGCATGAGCAATATTAATACGGGCAGAACATGCGCCATTATTGCGCTGGTAATAGGCATAGTGGCCATAATATCTTACATCATCGTTATTTCTATGTATGGTATTTCGGCTTTGACCAATCCTGAGGAGTTACAAGAAATCTTTAATAAAAGAATGTAATTTTGGGAATCAATCTAGGGTTTATTAATAACTACAAAAGCCGCAGAATATAAATTTGCGGCTTTTGTATATTACTTCTTTTTAGCTGCTGCTTTCTTAGGCCTGGCAGCTTTGGCTTTTTTAGGCGCGGCTTTTTTTGTGGCTGCTTTTTTAGGTTTGGCGGTAAAAGCGTCCGGCATCTGTTGTTCAATAATTGCTTTTACTTCTTCCAATGATAAGGTTCTTAATTCATCTTCGGTATATTTTTCTCCCGAAGCGTTTTTACCTAATTTCAGCATTTGCTTCCCGAAACGGATGAACGGCCCCCAGCGGCCATTTTCAATCGCTATTTTTTCTTTCTCCCACTGTTGAATATACCTGTTGGCTTCTTTCTCTATCTTTTTACTTATCAGTTCATCAATATCGTTGTTAGAAAGATTATCAAAGTCATAAGCCTTTGGTACGTTTACAAATAAATCTTCCCATTTTATAAATGGTCCGAATCGGCCTTTACCTTTTGTTACCGGCTTGTCCTGATAATAACCTATAGGCGCATCCGCTTTTATTTTCTCTTCAATATATTCAACGGCCTGCTCCATGTTTACGGTAAGCGGGTCTGTGGCGCGCGGTATAGAAATAAACGTTTCACCCCATTTTACATAAGGCCCAAATCTGCCAATGGCTACAGAAACTTCTTCTCCTTTGTAGGTACCCAGCTCCAAAGGCAGTTTGAATAAATTCATAGCCTCTTCAAACGTGATGGTTTCAATGCTCTGGTCTTTTCTTAACGATGCAAAGCGAGGCTTATCGCCATTTTCTTCAGTTTCGCCTATTTGCACCATGGGCCCATAGCGACCCATGCGGGCTATTACTTTTTTGCCACTGGTTTCTTCTACTCCAAGCTCTCTTTCTCCTTTAGCGCGCTCTGCATTTTCCAGTGTGTCTTCTACCTGCTGGTGAAAGGGCTTGTAGAAATCTTTCAACATATCGTTCCACACCATAGCGCCTTCTGCTATATCATCAAAGTCTTCTTCTACCCGTGCGGTAAAGCCATAATCCATTACTCTTTCAAAATGCTCTATCAGGAAGTCGGTTACCACTATGCCCAGATCTGTCGGGAAAAGTTTTGATTTTTCTCTTCCGAAAATTTCTTTTTCTGTTTTTGCCTCTATTGTGTTTTTTGGCGTAAGTTTTAAGAATCTTACGGTTCTCTCATTGCCGTCTTTATCTCTTTTCTCTACATAGTTTCTTTTGATAATGGTAGAGATGGTGGGCGCGTATGTAGAAGGTCTGCCAATGCCTAATTCTTCCAGCTTTTTTACCAGTGAAGCCTCGGTGTAGCGCGGCGCGGGTTTGGTAAATTTTTCTGTAGCCACCAGCTTTTCCATCTGCAATATTTCGCCTTCGTGTAGCGGAGGCAAGGCATTACTGTTTTCATCATCTTCATCATCGTCTTTTCCTTCGAGGTATACTTTTAGAAACCCGTCAAACTTTAAAACCTCGCCACTGGCCGTCAACTGTTCTTCGTTGGTAGATATTTGTATTTGAGCCGTGGTTTTCTCAAACTCCGCCTCGCTCATTTGCGATGCTATGGTTCTTTTCCAAATCAGCTCGTACAGGCGCCGGGTATCACTTTCTTCAATCGTGTGCCGCGACATATAGGTAGGCCTGATGGCTTCGTGGGCTTCCTGCGCGCCAGCCGATTTGCTTTTATAATTTCTTACCTGGTGATATTCGGCTCCATAGGAATCTACTACTTCACGCTTAATGTCGGCCAAGGCAGTTCCGCTTAGGTTCACGCTGTCTGTACGCATGTATGTAATGTAACCGTTTTCGTACAGTTTTTGCGCCAGCAGCATGGTACGGGCCACGCCGTAGCCTAACTTTCTGGAAGCTTCCTGCTGCAGCGTAGAAGTAGTAAAAGGCGCTGCCGGTGAGCGTTTGGCAGGTTTTACATCAATATTTATCACCTTGTACTGGGCTTCTTTGCATGATTCCAGAAAAGTTAAAGCGCCTTTTTCGTCTTTTATTTTTTTGCCGCTTTCGGCTTTAAAAGATATTTTTTTATCGTTGATATTTACACCATGAAAATGTCCTTCTATTTTAAAAGAACTTTCAGGAGTAAAGGCATTGATCTCTCTTTCTCTTTCTACAATCAATCTTACTGCTACACTTTGCACACGTCCTGCACTAAGGCTGCGCTGCATGCCCACTTTTCTCCACAACACCGGACTAAGTTCAAAACCCACAATACGGTCAAGCACGCGGCGCGCCTGCTGCGCATCTACCAGATTCATATCAATTGTTCGTGGATTTTCAACAGCTTTTTGAATAGCGGGCTTGGTTATTTCATGAAAAACAATTCTTTTGGTAGTGGCAGGATCCAGGCCTAAAACCTCTGCCAGATGCCAGCTGATGCTTTCTCCTTCACGGTCTTCATCCGAAGCCAGCCACACCTCATCTGCCTTCCTGGCTTTTGATCTTAAGTTGCTTACTACCTTATGCTTATCTTCCGAAATAATATAATTGGGCAAAAATCCATTGTCAATATCCACCCCATTATCGCCTTTTGCCAAATCGCGTATATGTCCAAAACTACTTACCACTTCAAAATCTTTTCCGAGTATTTTTTCTATAGTTTTAGCTTTCGCGGGCGACTCTACTATTAATAAATTTTTTGCCATATATGTTTGCTCCTGGGTCTTTTTTTAGCTGAAAATTTTTTGCAATATTACAGCAAAGCAGAGAAACGCCAAAAGTTTCCTTTGTTTTAAGAAGGAAAGATAATTTATTTTTATGGAAAAGTGAGCACATCGCTAAAGGTGACGCAATAAAAATACAGTAAAAAATTCGTGTTGATAAGAATGAATTAAGTACTTGGCTAATGACATTTACATGAATCATCAACATAAGTAGCTGGAAATAAAAAGCGCATCAATACTCAGAAACAGTAATGTTTTTCAATAAAAAACCTGAATGAAAAATTCATTCAGGCTCAAAAAATAAGCAGTTACCTTTTACAATCCCATATAATTCTTTAAGTGAGAAATTGTCTCTTTCTGATAATCTATGATAGTGTTTACCACATCGCTGATGGAAATGATGCCTACCAGATTGCCATTTTCAAATACGGGTAAATAGCGTACATTATTATCGCTCATTAAAAGCATACACTCTTCCACAATTGCCTTGGGGTCTATTTTAGGATGATGGGTAGATAATACGTCGCCTACTTTTGTGTCGGAAGAGCTTTTGCCTTCCAGTGCAATTTTTCTGGAATAATCACGCTCTGTAAAAATTCCTTTGAAAACGTCTTTTTCGGTCACCAGCAACGCTCCTATGTTTTTATCGGCCATAATTTTAAGAGCGTCAATAACGGTAGCATCTACATCTATTGAGTAATTTTTGTTTCCTTTTTTGTTGAGTATTTGCTGTGCGGTAATCATAGAAGTAATTTTGTATAAAATTAAAGAAAAATATATAACAATACAAAAAATAAAAGCAGGCTGCTTTTGTTAGAAACGCAGCCTGCTTATTAAATTTAAAAAATAGATTTTAATGCTGCGTATCTTCTCCCGACAGATTTTTACTTTCTTGCAAAGGAGCAGCCGGTGTATGAGGCTTCGCTTGCATTGGCTGGCTAAAATGCTCTACGTGATAAGGTGTATACCTGGCTCTTAAATTTTTAAAGGAATTACCATCCCAGATAAACGCGATGATGAACCATATAAAAAGAAGGCAGGGAATAGCGATGGTTTTGATCATAGCCATATTTTCAAATTTCAGATGCATGAAATAAGCTATAATGTAAAATGCTTTCCAAAGCATTAACGCGATGATGACTATTTTGGTAAACGTTTTAATGAATGTGCCATCGGGCCAATCCATCTTAAACATTATAAAGCCCAATGCCAACTCTACCAGCGTAAGAACGCTTAGGTAGATAGTAATTTTCCACACTTCTCTTCTTGCTGCTGCCGGATCTGCATGATTTGCCATAATTAAAAATATTTTTAATAGTTATTATTGTTTTATTGATTATACCAAGTAAAAGAAAGTAAATACAAACACCCATACCAGGTCTACAAAGTGCCAGTATAGTCCCGCTTTCTCTATCATTAAATAATGACCTCTTCTTTCAAAAGTATTATTTAAAGTCATGATAAGCATAATGATATTAATAAGCACACCGGTAAATACGTGAAAGCCATGAAAGCCGGTAATGCCAAAAAAGAAATTGGTAAAGTTGGCCGAAGATAAGCTTCCATCATAGTTGGCAAAAGGATTATTGCCCATTCTGGCATCTACATGAAACAGGTGCGCCCACTCCCAAGCCTGACAGCCTAAGAATAGCAAACCTCCTATAATAGTATATATGAGGTATTTTACTACGTTCTTTTTATCGTTTTGCTGCCCCGCCTGCACTGCCAATACCATTGTTACAGAACTCAGGATAAGTATAAACGTCATTAAACTTACAAACAGCAAAGGAAAATTGCCTTCTAACCCGGGAAAGGAATTAAACACGTGGTTAGGGTCAGGCCATCCTTCGGTTGCAAAACGAGTGGCTCCGTAGGTGATGAGTAATGCTCCAAAAGTAAAGGCATCGCTCACCAGAAACATCCACATCATCAATTTACCATATTCTACATTAAAAGGGCTTCTGCCGCCCATCCAGGTATGTATCTTAGTTGTAAGTGAATTAGACATATTCAATATTTATGCTTTCAAAAAGATTTATGCGATATTAAAAAATATAAAAAGGTAAACCCATAATATATCTACAAAATGCCAGTAAGTGGCTACATTTTCCGTCAATGTAGTGCTATATGTTTTTACTTTGCTGTTAAATGATTTTGCTACAACAATTGCCAACGCAATAATGCCGCCTAATACGTGCAGGATATGAAATCCCGAAATCACTCCTACAAAAGATGCCGCGGGATTGCTACCCGTACCAAATATATGGATGTTTCTTTCGGCCATATCACTGTAGCCCATGAACTGTAACACACAGAATATCAACCCCAAAATACCCGTTATGGATATAAGCAGCCTGTAGTTTTTAATATTCCTGCTTTTAAAAGACTTTACGGCAAAATGCATCACAATGCTGCTGGCTATTATTACCACTGTTGATATCCAAAAAACCCGCGGCAAAGAAAATTCCAGCCAGTTGCTGTTGGCTCTTTTTACCAAATAAGCACTGGTAAGCCCTGCAAAAGACATTACTATAGAAGCTATAGCTACCCAAAGCAAAAATTTTTGCGGGTTATTAGGTTTTACTTGTTTTTCTTTGTTCAACAGTGTTTGTTCCATTTTTAAATTTTATCTACTAATAAGGTCAGCAATACAATTGGCAAATATATATAGCTGCTAAACATGACTCTTCGCGCGGCTTTTACATCCATTTCTATATACAATCTTATGCTCTGCAATACCATAAACAAGTTGCACATAAGTACAATAATAAAGCTGGCAAAACCAACGGTGGTATTGATGCCGTGCACAAAACCACCCAGCATAAATGGCAGCATGCCTATCGGAATCATTAATACAGAGTATAACACTGTTTGCAAAGCGGTATTTTTTGTGGGACCTTTATCGGAAGGCAGCAGCTTAAAACCTGCTTTGCTGTAATCATTGTGCGCAACCCAGGCTATAGCCCAGAAATGTGGGAACTGCCAGAGAAACTGGATAGCAAACAGGATCAGGCCGCCTGTCCAGCTATTGTCGCCCCCTTCACTAAAGCCTGCCACCCAGCCTATTAAACAAGGTAAAGCTCCCGGGAAGGCGCCTACCAGCACGGCCACCGAGCTTTTCGTTTTCAGTGGTGTATAAATATAAGCGTATAAGAATAAGCTTATTAAAGATAATAAAGCCGATTGAAAATTAAAGAAATACCACATCATTACCACACCAGCTGCACCAGCAACCAGCGCAAATCCCAAAGCATGCTCTTTAGACATCCTGCCACTTGCCACCGGTCTGTTTTTGGTTCTTTTCATTACCGCGTCGGTATCTTTTTCCAATGCCTGGTTAATGGCGTTGGCGCTGCCTGTAACCAACATGCCTGCTATGAAAAGAAACGTGATCATTTTTATATTGAAATGAACATTGGGCGATAGTAAATAACAAATTACACAAGAAAAAACCACCGTAAAACTCAAAGTAAATTTACTTAAAGCCATATAATCTTTCCACAGCGGAATGCTTTGCCCGCCGGACTGATCTGTTTTCAATATTAAAGTTCCTTTATTCAAATTATTATTACTTAAAAAACTGTTTTAATGTTTATCTAATTCGGGTTCGTCTTCGCCTATCGGTGTTGTCTGCATGATGTGGTCTACGCCGCCTTTACCATAGTCATAAGGCCAGCGATGCACTTCAGGAATTTCTCCGGGCCAGTTGCCATGTCCGGGATTAATAGGTGTGGTCCATTCCAGTGTATTGGCTTTCCAGGGATTGGTGCTTCTTACTCTTCTTCCTTTAAAAATAGAATAGAAGAAATTGTATAAGAATAAGAATTGCGCCGCAAATACAATGAACACAACTATGGAAATAAACTTGTTTAATTCTGCAAATTGTTTAAAGCTTTCCCAGGTGCTGTAATCGTAATATCTTCTGGGCATACCTGCAAAACCTTCATAGTGCATTGGCCAGAAGATAAGGTAAGCACCTACCAGCGTTATCCAGAAATGAATATCACCCATGGTCTTGTTCATGTGGCGGCCATACATTTTAGGAAACCAATGATATACGCCCGCAAACATGCCGAAGAACGCCGCCACACCCATTACCAGGTGAAAGTGCGCAATAACAAAATAAGTATCGTGTAAATGAATATCAATGGCAGAGTTACCCAGGTAAATACCAGTTAAACCCCCGGAAATAAATAAGCTTACAAATCCTATGGCAAACAGCATACCTGTGGTAAAGCGGATATTGCCTTTCCAGAGGGTAGTAAGCCAGTTGAATACTTTAATTGCCGACGGCACCGCAATCAGCAGTGTCAATAATACAAATATGGAACCGAGGAAAGGATTCAGTCCCGTTACAAACATGTGATGCGCCCACACTAAAAATGCCAGTATTACAATTGCAAACATGGACAATACCATAGCGGAATAACCAAAAATAGGCTTTCGGGCGTTTACTGACATTACCTCCGATACCAGACCCATAGCCGGCAATACTACAATATACACTTCAGGATGGCCTAAGAACCAAAATAAGTGTTGGTACAAAATAGCATTACCTCCCTCGTGCGAAAGCGCCATTCCATTAATGAAAATATCAGACAGGTAAAAACTTGTACCTAAATGCCTGTCGAATATAAGTAGTATGAATCCTGCAAACAACACCGGAAATGAAAGTACTCCCAGTATAGCTTGTAGAAATAGCGACCAAATGGTCAATGGCATTCTGTTCATGCTCATACCTTTGGTACGCATATTTAAAACAGTAGAAATATAGTTAAGACCGCCTAAAAGCTGCGAGACCACAAAAAGTATGAGAGATATCATCCAAAGATCCATTCCCACGCGCGAGCCAATGGATGCCTGCCCCAGCGCACTTAACGGCGGATAGGCCGTCCACCCTCCTGAAAATGGACCTGTTTCTACAAAGAAAGAAGAAAGCATAATAATGCCGGCCACAAAAAACAACCAATAGCTCAGCATGTTCATAAATGGTGAAGCCATATCCCTGGCCCCTATCTGCAAAGGAATAAGAAAGTTGGCAAATGTACCGCTCAGTCCGGCCGTCAATACAAAGAATACCAATACGGTACCATGTATGGTTGTTAAGGCATAATAAGCGTCGGGAGTTAATCTTCCGCCCTTGGCCCACTTACCCAGCAATGTTTCTAATATAGGAAAAGAAGAGTCGGGAAAGCCCAGCTGTAGCCGGAACAGCACAGACATCAGCCCTCCTAATATAGCCCAGATAATACCCGTGATAAGGTATTGCTTGGCAATCATTTTATGATCCTGACTGAATATATATTTGGTAATAAAATTTTCATGCGGATGATGATTGGCTGCTTCAGGATGTTGGGCAGTCCATAAATCACTTTGTAAAACCGGTGTGGCTGTATTGCTCATAAGTCTTGTGTTTTTCTTAGTCTCTAACTTCCTTTAAAGTGAATGGTATAGTATTATTTTTTAGCCGTAGCCGTACTGTCAATAACCAGCTCTGTAGCTACGGAATCGGCAAACTGTTTAGGCACATTGATTTCTGTATCAGGATCGGGGTACGCCAATTTGTATGCCGGTGTCATGCTGGCCAGCTTCTCGTTGTATTCTTTTTCTTCTACCACCAAAATGGTAGCTTTCATAGAGTAGTGGCCGTTGCCGCACATCTGATCGCAGGCAATCTCATAAGCAAAATTGGGGTTGCCTGTTCTTTGCTTCATTTCTTCAGTAGTATATTTTGGCGTAAACCAAAGTGTAGTTGGCGTGCCGGGCACCGCGTCTGTTTTAAGCCTGAAATGCGGCAAACCTACACTGTGAATAACATCTCTGGAGCCAATGATAATTTTTACAGGACGGCCTTTGATGATCATGGCCGTACCTTCTACCACAATATCGTCTAACGAAGCGGGATCTGCCTTTTGACTAATTGAAGCATTATCCGTCCAATTCAATCCTAAAGAATTGGTAGCATCAATATTTTTGAAATACTTTTTACCAAATACGTTATCCGCACCCGGATACCGAACTATCCACCCGAATTGTTTGCCTGTAATTTCTACTTCCAAAGCCCCTTTAGGCGCTTCGCCCGTAAACAGGAACCAACTGCGCAAACCAAAAATAATAAGTACGGTTAAAACAATGGTAGGCACTACGGTCCAGATGATCTCCAGCTTGTTGTTGTGCGGCAGGAATTTAATTTCACGATTTTCTTTGTACTGGTACCTGTAAGAAAACCAAAAAAGCAGGATTTGCGTAATGACAAATACGATCATACAAATAACCGTAGTAATTACGAGCATGGTATCTACCCTTTCGCCCTCAATACTGGCCGACCCCTGCGGAAACAAAGTTTTATCGTACAGAAGCCTGTGACAGACATACACGCCTATCAGCCCCAATACCAAAAAAGCAATCATCAGTCTTCCGTTGATCCGATTGCCGTCTTTAAAAGTTTTTTCTTTTCCTCTTAAAATGGAAACATATTCACCTGCTTTTGCAACCTGAAAAATTACAAAAAACAACATTAAAATGGCGGTTACCGCTAATAGAACTGACATATATATTTTATCTCTTTTCTAACGTAAATTATTTAATAATTACCCGCTGCCTAACTGACTTATTAATCAATTGTTTATAAATATTGATTCGTGTCATAAAAGACATTCATCAGACAAAACTATGACAAAAATCATATTTTTGGTAAAGAAAAGAAAAAATTACATACAGAGGAAAAAAATTGTACTTTTTTTTAAGAAATTTTAATGCAGGAACGCGCCTTGATGACGCGTTCCTGCCGCATATGGCTATAATTTTTTTATAACTCCTATTTTATAAAGAATTATTTTTTACAAAATCCAATATTTCATCAATATGTCCGAAGGCCATGCACACAGAGGTATCGGCAGCGCCATAATACACAGCCACCTTTTCACCATCTTGCAGTGCAGCACAAGGAAATACCACATTCGGCACATCGCCGGTCAATTCGTAAAGTTCTGCAGGCGCTAATAAATAGGGTTTGGAACGATACAGCACTTTCTCTGGGTTGTCTTTATCAAGAATAGCCGTACCCATTGAGTAGCGGAATCCATTGGCCGTATTAATTACGCCATGATAAAACATCAGCCAGCCGTCTTTGGTAAGAAAAGGTACGGTGCCGGCGCCTATTTTGGTACATTGCCAGGCGCTTTGGTCAAACGGCGCTACTTTCATCACACAGCGATGTTCGCCCCAATATTTCATATCGGGACTAAAGCTGATATAGATATCGCCGAAAGGCGTATGTCCATTATCGCTGGGACGGCTCAACATGGCATATCTGCCATTGAATTTTTGCGGAAATAACACCCCGTTTCTGTTGAAAGGCAGGAAGGCATTTTCGCATTGAAAAAATTCTTTAAAATCAAATGTATAAGCAATGCCTATTGTAGGGCCATGATAGCCGTTGCACCAGGTAATCCAGTATCGGTCTTCTATAAAAGTTACGCGCGGATCGTATTTGTAATCAGATTCTATCATTTCTGTATTACCGGCCTGCATTACAATGGGTTCGTGATTGATTTCCCAATTAATGCCGTCTTTGCTGAAACCCGCGAAAATATTCATTTGTACGGCTTTATTATCACAACGGAACACGCCTGCAAAACCATCTTCAAAAGGCACTACTGCGCTATTAAAAATACTGTTGGATGTGGGAATATGATACCTGTCTATAATGGGATTGTTGCTGTTGCGCCACATTATTTCTTTTGAGCCGGCTGGCCTGTCCTGCCAGGGAATATTAATTTTATTAGTCATTTTATTGTTTTTTATTCAGTAACAATTTTCGTTTTCTTATTATCGTCGTGCGTGAAAGGTACAAATTTAGTAATTATCAAAGCAGGGATAGTCATTATCATAACGATTATGAAAAAAAGTTTATAGCCCAATACAGGCTCTATACTTGCAGCATTTAACTTTAGACTTTCTATGGCCTTTAATTGCCATTCGCGCGAACTTAAAAACCCGCTTATGATGCCCGGCACCATCACCCCGAAATTCATAAGGCTATTGGCAAAGGCATAATGCGCCATCTGATGTTTTCCAGGTGCAATTTGTTGCATCATAAATAGTATCAACCCCACAAACCCGAAGCCATAACCAAAGTATTCGCCTATGATTCCGGCAGAGATAATCCACATTTCTGTAGGCTGAAAAATAGCAAAGAAAAGATACACGGCAAAGGGAATATTAAATATACACGCGAGCCAAAATAATACTTTTTTAAGTCCAAAATGCGAAACAAAATAACCCGCAGCAATAGAACCGATGATAAAAGCCACTGTTCCGAATGTACCATATACCAAACCATATTGTTCGTTGCTAAGCCCTAATCCTCCCTTGCTCAAATCGTCCTTCAAAAACAACGGCGCTATTTTCATTGCCAGACCTTCGGCAAATCGGTATAGAAAAATAAATACCAAGTAAAACCAAATGTATTTTTTCCGAAAAAAACTTAAAAACACTTCCAGCAACCTGGCGGTTTTTTCGTTGAAACTCCCTGCTTCCTCTTGTGGTTTTCCTTTAGGTAAAACTTTGATGTGATACAATCCTATTAATAACATTATTATAGCGCAAATACCAATAATTATCTGCCACGACTGAACTATACTAAATTGCATATAGCGAGTTAGCCATCCAGCCAAGAAGACCAATCCACCATTGGCAAGTACTTTTGCCAAATTATAAAAAGCTCCCTGCCAACCCGAATATTTACTCTGAGTTTCAGTATCCAATTCATCCAGATAAATGCCGTCTCCTGCAATATCGTGCGTGGAACCGCTAAACGCGATAATCCCCATTAGTGCAAGTACTATTGCAAAAAAATTGGGTAAAGGCAATGCAAAAACAATTAAGCCAAACATGGCAGCACTTACAAACTCTGTGATTACTACATATTGTTTTTTTGTGCCGTAGGTTTCCATTATCAGACTGAAAATGGGCTTGAGCGACCAGGGCAACAATAACCAAGACGTCCAAAACGCAATCTTTTCGTTCTCTATTCCTAAATCTTTAAAAATAACAACAGATACAAGTGATAGTGCTACAAATGGCAGGCCCATTGCAAAGTACACACTGGATACCCAAAATACCGGAGACTTCTTTTTCGGCATTTGACGAGGAGCATTTTCCATAATCAATAATTGTAATAAAATTTTAGCGCATAAAAGTAAGGTCTTTTTTTATTTATTGACAATACTATTTTAATCCGTTTACTGTAAAACTACACTATAGCTTTATAAAAATTTTGTGCCTATACAACCAATAACATATATACCAAATAATAAACAAAGCCACCAGCGAGGTAATGAAAAACATGGCATTTTCCGGTACATTTAGCAGGCTCATAAAACCATTGGTAAAAATACCCGTAGTTTTTACCAGCCAGCCGCCTAAAAGCTGGAAAAACATATAAATAAAAATGGAGTTCATGCCTACTACTACAAATATCCAAGCGTATTTGTTATACTTAAGCATATCTGTGATCCAGTAAAGCAGGGCTAATATCAACAATACCCAACCGCCCGATGCCAATACAAAAGACGAAGTGCTAATGCGTTTAATGATAGGCGTAATATTTGCCCCATCCAGTCCATAGCCGGCTATCAGGCCCGCTATTCCCGCTATCAAAAGCCATATGATTTTAGTAGCTTCGCTTCTTTTTTCAATCAATAGTTTGCCCGCCAGTACGCCCCAAATGGTATGCGCTGCAGTGGATATAATATTTACAGCCACCCAGCCATCATTGTTTATTTTACCCATTAAAACCATATCCATCCAGCTTCCGAAATTCCTGCCTATTACAAATGGCTCATTGTACCCGGCCAATGGAAATGTTCTGTACAATACTTCTGTTAATACTAAAAGCAGCACAGATACTATTAATTGGTATCGGAATGATTTTTTTATAATCAGATAAGCTATGATTGTTGTAACCGCCAATTGTGTAAGAATATTCCAAAGCTCCCAAACCAAACGCCCTGCATATATACAATGCAGCAGTACGCCTAAAAAGAATAATTTTATACATCTTATAATGATATGATTAAAATTGCGCGACCAGGAAATCCCTTTCTTAGATTTATAATAAAAAGAAATGTACATGGCAGAGCCTGCGATAAACATGAAAGCAGGCTGCACTAAATCCCAAAAGTGCAAACCATTCCAAGTGTGATGAAAAAATTGTTGAACGATGGCTTTTCCTACCGCGCCAAATTGAAAATTATTTAAGGACAAATAAACCCGGCAGCTTTCCGCAGCCAGCAATATCATTATTAAACCGCGCATTACGTCTAAAAAAGCAAGCCTTAACTGATTAGGTTGTGATTTATTCATAAGATTTTAAAATAAATGATTTCGGCAATAAAGTTAGCAATAATGCAGTGCAAAAAAAATATGCACCAGTATTGTCCGGTGCATATCTTTTTGATAGTTTAGATTTAATAATTTATGTATGGTGTATAATACTTTCTTTTAAGAACGGATGATATTTTGGAACCAAAGGTTTTGATGCAAGGAACTTTCCTACAAAGAAAATGATCAATCCTACAAAAATAGCAGCAATGCCAAAATCCCACCAACCAATAGTTACATGATCTTTGCTGATGCTTGCCATAACCATCTGATAAAAATCTAACCAATGGCCAAAGATAATCAACACTGCCATAAAGGTCATAATGGTATAGTTTCTCTTAGCGTCTTTTGTCATCAAAATTAAAATAGGACATACAAAGTTGATGATAAGATTAAGATAGAATATGCCTCTGTATGGGCCTTGTACTCTTTGTTTAAAATACACAGTTTCTTCCGGAATGTTGGCATACCATATAAGCATATATTGCGAGAACCATACATACGTCCAGAATATAGAGAATGCGAAAAGAAATTTACCCAGATCGTGCAAATGCTCCTGATTGGTGAGTTCCAGGTATCCTTTATTTTTAAGAAAAATTACAAACAAAGTTACCAGCGCCACACCTGCTACAAAACTGCTTGCAAAAGTATACCAGCTATACATGGTAGAGTACCAGTGCGCGTCAATACTCATTTGCCACAACCAAGGGGTAACAGAACCCGCAGTCAATGCAAACCAAACCAAAAATAAAGAAGCGTTTACGGTGCTTTTAAAAATATACTTACGACCTTCTTCTTTCGTCATTTTTTCATTATCTGTCTGGTCTAATGTTTTACGCACCCTGGCGCCTAATAACGACCATAATCCTACCGTCAATACAGACCAGATAACAAACATGGTGGGATTTAGAAATCCTACTTTGTGTTGTAAAATAGCATCGTGCGCTACTGCTGCCTTATCGTTCCAATGATAGATATGGCTTCCGGAAAAAATAAGATAAAAAAGTACCACCAAAAGTATGGTTCCGAAAATTGGTACCATCCTGGATATGGCATCCGCTACTCTTACAAATACTATTTGCCATCCGCCCATTGCCAAAGTGGTTATACAAATGAAGAACATGGCAGCATTACAAATCACTGTAAAGAAGATACTATTATATAATAATGTACCCCAGAAAATATCAGAAGCATGATCATCGCCCGAGTGTGTAAAAAAACCTATGATGGTTAATAAAATTCCGGCTCCCAGCACACCAAACGCCCAGGTTTTCATTTTAGCAGGAACTTCAAATTGTGTTTTAATAGATGCCATTTCTAACTTTATTGAGTGTTAAATGCTATTATTTTTATAATTTACTTTTACTTAATTTACAGAGGCCACTACCGCGCTGTCTTGTGCCGGTGCCTCCTCCTCTGTAGGAACAGCAGCCGATCCTTGTTGTACAGATCTAATATAATGAACCAATTGCCATCTTTGTTTTACCGTTAGCTGCGATGCGTAGCTTCCCATTGTATTTCTGCCGTATGTGATAGAAAAGAACATTTGTCCGTCGGGCATTGCCAGCATCAAAGGGTCAGTAGCCAGATTTCTTGGCGCTGCCAGAAATGGTCCGTTGCCTCCATTGTACAAAGGCCCGTTGCCATCCAGCTTGCTTCCATGACAAATACCGCAGTTTATTAAATACAGTCTGTGTATTTCATCGGTTTGCGCCTGGGTTAGCGGAGGCTCGGGATTAGGGATAGCTTTAGAAGCTTCGTAATTAGTGAAGCTTCCTACCGAGTCTTTTGCCAAAGGAAAAATATGCGTTGGCGATACAGACCTCGATACAGTACCTGTTACGGGCAGATTGTTGTAAAATATTAGTCTACCTGCTTTATTGGTATCGGTTGTAAATACGTTGGAATCTCTCTCTGCATACGTTTCGTAAGCACGGCTGTATGCCATATCCGGCATGTAAATTCTTCCGGGCTTGCGCTTTATTCCGTCTCCACAGCTCACCATAAGTGTAACTCCTGAAGTAATCAGCACTGCTATGATTAATAATTTTTTCATCCGTATTATATTATTTTATTCCCCCAGTTCCCTCAAGGGAAGAATTTTACTGTTTACTTATTCTTTTGCTAAGCCTGTTTTATTCTATAATAGTAAACCGGCTGTTTATTTTTAATTTTTATCTAAAGCCGCCCACTCTTCAGGCACTTTAGGTTCTTTTATCAGTTTTTCTTCTTTGTCGTAGCGGCCCCACCACCATCCGGGTTCTGCTACCTGCACTTCCACGTCTGCGGTACCCATACCTCTCATTTTGTTTACCAATTCTTCTTCGTTAGTAGCATCGGTACATTCCAGCACCATCACAAATAAATCGTCGGTAGATCTTAAGTTGAAGTGATGTTTTTTTACAAAAGGCGCTAATTGGCACAACCAGCAATAGGTTAAAACCATGCCCACCGCCGAAAACAAAACCGTTAATTCAAACGTGATAGGAATAAATGCCGGCAATGCAAAATGCGGTTTACCGCCATACACCTGCGGCCAGTCTTTTACAAATATCCAACCCATACCGGCCAGCGCGGTAATGGTGCCGGTAATACCGTAAATAAATCCTGCGGTATGCAGGCTGGTTTCTCTTAAACCCATTGCATGATCTAAGCCGTGTACGGGATAAGGTGTATAAACATCGTGAAGCTTGTAGCCTTCCCTGCGCACATTTTTTACCGCCTCAAACAATGGAGCTTCATCATTAAAAGTGGCTACTACAAATTTCTTTTTTGCCATATTTATATTTTATCTTAAATATCTTTTTATTTAACAAAAACACGCCTGCTCATTGCAATATTAGTGATGAGCGTAATCGTGAATAAACTTTTCAGGTTCTACTTTTTCTACGTGGTTTACATCCAGTTTATGATTATCGCCCGATGTTTTTACAATAGACTTGATTTCCGCTATGGCTATTACCGGCGCGTACTTCGCAAACAGGAAGAAGCAGGTAAAGAACAAGCCGAACGTACCCAGATAAAATCCTATTTCCCAGATCGTGGGACTATAATAAATAGACCAGGAGGAGGGTAAATAATCTCTGTACAAAGAGGTTACGATAATTACAAAACGCTCAAACCACATACCTATATTTACAATGATGCTCATAAAGAAGGTAAACCATATATTTCTTCTTAATTTTCTTGACCAGAATAATTGCGGGCTCACTACGTTACAAAACATCATTCCCCAATAGCTCCAGCCATAAGGGCTGAATAAATTGGCGCGGCTGTAGAAAAACGCGTAGCCTTCGTATCTGTTGGCACTATACCACGCCATAAACAACTCTGTAAGATATGCCACGCCCACTATAGAACCCGTAAGTACAATTACCTTGTTCATTGCTTCTATATGACCTATGGTAATATAGTCCTGCAAATTCATTACTTTTCTTACTATTATCAGCAACGTTTGCACCATGGCAAAGCCGGAGAATACCGCGCCCGCCACAAAATAAGGAGGGAAGATGGTGGTATGCCAACCGGGAATAACAGAAGTAGCAAAGTCAAAAGATACAATAGTGTGTACAGAAAGTACCAGCGGTGTAGAAAGTCCAGCCAATACCAATGCCAATGCTTCGTTTCTTTGCCAGTGCTTTACAGAGCCGGTCCAGCCAAAAGCGGTGATGCCATATACCAATTTTCTCAACTTTGTTTTAGCTCTGTCTCTTACCGTAGCCAGGTCTGGTATCAAACCGGTATACCAAAACAATAGTGAAACCGTAAGATAGGTACTGATGGCAAATACGTCCCAAAGCAACGGAGAATCAAAGTTGGGCCATAAAGGACCTCTTGTATTAGGATAAGGTAAAGTAAAGAAAGCCAACCATACGCGGCCCATGTGCCATATAGGAAATTGTCCGGCACACATTACCGCGAAAATAGTCATCGCTTCAGCGGCTCTGTTCACGGCTGTTCTCCATCCTTGGCGGAAAAGCAATAAGATAGCCGAAATAAGCGTACCCGCGTGACCAATACCTACCCACCATACAAAGTTGGTAATATCCCAACCCCATCCTATGGTTTTATTCAGATTCCACTGGCCGGTACCGTATATAACCTCTACCGTTACGCTTACCACGCCAAAAAGCAATAATGCCAATGAAATAAAAAAACCTATATACCACAATTTTGTAGGTTTGGCTTCAATGGGCTTTACAATATCCTCTGTAATTTGAGCATAGGTTTTTTCGCCCCTCACCAAAGGTTCTCTTAGCTCCGATTCGTACTTAAATAATGACATTGAATTTCTTTTATTTCCTAAAAATTATTATTTTATTTTTTTTAATGATGCGCAGGTGCTGCAGGTGTTTCACTTACATCCACTTCATCAGTATTTCTAACTTTTGCCAAATAGTTTACATTTGGTAAAACGTGCAATTGTTCAAGAGAGAAGAAGGTTCTCAGCGGATTATCGTGACGCATAATGGATATCGCGCTGTGCGAGTCATTAAGATTACCAAAGACAATGCTCTGGCTGGGGCAAGCCTGCTGACAAGCAGTTTGCACGTCAGATTTTCCTAAATCTACACCTGTATCTAATTTTCTTCCTTCTTTTTTGGCTTTTAGTTTTCCGGCCTGTAAACGTTGTACGCAAAAAGAGCATTTTTCCATTACACCACGTGAGCGTACGGTAACATCAGGATTTAATACCATTCTTGACAGATGATCGCCCATATCAATAACGATATCGTCCAGTTTTCCAACTATTTTTTGATTCTGGTTGTTAGAGAAGCTGTCAGATCCTGTATAATCTGCCCAATTGAAACGACGTACTTTATAAGGACAGTTATTAGCACAATACCTGGTACCTATGCAACGGTTATAAGCCATTTGGTTTAATCCTTCAGAGCTATGGTTGGTAGCATTTACCGGGCATACGTTTTCGCAAGGCGCATTATCGCAATGCTGGCACATCAACGGCTGAAACACTACTTTTGGATTATCCACATCTCCGCTGTAATATCTGTCTATACGCAGCCAATGCATATCGTGGAAACGTGCTACTTCGTTTTTACCTACAATAGGTACGTTATTCTCTATATGACAGGCTACCACACAAGCCCCACATCCTGTACAGGAGTTAAGGTCTACGCTCATGGCCCAGTGAATGCCGGGTTTATCGTAATACGGGTATAAAGTACCTTCTTTTTCAAAATTTTCCAGCCCGCCCCAAGGTTCCAACTCGTGCGCTCTTGCCGCCAGTATTTTTTTAGGATCCTGCATAAAGGTTGCCAGAGACATTTCTTTCATTATCTCTTTTCTTTCGCCACCGGTTTTGGGGTCGTAGCGGTCGTGGGTTTGCACCTGAGCAATGGTACTCTTCTTGCCTGTTCTTTCTATTTTTACATCAGCTAAAGTGTAAGAAACGGTATTTCCCTGCAAAGTGGCCAAAGGAAAAGCATTTTTACCATATATGCCGGCTTTGCCGGTTTCTTTAGTTCTGCCATAGCCTACCGCTATACCTACTACATCGGGATGTGTACCCGGTACTATAAGGAACGGAAGCTCTATGGATTTGCCGCCAACAGTCAGTTTCAGTACTTCTTTCTCTGGATTTACTTCATAGCTGTCTGTTTGTCCTTCATTATTTAAATCAATTTTCAGATTTTTTCTTGCAAAATCAGGCGATACTATAATGTAGTTGTCCCACGTAGAACGCGTAACCGGGTCGGGCATTTCCTGCAAGAACGGATTGGTTGCTCCCTGTCCTTCGCCTATTGCTACTTTTTGATACAGCACCAATTCTATTTTACCGGAACCCGTAGCCACAGCTGGGGCAGTGGGCGGGGCAGCGATAGCTGCTGTATCGGCGGCAACAACAGTGGCAGCAGCCGTAGCAGCGCCCGCGTTTCTTAAAGTATCTGACACCAGCGTGCTTAAAGAATCGGCAGTATTATTGGCCGCTGCTACACTCATTTGCGTAGCATTCACCATACCGTCTGCCAATGCTTTGTACCATGCCTGATCGCCACCTAAGGCGGCAGTATATTTATTTTTGATATAGTCGGCAAAAGAAATAGGATTGTCGCTCCATTTTAGCAGGCTTGCTTCCCACTGACGTGTTTTGAACAATGGGTTGATAGTAGGCTGTAGCAAAGATACAAATCCTGCTACCGGCTCAGCATCTCCCCAACTTTCAAGATAGTTGTGTGACGGAACAACATATTTACACAATTGTGTGGTCTCGTCATTCTTCTCGTTCAGTGCTATGGTAACCGGTACTTTGGCAAAAGCTGCCTTTACCGCTTTTTCATCATACCAGCTGTATGCCGGGTTGGCGCCATGTACAATCAATGTTTTTACGGCACCGGCATTCATATCATTTAACAATTGTACAAAATCGGCATCTATACCTTTTTTTGTATTGTTTGTTTTAGTAAAATCAATCGTAGAGCCATTTGCTCCTATTGCCTGATTAATGGCATTAACAGCTGTTTGCACAGCTACATCATTACTTCCGCAAACTACCAGGGATTTTCCTCTGTTGTCATTCAAGGCTTTTGCCACTCTTTCAATGCCCTCTTTCAGCCTGGCATCTGCCACCGCCGGTGCCTGGCCATTTAAAGCACCCAAAATAGAAGTGGCGATAGTGTTCCATTCCGAAGGACGACATAAATATCTTTCATCGGCGCTGGCGCCTGTAGTAGTGAGTACGCTTTCAAACTGAAAGTGTTTGCTCATAGCAGGATTTTTCTCATTGATTTTCCTGTTTTGTGCATATCCTCTCGTGAATTCCACCGGAGATATCCAGGTGCCTAAAAAATCTGCGCCAATGCTTACGATAACCGCAGCATTTTCAAATTTGTAGCTGGGTAATGCTCTTTGACCAAAACTGGCTTCATTGGCTAATAAAAGTCCGCTATAAGATACAGCGTCATACGTTACATGACGGCTGCCGGGATATTTAGCTAAAAAATTATTGATAACTTCCTGTGAAGTAGGAGAAACAATTGTGGAAGTAAGTACTACTACCGGAGCGCCTAATTCGGCTTTTATCGCATCATCAATCTTACCCAGGGTTATTTCCTTGTTGCTGATAGTAGGAAAGCGGAGGCGTGCCATGTTGTACAAATCAAGAACCGAAGCCTGCGCTTTGGCAGATGTACCACCACGCGTTACGGGACTTAATGTATTACCTTCAATTTTGATGGGGCGTCCGTCACGTACTTTTGCCACCACACTTTCGGCATATCCGTCCTGTACAAAAGTGGTAGCATAATACTCCGCTTCGCCGGGATGAATATTCTCAGGCTTATTAGCATAAGGTACAAAATGATTAACCGGCATTTCGCATCCGGCTGCAATAGCGGCCGCCGCGGTGCTGAAACCTAAATATTTCAAAAAGTCTCTGCGGGGAGTGGGCGCATCTAAAATACCTTTGGTATCTTCAAAAGGTAATTCTTCACGAAACTCGTTCTCAAGCGATTTTTTATATGCTTCAGAATCTTTCAGCTCCCCAAAACTTTGCCAATACTTTTTATTATCCATTTATTCGGAATTTGAATCTTTTGATGAATTGAATTTTACTTAGTTATATATTAGTAGTGACATTTCTGACATTCAAGACCACCAATCATTTCTACAGTTACACCTTTGGTAGAATCGATCTCTCCGTTCTTCAATTGTTGGTGATATTTTTCATACATACTATAATAAGCATTTCCTTTGAAGTTCACATCTGTAGTTCTATGGCAGTTGATACACCATCCCATATTTAAAGTAGCGAACTGTTTTACTTCGTCCATTGCATTAATTTCGCCATGGCAGGTTTGACATTGTACATTACCCACCATTGTGTGTTGCGCATGGTTGAAATAAACATGGTCGGGCAATTGGTGAATTCTTACCCATGGTATATGCCTGGCTTTTGTTTCGTCCCAAGGCTGACCTGGTGTATAGCCGGCATATTCGTATAGCTTTTGTATTTCCTGGGTTCCATTTACCGTATCGCCATTAGGTTTATATAATTGCTCTCCTGTATATTCGGTAATAGCCATATGGCAGTTCATACATACATTTACAGAAGGTACCATCGCGGTTTTTCCATCCTGTGTATTTGTATGGCAGAACATACAGTTGATCTGATTGATGCCTGCATGCACCCTGTGCGAAAAGAAGATAGGCTGCTCGGGCTGATAGTTGTCTTTTTGACCTAAATTGATAGCTCCCTGCACCACCCAAAAACCACCTAATATAAAAAGCACGATGCTTGCAAGTGCTATAAATGATTTTTTTCTGTAGAAAGGAATATTATAAGCAGGATCTCCTTCTTTATAATCGGCTATTACTTTTAATTTTTTGTTGAGCAGCAACAATACAAAACCCACAATTGCCAGTAGTATGGTGATAACCCCATACAGTAAGGTATGATTGGTTTCCGGCTCAGGAGCGGCTACGGCGGTAGTGGCAGCTCCGGCTCCGGCAGCAGGCTTGGCTTCTTCTTCTTTAATAAAAGCAAGAATGGCGTCAATATCTTCATTACTTAAAATTCCCTCGAAATGGGTCATGGGGATTTTATTCCACTTATTGAACATTTCATTGGCATACGCGTCGCCGCTGGCTACCACCTTAGAACTGTTCAATATCCATTCATGCAACAGGTCTTTATCGGCCCATCTGTCTTCCGTACCTGCAAGAGCAGGCCCGGTCATGTCTTTATGTACGGTATGACAGGCAGCGCAATGCGTCTGGAATAATGCTTTACCATCCTGAGCATAGGTTTTTGCCGACAAGGTTAGCGTGAATAGTACAATAAATGCTAAATAAATCTTACTAGCAGTATTTTTATAGTTGCTCATATTCTCTTTAATCAATATATTTTCCGAATTACGGTGTTAGTCTATATTCGGAACAAATGTATGACACAGAATTGACAAACTTAAAAATTTTTGAAACTTTTTTTAACAAAAAGATTTTTAAAAATATAATACCTGCCATTTGCCCTGTAAGATATTAGCAATCAAAACTTCTACATATTAAAAGATAATAACAATAACACATAAAAATTTTGTTGGTAATGCATTTTTATTCAGTTTTGTTGTTCATTACAAATCATGAAAAAAATAAATTTGGCAATTTTTGCGTCAGGTGCAGGCAGTAATGCCGGAAAAATTATAGAATATAATAAGGATAATGAATTGATGGATGTGGTTCTTATTGTTTCCAACAAACCCGACGCGGGTGTGCTAAGCATTGCACGTAAAAATAATATTGACACGCTTATAATAGAAAGAAAAAAGTTTTATAACGAAGAAAGTTACTTTTCAGAATTGAAAAACAAATCGGTCGATTATATTATATTAGCCGGTTTTTTGTGGAAAATACCTCAAAAGCTCATTGATGCCTATCCCGAAAAAATCATTAATATACACCCGGCGCTACTTCCTAAATACGGCGGCAAAGGCATGTATGGCAGCTACGTTCACCAGAGCGTTATTGCCAATCGGGAAAAGGAAAGCGGCATTACCATTCATTTGGTTGATGAACATTATGACAATGGCAAACATCTTTTTCAGGCTGTATGCGCAATAAGTGAAAAGGATACACCGGAAAGCCTGTCAGAAAAAATACATTTGCTGGAACATGCGCATTTTCCACGTGTGATTGAAGAATATATTATTGCAAGAGAATACGAATGATACTATGGTATTCCTGAAAAATTACACATCAAAACTCTTACCAGCTGGCAATGACCGTTACACCGCTGGTTACCTGCTGCTCTAAAGCCACTTCTACTTTTGTTCCCGCAGGTAGTAATATATCTACACGGCTGCCGAACTTAATAAAGCCTAATTCCTCATTTTGCTTTATCTCGCTACCTTCCCGTGCATAATTGCAAATTCTTCTGGCTACGGCGCCTGCTATCTGTTTTACCAATAACTCTCCTTTGCCTTCTTTTTGTATAACTATGCTGTGCCTTTCATTATCTGTAGAAGACTTGGGATCCCAGGCTACCAAATATTTGCCTTTGTGGTATTTTGTATAAACCACCTTGCCCGAAACAGGATAAAGATTGCGATGTACATTGAGCGGGCTCATGAAAATACTGATCTGCAATCTTTTCTCTTTAAAATATTCTTCGTCAACCGCTTCTTCTATTACTACTACCTTACCGTCTGCCGGGGCAATTATTTTATTTTCGTCAAAAGTCAAAGTTCTTTTAGGCACCCTGAAAAAAGAAATTATAAACACAAAGAAGCCGAAAGACAATACCGCAAGGATAATATTGATCAGCCACAGCGTTTTAGGTATTAAAAATAATGAGCCTACATTTAATATAAGCAATAAGATAAAAATCAATACAATAGTAGCGATGCCTTCTCTGTGTATTTTCATTTTTTAAAAGTGTTTAGCATTTATTTTATATGCAAAGATACTCTTTTCCACTACCTTTATGCTGATTTTTAAACATTTTGAGCTTAAAAAGAGAAAAATTATTTAAAAAATTTGTTACTTGCAATAAAATCATTCCAGCATGTTTACCGCGGAACAAATAGCTTCAGTAATTAACGCACGTGTAGAAGGTGACGCTTCTGCATCGGTTAGTGCTTTCAGCAGAATAGAAGATGCTTCCCAAGGCGATCTTACATTTTTGGCCAATCCAAAATATGAAGACTTTTTATATAAATCAAAGGCTTCCATTATTATTATTCACGAAAACTTTGAACTGAAGCATCCGGTAAACGCTACCTTACTTCGTACAGAAGATCCTTATTCGGCATTTGCCACGTTGCTTAAATTTTACCAGGATCATAAAAATAATCTCAATTCGGGCATTGAGCCGCAGTCATATATTTCTGAAAAAGCTACAACAGGTAAGGATGTATATATAGGCGCGTTCGCTTACATAAGTGACGATGCATCCATAGGAAACAATAGTAAAATACTTCCCGGTGCATTCATTGGTAACAATGTACGCATTGGCGAGAATACAATCATCCATCCCAACGTTACTATTTACAACGATTGCCAGGTAGGAAACAATTGTATTATTCACGCCGGTTGTGTAATAGGCAGCGATGGCTTTGGCTTCGCCCCTCAACCTGATGGTTCATTCCAGAAAGTGCCTCAAATAGGCAACGTAGTTATAGAAGACGACGTAGAAATCGGGGCCAATACCACCATAGACCGCGCCACTATAAGTTCTACCATAATAAAGAAAGGCGCCAAAATTGACAACCTGGTGCAAATAGCGCACAATGTAGAAGTTGGAGAAAATTCTGTGATTGCCGCACAAGCGGGCATCAGCGGCAGTACCAAACTGGGCAAAAACATTATGATTGGCGGCCAGGCCGGCTTGGTAGGCCATATCCAGATTGCAGATTTTGTGCGCATCAATGCGCAGAGCGGGGTTACCAAATCTATCACAGAAAACAAAAAAGCGGTTACCGGCTCCCCGGCCTTTGATTATAGCGCCGCTTTAAGAAGCCAATCGGTTGCCCGAAGATTGCCCGAATTGGAACAACGCATTCAGGAACTGGAAAAGCTTGTCAAATCACTTAAAAAGAAGTAAGGCTTTTTTAGAAATTTCAAATAACTTATTTTTGCGCGGAAACTAACAGTTAAAGCGTAAATCATGAGTAATTTCAACTTAGACAAACAACACACAATTGTAAATTCGGTTTCTATCAATGGCGTAGGCTTGCATACGGGCAAATCTGTAGACGTTACGCTACGTCCGGCCAATCCCGGATTTGGTATTCAGTTTCAAAGAGTTGACTTACCCAATAAACCCGTGGTAAAAGCAGATTGTGATTTTGTGAACGACACCAGCAGGGGTACCACCTTACAAAACGGCGAGGCCAGAGTAAGCACCATAGAACACTTGCTGGCTGCCATTGTTAGTTGCGGCGTTGACAATGTACTGATAGAGATCAACGCCCCGGAAGTGCCCATTATGGACGGCAGCGCCATGCCTTTTGTAGAGCTGATTGAAGAAGCAGAAGTAGCAGAACAAAACGCTACAAAAGTATGGTATGAAATTGAGGAGAATATTTTCTTTGAAGATAAAGAAAAGCGCGTGGAAATGGTAGCCATGCCTGGCCCGCAGTACAGCATCACCGCTTTAATAGACTTTAATAGCCCGGTATTGGGTACACAGTTTGCTCAGTTAAAAAAAATGAGCGATTTCAAAAGTGAAATTGCCGCCTGCCGCACTTTTGTATTCTTACACGAACTGGAAATGCTTATAGAGCACAACCTTGTTAAAGGCGGAGATCTGAACAACGCGATCGTAGTGGTAGACAAGCCGGTTTCGCAGGAAGAAATAGACCGCCTTTCTAAATTCTTCAACAAAAAAGATGTGGAAGTAAAAAGTGAAGGCTACCTCAACAACCTGGAACTGAGATATCCCGATGAACCCGCCAGACACAAACTGCTGGACATGATTGGCGACCTGGCCCTGATAGGCTATCCCGTAAAAACGCGTATACTCGCGCACCGCCCCGGACACAGCTCCAACGTGGCTTTTGCCAAAAAAATAAAAGAGTACATCAAGAAAAAAAGACTTTTTAAAGATGTACCCGTATACGATCCTTTACAAACACCCATATACACTACCGAACAAATTCAAAATACATTGCCGCATCGCTATCCTTTCCTTATGATAGATAAGGTGATAGAAATGTCCGATACGCACATTATCGGCATTAAAAATGTAACAATGAACGAAGAATATTTTCAAGGGCACTTTCCCGGCAACCCTGTGATGCCAGGCGTATTGCAAATTGAAGCCTTGGCGCAAACCGGCGGAATTCTCTGCATAAACGCCAGTCCAGCCGGTGAATATGATACTTATTTTCTTAAAATTGACAACTGTAAGTTTAAAACCATGGTAAAGCCCGGCGATACGCTGATTTTAAAAATGGAACTGATATCGCCCATACGTCGTGGCATTTGCGAAATGCACGGAACGGCTTATGTAAACGGCAAAGTAGCCACAGAAGCCGACCTGGTGGCACAGATTGTAAAAAGATAGTAATAAAACTTTATAAATAGGATTGAGAAAAGTATTTTAAGGATTTTTGTAATGAATGGAATTGAGTCAACCTAATTTTTTCCCAGAAAACGATTTCTGCCGCGAACTGCTGTTTTCACAAACGCAGCAAATACCCGGCTCGCTAAGTTATGAGCTGCGGCGTTTCAGAGCTTTGGAGCAAGAGTATATTCCGGAAAGCGGGCAAATTGTATATCAATACGACTCTTCTGAAAAAAAGGCGCATTCATTTCAATTGCAATTTTGCATTACTGGCAGTCGCTATTGCACGGTGGAAGGATGCAGCAATTGCAAAGTAAAATCATACAAAAGCTGCAACGGCAATACCAATACGGTTGACGTTTTCCGGTTCTGTTTCTATCCTACTTTTTTAGGTCCTTTTGCGCAAACAAACCAGCAGCGCAAAAAAGATCGTGTGCTTTCTTTTCAGCATACTGAATCGTTTTCAGAAATCCTGCCTTTGTGCCCGCGCAAGAAAAAACTGTTGAAGACTTTGCAGGAAACCTCGTATTGCTCTACCCTGCAAAATGTGCTGTTCAATTCTGTTGTGCACGAGCTGCTGCTATGCTCCTGCGAAATTTTGGAAGAAAATAAAAACGAAGTTTTTGCCTGTAAATTTTTAGCTGATAACGCCGGTCTTGAAAAAATGCACCGCGCAAAAGCTATTTTGTTAGAAAATATAGATACGCTTATTTCTATAAAAGAATTGAGTAAGAAAGTAGCTATTAATGAATGCTACCTCAAAAAAGGATTTAAGGAAGTATTTGGACAAACTATTTACGATTTCTACCTGCAGCAAAAAATGGAGCATGCCAAGTTTCTTCTTTACGAGAAAGGAATGACGGTAACCGATGTATCCGCGGTATTGGGCTATTCTTCTATCTCCCATTTTTCTACAGCTTTTAAGCGACAGACGGGCATTAAGCCCTGCGATTTATTGAAGTAGTTTTCTTTCTGTTTTTTCATATTTTATCTATGAGAAGTTTATCTTATAAAGCACTCGCTCCTGCACCAGAAAATTCCTTAAATAAATTTTTAAAAAATTTATCCTTTACAACTCCGATTCCCTTAACTTTGCCCATAATTAAAAATTCTGTAAAGAATTATTTGTTTTAATAAAAAAAGATATAATTAATTTCATTTATGGCTAACGTAGGTAAGGTAAAAACGGTAATCGGAGCGGTAGTGGACGTTCATTTTCCTGATGCTCAAAGTCTTCCCGAAATTTATAACGCTCTGGAAATCAGAAGAGAAAACAGCGCTCCCCTTGTTTTGGAAGTTCAGCAACATTTGGGTGAAGACAGTGTAAGAACCATTGCGATGGATGCAACCGAAGGGTTGGTGCGCGGCACCGAGGTGCACGATACCGGCAACCCTATCAAAATGCCAACCGGCGATGGTATTAATGGCAGGCTGTTGAACGTAACCGGAGATCCTATTGACGGCCTACCGGCTATTGATAAAACTACCGGCCGTGCCATACACGCTATGCCTCCTAAGTTTGAAGACCTGAGTACCGCTACAGAAATACTCTTTACAGGTATTAAAGTTATCGACCTGATTGAACCGTATGCCAAAGGTGGAAAAATTGGTTTGTTTGGTGGCGCGGGTGTAGGTAAAACCGTATTGATCCAGGAGTTAATCAATAATATCGCTAAAGGACATGGTGGTCTTTCTGTTTTTGCAGGTGTGGGAGAAAGAACAAGAGAAGGAAACGACCTGTTGAGAGAAATGCTTGAATCGGGCATTATCACCTACGGCGAAGAGTTCATGCATTCTATGGAAGCCGGCGGATGGGATCTTTCCAAAGCCGACATGGAGCAAATGAAAGAATCAAAATGTACTTTTGTATTCGGACAAATGAACGAACCTCCCGGAGCGAGAGCGAGAGTAGCACTTTCCGGACTAACCGTTGCCGAATATTTCCGTGATGGCGACGGCGCCGGGAAAGGGCGTGACATATTATTTTTTGTAGATAACATTTTCCGTTTTACACAGGCCGGATCTGAAGTATCCGCCCTATTAGGACGTATGCCTTCAGCGGTAGGTTATCAGCCTACATTGGCTACAGAAATGGGACTGATGCAGGAAAGGATTACCTCTACAAAAAGCGGCTCTATTACTTCTGTTCAGGCGGTTTATGTACCTGCGGATGACTTGACCGACCCGGCGCCGGCTACCACTTTCGCCCACTTGGACGCTACTACCGTATTGTCTCGTAAAATTGCCGACCTGGGTATTTATCCTGCGGTTGACCCGTTGGATTCTACCTCCAGAATTCTTACTCCGATCATTGTGGGAGACAAGCACTACGATTGTGCCAACAGGGTAAAAGCAACTTTACAACGCTATAAAGAATTACAGGACATCATTGCCATACTTGGTATGGACGAATTGAGTGAAGAAGATAAACTTACCGTTTCCCGTGCGCGTAAAGCACAACGTTTCCTTTCTCAACCCTTCCACGTAGCAGAAGCCTTTACAGGGTTGAAAGGTGTATTCGTTAGCATTGACGATACCATCAATGGCTTTAACTCCATCCTTGACGGTGAAGTAGATCAATACCCCGAAGCTGCCTTTAACCTGGTAGGCACTTTGGACGATGCCATTGAAAAAGGCAAAAAAATGTTGGAGCAAGCAGGGTAATCTAAGTATTAAGTATTAAGTACTTAGCTTATTAGTCCTTAATTATCGTTTGATAAATAAGAGGTGGTAAAATGCACAATTTTAAAGAATTAGTGGTTTGGCAAAGAGCAATGGACTTAGCCGTAAATATTTATCAAACATTGCTAGTATTTCCTCCTGAAGAAAAATATGGTTTGTGTAATCAAATGAAAAGAGCTTCTATATCCATACCTTCAAATATTTCTGAGGGAGCAGGTAGAGCAACGAATACACAATTTAAATACTTCTTAGAAATTGCAATGGGTTCTTCAAATGAACTACAGTCACAAATTGAACTATCCAGAAGATTGAATTTTATGACTGATGAGGATAGTGAAAAGTTGAGTAATGAAGCATTAGAAATCTATAAAATGATATTAGGGCTTTACAATAAATTAAAATAAAAATCTAAAAGTAAATACTAAAATCTATTTACCAAGTACTAAAATCTTATATAAATGGAATTAGAAATATTAACACCTGAAAAAAAACTCTTTAACGGGGAGGTATATGGCGTGCAGTTGCCGGGCGTAGATGGATTGTTTGAACTATTAGATAAGCACGCTCCTATCGTTAGCGCGCTGGGCGATGGCAAAATAAAAATAATTCAGCAAAAAGATAAAGACGGCGAACAATACAATATTTCAGGCGGTTTTGTAGAGATGCTCAACAATAAAGCTACCGTATTGGTAGAAAAAGTAATTGCTTAATTCTTTGAATTTTTATCGGTAGAAAAGGCTGCGAAACTTATGGAAGTTATGCAGCCTTTTTCTATTATTTCCAATTCAGATCTCTTGCTTTTATCAGCACATTGCCCGACGCGTCTTTCAGCAAAAGTATATGTCCTTTTATTTCAAAAGAAGTTACCTGTTCTAGGTGGCGGGCAAAGCCGTTTTCCAAGTCTATTCCTTCACACATCATTTTTGTGCTGCCAATATCTCTGATGTTTAGAGCATTGCCGGCTGTTGTTTCGTAAGTAAAAAACATACGGTTACAACCTGCAAAAGCTCCGCCCTGATTTGTACCGGGCGCTTTAGTAAAATCAATATATCCTTTTGATTTGCTTACTACGGCATCTTCATAACCCTGCACATACGTAAGCATCCATTTTTGTTTAAAGTAATCGTTATACCCCGCAGATCTTAACTTGGCACATCCGTAAGCAGCGATAACAATCAAAAAGGTAAGCAACACCCAATTTTTATTTTTCATTCCTATACATTTTAGTTATCAATACAGTAAGCAAATTCTTAGCCATTTTTTCTTAAAGAATACGGGTAAATATTATTTTTAAGTTTAGCTTTGTTAAATGGAAATCGTTCTGAAATATTTTTCCGACTTTACCGACGTACAAATGAAGCAGCTGGAAGCGCTAAAATCGTTGTATGAAGAGTGGAACGCCAAAATAAATGTAATTTCCCGAAAAGATACCGCTCATTTTTACGAACGACATGTTTTGCATTCACTGTCTATAGCTGCGGTAGCAGACTTTGCTGATGGCAGCAAAATAATAGACATTGGCTGTGGTGGCGGATTTCCAAGCATTCCATTGGCTATATTCTTTCCTGAGGCGACGTTTTTAGCGGTTGACAGTATTAATAAAAAACTTACTGTCTTAAGCGAAATCGCCAATGCTATAGGTTTAAAAAATATTACTACCCGACACACCAGAGTTGAAGATATTAAAAATCAAACATTCGACTTTGCAGTATCGCGCGCAGTAGCACCGTTGAAAGAGTTATGGAAATGGGCGAAACCACTCATAAGTAAACAATCAAAATCTGATATTGCGAACGGTTTAATATGCTTAAAAGGAGGTGATTTGGCACAGGAAATTTCTGAAAGCAATACCAGGCCGCGCATGATATCTATACACGAAATTTTTCCTGAAGATTTTTTCGAGGAAAAATACTTATTACATGTATCTAAATAACTTTTTAAAATAATAAATCCTTATGTCCATATTACAATCAGCCGCAGAGCATTTCGAAAACAATCCCGCACCTATTGCTATAACAGAAGAAAGAAAAATATCTTTAGACCAGGTGTATATAAATAAAGATACAGAAGAACTGATAGCGGTAAGATCTATCGGCAACGAGGAACACAACGGTGTAGTATTGGCCGGTGTAGATAATGAAGGTGTTTATACAGCCATTATGCTTTCTTTTGTAAAAAAGGAAGGGGCGTATGCCCTGCAGGTTATCACTATGTCACCAAAATTTAGACCGGATGAAAACCTGGCCTTTGGCTTAACATTGAGCAACGACGAAAAACTCCTGTTTAATTTTATACATAAAATGGTTCCGGTAGAAGGTACGGACTATTACGCTAATTTTATAGCGCTTACAGAAGAGCAGATGGCAAAGTTTATTGAATACGATATTGTACATTGGCAGTTTTTACAACAGCAGACCAACGATATACTCACCTCAGATATGAATGCCGAAGCAGATACCATTCTGCCTGCTCCTGAAACTCAATATCTTATAAGAAGAATAGCCTATGGCATTGCTACTTTTGATCAACAATAGATTATTGCAGATTTTCTTCATTCATAAATAATTCAGGCTTTCCATACATGGTTTCCTGCACGATTGCATGGCAGCCTGGCTTCTTTTAAAACATCTGCAACATCATTATATGAATATTTATTTAATCAAAAATTAAAATTAAATGATTCTTCTTAATGATTCCATTTTTTTTAGCCGCAAAAAAAATATACTTTTGTACGACCTCTTTAATAAAAGGTAATCTATATCTTTTGCCTTCCTAAGCAAGGAAGTATTTCAGGTCATTTTTTATTTAAAAATAAAATGTAAAAGAAAAATAATGGCAAAGTATATATTTGTTACCGGAGGCGTTACCAGTAGTTTAGGCAAAGGCATTATTGCTGCTTCACTCGCCAAACTGTTACAGGCTCGAGGTTTTAAAGTTACCATTCAAAAATTTGATCCCTACATCAATGTAGATCCCGGCACACTGAACCCCTACGAACATGGTGAGTGCTACGTAACAGAAGATGGCGCAGAAACCGACCTTGACCTCGGGCACTACGAAAGATTTCTCAACATCAATACTTCTCAGGCCAATAATGTAACCACAGGCAGAATTTACCAGACCGTTATCAATAAAGAAAGAGAAGGGGCATACCTGGGCAAAACAGTACAGATCATTCCGCATATCACCGATGAGATAAAGCATCGTATGTTGCTATTAGGAAAAGAAGGAGATTTTGATATTGTGATCACAGAAATTGGCGGCACCGTGGGAGATATAGAAAGTCTTCCTTTTATTGAAACCATTCGCCAGATACAATGGGAGCTGCCCGATGAAGATGTTTGTGTAGTACACTTAACCTTAGTACCTTACTTGAAAGCGGCCAAAGAGCTGAAAACAAAGCCTACACAGCATTCTGTAAAAATGATGAGCGAAGCCGGTGTGCATCCGGACATTATAGCCTGCAGAACAGAAGAGCCACTAAGCAATGAAATAAAGCGTAAAATAGGCCTCTTTTGCAATGTGCAGCCCGAAGCCGTAATAGAAGTGGTAGACGCGCCTTCCATATACGAAGTGCCCTTGACCATGCTGCGCGAAAAACTGGATGTAATTTGCCTGAGAATATTAAATATAAAAGAATACAAAGAACCCAAGCTGGATAAATGGAAAGAATTTATCGACCAGATAAAGTATCCGAAATGCAAGATCACCATTGGACTTATTGGAAAATATATTGAGCTGCAAGATGCTTACAAGTCCATACTGGAAAGCTTTGTACACGCGGGCGCAGCGAATGAATGCAAAATCATTATTCAAAATATACACAGCGAATTTATTACCCCTGAAAATGTAAAAGAAAAGCTGGCCGGCCTTGACGGCATACTGGTGGCCCCGGGTTTTGGCAGTCGTGGTGTGGAAGGAAAAATACTGGCCATTCAATACGCGCGCGAAAACAAAATGCCTTTCTTTGGCATTTGCCTGGGTATGCAAATGGCGGTAATAGAATACGCAAGAAATGTACTGCACATACCCAAAGCTACTTCTACTGAGCTGGAGCCCGACACAGACTACCCGGTAATAGCCATTATGGAAGAGCAAAAGGCAGTAAAGAATATGGGCGGCACCATGCGCCTAGGCGCTTATCCCTGCGAACTGAAAAAAGGTACATTAGCGCATTCTATTTACCAAACCGATGTGATCTCTGAAAGACACAGGCACCGGTATGAATTTAATAATGAATACAAAAACAATTTTGAAAATTCAGGAATGATTGCGAGTGGCAGAAACCCCGATACAGAGTTAGTGGAAATTGTAGAGATACCCGAGCATCCTTTCTTTATAGGTGTACAGTTTCACCCAGAATTAAAAAGTACGGTAGAAAGTCCCGCGCCTCTTTTTGTAAAGTTTGTAGAAGCGGCAAAAGATTATTACACACAGAAAAGTACTAAAAACGAAAAGTAAAATTTCAAACAGAAAAAAACTAAAAATTATACAGATGAAAGAATTTAAAGCAAAATACTTAGTAATGACAGGAATCATTATTATTGCCGCCATACTGGTAATGATGTGGGGAATGCCCGTATACAACGTATGGCAACAGGAAATGGCAGGTAAAGCTGAAATGGCTAAAGCCGAACAAAACAGGCGGATTTTAGTGGAAGAAGCCAAAGCCAGGCTGGAAGCCGAAAAGCTCAATGCCGAAGCGGAAGTAGCCCGCGCCAAAGGTATGGCGGAAGCCATGCGTGTAGAGAACGGACAGCTCAACTCTACCTACAACCAGTATTTATTTATCAGAACATTGGAAAAGTTAGCTGAAAAAGGCGACCTGCCACAAATCATTTACCTGCCCAGCGAAGGCATGGTACCTGTAATGGATTTGAACAAGGCTAATATAAAACCAATACCGTAAAATATTTATCGCGCAAAATACCCAAAGACAAACTGGAATTTTTGCGGCATATTTACAGAGAAAGAATTGTGTTGTACATTGCTTATTTTGCCGTGGCCGGCGAGTGGTACAAATGTTTTTAAGCTCTTTTGCTCCATCTTAATGGGTAATTTGAAATCTCCTGTGTTTTCTGTAGTGTACTCGCGGAATAATAAAACATACACTTTATCGGGCGTGTAAGATGCAAACCCTGTAAAGCTTTTGCCGTCTGGCATATCACCTATCGGGTAGATGACGGCTGCCTGCATTTCGCTTCTGTGTTTTTTCCAAACCTGCACCAGATCGTTTATGGCAAATGCCTCCTGAGGCAAACCGGTAGCCTCCATCCATGCCAATGGTTGCGCCATCATAGTAGTAGCAAACATATTGTAAATCGTCAGCAAAAAGTGTACTGATTGTTCAGAACTAAGATAGTGTTTTCATAATAAACAGAACAAAAAAATAATTAAATTTGATTTATTATGACAGCCAAAAAACCAATCAGTAATCCTGAAAATTATTTAAAAGACATCCGCAGAAAAACC
>JAEWKC010000010.1 GCA_023386235.1 Bacteroidota bacterium | reverse complement strand
TGCCATATCAATCGCTATTCATTATTCATTGCCATCGGCTCATTCTTTTCTTCTTTCTTTTCTCTTAAGATCAAATTCAACAATACGCCTACCACACTGCATAAGCCAATGCCCGACATTTGAAAAGTATCGTTACCCACGTGTTTTCGCCTACGGCGTAAGATATCTTTTGTCTCAAATATATCTTTCTAAAAGGATAAAGCATTTAGGCGGCAACCGCTTTGTTTGCCGCAATAACAAAAAATACATCGCCGGAGGCGATAGAATAAACCTACGAAGCGAGGACGCTTCGCAGAACAAAGGTGCTACGCAACAGTCTAAGTTATGCATTGCGTTAATTTTTGAATTATATCCTTCTTTTATCATCGTCTACATATCGTTAATGATCTTTTTGTAACTGGTAGTGATACCTCTGATAAGCGATGAAGAGAAGCCTCTATGCTCCATTTCGTTTAATCCGGCAATGGTACAGCCCTGCGGGGTTGTCACCTTGTCAATTTCTTCTTCGGGATGGCGGTTTTGTTGCAATAGTAAATCCGCTGCGCCTTTTACGGTTTGCGCGGCAATCAACGCGGCAGTTTTAGCGCTAAAGCCAATCTCTATTCCACCCTGAATATTAGCCCTGATATACCTGAGGGCATATGCTGTGCCACAAGCCCCAAGTACTGTAGCGGCGTCCATTAATTTTTCGTCTATGATTACACTTTTACCTAATTGATTAAACAGCGCCGACACGTCTTCGTTTTCTTGCCTGTCTGCATTGACGCTGCAAATACACGTCATGCTTTCATTAATAGCGATAGCGGTGTTGGGCATGGCACGAAACAATGTGAACTTATCTGAAAGTAATTCTTGTAAATCTTTGATCCAGATGCCGGTAATGACACTGATAATCTTGTGTTTATCAGCATGCAAATGCGCTTTTAACTGGCCGATGATCTCTGCAATCTGGAATGGCTTGACTGCAAAAATAATCCATTCCGCATTTTGAACGGCGTACACATTATCGTCTGTGGTTATTGCTCCCGCTAATTGTAAAGGCTGCAGAGCGGCTACGTTTCTTCTGGTGATAATAATGTCCTGCGGCTGTTTAAAGCCGCTTTTGATCATTCCCTGGGCAATAGAGGCGCCCAGGTTGCCTCCGCCGATAATGGCAATTTTTCCGTTCATATTTTAAAAATTATTTGGAGAGATTATTCAAGCCGTTTTTTATTCTGCTTATGGTTTCTTCTTTACCTATCAGCTCCGCTATTTCAAATACATGCGGACCAAATTTACCGCCCACCAGCATTATTCTCAGAGGCAGCATTAGCTCTCCTGCTTTTATGTTTTTTGATGCGGCCAATTCTTTAAAATGATTTTCCAATGGTTCATTGAGAAATGCATCATCGTTCATTTGCGCGTAAGCGTCTGTAAGTGTTTCGAAGAAATCATATTTTTCTGCCGACCATTTTTTCTCTATGAAGGATGTATCCATGCTTTCGGGAGTTGTAAAGAAAAAAGACGATTGCTCAACAAAGTCATTAAGCAAAGTACAGCGCTCTTTCACCAGTTCTATTACCTTCTCTAACTTTTCATCACTATCCGGATAAATGCCTTTATTGGCAAGCAGGGGTTTTACATATTTAGCCAGATAAGCCGCGGAAGAGCGTTTTATCCATTCGTGGTTAAACCATAACGCTTTGTCGTAATTGAACTTTGCTCCTGCTTTATGTATTCTTTCAATGGAAAAATTTTCTATTAATTCTTTCATGGAGAATATTTCCTGTTCTGTGCCATCGTTCCATCCAAGCATGGCCAGCATGTTTATGAAAGCTTCTGGGAGAAAGCCTTTTTCTCTGAATCCATTGGAAAACTCTTGTGTTCGGGGATCGGTCCAATCCATCGCGAATACAGGAAAGCCAAGTCTTTCACCATCTCTTTTAGATAATTTTCCTTTTCCGTCAGGTTTTAAAATTAAGGGCAGGTGTGCCCATTGAGGCATATTTTCAAATCCGAATAAATATTCCCAAAGCTTTACGTGCACCGGCGCGCTGGGCAGCCATTCTTCGCCACGGAAGGCGTGTGATATCTGCATAAGATAATCATCTACCACAACCGCTAAGTGGTAAGTGGGCATTCCATCGGCTTTTAATAATACTTTATCGTCTACTTCGGATGTATTAAAATTTACTTCGCCACGAATCATATCGGTGAAGGAGATCGTCTCATTTTCGGGCATCTTGATTCTGATAACGTAAGGAGTACCACTTTGCAGCAGGTCTTCCGTTTCTTTTGCAGAGAGAGAAAGAGAGTTGCGCATTTTGTTTCTTAACACAGCATCATACCTGGGAGAAGGATTGCTTTCGGTTTTAAAATTACTGCGCATTTGTTCCAGTTCTTCGGGTGTGTCAAATGCATAATACGCATAACCTTTCTGTACCAGCTCATCGGCATATTTTCTATATATCTCCTGCTGCTTTCTTTCACTTTGTTTATACGGTCCAAATGCACCTCCTTTTTCTACACTTTCATCGGGCTCAAGACTACACCATTTCAGCGTTTCATTAATATATGCCTCCGCGCCTTCCACAAATCTGGTCTGGTCGGTATCTTCAATTCTCAAAACAAATTTTCCATTGTTCTGTTTAGTAAATAGGTAATTGAAAAGTACTGTTCTTACACCACCAAGATGCAGGCCGCCTGTGGGTGAGGGCGCAAAACGTGTTCTTACTATTTTGTTGCTCATAAGAGCAAAGATAAAATATTAAAGGTTGTAATGAATAATCCGGTATTATTTCAAACTTATTTTTTCTCAAAATCAAGAATAACACCATTAATGCAATAGCGCAAACCGGTTGGCGGAGGACCGTCTTCAAACACGTGTCCTAAGTGCGCTTCGCATCGGCCACACTGTACTTCTGTTCTGTTCATGCCGTGGCTATGATCGGGTTTGTAAATAATGGAGCTTTTATTAATGGGTTCAAAGAAGCTTGGCCAGCCACACCCCGAATCAAATTTTGTATCGCTTTTAAATAATGGATTGCCACAGGCCTTGCAATAGTAAGTACCTATATCTTTAGAGGTTTCAAAAGCGCTGGTAAACGGCCTTTCCGTGCCTTTGTCTCTGGCTATATGATATACTTCTTCGGGAAGTAGTTCTTTCCATTCTTCGTTTGTAAGAAATATCTTGGCCGTGTCTGTCCGGGAATAATGAGGATTGTCTTTTTTCATTGTATTAGTTTTAGTATTGTTTAAAGAGGTTGCCTGCTGGGCATCGCAGCCCATAAAGGTTAAAGACAACCATATAAGTAATAATATGTTTTTGTTATTCATCTTTTTTCTTTAAAAATATTTCTGTGATCATGCATCTTACACTACCTCCGCCTGCTTTTTCAATCAGGGAAATATCAACAGGGAGCAGGTGAGTATGCCGGTTAAAAATATATTTTTGTTCCGATCTTAGCGAGTCAAAAGCTGTTTTGCTTAAAAGCGTAATTTTTTTATCGTTCTTATTTTTTATTTGTAGCATATTTCCTGCAAAGCTATTCATTTGTTGATACGATATGGAAATAATATCATGGCCTGTTTTTCTTAACAGGTTGGATAGCTCTATCTGTTGCTTTACTTCTTCCAATGCTTCTAAACAAACTACGGCGTAGGTTTCGCCAATATGCATCATTACATTGGTATGATAAATTTCCTTTCCGTCTTTGACCGATGCTGCAAAACAGAAAGGTTTGTAATTGATTTTTGCACAAAATTCTTTCAAAAAGCTTTCGTTGGTTCTTTGTGAGATACAGGCATAAGCAATCTTGTTGATATGATCAAAGCAAATGCTGCCGGTACTTTCAAGATAAATATTATGACCGGCTTTTTCGGATAAGTCTTCAAAACGTTTTACGAAAAAGTCGTTCTGCAAATTATCTACAATATCCTGCCTGATTTCTAATCGCCTGTTTTCGGCTTTCAGAGGGAATGTGTACATGCTTCCGTCCGGCATGGTGCATATCCAGTTGTTGCAAAAGACAGCGTCAGGTTTTACAGGATCATCTGTATCCTCCACTATTACCGTGTCTATCGCATTCTCTTTCAGCACCTGCATCATGGCGTCAAATTCGCTTTGTGCTTTTTGCGCGGTTTCATCAATGCCGGTTTCTACTTTTGACTGAAATACATTATCGGCGGCGGTTTCAGCATTATAGCCAAAATGTTTTGGCCTTATCATGAGTATGGTTGAAGCTAATTGCATAAAGAATTATTTATCGGGCTTTTCTCTCCACAAAGGAAGGCTCATACAATGTGATCCGCCGCGCGCCCTGGATAGCTCCGCATCCGGAAGCAGAATTAATGTGTTTTGTACCTGCGCAGGTTGCTTTTTTCCGGTGGAAAAATCTTTAATCAATTCTTCGGCGGAAACAACCTTAAAGCCGTGCTGTTTAAAGCTTTCAGCGGTTTTTTCATTTCGCTGATAGCCCACTACCACACCTTCTTTCAACGCGAGTAAGTTGCAGGAGTCTGTCCATTGTTCACGTTCGTCATAAGGAAAAATATTATCTGCACTGTAAATAATTTTTACTTCTTCCGCTGCTATGCCAAAGTCTTCTATACTGATGTTTCTAAGCAGCGATTCCAGGCCTTTTATTTTATGGCTTATATCTGTTTCGTAATTTTTCTGCGCTATATATTTTTCATTTAATTTTTTTTCAAACCTGAAAACTTCTACGAGAAAGTCTTTGTCTACGGCGTCTTCGTGCGTAATTCTTTCATAATAGCTCCGCTTCTCTTTCTCTTCGCTATGGGTATCGGAAAATCGCCCGAAAAGCACCCACATATCTTTTCGTACTTGTGTAAATACAGTGTCTATGTGCATGATAGCGCGATGCTTCGGAATTTTTACGACAGAAATTTTTTCAACCGCTGTATTTTTGTTTTTAAAAATTGCGTGCACAAGTTCGTTGATGCCAGATGCGGTAGTTCGTTCGCTGCAACCAATTAATAAATGATTGGGCGCTATCATCATTACATCGCCGCCCTCTATACTGGTTTTTTTCTTCAACTGTGTTTCTTCATCCAGTAAAAAGAAATTGCCGGGTTCTGAAATTTCTATTAGTTTTTCTTCCCGGTTTTTAAATAAAAGATTTTGTGCTATGTAGCGCATCAGCAGCGATTCTCTTTCTCTTGCAGGCGTGTGAGCATTACTTAAAAGAAAGTGATCGTTGATGGTGATACCTATATCTCTTGTAAAAATAAAATTGGGTAAAGGTGGAAAAATAAAAACGCTGTTTTTATTTTTATCGTCTTTTAATGTTCCGGAAATAAGTATTTTAGCCAGTTCGTGAGGATTGTTTATTTTCTCCAGTTTTTTTTCTGTCATGGTACTTACGCCTTCCCAAGCGCAAATAGCAGCAATGATTCTTTTGCGGGTTTCTTTATTTTTTAAAATCTTAGCTAAAAGAAACTGTGTATCCAATACATAATCGCTATTGTAATAATGCATACTTTCGGGTTTGTAGCAATCATTTTTACCGGGATTATTTTTTTCGAAATCGCAAATATATTTTGCCTTTGCAGGGTCGAGAAAGAACAGCAGCAGTTTGATATAATTGTTGTATTCTTTTCGCATTTGGCTTAAATGTACGGTATCGTCGTAAAGCCATTCTTTAAATTTTCCGGGTACAATTTTTCCTATGCCTCCATCGGGACTGTGTATAATCAGTCTTTTTAATTGTCCAATTTCAGATGTAACATGAATTTTTAATTTCTCCGGCATAAAATCAGTATTGTTTATGGCAAGATAAAATATTTTTTCTGTAATAAAGCTGTTTTTGTAGTAAAGTAATAAGGTGGTGAGGCATACGATAATCATCTATCGGTCAATGCAATTACATATTGATCAATATACGATTGTTTTTCTTTTGATTTATATTGTTGTATAAAACGTGGATGTTCTAATACAATCAACTCGTCGAACAATTTTTCTTTTTCATTTATCGCATTGATGAATATGGCATTTTTTTTACCTAACACATACGCTTTCTCTGTGTTCAATCCTATTGCGACATGTTGTCTTAAAGTCTTTGTAATAAAAGGTTTCACAGCATCAAACAGACTTTTATCATCGTAATAATTCGCGTTTACGTGTTTACCATTACCGTCATTTTTAATAATTGCCAGTGGAAATGGCGAGTTGATATAAAATGTTGCATAGAAATTTTTTACACCTCCGTATGCCTCAATCATGTCATAAATAAATACGGAAGAAGGTTCGTATGAACTTTTGGATTGCATGGTTATACCACATGCAGATTCCAGCCTTTTGGTATCGGTGAAAGGTACGCCTGTAATGCCTGCGCCGTGACGGCCGGGGTTAATGCCGATAATAAATTTTCTTTCTTTATAATCATCATAAAACTGATGGTAAAATGTCGACATAACCTTTAGGGTTTCAGGGTTTTCCCTGAAAGGATTGAGTACAGAAAATGCGCCGGGCAGCGATTCGGAAAAATGCAATTGCTTATTAAACGCAATGATCTTTTCGGCTATTGTTTTCAATCTTTCTTCTTTGTTATTTTTGTGAGGGCGCTACCTTTATGCGCGGCAATGTGGTCTGTTTTATTACTTTTTATTTCGTACTGCGGCTCTTTCTCTGTAGCATGATGCGTGTAGCCTTTAAAATCAAAATCTTTTGAATGGATTTGAATGATTCTTCCTGAAACTCTTCCGGCTTCAGAGTTCCAGCTAACATCGTCACCTATTTGAAATTTGTTTTGCATACTTTTTTAATCTATTTTTTATAACGTTCGGCTTGTACTATTATTATTCAATTCCATTCATAGTCCAATAGCTGATTAGAAAATAAAGTCCCCAACCCGAAAAAATAATAATGATAATCCAAATCCAGGTTGGAATACTCTGTGGTGTTTCGCTACCACTGATATAAAATTTTTCGGTATCTCCCTTGCTGTAAGCATTTACCATGATAGGTACCACGCCATTTACAATAGCATTTTCTTTTATTCCTTCCACCGAAATTGCGGGGCCGTTGCGTACTTCAAAAGGTATCAGCTTTATACCTTCTTTACCCGTAGCATCTTTACTTACCACGCGCAATACATGCTTGCCATCTACCAGTTTGCGTGTATCCAGTTCAAAATTTACGGGCGCTTTCAATTGTGCTATCGGCGCTTTATCTTCGTCTATAAATATGATTACTTCACTGGAGTCCATTGGTATCCTTTTTAAGCATTAATCTTTTTATATGATCAGGTGATTTTTCTCCGGGGTGAATCAGCCATTTAACAGAAAAGAAAAGCGTTATCATTACTATGATGGCTATTGACGAGATAATTACATAATCCCAGTCGCTTTGCGGACCCGAGCCATGCGTTATGCCCTGTAACATTTTTGGCTGTTGCTTTTCGCAGGCCGAGCACGCATATACAACAATATGGCCGATCATCAATACCAATGTTATGATCAATTTTTTCATCTTATTGCGATTTAGCAGGTTGTGATTTAATAAAGTCCATTATTTTTTTTACTTCTTCTACCGTCACTTTTTTAGCATTGTTTCCCCAGCTTGTTCTTTCATGATTCATGATGGCGGTGATTTCTTCTGCGGTTAAATTAGCCGTGGTACCTACAGCCGGCATTGGGCCATAACCTTCACCGGCTCGGCCATTGTAGCCATTGAGTATAATGTCTACAAATACTTCAATGCTGTCTGCAAGTACTACTTTACTGCCTTTTAATGGCGGAAATGCGCCGGGCAATCCTTCGCCGCCGGCCTGGTGGCAGGCCTGGCAATGTGTGGTGTATAGCACGCTGCCATCCAGTGCGGGCGCTTCGCCGCTTTCGCCTGCTGCCGCTTTTGGTTTCCGCTTGTAAAGAAATTCAGGTATTGCATTGCCGTCGGGCAGCTTTGTTTGCTTTAATGATTGCAGGTAAGCAACAAGCTGCAACGCTTCTTTTTTGGCTACCACCTTTCCTTCGCCTTTTATATATCCCGCGGGTACATTCACCACAACGTCATCAGGAGCAGGTTCTTTTTTAATTTCAAACAGCCAGGAGTAGGCTGGCATTATAGATTCTTTCACCAAGATACGTGGGTTGAACAGATGCGTCAGGTTCCATTCCAGGCTTCCCTGCCTGTTGCCTACATCTGTCAGGTCAGGACCGGTACGTTCAGTGCCCATGAGTGTTGCCGTATTGCTCCATAAATCAGTCCTGGTAATGGCTGCATAGTCGGCAGCCACGCTAGGCCTCTGCCCCCATACTTTATCCATATCCACGTTGCGCACCTGTTGGGTATGGCATGCTACACAACCGTTGGCGATGTATATTTTTTTCCCTGCAACAGCATCTTTGCTTAATGGCTCGGCGCCGGGCAAAGGCCTGTTTATTTTTTCATTGTTGAGTGCGGGAAGAATGGCAACAAATACAGTTAATAATAAAAAGAATAAGATTGTTGTTATGAATAATTTTCTATGATCGTTGAACCATTCCATTATTGCTTTGCTTTAGAGGTTGAAGTATTATTTTCCGATTGTAATATTTCTATTGCTTTTTCGTTTACATCCACTATCTGCGTAGAAGGCATCATCTTATAGAGATTGTAGGCAAAGAAGAAGTGGGATATCCACATCAGTGTGCCGCCGATAGCACGCCAAAGCCAGTGAGGCGCCATTAATACCACACTATCAATAAACGGTAAGCCTTCCATCCACATTTTTCCCCTGATGGTACTACCGTACATCAGCGGCACTGTATAAAACAGCAAGCCGATAAGCGCCAGCCAGAAGTGTGCACCCACGGTGATCTGCGGCGCTTCATTCCTGGTAAGGCGCGGCAGTAGAGTATAGATGGCAGCCCACAGGAAGAAGCTGATAATGCCGTACATGGTCAGGTGCGAGTGTGCTACCGTAAAGTCTGTGAAGTGCCACAGGAGATTTGTGGAACGGAATGCTTCTGCCGTGCCCTGCATGGAACCGGTGAAGTAAAAAATGGTACCTACCAGGAAGAAAGGCAGTGTGTAGCTGTCGGCTAACTGGTACCAGCCGCTTTTCAGCGTCATCAGGAAGTTGGTGGTGCCGGCTGCTACAGGTATTACCATGCCTACGCTTCCGAAGATAGCTACTGTCTGCAGCCACCAGGGGATTGAGCTGAAAACGAAATGGTGCGTGCCTATCAGCGTATAGAAAATTATCTGTGTCCAGAATGCAAGAATACCGAGGCTGTAAGAATAGATCGGCTTGTTTAGCTGCTGTGGAAGATAGTAATACACTAATCCAAGCGTGAACATCATAAACCACATGCCTACGCCCTGGTGCATATAGTATCCCTGGATAATGGTTTCTCCCAACCCGTTTTGCCACGCAGGCACATAAGCCACGATTGCAATGGTTATGCCGAACATAATGGCTGCTACAATATACCAGTTGGAAATGTAAATCTCTTTGGTTTCCCTGCGTGCAATTGTTTTTAAAAAGTTGTACAGCGTAAGCGCCAGCGCTATGCCGAACAGCAACATGATTGGCCAGATATATTCCCGGTACTCGCCGCCGCCATTGTTGATGCCGGCCATCAGCGCAATGTTTCCCAATAATACTGTGGCATTGATGAGGTATAAGGCATACCAGCCAAGCTTGTAACTAAATAAAGGTTTATTGCCCACCCGCGGTACGGAATAGTATCCCAGTCCCAGCATGCCCAGCGACGCCCACCCCCAGAAAACCGTGTTGGTGTGTACCGGCCGTAACCGCCCGAAGCTAAGCCAGCTAAGGCTGTCAGCGTCAGGCGCTACAAACTTTATCCCGAGGTATTCACCTACCGTAGTACCGAAGATCAACCAGAAAGTAGCCGTAATAAGATACCAGATCACCAATTTGCTCAGCTCCGGAGCAACCGCTGTTCTTGATGCCGCCTTTCTTTTGATAGCTACAAAAGGCAAGCCTTCTTCTTCCTTGATGTTGATCAACCCTTTGCTGTCTTGCGGTGTAAGCTCACCAGAAAGTTCTTTATGAGAAAGTTTATAATCCAGCGCCGCTTTTCTTTTTTCTGCTTCTTTTTCTATTTCTTCCGCAGGCAGTGAATCTAAATAATCGGCTAACTTTTGCGCACGTCGCGCATTCATATCCGAAGTGTGCCTGTTGGCCACTTTCTTTATTTTTATTGCCATTAATATTAGCGCGAATAAAACGGGTACCATCAATAAGAAAATGGTAATGATTACGCCGGCTTCAGATAACAAAGGTTTACTTTTTTGTACAGCCTGGGCTGCAACAGGAACAGAATAAAATAAAGCAGCTACAAAAAAAATTACAATTGATACTATTCCTGATTGGTTCTTTTTTTTATTCTTTACAGATGCCAGCAGGCTGTCAATTTGCTTATCATCCATCTTTGCCAGCTGACTTTTGAAAGACTGGTCGTCAAAATTTTTTCTGCCTTTCCTGGCTGTGTTGGTCATGTTCTTTGCTTTTTGCTGCATCCAGTAGGCTATTAGAATGATTACCACCAACAGTAATATCAATAATACGGTGAGAGGCTGAAAGTTATACATCTCTTTTCAATTTATATATTTGTATCTTTTTATCCTATTTTAAGGAAAAAAATTTATTGCCTTTTTAAGAATATTTTTGTTTTCTGCAGGTCGGTTTTAAATTGGCCCAGCGTAGTTTTCCGGTAAATATTATAAAGTTCTTTTCTGGTATGTTTATATTCATGATGTATGGGGCACGGATTCTTTTCAGAACAATATTCTAATCCTACGCCACAGCCTTTGAACATTTTATCGCCGTCGATAGCAATGATGATATCTGCCAGCGAGGCCTGTGCATTTTTCTCACTTATATAAAACCCGCCGTATCGTCCTTTTGAAGACTGGAGAAATCCCTGTTTACTCAGCCCCTGTAATATTTTCCCGATAAAAAGTTCGGGTGAAGCTATGTTTTCAGATATTTCCTTAATGTTCACCATTTTGCCATCTTCAGAATTTTGTGCTACGTAAATCATTGCTCTGATGGCATATTCGCAAGTTTTAGAAAGCATATCTACCTATTTCTATCACAAATATAAGGAATGTTTTAATTCAGACAAGAAAGTATGAATAAAAATTTATTATGCTATGCATTTGTTGGAAATTTTTACGATGGCTTCAAGTACGAAAAAAATATTTCTCCATTTATTTTATTATCTTTTCTCAATTGCTTTATCTTTAAATATCATTTAAATCTGAAAAATAAAAACTAACGCTACACACAATATAAAATGCAGACACAAAAAGTAATAGAGCACATAGTTAACTGGATGAGCAATTATGCACAAAAAGCTAAGACAAACGGATTTGTACTGGGCGTTTCGGGAGGCGTAGATTCGGCCGTGGTTTCGGTGCTGGCTGCCAGAACAGGCATGGATACGCTTTTGTTAGAAATGCCTATTCATCAGGCTTCTGCCGAAGTAAGCCGCGCGCAGAAGCATATCACAGAACTCAAAAATCAATTTCCCAATGTGGCGGATATACGTGTTGATCTTACGCCCGTTTTCGACAGCTTTCAAAATCAAACAACCGATGAAAGCTATTCCCGGGAACTGAGAGAGTTGGCGCTTGCCAATACCAGGGCGCGCCTGCGCATGACCACGCTTTATTATTACGCGCAGACTAACGGCTTGCTGGTGGCAGGCACCGGCAATAAGGTGGAAGATTTTGGCGTAGGCTTCTTTACTAAATATGGCGATGGCGGTGTGGATATAAGCCCTATTGCCGACTTGCTGAAAACACAGGTATATGCGCTGGCGAAAGAGTTAAATATTGTACCGAGCATACAAAACGCGGCGCCTACAGATGGTTTATTTGCTAATTCAAAAACAGATGAGGAGCAAATAGGCGCTTCGTATCCTGAGCTGGAATGGGCCATGAGCGTAGCCGACACACATGGGCCGGAAGATTTTGAAGGAAGAAAAAAACAGGTGCTGGAAATATACAAAAGCAGGCACAGGGCCAACCTGCACAAAATGGTGCCCATACCGGTTTGTGAAATACCCGATGAACTTTTGCAATGCACTCAATAATAATTTTTTAAAATAAGCTCTTTTTAAAACAGTATATCTATGTCTGCAACTAAAGCACCAAAAGGCATTTGGAAAGTAATAGGCGCCTCTTCTGCCGGTACTTTAATAGAATGGTACGACTTTTATATATTCGGAAGTTTGGCAGTGGTCATATCCACTAAATTTTTTCCGCAGGATAATCCTACGGCAGCATTTCTTTCTACGTTGGCTACTTTTGCGGCAGGCTTTGTAGTGCGCCCGTTCGGAGCCATTGTATTTGGCAGGCTGGGAGATGTGGTAGGCAGAAAATATACTTTCATGCTCACCTTATTGTTAATGGGTGGCGCAACTTTTCTTATCGGGTGTGTGCCGGGGTATGAAACCATTGGGGCTTTCGCTCCGCTGATTGTATTGTTTCTTCGTTTGTTGCAGGGCTTGGCATTGGGCGGTGAATATGGCGGTGCCGCCACTTATGTAGCAGAGCATTCTCCCAGTCACCAACGCGGATTCTGGACATCGTGGATACAGACTACCGCTACACTTGGCCTGTTTGTTTCCCTGATGGTGATACTGGCGACCAAAACACTTCTTTCGCCCGAAGCTTTCAACGATTGGGGATGGCGTGTACCATTTTGGGTATCTGTAATCATGGTGTTTATTTCTTTTATTATAAGAAGAAATATGCACGAATCTCCTTTGTTCGCCAAAGCGAAAAAAGAAGGTAAAACAAGCACCAATCCTTTAAAAGAAAGTTTTGGCAATAAATATAACCTGAAATTTGTATTGTTAGCTTTGTTTGGGGCTACTATGGGGCAGGGTGTGGTGTGGTATACCGGGCAGTTTTACGTTTTAAGCTTTTTGCAGAAAATAGGCAATATAGAGAGTGCGCAGATAGATTCGCTGGTAGCCATTGCGCTGCTGATGGGCACTCCGTTCTTTGTATTGTTTGGATTTTTAAGCGATAAGATAGGGAGAAAAATAATTCTGTTAACGGGGATGCTGCTGGCTATATTTTGTTACCGGCCCATCTACCGGGCAATGTACAATGTGATGTCCACCACAGAAAAAACAATTGTAAAAACAGACAACGCAAAACCCGTGTACACGCAGAACGCACACGGAGAAGAAACAGAGCATTACAAATCGGTTGTGTATTTTTCAGACAATACAAAAACCACCAAAGACAGCGTTGTTACTGTAAAGCAAGAAGCCAGCCTGGAATCCAACGTTACCGTCACTACTTCTACCTTATTAAACAGTAGTGATAAATGGAAACTGATATTTTTGATTTTTATACAGGTGTTGTTTGTAACAATGGTGTATGGGCCGATAGCCGCTTTCCTGGTAGAAATGTTTCCGATAAAAATACGATACACTTCCATGTCTTTGCCGTATCATGTAGGAAATGGCATCTTTGGCGGCCTGTTGCCAACGGTAGCGGTCTATCTTACTACAAAGGCAAAAGACGCCGGCAACGCGGAGTGGTATCTCGAAGGGTTATGGTATCCCATTGTAATAGCGGGCTTGTGTTTTATAATTGGATTGATTTATATCAGTAATAAAAAACGCTATATTGATTAATCTTTAATATTGAATAATATGAATTTTCTTAAAAGATTTTTGGGTATCATTTGGATAGCATTAGCCATACTGGCATCGTATTATTGTGTTTTTGTATTAGGATTTCCTAAGATAATATCACAAAAGCAGGAAGACCTGGTATTCGGAGTTATTATATTAACTATCCTCACGCCCATAATTGTAGGAGGATTGGCGGTTTTCGGGGCTTATGCTCTTTGGGGAGAATACGACGATGAAAAAATGTAAGCTTTTGGTACGTATGTTGCAATACATTTGCAGAAGTTTTTAAACAAAAAGGCTTATTCCTTGTAAAAAGAAGGTGATTACTTATAAAATGATAAATAAATATATATACTTAACGCTGTTTGTATTATTGAGTTTAAATGGCGTATTGATGGCTCAGAATAATAAAATAGCTTTTCACTTTAATGAATTAAAAGCACCGATTGAAATTGAAAGCAATAAAATTAAAGTGCAAAAATTTGGCGCGTTCTTAAAGCTCAACGCATACGGCAGAATCAATGAAAATGGCAATATTGTACCTATTGATGTGATTTTATCCTTGCCTAAGTTTGATTATGAAACGCCTCAGAAACACACTTATCAAAACGCGCAGAATCATTATATAGATGCGAGTAAAGACGCTACGCTCACTATCAAAATAGGAGATGACAGCTATAGCACTTTTTACAGAGCGAAAACAGGTGAAGGCAATAATTCAAAATCGCAGACAACAGATTATAAAATGATTGTTTATAACAATATTGAAGGATCTGTGCCTATGGTAAGCATTTTTATACAACCGGGTTCTTTCATCAGCACAAGCATCAGTGGCTCAGATTCCGAAACAAAGAAACTCACTTTTTCTAATGCGCAGCAGGTATTTGAAATTGTAAATCCTTATCCCGAAGGACTGAAGCCCGCTGCTGAAGCGCGTTAGAGAGTAGTATGTTATTGGATTAATTTAAAATTATTTCTCAGAATTTCAATTTCAAATTCTTTAGCGGTATCTATGGGTTCACCATCAATATGAATGGGGGCTAATGCAGTGTTTTTAATTTTCAGCTTAGGTCTTTGTAAATATAAAATATCTTTCGATTCGGCGCGGCCAACATAATCCTGCAATTCATTTTTGCCGGAGATCTGTTTTATAATGGCCGCAAGTAATTTTCTTTTTTTCATTTTTTGTACCACTACAATATCCAGCAATCCGTCGTTTACCGAGGCTTTAGGCGCGATGGTAAAATTATTGCCAAACTGGTTACCATTGGCTATGCTCAGAAAAAAAGCTTCTGTTGTAAATTTAAAACCCTCCGCTTCTATCTCGAACAGGTATGGTTTGATATTAAAAAAATTAGAGATCACTTTTTGCACATAAGTTTTTAATCCCCGCTGTGTGGAAGAGGCAAACTCGTGCGCTACTTTTGCATCAAATCCCACGCCGGTGAGCATACAGCCATACAGGTGCCCGTTCACTAAAAAGGCGTCTGTAAATTTTGATTCGCCTTTGGCAATGATCTCAAAGGCCTGCTTTGTATTCATAGGTATACCTACCGCACGCGCCAGCCCGTTGCCACTGCCAAATGGTATGATGCCAAAGCATACATCTTCTTTGTGCAAAGCGCTTACCGCCTGGTTTACAGAGCCGTCTCCGCCTACAATAACTATATCGGTTATTTTTTCCTTTCTTATTTTTTCTATAACGAAGTCGTAGTTTCCCTGCTTGTTGGTTTCAAAAATATCCCAGTGTAAATTTTTATCTGTACTATATTTTTTCAGCTCGTTGATAATGCGGGCTTTATTCTTGTTTCCTGAAATGGGGTTCACAAGGTAAATAAGTTTTCTTTCATTAAAAGCAGCTACGGGAGCAATTACGTTCTGGTTTTGTGATTCACCGGTGATCTTCTTCATGTAGGAGTAATTCTCTATAATTTATTGTACTTACAAAGAACGAGTATATAATCATATTTACAAGAAAAAGCATATTAATTATTCTTAAATAATAAGAATTGAGTACATTGCAAAAAAGGTTTTTTATGAATGATATAGAACAGCTTCAAAAAGATGCATTGGCATTGCTTAAAAAGCTGATAGCCACACGCTCTTTCTCAAGGGAAGAAGACAACACCGCGGCTATCCTGGAAGATTTTTTTATAGATAGTGGCATTCCGCATCAAAGACATATCAATAATGTATGGGCGGTAAACAAATATTTTGATGCCGCAAAACCTACAGTGTTGCTTAATTCTCATCACGATACAGTAAAGCCCAATCCTAAATATACCATAGACCCGTACACCCCGTTAGAAAAAGACGGTAAAATTTTCGGGTTAGGCAGCAATGATGCGGGCGGGTGCCTGGTGTCATTGATTGCTACGTTCAGATATTTTTATGATAAAGAAAATCTGCCATTCAATATAGTGATGGCCTGTTCAGCCGAAGAGGAAATATCCGGCGCCAACGGCATTGAGGCGCTGCTCAACTTTAAAGGATTTCTGGATTCTGTAGATGAAGTAAGTTTTAAAGAACCCAAAAAAAGCTGGTGTGGTATAGTGGGCGAGCCCACACAAACAGAACTGGCCGTAGCCGAAAAAGGCCTGCTTGTGCTGGATGTAACGGCGCATGGCAAAGCCGGTCATGCGGCAAGAAGTGAAGGAGTGAACGCGTTGTACAGAGCCGTGAAAGAAATTGAGTGGTTCCGTACTCATCATTTCGATAAAAAATCGGAGTGGTTAGGCAAAGTAAAAATGACGGTAACCTCCGTTAATACAGAAAATAAACAACACAACGTGGTGCCCGATTCCTGCCATTATGTGGTAGATATACGCATTCCCGATTGTTATGCGCATGAAGATATCCTGGAAATTATCAGAGACAATATAGAAAGTGAAATCAAGCCCCGCAACTTCAGGCTAAAGTCGTCCAGCATCCCGGTAGATCATCCAATTGTGGCAGCAGGTATGGCTTTAGGACGAAAGCCTTTTGGCTCTCCAACCTGTTCAGATAAGGCTTTCATGCAGTTCCCGGCATTGAAGTGCGGCCCGGGCGATAGCGCCAGAAGTCATACCGCAGACGAATATATTTTTATAGAAGAAATTAATAACGGCATAGTTTTTTATATAGATATGTTGAATCATGCTCAATTTTAAAAGAAATGCCTCGCTCAAAAAATAAATGGAAAGATTATTTTACTTTCTCCAGGAAAGAAAGGAACGGTATGGTAATTTTTCTTGCCGTAGTGGGCGCAGTGATTGCGTTTCCATTGTTGTATAACAGCGCTGAAAAAACGTCTGACGCCACCATTCCCGACAAGAATACACTTAAAGAGCAGTTTAATAAACAGGATAATTTTTTTAATAATGAAGCATCTGATGTAAGCGAAGAAACTGTAATTGATGAAGCCCGGCTGTTTCCATTCGACCCGAATACGCTTACCAAAGAACAGTGGGTAGATTTTGGCTTAAGCGAAAAAACCGCCAATACGATTATTAATTATACATCAAAAGGCGGAAGGTTTTACAAGGCCGAAGACATCAGAAAAATATGGGGGCTAAAACCCGAAGAAGCCGATGCGCTTATACCTTATATAAAAATAGAAAGAACCGGTAACCGTTTTTCTTCCTACGCGGCAAACAACAGGAATATTCCTGTGATAGACATAAACACAGCTTCCGCGGAAGATTGGAAAGCATTGCCCGGCATTGGAGAAGTGCTGAGCGAACGCATTGTAAAATACAGAAACGCTGTGAATGGCTTTACCGCCATTGAAGATGTAAAAAAAGTCTATGGCATTTCAGACGCCACTTTTGGCAACATTCGTTCCTATTTAAGATTGTCAACCAAACCCCAAAAGAAAGAAATTGAAAATGCGCAACCGGCATTTGCCAGCGAGGAAAAGATTGTCAAACCTGCCGGGAAAGTCAATATTAACGCGGCTTCTGAACGAGAGATGGTAGCCGCGGGCGTGCAGAGAAATATAGCAAAAGCAATAGTTGTGTACAGGCAGCAGCATGGCAGATTTTCTACCATACAGGATGTGCGGAAAATAATTTTTGTTGATGAGGAAACGTATACAAAAATTGCTCCCTTGATTGTGGCAGAATAATTTTTTATTACCCCAAGTTTTTATTAGGTTTGTGTTACAAAAAAATGATACACTATGAATTATCCTGAAGAATTAAAATATACCAAAGACCACGAATGGATCCGTGTTTCTGAAGGAAACATTGCCACTATCGGTATTACAGAGTTTGCCGCCAGCGAGCTGGGCGATATTGTTTATGTAGATATTAATACCATAGGCGAAAACCTGAAAGCGGATGATGTTTTCGGTTCTGTAGAAGCAGTGAAAACAGTTAGTGATCTATTCCTTCCCGTAAGCGGAAAGGTTTTAGAAACAAACCCCGAGTTGGAACATTCGCCGGAACTTATCAACAGCGATCCATACGGCGCAGGATGGATCATTAAAGTAGAAATGGAAAATCCTGCAGAAGTAGACGGTCTGCCGGATGCCGCAGCTTATCAACAACTCGTAAGTTAATTCACTATCAATTGTAATAATTAAATCCGCATACTATGCGGATTTTTTGTTGACAAAAATCATATTCCACAGAAAAGATTTATTACTAAGTTTGCGCATTCTTACATCTCAATAAATCTAAACTACATGAAGAAAATTTTTCTGCTTCTTCTTCTTCCTCTCTTTGCAATAAAAATTTATGCGCAGGAGCTACAGCTGCATTACGATTTTTTAAAAGACAGGCAATACCTTACAGGAACCTTTGAAATATTCAAACCCGATAAACTGGGCAGCACTTTTATGTTTACCGATATTAATTTCGACCGGCACAATGGTGGCGCGTCATTGGCTTACTTTGAAATTGCCAGAAAATTCAATATTCCTAACAATGCCATTGAAGGCCTGAACGCGCATATTGAATACAACGATGGTTTTTTGATGACCAATACCGCCGTGCCGGCCGCGTTTCCTATTAACTATTCCGTTTTAGGAGGTATGGGCTTCCCTGTAAAAATGGGAAATTTTACCCTGAACACTTCTTATCTCTACAAATATATTCAAGGGTCAAATGGTATTGACGGGCAGTTTACAGCCGTATGGTTTCATAATTTTGCGAATAATAAATTTACACTTCGTGGCTTTTTAGATGTATGGAGCCAGCCTAAACTGTGGTCAGATAAAAATAAGAAAATGGCTGTATTGCTTACAGAGCCACAATTTCTCTATAATATTACCCCGCATTTTTCTGTGGGTTCAGAAGTAGAGATAAGTAAAAACTTTGTTGTAGGAACGGATGATGTAAAAATATTCCCGACGGTAATGGTAAAATGGGGTTGGTAATTTTTTAAAACTAAAAAACATGCTAAACAGAATTTTTAAACTTCAGGAAAGAAATACCAATATTCGTCAGGAGCTAACCGGGGGATTGGTCACTTTTCTTACTATGGCGTACATCATATTTGTAAATCCTAATATTTTAGCGGATGCCGGTATGCCAAAAGAAGCGCTGATCACCGTGACCTGTGTGGCCGCCATCATCGGAACACTTATCGTAGGGCTTTGGGCAAATGTACCTTTTGCCATGGCGCCGGGCATGGGATTGAACGCCATGTTTGCTTACACACTTGTTTTGAGCCAGGGAGCAAGCTGGCAGCAGGCCTTGGGCGTAGTTTTTTTGTCGGGTGTGTTTTTTATTATCATTTCCGTATTGGGTTTGCGACATAAAATTATCGACGCCATTCCGGAATCCTTGCGTATAGCCATTGGCGCGGGTATAGGATTGTTTATATCTTTTATTGGTTTTAAGCAAATGGGACTGATTGTCTCCAATGAAGCTACCATAGTGGGTGTGGGCACATTTTCTCCGGCATTAATAATAGGTATAGCGGGATTGTTCATTACGGTGCTTCTTGAAATTTTCAAGATAAAAGGCTCTATTCTTATAGGCATTATAGCTGCTACTGTTTTAGGTTTTTTCTTCGATGGTAATATTTCTGTACCGGCAGAAGTTGTAAGCAGTCCGCCGTCTATGGCGCCTGTATTTGCAAAGCTGGAAATAATATCTGTATTAAAAATAGCATTCATTGTACCTATATTTTCTTTTTTGTTTGTAAACCTGTTCGACTCTATCGGCACAGCCATCGCCTGTTCTATGGAAGCGGGCTTAGTTGATAAAAACGGTAAGATGCCACACATAAAAAAAGTATTGGAAGCCGATGCGGTAACCACTACATTGAGTGGTATTTTAGGCACCAGCAGTACGGTTACATATGTAGAATCTGCAGCGGGGATTGCCAATGGCGCCCGTACGGGATTAAGCTCCATCTTCACCGCATTCTTTTTCCTGCTTGCCATGTTCTTTGCGCCATTAATCGGCGTGGTGCCGGCTTATGCAACCGCACCGGCATTAATAATGGTGGGCATTTACATGTCTAAGCATTTAATAAAAATAAACTTTAACGATCTCTACATTGCAGTGCCCGCATTTCTCACTTTGATATTAATGCCCTTGACTTACAGCATCAGCACTGGTATCGCTTATGGGTTTGCCAGCTATTTATTGCTCTGTATTTTTACAGGCAAGTTCAATAAAATCCATCCTATCATGTGGTTCATCGGCGCTTTGTCTATTTTAGAAATAGTTGTATCTCAATTACATTAATTTTTATCTGTAAAAAATGAAAAGCAGCAGTACACTTCAAACCATTATATTGGGCATCCAGTTTATGTTTGTAGCTTTTGGCGCTACGGTGTTGGTGCCCATACTTGTTACAAGTGGCGTAGAATCAGAGCTTGCCAGGCAGGGCATAACTGATTTCCCGGATACATACAAAAGTTTTTCACCCGCTATAGCCTTACTTGCGGCGGGAATTTCCACGCTATGTTTTCATTTGATCACAAAAGGAAAAGTACCCGTATTTTTAGGAAGCAGCTTCGCTTTTATAGCGCCCATTCCTGTAGCTATTGTTATGTTTGGTTATGAGCATACCTTATCAGGACTTGTAGCTGTAGGTGTGTTGTATTTTTTATTCGGACTGCTGGTTAAGTTTTTCGGCATAGGATTCATTGATCGTATATTTCCTCCTGCTGTAACGGGTCCAGTGATTATGGTTATCGGCTTGTCTCTTGCGCCTACGGCTGTAAGCAATGCCTCTGAGCATTGGGGAATTGCGCTGTTAACCTTGCTTACTGCGGTTGTCACGGTTATGTATGGAAAAGGCATGATGAAGCTGATCCCTATTTTTTCTGCCCTGCTTGTCGGGTATTTATTCGCTTATACTTTGGGATATGTAGATACGGGTAACATCCGGAAAGCAGACTGGCTGAGCGTTCCGCCCATCGTGCTGCCTGCATTTGACTGGAAAGCCATTCTGTACATAGCGCCCGTTGCTATAGCGCCTATAGTAGAGCATATCGGAAACATTTATGCCATAGGCAATGTAGCCGAAAAAAACTTTATAAAAAAGCCGGGATTACATCGCACTTTAATGGGCGATGGCGTAGGGAGTTTCCTGGCTTCTTTTATCGGCGGTCCGCCCAGCACTACGTATGCAGAAGTTACCGGGGCCATTCAACTGACTAAAGTTACCAATCCAAAAGTATTAAGGATCTCAGCTATTACGGCTATTGTGGTGTCCTTCATTGGTGTGCTTACAGCCTTACTCACCTCAATTCCCAACGCGGTTTTAGGAGGTGTGATGATATTGTTATTTGGTTCAATAGCTGCTGTTGGCATTAATACCATGTTTAACGGAAAAGTAAACATGATGCATACTAAAAATCAAATACTGGCGTCTGTTATTTTAGTTTTGGGAATTGGTGGTGCGCATTTTCAAATCGGTTCTTTTCAAATGTCGGGCATTGGCTTATGCAGTGTGGTAGGCGTATTGTTGAATTTGATCTTAAGAGAAAAGAAAGAAGAAAAGAATGAGCCGATGGCAATGAATAATGAATAGCGATTGATATGGCA